>CAYXVF010000261.1:0-1582 GCA_964468125.1 uncultured Bdellovibrionales bacterium | reverse complement strand
TCGTTGCTGTTCTCGTTGCTGTCTTCATCGCATGCGCCCAGTAGGAATCCGTTCAGGATCGCATACAGGGCTAGGGTCTTTATTTTCATGGGTAGACTCCGTTGGTATCGGCAGTTTGCGTTGCAGACGCGGGTTTCAATCAGCAGCACTATTACTGCGCGGCCTCGAGGACACCACGTTCGCTTAGCTGAGTTTTGTTGCGAACTGTGACGACTCACAGTTCTGCGTCGAGGCCGATTCCGGGAAGAGAACTCGATACAGGTTCGGCACGAAGAACAGCAGGATTAGGGTGGCAAAGAGCAGGCCAAAGATCATGCTGACCGCCATCGGCCGCCACATTTCACCTCCTGAGAGCCAAAGCGGGATCATCCCGAAGGACGTAGTGAAGGTGGTGAGAAGAATGGCGCTGAAGCGGTTCTTGGCACCGGACCCGAGGGCCTCCTCCGATGAAACACCCTCTGATACGGAGCGACCCTGTCAAGCTCCGTCGTTTTGTCGTCGGAGCCGGCGGCCCCGTCGCTGCTTTACTGGTCCGCACATGACAGGGAACGCGCCCGAGGCGATGCCGACGTTGATCAGTCTGATATCCGCGGGCCGAAACCGCATGCTCAAGATCCGTCGGGAGCTGCCTCTGACTAGTACATCGGAGCGCCGAGAGGCACCCGCTCGGGGGCCCTGCGGCAACTTTGCTCACGCTTCAGCCAGCCCCCACAGCTCGCCGATGTGAATCGGCGTGGCGTCGAGCCGTTCGGCCTCGACAGGTCTCATGTCTTCGTCGCGGCCCAGACATAGCAACCCCTGCGAGGCTCGCGTAGGGTCGCGGGTATGGCGCTTCGTTGTTTGGTCTTTCTCGGCTCTGCTCGCCAGAGCATTCCGCCGCGACCTGCGCGACTCGGCGCGCGTGTTGCCAGCGCATGCGTGCGCCAGCTCGAACGCATGAGCGCCGAGGTGGAGCTCATCGATCCGCTGGCGTTCGATCTGGGCGCGGTGTTCAAACCGCATTTTTCCCACGCCGAGTGTCAGGCGCCGCCCGCGCTCGAAGCGCTCGCGCAGAAAATCGAGCGGGCCGAAAGCTACGTGATGGTGAGCCCTGAGTACAACCACTCGATGAGCCCCGCGCTGACGCACCTGCTCAACCACTTTGGGGCGTCGCGCTTCGCGTTCAAGCCGAGTGCCATCGTCACCTACTCCGCGGGCCAGTGGGGTGGTGTTCGCGCCGCAGTAGGTATGCGCGCCTACCTCTCGGAGCTCGGTTGTCTGCCCGTCTCGGCCATGGTTCATGTGCCCAAGGCACACGACGTGTTCGACGAGGATGGACAGCTCGCCGCGGGCGAGGACGCAGCGCGATGGGACACGTACTTTGGTCGAACGTTCGCGCAGCTCGCATGGTGGGCGCGCGCTGCGAAGGCGGAGCGCGCACTCGGTGATCCGGCCGAGGCCTCACCCGCGTTCCTCAGCACACCCGCCCAGCGCAACGCCCCCTGAGCCGAGGCGGTTTCCCAGGGGCACGAGCGACAGCGTCGTGAAAGCCGAGCCGCTGAAGAAACGCCCCACTTCCACGCCCGCGGAGAGCAATAGCTGT
>CAYXVF010000260.1:0-1587 GCA_964468125.1 uncultured Bdellovibrionales bacterium | reverse complement strand
TTCCCCGGAAGTCAGAGAACGTGCTGTTCGGATGTTGTTGGACCAGCAAGGTTCGCACCCGTCGCAGTGGTCGGCGATGCGTTCTGTCGCCGAGAAGATCGGTTGCAGCCCGGAAACGCTTCGGTCGTGGGTGCGTCGAGTCGAGCGCGATTCAGGCCGGCGCCCTGGTCAAACGACCGAGGATAAGAACCGCATCAAGGAGCTCGAGCGCGAGAATCGCGAGCTTCGTCGCGCGAACGAAATCTTGCGGAAAGCTTCCTTGCGCTCAACGAGTCAACGCAACGCTTCTATATACACTTCAGCGGGTGATCTAAATCCAAGGGTCTCGCGCGGACGTGCATTGAGTTCGGCTGCAACGCGATCGAGCTTCACCTGGGTGTAGCTGTCGAGTGGATGGCCTTTGGGAAAGTACTGTCGAAGAAGACGGTTTGTGTTCTCGTTCGTGCCTCGCTGCCATGGACTGTGTGGGTCGCAGAAATAGATCTCGATGTTTGCATCAACACGGAGCTGAGCGTGCTGTGCCATCTCGGTGCCGCGGTCCCAGGTAATGCTCCTCGACAGCTCGTTCGGGAGTCGGCGGATCTTCCGAGCCAGTGCTTTTCTAACGGTTCCAGCATCCTTGCTTGGAACACGTACGAGTATTGTAAAGCGTGACCGACGTTCGACCAGGGTTACGATTTGGGTGCTCTTGCCCCCAAGAAGGAGATCCCCCTCCCAGTGTCCAGGCACCGCGCGGTCTGTCGCTTCGGGAGGGCGCTCACTGATTCTCACAGGGTCAATAATCTGTCCTTGTCGGGATGCTTTGCGATGCCTCGAATGACGAAAACGCCGCTGAGTTCGCAGGTGCTGAGTCAGCTCTCGTTTGAGAGCTCCCCGCGCTTGCAGGAACAGTGAGCGATAGATGGCCTCGTGAGAAATGGTCATCTCCGTGTCGCCAGCATACTTCAGGCGCAACCAACCCGCGATCTGCTCCGGCGACCATTTGCGCTCCAGCTTCGAGCGAACCACGCGCCTCAATCGAGAGTTGAGGGCAAGCTTCGACTCCTTTGGTCTGCACGCAGACTTCCAAGCTCGCGTGTCGGCGTCCGTAGCGCGATACCGTCGACGGCCTCCATTTCGAGCGATTTCACGGGAAATTTTGCGTGGGGCCCGTCCCAGGTCGCGAGCGATCGCCCGAATATTAGACCCGGCTGCGACCCCTCGAGAAACCGTTTCGCGATGCTCTAGACTGAGTGTCTGGACGGAGCGCTTGCGACGCGCCGGAGGAAAGCCACCGCGTGCAAGTAGCACCCCATACAGAGAGCCTGTCTCGCGTCCAAGAGCTCTGGCGATATCCGTAATCCGATCGCCTCGTTTCCAGCGACGCCAGAGCTCCTCTTGCTCGTTATCATCGTACGCACGACCCATGGCTTTCTCCCTGCCCCATTGTTCTTGAAGGTGTTGCAACGACCGTGTGAGCGTACCTTCGGCTTTTTTCGCCCAGGCGGAGCTCGACCGCCCACTCAAACGATGATCGGATTTATCGATACTCACCGGGCCGAATACGGAGTCGAGCCGATCTGCAGGGTGCTGCCGATCGCTCCGTCG
>CAYXVF010000259.1:0-1628 GCA_964468125.1 uncultured Bdellovibrionales bacterium | reverse complement strand
TTGGGCGCGCCACATCATCGGGCCAGCGGATGACTTTCGTGTCTGGTATCTCGAGCCCGCGACGATCGTCGTGTGTGTGGCTGCTGCAGAGATCAGTCCAGAGCTGTTGGACGATTATCTCAGGATTGCCGACGAGATCCGCCGGGTCAAAGCGGAAGAAATCGAAGCCGCTGGTGGGATCGCATCCGTTCTGGACTGGCGCCACTCTCAGTTTACCGAGGCGGCGCGCCAACGCTCCAAAGATTACTACGAAACGTCACGAACCAAGGGTCGCATTCGGGCACGTTTCATGACCCTCAAGCCCGATGACCCGCGATATCAGCTGAATTATCGCATGCTCAGCATGAACGTAGCCGTCATGGACGACCACCTGCCGATTCAAGGCGTCAAGGAGCCCAGCGAGGCCTTCGAGGCCCTGGGTGTGCAGCCGCCCAAGCTGGATGCCACGATTTTGGCGCTGCGCGGATTTTTCGACGCCTAAAGCGGCCCCGGACCGAGAATCGAAATTTCAGGCCTGGCCGAGGTGTCGTTACTTTCTCAGTCTACCTCAGCGATCTCCACGAGCTTCTTCGACTGAACCTTCGCACGGGCTCGCTGTTTGGCGTAGCCGCGAGGATTCAGTTGAGCCGACTGAGGGGCGAACGCACGGGAGCGCATGTGGGTGGCTCGAGCCTACCCCGGCTGGCGGTCCGACCAGACGGCGAGCAGATTCCCGCTCGGATCTGTAAACTCGAAACGTCGACCCCCGGGGAACTGAAAGATCTCTTTTGCGATGGTACCGCCCGACGCGCGGACGTGCTCGACCGAGTCTTCCAAGTTGGCCGAATACAAGATGATGAGCGGGCCGCCGGGTGTCACCGAGTCCACGAGTCGCAAGCCACCCGCCTCGCCCTCGCCCTTCCTGATGCCGGCATAAGTCGGCCCGTAGTCATTGAAGCTCCATCCGAAGGCGTCGGCGTAGAACTTCTTCGCCGCGTCCAGGTCGCTGACGTTGATCTCGAAGTAGTCGATGCCGTGGTGCTCGTGCGCCGCATCGGTTTGTCCGGCAACGTGTTTCGCGAGGCGATCGAGGAAATAGGTCCATCCACCGACGCCGGCCGCGCGCGAAAAGACTGGATTGTCGCGCGGGAACGAGGCGTGTCCTCGGTGCGTGAGCCGCACGGTGGTGCCGAGCGAGCCGGTGGAGGTGATTTCCCAGAGCACCTGCGAGTCGCCCTCGACGCCTTCGTAGTGCCATTGATAGGCGAGCGTCCTCCCGGGCACGACGTCGGTGATCCGCCAGAGGTGCACATAGTCGGTGCCTTCGACGGTCACGACAAAACGTGTCTCAAACCCGACCGTCGGCTCGAACGCTTCAATCGGCTCGAAGAACCACTGCGACATCTGCTTCGGGTCGGAGAGCGCGGACCACACCGCGTCGGGTGAAGCGGCGCAGGTCTGTTCGACGACGATCGAACTGTTCTCGATGGACATGGACGTTCCGGGTGGCGTGCGTGGCGGGGGGACGGCGCTGCAGGCGAGCAGCGCGAGGAGCACGGCTAGAGAGAGGCGACGGAGCATGAGATGAGCGATCTCCACAGGCCCCCGTGTGAACCGCTCCCGTAGTGACGTAACGAGCTCGACGTCGC
>CAYXVF010000258.1:0-1652 GCA_964468125.1 uncultured Bdellovibrionales bacterium | reverse complement strand
GCCACAGCCTGTAGCCCCTCCGCTAGAAAGCACACCATGCGTATCTCCAGGCTCCTCGTCGTTCCGCTCGCTCTTGGAGGCTGTCGATCCGCCGCACCGGAACCCGCAGCCGCCGCGCTGTCGACACCACCGGTTCGGATGTTTCTGACCTCGAGCGCGGGCGACCACATGCGCGAGATTAGCTCGGCGCATTCTTCAGGCGAGCCGAGCGCTCACATACGAGTGGTCCGCGACCGGCCGCGCCAGGTGTTCTTCGGGGTCGGAGGGTCCTTGACCCAGGCTTCGGCCGCGGCGTTGAAAACGCTCACGCCGGAGAAGCGACGTGAAGTACTCGAAGCGTACTTCGGAGAGGACGGCGCGCGCTACAGCCTGTCCCGTATCCACATCGCGAGCTCGGACTTCTCCGAATACAGCTACACCTACTCGCCCGCCCCCGGCGTCTTCTCGATCGAAGAGGACCAAAAAAACGGATTGATCGCGCTCATCCGAGACGCGCAATCGGTCCCAGGGTCGAGTTTCAGAATCGTGGCCTCTCCTTGGACCGCGCCACCCTGGATGAAGGACAACGGCAAGTACTACGACCCGAAGGAGCGCCGTGGCGGACGCCTCCTGGAGGAGCACCGTGGCGCGTTCGCAGACTACCTCGTGAAATACATTCGCGCCTACGCGTCGCAAGGGATCCCGATCTGGGCGATCACCCCGGTCAATGAACCGCAGGGGAACAACGGCTCCTGGGAGAGCATGGATATGCCTCCCGAGGAGCAGAGCGAGGTCGTGTCGATCATTGGCGATGCTTTCCGAGCGGCGTCCCTCGACACGCGCATTCTGATCTTCGACCAAAACCGCGCCGAGATGCCCGAGTATACGAAAGTGATCCTCGGTGAGCCGGAGACCGCACGCCATGTGTTTGGAACGGCAGTGCATTGGTACAACAGCACTTTCCGAGTCTACGAAGACGTCCTCGACGCGCAGCACGCACTCTACCCCGACAAGGTGATCATTCAGACCGAGGGTACGGCGGACAGCCTTGCCAACCCCGCATCATGTGACGGCACGTGCCGCGTGCGCCCCTGCGGCTGCGAGGGCCTCTACGACTGGTGGCAAGACGACGGTTGGTTTTGGAGAGAAGAAGCCACCGATTGGGGTTGGGATTGGTCAAACCATCCAGAAGACCACCCAAAGTACGCGCCCGCGATGCGTTACGCTCGTGACCTAGTGGTGAGCGTCGGACATTGGATGGCCGGCTGGATCGACTGGAACATCGCGCTCAACAAACGCGGTGGGCCCAATCACGTCGAGAACTACTGCCTCGCTCCCGTGCTCGTAGATGGCGAAACGGACACGGTTTACTACACACCGATCTACTATGTACTCGCCCAGTTCTCGAGACACAGCCGACCTGGTGGCATGGTGCTCACCACCGAAGTCGAAGGACCGGAAGGTCTCGTGGGAACCGCAATCGAAAACCCCGACGGCACCGTCGCAGTACACGTGTTCAATGAGAGCGGTGGAGAGGTGCCCTATCGCGTCGAACTCGGAGCGCGAGCGGTGAATGTGACGATCCCCGATGCAGCTCTCTTGACCACCGTGTTCGTCGACGGCTGACAGGAAGCGACCGTGACACGGAGCGACGAGCAGTTGATGGCGGCCTA
>CAYXVF010000257.1:0-1688 GCA_964468125.1 uncultured Bdellovibrionales bacterium | reverse complement strand
TTAGCAGGCTGATGCAAAAATCCGTCGATGCCGATCGCACATCGTCTCGGACTGTGATCGACTCCGCGGATGGCGATGGGACGACGTAGAGCGGAACAAGACGAGATGTTCCTGCCCCCGGCTCGGGGCAAGGGCCATCGATTTTACGAGGCCCTGAACGCGCTTCTCGAAGAAGCGGGCTTCGACGAGGCTGTGGAACGCCTTTGCGAGGCGCACTACGCAGCGGCCGATAAGCCGGGGCGCCCGTCGGTAGCGCCCGGCTTGTACTTCCGGATGCTGCTCGTCGGGTATTTCGAGGGCATTGGCTCGGAGCGAGGCATCGTTTGGCGCTGCGCGGACTCTATGTCGCTGCGGGACTTCCTCGGGCTCCCCCCGCACAAGCCGGTGCCAGACCAGTCGACCTTGAGCCGTACGCGGCGGCGTCTTCCGCCCGAAGTGTTTGACGAGTTTTTCCGCCTGGTGCTCGGCATCATCGAGGAGAGAGGGCTCTTCACGGGGAAGGTCCAGGGTGTCGACTCGACCTACCTCAAGGCGGACGCCTCGATGCGGAGCATCGTGCGCAAGGACACGGGCGAGCAGTACAGCGAGTTCATCAAAGGCCTTGCGGCTGAGGCCGACGACGCGGCCCAGGCCCACGGTGCGCCACTCCCTTCGACGGCTCCCGGCGATGGCGAAGCGAAGGCCGACGATGAGCCATCTGCTTCGACCGCTCCCAACGATGCCGAGGCGAGCGGCGGCGCCGACGTGATGGCCGATAAGCAGCGGCAGGTCAGCGCCGAAGACGCGGTGCGACACGACCGCAAACGGAAGAAGTCCACCAGCAACAAAGACTGGCGTTCACCGACGGATAGCGACGCGCGCATCACGCGGATGAAGAACGGCACGACGCGGCTTGCATACAAGGCCGAGCACGTCGTCGACATGGAGACCGGTGCGATCCTCGCCGCGGAGGTCTTCCAGGGGAACCAAGCCGACACGGCAACCCTCGAAGCCAGCCTGGACGCAGCTCAGAAGAACATTGCCGCCGCACGTGACGAAGGCAGCGCGGACAGCGATGACGACGACGAGCCTCCCGGAGAAGTCTGGCACAAGGAGCCTGTCGCTGAGGTCGTCGCAGACAAGGGGTACCACAAGGTCGGCCTGTTGCTCGCGTTGATGCTCGCGGGCTACCGGACCTTCATCCCTGAGAAGAAGCAGCGCGGGAAGCGGAAGTTCGTCGACAAGGGCGGCGAGAAAGCCGCCCAGGCCTTCCACCAGAACCGAGCGCGGACGAAGAGGAAGAAGGGCAAGGAGCTTCAACGCAAGCGCGGTGAGCTGCTCGAACGCCCCAACCAGCACCTCTACGACCGAGGCGGACTCCGAGAGCTCACGCTGACCGGTCAGGGGAACGTGAGAAAGCGCGTCCTCGTTCAGGCCGCCGCGTTCAACCTCGGCCTTGCGATTCGCTCCACTCTCGGAGCAGGAGCACCGAGGTGGCTCGCGGCAAAGGCCGCAGCGCCGGCGATCGCCGCCCTTATACGTGCCTGGGTCTCTCGGACAGCCGGAGGCCGATGGCCCTCCTGGTTCCCGCTCCCACGGATGTCGCGACGGTTGGCTGCATGCGTCACACGCCACCGTCGATGGTGGTGTCCGCCCCCACCCACCCCCTGTCGCCTCTTCGCCGCGGAGGCGGTTTCTGCATCAGCCTG
>CAYXVF010000256.1:0-1698 GCA_964468125.1 uncultured Bdellovibrionales bacterium | reverse complement strand
GAACGGCACCTCTTCGCCGCGGCCGACATCCTCCGGGGCAAAATGGACGCCTCCGAGTTCAAGGAATACATCTTCGGGATGCTCTTCTTGAAGCGGTGCTCGGACGTGTTCGAGGCGCGTTTCGAGGACATCGTAGGGAAAGAGTTGGGCAAGGGTCGCTCGCAGGCAGACGCCGAGAAACGCGCGAACCACCCGAGTTTCTACGCGGACACGTTCTTCGTGCCGGAAAAGGCGCGCTGGAAACACCTGCGCGATGAGGTCCACCACGGGGTCGGCGACGGCTTGAACAAGGCGCTCTCCGATCTCGAAGAGCATAACACCGCGCTCGACGGCGTGCTCACGCACATCGACTTCAACCGCAAGGTCGGCCAGTCGAAGATCCCCGACAAGAAGCTGCGCGATCTCATCATGCACTTCTCGAAGCACCGTCTCCGCAACGAAGACTTCGAGTTCCCCGACCTGCTCGGTGCCGCCTACGAGTACCTCATCCGCGACTTCGCCGACTCCGCCGGGAAGAAGGGCGGCGAGTTCTACACGCCCCGCTCGGTGGTCCGGATGATGGTCCGACTCGCCAAGCCTGAAGAGGGCATGCGCATCTACGACCCCTGCTCAGGCTCCGGCGGCATGCTCGTGATGGCCAAGGAGTACCTCGACGAGCACCGCCTCAACTCGCGGAACCTCGGCCTCTACGGCCAGGAGTCGAACGGCGGCGTCTGGGCGATCAGCAAGATGAACATGCTGCTCCATGGGATCCCCGATGCCGACATCCACAACGGCGACACCATCGCCGACCCCATGCACAAGGAGGGTGGCGAGCTGATGCGCTTCGATCGCGTCATCACGAACCCGCCCTTCTCGCAGAACTACGAGGCCGATGGCCTGCCCTTCAAGGAGCGCTTCCGCTTCGGCTTCTGCCCCGAGAGCGGCAAGAAGGCCGACCTCATGTTCGTGCAACACATGCTCTCGGTGCTGCGCCCAGGCGGCATGGTCTGCTCGGTGCTGCCCCACGGCGTGCTCTTCCGCGGCGGCGCCGAGCGCGACATCCGCACCGGGATTCTGGACGAGGACCTGCTCGATGCGGTGATCGGACTCGGCCCCAACATCTTCTACGGCACCGGCATCCCCGCGTGCATCCTCCTGCTCCGCGCCCCCGGTGCGAAACCGAAAGACCGCCAAGGAAAGGTGCTCTTCATCAACGCCGACCGCGAGTTCTACGAAGGGCGAGCGCAGAACTTCCTCTACCCGGAGCACATCGAGAAAATCGTGACCGCTTACGAACGTTTTGAGGATGTCGAGGGCTTCTGCCGGGTCGTGAGCCGCGAGGAGCTGACCGAGAACGACGACAACCTCAACATCCGCCGCTACGCGGACAACGCGCCCCCGCCCGAGCCTCACGATGTTCGAGCCCACTTGCACGGGGGCATCCCCAAGGCGGAAGTGAGGGCGAAGCAGGCGCTCTTCGAGGCGCACGGACTCGACCCTCGGGCGCTGCTGGCCGAGCGCGATGAGCGATACCTCGAATTCGTCGACGGCGTCGACGGCAAGGCGGAGTTGAAGAAGCGCATCGAGTCCGACCCGGGCCTCGTGGCGAAGGAGCAAGCGCTTCAGGACGCGGTGGCATCGTGGTGGGGACCGAAGGCGGAGGCGATCGCCAAGCTCCCGGAGAACGACGAGTTGATGAAACTGCGCGCCGAGCTG
>CAYXVF010000255.1:0-1775 GCA_964468125.1 uncultured Bdellovibrionales bacterium | reverse complement strand
GAGGCCCGCGCGCTCTATGCCGAGGGATACAGCCTCGCGGCGCTCCGCAAGCAGTGCTACCGCGCCGCCACCTGGGACAAGCACCACGACCGCTACGAGGGCATCAAGATCGTCTTCCGCGCGCTCGCCCACGGGCAGGAAGCGCTCGCCCTCCCGGCGCTCGGCGGCCTCTTCGCCG
The DNA here is from genome assembly GCA_964468125.1 of uncultured Bdellovibrionales bacterium. Taxonomy (GTDB): domain Bacteria; phylum Myxococcota; class XYA12-FULL-58-9; order XYA12-FULL-58-9; family CAYXVF01; genus CAYXVF01. The sequence goes on along the minus strand of CAYXVF010000255.1, from coordinate 1,597 downwards.
AAGACAGGCTGCCCCACCTCGAAACCGCCCGCCTGCGCAACCGCGCCTTCATGGAGGCGCTCTACTGCCTCTCCTGGCTCGCCGACAAGACCGGCATGGTTCCCGTCAACTGGCGCGCGATGGAGACCGAGGAGCTGGGCTCGGTCTACGAGTCCCTCCTCGAACTGCAGCCCCAGCTGGGGGACGACGGCAAGACGCTCGTCTTCGCCTCCGAGGCGGCCGAGCAGAAGGGCAACCAGCGCAAGACCACCGGCTCCTATTACACGCCCGACAGCCTCGTTCAGGCGCTGCTCGACACCGCGCTCGACCCCGTGCTCGACAAAACCGAGGCCGAGGCGGACGACCCCGCCAAGGCGCTGCTGAAGCTCTCGGTCATCGACCCCGCCTGCGGATCGGGCCACTTCCTGCTGGCCGCCGCCCGCCGCATCGCAACGCGCCTTGCCCGCATCCGGGCCGAAGGTACGCCGTCGATGGACGACTTCCGTCATGCACTTCGCGATGTCGCGCGCTGCTGCATCCACGGGGTGGACCGCAACCCGATGGCGGTGGAGCTGACCAAGGTCGCGCTCTGGATTGAGACGGTGGACCCCGGCCTACCGCTGGGCTTCTTCGACGCGCAGATCCGCTGCGGCGACGCGCTGCTCGGTGTCTTTGACCTAAAGGTACTAGAGGACGGCATCCCCGATGCCGCGTACAAGCCGCTGACGGGTGACGACAAGGACATCGCGAGCATCTACAAGAAAATAAATGCCGCGGCGAAAACCGGCCAAGGCGGTTTCGATTTTAGCACCGGCCTCAACAAACTGCCCGAGACCAAACCGTTCGCTGTCGACTTCTCCGGCTTCCGCGAATTGCCCGAAGACACGCTCGACGAAATCGGCGCCAAGGCTGCGCGCTTTAAGGAGCTTCGCAAGAAGCAGGACTTTGTCCGCGCAAAGGCCGCCTGCGACCTTTTCATTGCAGCATTCCTGCTGCCCAAGACTGGCCACGCCCCAACAGGTCCGTCCGAACGGACTGTCCCGACGACCGAAGAGATCTGGATGGCGCTCAATCAGGGCAAGATCCGGAACGCGATGGTCGATGCTCCCAAAGTTGCGCGCGAAGCCCGGGCCTTCCATTGGCCGCTCGAGTTTCCGGACATCATGCAGCGCGGCGGCTTCAACGTGGTGCTCGGCAATCCACCATGGGAGCGTGTGAAATTACAGGAGCAGGCATTCTTCGCGCTTCGGGACGCAGAAATCGCAACCGCGAAGAACGCTGCTGCGCGCAAGAAGCTGATCGAACAGCTGGACGACACCAACCCGCGCCTGACTAGGGAATGGCAGGATGCGCTGAGAACCGCCGCGACCGAAAGCCACTTCATGCGAGAGTCCGGCCGTTTCCCGAGAGGTGGGGTCGGAGACGTCAACACCTATGCGGTTTTTACGGACCACTTCTGGCAGTTGACGCAGCCTACTGGATACGCCGGACTCATCATTCCCACTGGATTAGTCAGCGGCTTCACTTACCGTGCCTTCTTGGCTGAGTTACTTAGCACCAAGTCTCTAGGCCGTGTGGACGAATTGACTCAGGTAGAGGTTTTGGGATTCCCGCACGG
>CAYXVF010000254.1:0-1835 GCA_964468125.1 uncultured Bdellovibrionales bacterium | reverse complement strand
GAGGCACCGGTTTGTCAACTGATTTGCACAGTTTGCACTACCTAAACGGAACCTAGCCCTTATTTCTCACGAAAAGACTAAAATCGGACGCGGCCATTTGGTAAAAGGTATGTACAAACAACACCTTAGACACCAAAGAGGGCCGACGTCCGATGAATACAGACTGTCATGATGAACCGCTCGATTTCAAGCCCCTCTCTAAGCGCCGGGTCACCGCCCGTTTCGACGGGGGAGATATCACCTCGGATGGCGGTGTGTTGCTCCTTCGGGAGATTGAAGGGGCACACGGCATCTTGTCGCGCGTTGCCGAGTGCTTCGTCGACCACCGGAACCCCGACCGCGTCGAACACACCCTCGCCGAGCTACTCTCTCAACGTGTCTTCGCGCTGGCACTCGGCTACGAAGATCTCAACGACCACGACGAGTTGCGCCGCGACCCGGCCTTTGCCGCGGCGGTGGGGAAGTCGGACCCGACCGGTGAGTCTCGTCCCAGAGCTCGAGATCAGGGTCATGCGCTGGCGGGAAAGTCGACGCTCAATCGCCTGGAGCTCAGCGCCGTCGAGGGGGGCACATCGTCGCGGTACAAACGCTTTACGGTCGACCTCGCGCGCCTCGAGGATCTGCTGGTCGAGCTATGGCTCGACCTGGCCACGCCGTCGACCGATATGCTGATCCTCGACGTCGACGCGACCGACTTCGAGCTGCACGGCGACCAGGAAGACAAGTTCTACCACGGCTACTACGGGCACTATTGCTACCTGCCGCTCTACATCTTTTGCGCCGAGTGGTTGGTCGTCTCCGAGCTGCGTCGCGCCGATCGAGACGCCTCGATGGGGACGGTCGACCACCTCGCGCGGATCGTGCCACGGCTGCGGGCCAGGTATCCCGAGATGCGCATCGTCGTGCGAGGGGACTCTGGGTTTGCCCGAGAGCGCATCATGGGGTGGTGCGAAGCCAACGGGGTCGACTACGTCGTCGGCCTCGCGAAGAATGCACGGCTCAAAAAGGAGATCACCGACGCGATGGCGAGCGCGAAAGCCGAGCATGAGCGAACGGACGAGAAAGCTCGTGTCTTCAAGGAGCTCGAGTACTCGACACTCGATTCATGGAGTCGTCCGCGGCGCGTCGTCGCCAAAGCCGAGTACACGAGTCGTGGGGCAAACCCACGCTTCATCGTGACGTCCCTGCCGAGAGACGACGTCGAGGCTCAGGCGCTCTACGAGGATATCTACTGCCAGCGTGGGGACGCAGAGAACCGAATTCGCGAACAACTCGAGCTGTTCGCCGACCAGATGAGCACGCACTGGACGCGCTCGAATCAGCTTCGTCTCTTCTTCTCAGGGCTCGCCTACCTCTTCATCTGTTTGCTGCGCCGCGCCGCCGCATCGGTCGAGTGGGGGGGACTGCGGCCGACGACCATTCGTCTGCGGCTGCTCAAGATCGGCGCTCAAGTTCAGGTCACCAGCCGACGGGTGTGGCTACGCATGGCGTCGAGTTGTCCGTGGCAGCGCGAGTTTCGAGCGGTCTTCAGACAATTGAGACCTGGCTGAGTTCGGACAACCTCCCGCATCTCCCCTCGAACGTGCCCCGGCGGGACGTCAGGGCCGAGGTGCGATCGTGGGAGGGTCGCGCGAGCGTGAAGAGCCTCGATCGAGGCAAAAACTCGCCTCCGAAACCGGATTTCGAGCAAAATCGTCGGTGTTCTGACAACACCACGGTCCGAACTACGCACGACGAGCGATCTCGGCGTGAAGTTTGAGCCGTGGTGAGAAATAAGGGTTAGCCCTTATTTCTCACGAAAAGACTAAAATCGGACGCGGCCATTTGGTAAAAGG
>CAYXVF010000253.1:0-1857 GCA_964468125.1 uncultured Bdellovibrionales bacterium | reverse complement strand
GTGGGTTCGCTGCCAGATGCGGTGCGGCGCACGACTTCCGCCAGAACGCCGAGCCCGAGCGCGAACTGCACAACGCCGCTGACCCTGGCCGCTGCGACCTTCCTCGCCGACACAGCACCGACGGCCGCGAGGGCGATGCCGTAGACTGCGGCGTCGGCGAGCATATCGAGCGCGTCCGCAAGCAGACCGGTCGACTCAGCCACGAGGCCGGCCAGTCCCTCCACGAGGAACATGGTCACGTTGACGGCAAGGAGCATGCGAAAGCGTTCGCTGCTCCAAGCCATCGTTCTCGTCGACGCTACAACCGCATCCGGACATCAGCGCTTCCTGCGGGACCTGTCCGTGTGTGCTCTCCTCTGCCCGCGCATCCCGGACACTGCGGCGAGCGTGCGCCGTGGATCTCACCGACCACGCTTGCGGCGGTTCTGATCGGGAACCGACCGTAAGGGTCCGCCGCGAAATAAGCGCTTGCCTTTAGGATCGATGGGATCATGCTTCCGCGCATGAAGAAGTCAGAGCGAGCGGCCGCCGAAGCGAAGATCCGAATGCGCTACAGCAATTTGAAGGGGCAGCTCACTGAGCGCGCGCGACGCTTGTTCGTGGCCAGCGAAGCAATGGCTCTGGGCCATGGCGGCATCGCGGCTGCGTCTCGAGCGACGGGTATGGCAGCGAGCGTGATCGGTCGGGGAATCCGGGAGGTGCGCGCGATAGAGAGCGGCGAGGCGCCGGAAATGTCTCCGACGCGAAGCCGACGTCCCGGTGGAGGGCGCAAGAAGGAAACTGAGAAAGACCCAACGTTGCTCTCGGACTTGCGAGAGCTGGTTGAGTCGACGACACGGGGAGATCCGGAGTCGCCGCTGCTTTGGACTGCGCGCAGCCAGCGTAACATCGTCGCGGCGCTGAAGGAGCAGGGACACCGAACGAGCATGAAGATGGTGTCGAGGCTGCTGAAGGAGCTCGGCTACAGCCTGCAAGCGAACAGAAAGCGCCTCGAGGGCAAGCAACATCCCGATCGGAACGCGCAGTTCGAGCACATCAACGAGACGCTACGCCGGCAGATCGAAGCGAACGAGCCCGCGATCTCCGTCGACACCAAGAAGCGGGAGCTTGTCGGTCCGTACAAGAACGGCGGGCGAGAGCTCAACGCAAAAGCCGACCCTGTCGACGTCAAGGTGCATGACTTCATCGACAAAGAGAAAGGGCGCGCTACGCCGTACGGCGTCTACGACCTGGACAAGAACGAAGCATGGGTGAGCGTTGGTATCAGCCACGACACTGGCGAGTTTGCGGTGCAGACCATCCGCACCTGGTGGCAGGAGCTGGGCGGGTCCAGGTATCCCAACGCGACGTCGCTTGTGATCACAGCCGACGGTGGCGGGAGCAACGGCTATCGCCTACGCCTGTGGAAGCTAGAGCTTCAGCACCTCGTCGACGAGCTTGGTTTTCCGATCACCGTGTGTCACCTCCCGCCGGGGACGAGCAAGTGGAACAAGATCGAGCACCGGCTGTTCTCGTTCATCACGCAGAACTGGCGAGGCAAGCCCCTCGTTACGCATCAGGTCATCGTGAACCTCATCGCGGCGACGACGACAAAGACCGGCCTGCGAGTGCACAGCCGCGTCGACAGCCGCATCTATGCGAAAGGGCGTCGCGTCTCCGACAAAGAGCTCGCCCTCGTCAACATCGAGCCGAACGCATTCCACGGCGAGTGGAACTACACGATCCGCCCGACCCCGACCCCGACCCCACCCCAGCCGCAGCGCGACGCGGACACGATCGACTAATTTTGCGGCGGCCCCTAAGCCGCCCGGAGCTGCCCCCGGACGGCGACGGCAGCGGCCAGGGGCGGCCGGGGGC
>CAYXVF010000252.1:0-1883 GCA_964468125.1 uncultured Bdellovibrionales bacterium | reverse complement strand
TCGTGATAGCCTCTGTTCGTGGCCCGTTGAAGGTCCACGCTTCACCATCGAGGAGAGATTCATGCCTGGTTCCACTTGCACGACGCAGACGGTGTACGACGGCGTCGACGTTGCGAGCTCGTCTCAGACGATGTCCGTCGTTACGGACGGGACGACGCTCACCATCACCGGTCCTGGTGGTGCGTCATCGGTTGGCATCCCGGAGTCGAGTCGTTCGGACCTCATCGGGGCGCTGAACTTCGTCATCGCGGAGCTTCAGGCTTACGCGTCCGACAACAGCTACAAGCCTGCTACGGGCAAGGACATCATCCGCGACCCGGCGCAGAGCGTCGATGCACGCGTGGAGATCCTCGAGGACGACGCCGCCCCTGTTCGTGTCGTGAACGGGTTCGCGAGCGTGGCCATGTCCCTCGCCCTTGCGCAGGGCCTGGCGACGATCTGATGGTTGATATCCCGTCCCCCATCGTTGGCACGGTCTCTGCATAGTGCAAACCCCGTGGGCTGGCCACCCCGCACTCTTTCACGTTCCCGAAGCCGCGGGCGGAAACGTGGTGGTCGACGCGTCGTGTGCCATATGTTATGTAACATACATGGCGCGTGGCACCTCCGGACGAATCGTGGTCGAGGTCGACCCAGACCTCAAGAGCGATCTCTACGTCGAACTTGCTCGACGGGGATTGACCTTGAAGGCCTGGTTCATCGAGCAAGCAGAGGCTTGCATCCGGGAAGGGCAACAACCAAACTTGTTCGCCGCCGAGTCCGCCGCACCCCCGTACGCAAGCCCCTCGGAGAAGGACTCGTGAACCTAAAGAACGCACCACAGCCGATCCCCTACCAGGGAAGCAAGCGCCGCCAAGTCCCGTTGATCCTCGGCTTCGTCCCAGACGACACCGAGGTCCTGCGGGAGCCGTTCGCCGGCTCGGCCGCCGTCACCATCGGAGCCGCCGCGACGAACGCAGCAAAGCGCTTCGTCATCGGAGACACGCTCGAGCCGCTCGTTGGCATCTGGTCCCAGATCATCGAGCAGCCTGAGCAACTGGCCGACGACTACGAAGCTATCTGGGAGTCTCAACTCGATGACCCTCGCGCGTACTACGACCGCCTCCGCGATCGCTTCAACGCCGAGCGAAAGCCAGCACAGCTTCTCTACCTGATCGCTCGATGCGTGAAGAACGCCGTCCGCTTCAACTCAGAGGGCCACTTCAACCAGTCGCCGGACAAGCGGCGCCTCGGGATGCGTCCGACGCTGCTCCGCAGCCGGGTCATGACGGTGAGCCCGCTGCTCCATGGGCGAACCTCCACAGTCTGTGGCGACTACTCGGCGGCTCTCGGGGCCGCTTCACCGAAGGACGTGGTGTACATGGATCCGCCCTATATGGGCGTGAGCGGGAAACGGGACTCGCGGTACCACCAAGGCTTGGACTATGACCGCTTCGTCGCCGAGCTCGAGGATGCCAACGCCCGCGGCTTGTCGTACCTTGTGAGCTTCGATGGCTCCTGCGGCAAGCGTACGTACGGACCTGGACTACCAGAACACCTCGAACTCCATCGGATCGCTGTCCATGTCGGGCGATCTTCGCAGGCTACACTCAATGGCCGAGAAGACGAAACGGTCGAATCGCTGTACTTGTCCCCGGCGCTCGTCGATCGACTTGAGGCAGATAAGGCCTCGCTACAGTCGGAAGCATCAGTCGCGACACCGCGAGTCAGCGCGGGACAGCAAACGCTCTTCCAGCCGTAGGACGCGTTCCGACCCCAACCAACGCCATGCAGGGCACGCCCTACAAGCTACGGGCATCTAAAACGTGAAGGACTACTCGTCGTCCGCGAGAGACAGAATCCCGGCTACCGCTGCGCCCTTCGCCCTCTCTTCGCGTCACGAG
>CAYXVF010000251.1:0-1885 GCA_964468125.1 uncultured Bdellovibrionales bacterium | reverse complement strand
CCGAGGCGATCGCTTGCCCATTCGTCGGCCGCACGACGAAACTCTTCGGTCACCTGAATGCGCGATCTCGAACCAGCGGTTTTGTTGGAGATAGCCCTCTCCCTTAATCGCATGGGCGACGAAGATCCGAACCATCACCGACGATCTCGGCATCGTCCACGAGGCGCTTCGAATCGGCGGGCCGAAGGCGTCAGTGACATTGGCGCAACGCAGACCAGGAGCTGGCACCTAGGACCCGCGGGCCTACGCTGCGGTCGAGGATTTCGGGTAGGACTGCGGCTTCTGTCGCTGGCCCGCACCTTGCTCCTTCGAGACCTATGAAAATGGAGCCCTCTCAAAATGAGCCAACCCCGCTATACTTCCGGCGTGGACCTTCAGCCCCCAACCGAGAGCGATCTCTCGCGCGTCGACCATCGCGTGATTCTCGAGCGCGTGCCTTGGGCGCAGTACGAGTCTCTCGTGAAGTGGCGCGGCGAGAAGGCCGTGCCGCGACTCTCGTTTGACGGCGAGAGGCTCGAGATCATGAGTCCGTCTCGTCATCATGAACGCCTTGCCGCTCGGCTCCCGCGCTTGGTCGAGGTCTACGCCCTCCATCATGGAATCCTGTTCGATACGACGGGCTCGTGGACCCTCATGTCCAAGCCAAACGTCGGCGCTGAGCCTGATGCGTCGTTTCTCTTTCGCGACGACCCGGATGCAACTCGGCCAGACCTCGTGATCGAGGTGAACTGGACCCGCGGAGGGGTGGACAAGTTGCGCATCTATCAGGCGCTGGCGGTTCGCGAGGTGTGGTTCTGGGAAGGCGGTGAGATTCGGATCTTTGCGTTACGAGATGGAGAATACGAGGAGACGTCCTCGAGCCAGTTCGTCCCGAGGCTCGATTTCGACCAACTCATCCGTCACCTCGACGCCCGAACAACGAGCGAAGCCATGAACGCCTACCGGACTGAGCTCGAGGGTTGACAGCCTGCGAGACGCACGCGGATGGGTCAGCGGGCAGCGTTTCCGCGTGCCAACGTCGGACAGCGCGCTGGTTCTCATACCGATCTCCTCTGATGCTCCCATCTCTCTAGACGAGCTCATCGGGTGCGTGGACTACCAGGGCTCGAAGAAGAGCTTGGAAGAAATGGCCGCGGGCGTTCGTGCGCGCTTCAAGAAGCGCGGTGTTTGATTCCATGCTTTCGCTCGACACGAACGTTTTGGTGCGGCTCGTGACCGGCGACGACCCGCGACAGGTGCGCGCAGCCAAGAAGCGCATCGGAGATTAATCGGTCTTTATCGCCAAGACGGTCCTCCTGAAGCTCGCATGGGTGCTCGAGTCGGTTTACGAGCTGGACCGCAACGTCGTGCACCGCGCACTGGCGCTCACGAGCCGGCTATCCTGCGCCGTGATTGAAGATGCAACCGTCGTGAGTGCCGCCCTCGAACAGTACGCCAATGGAGCTGATTTTGCCGACGCACTCCACGTTGAAAGTTCACCTCCAGACGCCGTTTTCATCACGTTTGACCGCGGACTCGCTCGCAGGTTGCAGCGGGCTCAAATGGTCTGAGCCCGGTTCGTGTGTCTCCTATTCGAGCGTTAGTCTCGTGACGCCGCGTTCGGCGAAATGATCTCGTCCAGGGCTGAGATGTCAGCACGCATTCAACAGGGTGGAGGAGTTCGCCTGGACCCGGAGAAGCGGGCGCCGGACCGGGGCTTCGGGGAATAGCGGGGTCTCTGAAGAGGCCTCGTAGTGGCCGGTGCTGCGAAGGGGCTGGCCCCAACTCCCGCACTGTGCACACCTGTGCAACCCCGTGCACGGGGCGGAGTGTGCAACAACGTGCACAGCTCTTCTCTGAAAGGCAATGTCCAGAATAGATCGGTGCAGCACGGCCGGTTTTGACA
>CAYXVF010000250.1:0-1907 GCA_964468125.1 uncultured Bdellovibrionales bacterium | reverse complement strand
GTCCGTTGCCGAGAAGCGGCCAAGTCGGATGAGTTGCGTGCGCGTCACCGACTATCGAAGTTTCTCCTACGTCAAGGTCGCCAAAAACCGAAGGACATCAAAAAGAGTTGGACGCTCAAGCACTTCACATGGCTGAGCCGCCAAGAATTCGAACATCCCGCTCAAGAGGTGACATTCAGAGACCTCTTGCACGAGCTCGAGCATCAAATATCGCGGGTGAAGAATCTCGCCGAACAGATCGATCGGGCGATCGGTTTGCTCCCCGAAAAGTCGCAGGCTGTCGTCCACGCGCTTCAGTCCATGCGAGGTGTTGCGCAATTGACTGCTGTGACGATCGTGACTGAAGTCGGTGACCTTTCGCGTTTCTCACATCCGACTCAACTGATGTCCTACGCAGGCTTGGTGCCACGCGAGCATTCCTCCGGGGACAAGATTCGCCGAGGCGCGATCACCAAGTCAGGAAACGCTCATCTGCGCCGGGCACTCGGGGAGTCCGCCTGGGCCTATCGATTCGCACCACGAGTCGGGTACGAACTGAAAGTTCGCCAAAGAAAGACCAGCCCGCGCATTTGTGATCTAGCGTGGAATGCTCAGAGGCGACTGCACGGCCGTTACCGCCATCTCCTGAGCGCGGGAAAACATCACAACAAGGTGATCGGTGCCGTGGCGAGAGAACTCCTGGCGTTTATTTGGGAGATCGGACTCGCAGCCGAGGCTGAATACGAACGTAACCGCATGACGATAGCAGCCTAGCGTAGCTCGATGAACACGACGCCACACGCGATAGGGAACGTGCTCGGGGACCCGGTGGACGGAGAATCCTCGCACCCCCTATGCGGCGGAGCACATTGTGCTTCGGCCCGCGGAACTAGTCAGAGGCAGCTCCCGACGGATCTTGAGCATGCGGTTTCGGCCCGCGGATATCAGACTGATCAACGTCGGCATCGCCTCGGGCGCGTTCCCTGTCATGTGCGGACCAGCAAAGCAGCGACGGGGCCGCCGGCTCCGACGACACAACGAGGTAGCTTGACAGGGTCGCTCCATATCAGGGGGTGTCCCGGTAATCATACCCACTGCATCGCACACGCAAGCGCAAGAAAGCCATGGTAGCAGGTAGCTGTCTTGTCGTAGCGGGTTGCGATTCGGCGGAAGCGCTTGATGCTGTGAAAGAAGCATTCGACGAGATAGCGTAGTTTATAAAGTCCTTTGTCGTAACGACGTTTCTTCAGACGCGTCGCACGTGGAGGGATTACCGGGACGATTCCGCGGGTCTTCAATTCTGTGATGATATGATCGGCGTCGTAGCCGCCGTCAGCGATGCACGCGTTTGCGTGAATGAAGTCGATGAGTGTCTCAGCAACGGTGGATTCATGCTGCTGACCTTCGGTGAGAGTTAAACGTAGGGGTTTCCCTGTTGAATCGACCAGGGCATGAATCTTTGTGGATAAACCGCCCCGCGACCTTCCTATTTTGTTTTTTTTGGACCACCGCGCCCACCCGCTGCGTCTTGGTGAGCCCGAACGATCGAGGCGTCGATGATTCCTGCAACGTCGTCGTCATTGAGCGCAAGGGCTTCAAATATTTCCTGCCACTTATCGGCCTTCGACCATTCTCGGAATCTATTGTAGAGCGTCTTCCAGCTCCCGAATCGTTCAGGAAGGTCACGCCAAGGAGCACCGGTCTTGGCAATCCACAAAACCGCGTTTATGAAATTACGGTCTCCTCGAACCGAGGGTTGACCGCGGCCTCCCCTTGGCAAGAGAGGCTCGATTTTGTTCCACTGGGCATCGGTGAGTTCGTGTCGTCGCATTCACAGCGTAGATCAGAAAACGATCCTGTATGCGATCCCCCTGCTAAGTGATCGAAATGATCCAACTTTTCTGGCGGCCATTACCGGGACACCCCCT
>CAYXVF010000249.1:0-1908 GCA_964468125.1 uncultured Bdellovibrionales bacterium | reverse complement strand
CCACGCTCTCGATCGACAGCAACTCGGCCGGCTCGGTGAAGCTCACGAGAGCCATTGTGTTGTCCAAAGGATCGCGCTGCCACCGTACGGAGTTGTTGGGCCGAATCTGCAAGCCTGGCGCCTAAGAATGCCCGCCTTGGGCAAATTGGCTCCCCAAACTGGACGATTTCAGAACTGTGCTGATTGCCGTAGGATAGAGGCATGGAGCGAACATGTTTCGATATTCTAAGCGAGCTCTTCGCCCGCGACGTGGACCGAGAGCTCCTAAAGCGCTCTCTCGCCAAGACCCCCACCGAGCGCATCGTTTGGCTGGAGGAGATGCAGGCGTTCGCCGAATCTGCTCGAAAGGCACGCAGCCGTGAAGCTACGCGAGCTACTAAAGCGACTGACCGAGCATGAAGTTCGCTTCGTGGTGATCGGCGGAGTCGCGCTGATAGCCCGAGGCGTTCAGCGCGCAACTGAGGACCTCGACATCGCCTACGCGCGCGATCGGGAGAACCTATCGCGGCTGGCCAACGCGCTCGCTGCGATTCGTCCACGTCTCCGCGGCGTCGAAGGTGATCTACCGTTCGTACTCGACGAAGCCTCTCTGCGAAGCGGTTTGAACTTCACGCTCGACACGGACCTCGGCCCTCTCGATCTGCTGGGCGAGGTGCCGGGGCTCGGTAGCTTTGAACACGTCGACGCTGCAGCAAGCAAGCTGGAGATCGAAGACACAGCCATACTCGTGCTGACGCTGGATGGCTTGGAACGAGCGAAGCGAGCGGCCGGTCGACCAAAGGATCTGGTTGATCTCGGCAGCATCAAAGCGCTCAAGGGCTGAGCGCCAAGTTGTCTCTTCAGCATCCGGTGCTCCTGGAGCCACGGGAGGGGCCCCAGGGGCCAGAATACAAGAGTCGACTGGGCGGAATACGTATTCCATGCTCCGGAATATGAAGACGAGTCTAAACATCGACGACGCCGTCTATGAGGACGCCCGCAAGGTGTCGCAGAAGACCGGTCGGACCCTCAGCGACACGATCTCCGATTGGGCGCGAATCGGGCGAAACGTGGAGCGGAGCCGAAAACGAAAAAGGCCTACCCTTGAACCGGTGGATTTGGGGCGATCTCTCTTGAACATCGACTCCCGCTCGACGCTGGCCGACATACTCGATGACGACCGCACTTGATACCAACGTACTCATCCACTTGCTGGTATCGAGTTCCAGCGAACACGAGCGTTGCTCCAACTGGCTCGAGCGAAATGATCGGCAACTCGCTACCACCCACACCAACGTGGCGGAGTTTCTCCGTTTGACTAGCCATCCGCGAGTATTTGAATCGCCGATGTCGGTCGACCGAGCCGTGCGTGTCCTCGCGCGATTCGTGGACGATCAACAGCCAACTCAACGTGGTTTAGCTTCCAGACGGCGCGAAGCGAAGAACCGTGACCCAAACGTGCCGACGATCTCGAGTCGCTGGGTTGATGCTCACGAATTGAGATCGAGACGATTCAACGCACGATGAACTCGCAGGAGCGAGGCAATCCCCCGTTGGCCAATCGCGCGAGGTTGTATTATTCGCCGCGGGTGGGAGTCATCACGTCACTGTTTGTGCGGAAAGTGGTGCGACTGAAACGGCGGCGCGGTCTGTGCACTTCGAACGAGGCGTCGCTCGCGGCGCTCTCGAGTCTTGCGCGCGAAGTGACGGGTCTCGCTATCAGGCCCGAATGCGTCTATTTCAAGCACGCAGCGCCACCAGACACCTCGCCCCTCGAGCGTTTCTTCGGCGCGCCCGTCGTCAGTGATCCGTGCGAGCTGGTTCAATCAGAACTTCGATGAGGGCGGCTTTGCGGGCCTCGTAGCCGCGGGTGACGTCGCATTGTCGGCGGGAGATGTTCCTGAGCCGTTTGTCGATGTGAACTACACG
>CAYXVF010000248.1:0-1922 GCA_964468125.1 uncultured Bdellovibrionales bacterium | reverse complement strand
CGAGATTTCGATTTTTTGTGACCCGGGATCTCGTTTTCGCGCGGGCGAGTGCGGAAATTCGCGAAGTCTCGGGCGATCTGCGCGTGGCACGCGACATGCTCTTCTACCGCCTGCATGCACAACTGGCATGACACCTACGCCCGGCGGGTCTTCTCGCAGCCCGATGCGACCGCGGACTTAGTGCGGCATTTGTTTCCGAAGGACGTTGTCGAGCAACTCGACCTTGCTTCGTTGCGGCTCATTGATGAGCAACTCGGCGGTGACCAGCTCGGCCCCGAGATTGAGACCGACTTTCTCTGGGAAGCGCGCACCACCGTCGGAGACTCGGTCCTCGTCTACGTCCTGCTCGAACATCAGAGCACCGTGGACCGGTGGATGGCGCTGCGCATGCTGCGCTACCGTGTACGGCTCTGGGAAGCCTATCGGACGCGCGAGCCGGACTCGCCGCTACCGCCGATCCTGCCGCTCGTCCTCTACCACGGTAAAAAGGCATGGAACGCGGCGCTCGATGTAGCCAAGCTCACAACTCCTCTTGACGACCTCACCCAGCTCCGTGCCGCCTACCGCGTTCTCGACGTCAGCTCCTGGAGAGACGAAGAGATCCTTACCATGGCGCTTGGCGGGATGACGCAGCTCGCGCTCCTGGCACTGGCGAACAGCCGTCGTGGCGTCGGGCTCGATGCCAAGCTCGAAGCCTGGGCCAGACTCATTCGCTCGATGGTAGGTTTCGATCAGGGCTTCGAAGCCGTGGTTCTCATGCTAGAGTACTGGATGCGCGTGAATCGCCTCGCGAACCTTGCCCGGGCGCGGGAGATCGCCGCCTCGTTCAGTCCGAAACTGGAGGAAGTCATGCAGTCGTTTGCGGAAGAGATGAAGGAGGAAGGTCGGCAAGAGGGTCTAGAGAGAGGAATGGAGAGGGGGCTAGAAAGAGGTCTTGCGGAGGGTCGCGTACAAGAACGTACGGCGATCCTGAGGCGCATGCTCGAACGGAAGTTCGGCTCCCTGCCCGAAGGCGCAAGCACGCGTCTCGGTACTGCGACTCCCGAGGATCTCGAGCTCTGGCTCGACCGCGTCCTAACCGAAGACTCGATCGACGGTGTGTTTCGCGATTGAGGCCCGCCTTCCCTGACTCAAAATGCAGCAAATTGGCTGACCTATTCTGACGCAGCACCGAACTATCAGTGGATACGCTCCACAAGAAAATCCCCGAAATCAGGCTGCAATCGACGATTCTCGAAAGAACCGTGAAGTGGCACCGAACCTGCTCTCCCTACAGAGCATGACGGCAATTCAGAATTCTAGAGTCGGCCTTCCTCACCCCCCGGCTGGACTCTCGCCCTCCGCGACAGGCCCGCAGACGCAAGCCAGAGCCGCATCCGCTCGTGACGTCGGCGAAGACGCTCTTCACTACGTCCGCGCATCGTCAACTGGCGCGGCGCTGCAGGTCCCGACCGGGTTCGAGCCGAGCGAATCGTCCGGAGCTTCCACTCGACCCTTGTTGGCAGCACGCGGCCGACGGGCACACGCCCGACGGGTCGATCCCTGGCTCGTGGCCCGCTACCGCAATGCGCAGATGCGCGCCGATCACTTTGCCGAGCTGCTCGGTCGCCCACGGGGGCCGCGCTTGGAGTCCGCGCGGGGTGCAGGACGTGGCCCCACTCAGAGACAAGTCGAGCGCGTCGAAGCGGAGGCTCGCGTGCTCGAGATGGAGTACCTCCGGACGCACGGCGATACAGCGGCCGAGTTCTTCCGAGTCCCTGAGCCTATCGCGCAACGTGCACTCCCCTTGCCGCGACTGTCGCCGCAGCTTCGGCGGAAGCTCTCGCGCATTGAAAACCAACTCGCAGCCGGGGGATTGCGAGGCGTACAAGGCACCGTCACGGAAGCCGAGGCGCACCAACTTGGCGTCGCGTTTGTTGGGC
>CAYXVF010000247.1:0-1923 GCA_964468125.1 uncultured Bdellovibrionales bacterium | reverse complement strand
TGGTGGTTGGTTGGCACGTACCACCGCTATCGCCCAGATTCCGCGCAATTACGATGAGTGCAGATCGGCCCATGTCACGCTGCGCTCTCCTGAAGGTGGGGTAATGGAGCAGGCTCGGAGGCCTGCAGAGGAAGACGCTCGCCGGTTTCGCGACTGATACGCCAGAATAGATCGTGGACGTCTCGCTCGAACTCGTCCCATGCACCAGTGACCTCAAGGCACCTCAACTTCAACACGGCCTCGGCGCGCTCCTTGATCCATCGCATACCGCCGTGGTCTTGACGCTGGCGTATAACGTGCTTGATGGCGCCTTCGATCGGGCCACTTGAGATTTCGAGGTCGCGCCGGCGGAGACTTCCGTAGTCCATCTTGTCCGCGCGGCGTTCGATGTACCCTACCGCGTTGGCAAGGCGGGCCCGGCGTCCCTTGTTGCCGGGACCCGTTTTGGGGATCAGGTCGAGGCGACGTTTCATAGCGCAGAGGATGGTGACAACGTCGCCGTCGAACAGCCGGTCCTTCTGCTTGGTGACCCAAGCCTTGAGTTGTTTCGAACCCTCGTCGAACAAGCATTCGCCCGCTTTCCAGAGGTACTCGACAACGTGCCATACATCGATGGTGTGTTCCGCCTGCGGGAAATACTCAGCAGACAGCTTGGCGAGGTCGTTGTCACCATCGGTGACGATCTGCACGAGTCTTCCGGAGTTGGCTGCGAAGCCGCGCTTGTCGGCCCAACGACGCGCTATCTCAAACGCGTGGCGTTTTGGCGCAAACGAGCTATAGATCCACTTGTTGACCGGACCCTCGAGACGACGCGTGCCCTGGCGTCGAAGCGTGTACATCACAACCGTGGTTGCCACTTTGGCGTTCTTGGATTTGTCACCCTTTTTGCGGCGCGGCTTCTTCGACTGCCGCCTGCGCCGGTTGCGTCCCCGGTGGCGGGGCGAGCGCTCTGGGGATCGGCGACGACGCTTGCCCCGCCGGCGACGCAACTCCTCGTCGGTGGCCGTTGGGATGCCCTTGCCGTCGAACATGATGATGAGAACCTCGCCGTCATCCTCGGGAGCAGCACGGGACTCGAGCCAGGTCTCGGCGAAGTGCCCGAAGCCAAGCACGGTCTTCTCGATGACCTCCGTCGATGGAGTGTTCGGAATGAACTCGGCGAGGGTCGAGCGCGACTCGGCAAACGAGAGCTTGGTTGCCAACCAAGCCGCTCTTGCCAAGACGTTCCAGCTGAAACGATCTGCGGGCAGGCCGAGCGAGGAATCCAGCGGATGAAATCCGCGAGGCTCGCTGGTGCCGACCTCACGCATGTAGCTGCGCCAGTACCTCACCACGCCGAACATGGTGGTCAGGTTGCGGGCAATCGCTGGAGCACGGAGAAATTTGCGACCTTCGAGCTCAACGCGCTTCCCTGCCGGGTAGTCTTGCATTGTGCGGGATTCACGCAGCACGAGAAACAAGACAACCACAGCCCGAGCGAAGGCGAACACAAGGTCCCGAAGGTGGCACTCGACGTCTCGGAAAGCGATATCCGAGTCGCTCTTCGCGTATTCTTCCACGCAGTGAACAACAGCCTCGCTGGCGGCGCGAACAGCTTCCCGCGCATCCTGCGAATTCGGCGCGCATTCGGCGTCAACTTTAGGGTTTCGAACCAGGCTCAGGGGAGATATCAGGGGCATAGCGCGGATCTCGGGTGGTGGTTGGTTGGCACGTACCACCGCTATCGCCCAGATTCCGCGCAATTACGATCCCCTCATCCCAAAAAAACGTGATCTGAGCCCGGTTGCACCCTTTTGAAATTCCGAGAAGTCCGAGACAAGTACCCCGCCGAGTACGCTGAGGCAGGGAACATCTACAAACAGGTCTTCGACCACGACGACGAGGCCAAGGTCCGGGAGCTGACGCCCGTGGACCGCATGCTCT
>CAYXVF010000246.1:0-2025 GCA_964468125.1 uncultured Bdellovibrionales bacterium | reverse complement strand
CTTTCTCGCCAGCGCCCTCGGCCACGCCACGTGCCGTCTCGGCAAGCGCGTCCTCATCGACGACTACGGGCTCCGAAAGCTAAACCCCACGGCGTCCAGCGACCTCTACGAGGTACTGATTGGCCGTCACCGTAGGGCATCAACCATAGCCACAAGCAACCGGACCGTCGACGAATGGATCCCGCTGTTTGACGACCCAATTCTTGCGCAGAGCGCGCTCGATCGCTTGGCCCATAACGCCCACCAAGTGGTGATGGAGGGCGACAGCTATCGGAAGCGCCAGGGGTCGGCGGGCTCAAAAAGCTCAGCCAAGAAGCCCGGGAGAAAGAAGGCGGTTGTGCCTAAAAATCCCGCGGCGAATCCGAGACCTACGGCACCCCTCCACTCCGCGCGCCGCCCTCGCGACGCGTCTCTCGGCGCTGGCTCGGTCCGGAGTTGTGAGATGCGCCCTAGCGACGTCATTCGCGAACCGGAGCCTCCTGCCGACTCGCAGGGCGCCGATGTCAATTCGAGCCGATCGCGACAAAGCGCTCGAGCGCCGTGCGGTCGATTTCGGGTGGTGCAAAGCCTTCCGGGTAAAAGCGAAGTGCCGCCTCGAGTCCACCGACCGTGACATCGAGAGAGCGCGGTACGGCATCACCGTAGAGCTCGACCAGCATCGCGAGCTCTCTCGGATCGCGCTTAGGAAACAGACGAGCGAGTACGGTCACGGCCTCCGCCGGACGGTCGTGGAGCAGTCGCCGACCGTGCTCGAGTGCCTCGAAAAAACGCGCGTGCTCGCGAGGCGCGGTACTCTCAAACTCCGGTGAGGCGACGGCCACATGCACGGTACGAGCGCCGAGCGTCGCCACTTCTCCGGCGGAGAGCTCCACCAAGAGCACGGCGTCTTGGTGTACGAGCGCATGCTCTAGAAAGGGCGTGTGCGCAAACAGCACATCGACTTCTCCGCGCGCAAACGCACGATTCTGACGTTTTCCTCCCAGGTGTACGGTCTCGACGATCGCGTCGACGTCGAGACCCACCTCGGAAAACAGTGCTCGGAGTCGTGGCGGTGGGTGCCGCGCAATGCCGAGCTTGAGCCCCCGAAGCCCCTCGAGCCGGTCGCGCAGGGGCATCGATGGGCTCAGTCCACGCGTTTCGGCCACTGAACGTCGAATGATGAGATTGATCGGATCGTTCGAGAGCAGATTCGCGACGCGTCCCATCGGTGTTCCGAGCGCCAGATGGTCCAAGAGAATCGGGGCGGGCAAGATCGCGACATCGGGAGACTTCCGGGTCATCCAGTCGCGGGTTGCCTGCGGAACGGGCGGTATCAACAGCTCGACGCGTCCCCCCTGCGACTCGAAGCGGTCGAGTCCGAGCCAAAAGGTAACTAGCTGCAGATTGTGTGGGTTTGGGACCAGGATGCGCAGCGTCGGACGAGGGGCGGGAGCTTCGGGGCCACTCGGCGTCGCGGTGCATGCGATCATTGCATATCCGAACAGGGCACAAACGAGCGCAATCCCCTTGTGGCCCGAAGGTTCGTGTGCCGCGCGGGCGGCTCGGCCCGTCGCAGTGGCGATGGCTTCGCGTTTCATCCGCCGATTCGTCCTTCCAGTGAAAAGGTGACGGTCGTGCCGTCCCCCAAGAGGTTTGCGCGCGTGTGGTAGGTCGTGTTCGTGAGGTTATCGACGCGCACGCTTGCGCGCAGCGTGTCGTTGATCCCGTACCATGCCGACGCTTCAGCAATCACGTAGGATGCCAATGTTTGTCCTTGGTCCGAGCGCTCGGTGGTGTAGCGTGCGCGGGTCCATATCCCTACACGGTCGTGACTGAGCTCACCCCACACATCCAGCCGATGGCGCGGAAGAAAAGAAACAGGGTCGAGACCAGCATCGGTGTCTGGGCTCGTGTCCAACAGGGTATGACCCAGTCCAATCGAGGCGCTGTTGCTGACGTGCCAATCGATGCGGCTTTCCACCCCAACGAAGTCGACGTCCTGGCCATTCACCGACGGGTCTGCTCCGGCGCCGAGCGCGATAAACG
>CAYXVF010000245.1:0-2091 GCA_964468125.1 uncultured Bdellovibrionales bacterium | reverse complement strand
AGGTCGCGCCGGGGCCGTCAACGCCCATGCCGTCCAAGCGCAACCGGACATCATACGTGAAGGTGTCGAGGGTGCCGTTGCTGCGCTCGATGCGTCCGGGCTCGCCGCTTTGGCGATAATGGACCTCGTCGATGAGACCGGGAACTGACGTAACTCGCGAGAGGCCATCGTAGCGGGTCCGGACGATGCGGCCGGTGGGGTCGGTGTCGAGGGGAGCGGGGCGCGTAAAACCGCTCGCGTTCATCGGTGCTGCGCACGCGGCGATGAAGACTCCGGTGAGCAGTCCGAGTCGCATTATCGCGAGACTACGCAGCTTCGATCACTTCGACAATTGTTGAAAGCTCGTGCATCTGCTGTTTCCTGCCATTCAAACGTCGCTTGGAATCAGTGGCGGTAACGTGCAGCCGAGCACTTCGAATCCGAACGATGGACGTGACCCTCGCAACAAAGCCTCGCAACCGCACGGCGGCGCGAGTCGATAGGTACCGGGTCGATTGATCCTCCACCTGCCCCCCCTCTAGAACGGGATCGCGGGGTCTTGGCTCCGAAAAATCGATTTACCGAAGTGCATGCTCGATCGGATCCCGACCGGATTGCCGCTACAGCGACAGCAGCCTTAGCTCTTCCCAGTCGCTGCCCGGTGTCACCGAAAGCCTGTTGCAGACTATGAGGAAGCACTCATTGTCCATCGCCGTTTCGAGGCTGGCTGCGTCAGCTGACCAGAATGCGACTGCCTTCCCCGAGTAGTCTGACCTAAGGCGTGCCCACTTGAGCTTCATCTGGGAAAAGGCTTCGCACGAGCCTTCTCGAACTCCACCGAGAACGAAGAGCCCGGCGATTTCGATATATTCGATATCCCAGAAACTGATGCTGAAAAAGTCGCCCGTTCCCTCGTATTCGCCGTGTAGAGAGATAAGATTGGTGGACGAACCGGTTAGCACAAGTTCGAGCTCACGGATACCTGCTACGCGGGCCACGTCAGTCATGCTTAAGTCCATCGCTACTCTCCATCTCGGTGAATCGGGAAATGCGCGGAGTCCATTTGGCTATCGGTTGCGGTTGAACGCTGAATCCACTCACCATCAGGCCCAAGCATGCGTTTGCCACTGCCTTGTGTGATGCTGACCGTATTCCCTGTCGCCGAGTGGCTTCCCGGTGGCGCAGTGGGATCAGCGGTATGAACCCGAATTCGCGTGCCCACATCTCCAGACGCGCCCGGAGCGGAAGAGCGCGCCGGCACCGTGTATTCGTTCGTCATCATCGACGGATTCTTGTTATATCGGGACCCAGTGGGAGCGGGCGCACAAACGAAGATGCTGCTGCAACCGATTTCCTGTACAGCGCCATCAATCTCGGAGTCCGATAGATTTTCCAGATCACGAGTTGAGGTTCCCGAGCGATGGGCTCTCTTCGCCGCGGACTGTAGGAGGTCCCCAGGATCGTTCACGATCGGAATACCCGAAGTGCTTTCGACGACCTCCTCAACCGCCTCCTCAACCAGATAGCCGCCGACGACCCGAGCGCCGAGCGCCCAGATTGAGCCGCCAAGTGCACCGACCGCCGCGGTGATGCTCCATGCCCCTGCCGCGGCTTTCGTTGTCTCGAAGCTTGTCTTGTTCATGTGCCGGGCGAAAGCGGATGTATCTCCGGCTTTCAGAGCTTCGGCTGCCAAGGCGTGCTGCTGCTTGCAGTATTCAGACGAGCACATGCCGCTTGGATCTGAGAGTGCGATCGGGTTCGCGAGCCCATACGCATACAGATTGTGCTCCCAGGGGCTTTGCTCGAGGACGGTGCCTAGGCTTGCGAAGAGCGGGTCGGGGCTGGTGAATCTTCCGAGGCCTAGGTGGAGGTAGCGGGCGCCGTTGGCGGAGAGGCCGGTGGACGCGTCTCGCTCGACGCCGGTGTAGCTATAGACTTCGAGCTGGTCGTCGCTTCGGTAGCGCCACTCGCCGTAGGGGTAGTGGAGGGTTTCGCTTATGCGTGCGCCGGACTCGTCTGTCGTGAGCGCGGTGCTGCCTAGGGCGTCGTGGTGGAGGTGGGTGTGTGACTCGCCTGTGCCAATGAGAGTCGCCGCGGCGACGGCGTCGAGCA
>CAYXVF010000244.1:0-2179 GCA_964468125.1 uncultured Bdellovibrionales bacterium | reverse complement strand
TTGGTGCCGAGGGCGGGACTCGAACCCGCACGCTGTTGCCAGCAAGGGATTTTAAGTGCGATGGCGGGGTGAAAAGCCAGGTCACTCCAGCTTGCTCGGGCTCATCTTTCTTGAATAATTCAAGGCAGTTGCAGCGGATTTTGGCGATCGCCGGATGGGGCCGAGTATCCTGCTGTGTGCTGGCAATTAGCACAGTTCTAGCACAGTGACGGGGCGCGCGGCCTGAGGGTCATCGTCAGTAGGGCTTGCTCACCAACTCACCCCGGAAACGCTTTTCGCTGTCGCGGACGATCTCCCACCACTCGCGTTCGCCGTCGTTGCGATCCGGAGGGGTGTGGCCCAAGTCAGTGATCATGAAGCGGATTACCTCTTCGATTGCCACCCATCCCGTGGGGATATGGAGCTTCTTGAGTTCGAGGTCATCTCCATTCGTGGGTAGCGTTCCTGGCACGTGCAGGTGATGGCGTGGCGGACGATCCGTGAGTTCGTCTTCCCTGGCATATTCCCAGCGAAACAAGGGCTCCGTGTCGCGTAGCCCCGGCTCGGAGCTGAGCCGATAGCTGTACAGATTGGTTTGGAGTCGGACGACGTTCTTCTTCGAGGTTGGACCGGTGCTAAGGTTCTGGAGAATCCTAAGGTACAGCTTCCCGTACCTCGATGTGTCGATCGTGATGGGCGCTGCTTCGGTGGAGAGGGTCGCGTTTCCTCGCCCGTCGGGGCGGAGTGCCAAATGGGCGGTCCGCGAAAGGGTGCCGGAGAACAGCGGGTTCAAGATGTCGGCGAACTGCCGAAAACACTCGTGCGGATTTCGCCCGGTGAGCCCCTCGCCTCGCTTAACGGTGGCCATTACCGTTTGAGAAACGGGCTTCGAGGAGCTGGCGTAGATCGCGAAGTTCCAGAGCGGCGAACGAGTCTTCGAGTTCACCTCGATCGAGCATCTCAAACGCGGTCCGGTGGTCTTCGAGCCCGGCCTGTTGGGCGAACCGGTCGATGTACTTCAGGAGTTGCTCCTGCGACTCGAATTCGACCACTTCTACTGCGCTGCTCATCTGACTCTCCTCGCCTTCAACAAAAAAACGCAACCGCCATGAATATGGGCTTCACCGCCGCCAGAGTCCATTTCTTCCGACCAGAAAACTCGGCTTTCTCACCAGAACCGAGCAATCAGCCGAAAATACAGCCACTTAGAGAGCAAACTTCCGAACGTGTCGGCTGACGCGTCGGAAGAGGCGGAGCGATCAGTAGAACAGGTGGGCCGTCCGCGACATGCGGAGGAAGGTATCGTCCGGAGCGGCGCCACTACGTCGCGCTTACTTCAGCGGAGGGAATAGCCAGAATTCCGTGGCGCCGATCGTCAAGTGGACCTGTTGAAAGGCCACTCGGACCTTTCGTCGGCCCATTCCTGGCTTGTGTAGAAGTCCTCGCGGCGTTTCCAGTATGACGGCGCATCGTCCTTGCCTTCGATACGTCGCATCTTCCAGTCGAAGCCGTTGATGGATCCGTGAAGCACGATGTCGACCAAGTCCTCTGCGACGGCGCCGGCTTCGTTGTTGTTCGCGTAGTACCCGAAAGACGAGTTGTCACACAGCAGTCGCAGATCGTTCAGCCATCTTTCAAAATGGTCGAAGAGGTCTCGCGCCTCTTTCATGGAAAGCAACGGAGGCTGCTGACCTTTCTTCCTGAGCTTCTTCTGCTTGGGTTCGTACCGATGGGCATGGACGTCATTCCGAAGTTCGATCACACGGCGCGAGGCGGAATCCCAGGCCTCCTTGAGCCGGTCTATGTCGGCCTGTTGCGGTTGGCGACTCGTCGCGGCCGGGAACAGCCGCGAGAATGCCTCGTCGATGTTCTTCTGATCGTAACGCCTAACGTCGTCGTATTCCTTTGATGGCTTGAGCTTCCTTTGCTTGAGTTCGTCGAGATGCCCCTTGAGCGAGTCCAGGAAACCACCGCTCGACAAGGCGCCTTTCGAGAATGATCCAAGGTTCACGACGAACATCTCGTACACGTCGAACACCAGAGAGTAGGCCATGTCGTTGCTGGGCCGTACCATGCCGCCCACGGCCTGGGCCCTCAGCTGCTCTTGAAAACGCTTCAAGAAGTACCACCTCAGTTGCAGCTCGTAGACCTCATCTTCAAGCTCTCTGAGACGTTCTATGAGTTTCATGCTCAATCCCAA
>CAYXVF010000243.1:0-2206 GCA_964468125.1 uncultured Bdellovibrionales bacterium | reverse complement strand
TGCTAGCGGCGGGCGTGCACGACCCAAGCATCACCGATGGTGATTTGGCCGTCGGTTTCGCTCGTGGTGCCGTCGCTGCGGAGGGGGAACGTGTCGGGGAGGACTTTTGCCGCGAGCTCGGTGCTTTCGAGCTTGACCATCTTCTTGCCCAAGGCACTCACCCATGTGGTGGCGATGCTGTCTAGGAGCTCGAAGCCGAGGGAGATGTGCCAGGTGGTGGAGGGGCCTTCGAGCTTTTGGACGCGGAGGGCGTCTGCGTCGTAGGCAAACGTGCCGACCTGTTTTGGGCCCGTGGTGGCTGCGACCATCTTGCCGCGATAATCCCAGGCGTAGGTGCTCTCGCCGATGCGAGTGGCGTTGCCGGAGTTGTCGTAGGCGAGTGCTACGCCTCCCGCATGAGTGACGGCATGAGTGACGGCATGAGGACGGGACGAGTCGTAGCGGTAGTCGCCGACGTGGGCTCGACTTGCCTCTCCGAGCGACGAAGTCTTCCAGAGAATGTTGTCGGTACCGGAGGAGGAATACGACAGCGTTTCAGGTGAAACTTCGGGGCCGAGATTGCTGCGGCGCGTAAAGCCGCTCGCGTTGGGCGCTGCCGCGCACGCGGTGATGAAGACTCCGGTGAGCAGTTCGAGGCGCACTATCGCGAGACTACGCGGCTTCGATCACTTCGACAATTGTTGAAACCTCGTATTTCTTCTGCTTCCTGCCATTCAAACGCCGCTTGCAGTCAGTGGCCATGACGTTCAGCCGCGCACTTTGAATCCGAACGATGGACGTGGCCCTCGGAACAACGCTTCGCGGCCGTGCGGCGCGAGGCGATAGGTACCGGGTCGATTGATCCTTCACCTGTCACCCCCAAGAACGGGATCGCGGGATCTTGGATCCGAAAAATCGATTTACCGAAGTGCATGCTCGATCCGATCCCGATCCGATCCCGATCTTCGTTACACGTGCGTCACACTGATTGTGAGGATGCTCGATGGACCACTCATCGAAGACTCTGAAGCCACTCGTCGTAGAACGATTCTTGTTCATCGACTGTCCCGAGTTTCACATCGTCGGGTGTCCTAGCGAAGATGTCCACAAGGTCGTCCTTGAGAGCCCGGCGCCCGAGGGTCAGTGAATAGGCTTTGCGACCATGTCCCATTGAGAGACCCATTGGTGAGGGATAAACGTTCACAGCCGACCCATAGCATCTCACCCGGGCACCCTGGGGCTCAAGTTGACGCCGAATGCAAACGAGGGCGTCGAAGTAGTTGTCTGCGACACACTCGAACTGTGAAGCTGCATACTCAACCACCACACGCACCTCTTCCCCCGCTACACTCGGAACGTTCTCTAGCAACATCCTACCGTTTCGGGCCGCTCCTCCATGCAAGATCTCGATAGGAAACTCCTCTGTGTCAGCTTTGGTCATCGATTCTTCCTAATCAGGCTTGAAGTTGGGGTTCGGGATGAAGTCTCCGCCAACTGCGGGACGCGCCCCGATGATGTCAGATGACGGTATCTCAAGCGGGAATGCCACTTCCTGTTGCTCTGGAAAAGGGGAGCGCCGACCGAGCGTCGAATTCACGTCCACTCCTCGGCCTCGATCGTAAATCTCGTACACGTACCCGTTCTTGCCTGCGAATTCGGATGCAACATCTTCGGAGCGGGATGTCGCAACGTATCCTGAATCGGGCCGGTTCCGCGTCGCATGCCGCTCCAAATCGAGATTGGAACCCTTCGACTTGAACCCTTCTGCGAAGACACTATCTGGATTGGCCGACGAACGATCCCCCCGGAAGACCTCTCCGGCTCATCCCCGGAACGCTCTTTTGCCGAGGTTCTGCACAACGTCGCCTGGGTCGTTGATGATTGGGATCCCCGTTGTGCTCTCAACGACCTCCTCAACGGCCTCCTCGACCAGATAGCCGCCGACCACCCTAGCGCCGAACGCCCAGATGGAACCGCCGAGGGCACCGATTGCCGCGGTGATACTCCACGTCCCGACTGCGGCTTTTGTTGTCTCAAATCCCGCATTGTTCATGTGGCGCGCGAAAGCGCTTGTGTCGCCTGCGTCCAGCGCTTGTGCTGCGAGAGCGTATTGCTCCTTGCAGTACTCTGATGAGCACATCCCGCTTGGGTCAGAGCGAGCGATCGGATTCCCCAACCCATACGCATACAGATTGTGCTCCCAGGGGCTTTGCTCGAGGACGGTGCC
>CAYXVF010000242.1:0-2256 GCA_964468125.1 uncultured Bdellovibrionales bacterium | reverse complement strand
AAAGTCGGGACACACACGACTTTCTATCTCGAGATCGAGGGTTCGAGGGCACTCAGCCGCTGGCGCACCGTGGTTAGGAGCTCGGCAAATCGCTCCGTGCCGCGAAGGCTCTCGATGAAACGGTCGTGGGTGGCGATGTAGCCTTCGTTGAGCATTCCGAGATCGATCGCTCGTTCCAGATAGCGAAGGCCCTCGTCGGTGCGGCCTGCGAGAGCGTAGATCTGGGACAGTGCCCGCGCGAACATCTCGCTCCCCATTCCTGCTCCCTGAAGCTCCGGGGAGATCGCCGCCACCGCCGCGTCGCCGTCGCCCCGCAGCGCGTTGAGGAGCGCGGAGGCCCAGGAGCCAAAAACCGAGCCCGCAAACAGGGTCGCGGCACGTTCGAGCACGGGCTCCGCCTCGTCGATTCGATCGGCGTAGGCCAAGACCCAGCCGTAGAACACCACCGACACCGGGCTGTTCGAATCGAGCTCGTACATGCGGCGATAGGGGGCCACCGAATCCTCGAACTTGCCTTCCATCTGATCGACAAAGCCGGGCATGCACTGACACAACGGTGTGAGCGGGTCGAGGCGGGCGCTTCGTTCCAGGAGCTCGCGCGCCTCTCTGTTGCGACCCACGTGCGCGTAGACGTAGCCCAAGAGCAGTAGCGTGTCCGGGTCGTTGGGCTCGATGGCGCGCGCACTCTCGCCGAAACGGATGGCGCTCTGGAGGTCAGCCCGCTGAAAGGCTGCAAACGCTTTCAACCAGTGTCCGCGGGCTGAGGTCGCGTCGAGCTCGAACACGCGATCCGCGAGGGTGTCGACCTGTTGAATGACATCGGGTCCGGAGGCGACGCCGGTGTCGACGTACATCGCGATGATGTGGGCGAGCGTGCTCAGGAGTAGCGCGTTCTCCCCTACGATGGCCGTCGCATCTTCGATGTAGCCTTTGGCCCGCTCGAGCGCTTCGGGCGAGAAGGCCCACGCCGCGTAGCGTGCTCGCAGGAAGAGCTCGTAGGCACGCGCATCGCGTATGGGGTGGTCTCGCAGCGCGCGGGTCTCGTCGGGCGACAGCTCCACGGAAAGAGCGCGCACGATTCCCTGAGCCGCATCGTCCTGGAACCCAAAGACGTCGTCAATCGTGCCGTCGAAACGTCCGGACCAGACCTGCTGGTCGGTCTGCGTATCCATCAGGTGGGCCGTGATTCGCAGTCGATCCCCCGCCTTGCGAACGCCGCCTTCCAGGGCGTAGCGGACCCCGAGCTCACTCGCGATCTCGCGGACCGGCTTTGAGGTGCCTTTGAGGCGCAGCGACGAGGCGCGCGAGACCACTCGTAGCGCCCTCACGTGGGTGAGCTGGGTGATCACCTCTTCCGTGAGACCATCGCTGAAGTACTCATTGTCCGGGTCGGGGCTGATGTTGGCGAAGGGCATGATCACGACGCGGGGGGGCTCCCCCCGGGGAGTATCGAGCTCCTTCTTCGCGGCCATCAAGTCGCGGGTGAGCTCCTTAGCATCGTGGTATCGGGCGTCCCGGTCCTTGCTGAGGCAGGTTCGGATCGCGTGAATGAGCGGGGCTGGGAGGTCGCTCCGGTGGATCTCGGGGCCGGTAGCGGTGTTCTCCAGGATGGCGGCGTGAACGTCCTCCGATGAGAAAGGCTTCCTGCCGGTGACGAGCTCGTAGAGAAGCACCCCGAGCGACCAGAGATCGCTGCGGCCGTCGAGCTCCTCACCCCGGATCTGCTCCGGGCTCATGTAGGACGGCGTGCCGCCTCGGCCCGCGTCGCCGATCAGCGCGGCAATGCCAAAATCGAGGATTTTCACCTCGCCTCGGTTGGTGACGATCACGTTGCCCGGCTTGATGTCGCGATGCACCACCCCGAGCTCGTGGGCGCGGGCGAGTCCTGCCGCGATCGCCATGCCCCATTCTACCGCCTGACCGATCTCCACCGGACCCGCGGCAAGGCGAGCCTTCAAGGTCTCGCCGTCGTAGTAGGCCATGGTGATGAAGCTCTTCTCACCTTGGCTGACCACCTGGTGAATTACGGCGACGTTCGGGTGATCGATCGAGGATGCGGCCCGCGCTTCTCGGAGGACATGCTCATCCGGTCGCCCGGGGAGGAACTTCAGCGCCACCGTTCGGTCGAGGACGGTATCGCGGGCACGATAGACCCGGCCCATTCCTCCGGTGCCGATCAGCTCCAGGTCTTCAAAGCCTTCGACCTCCACCGGCACCGAGGCCATAGTCGCGCCGCCGAGCGCATCGGGTAGGAGG
>CAYXVF010000241.1:0-2260 GCA_964468125.1 uncultured Bdellovibrionales bacterium | reverse complement strand
GCGAAGAATTCTTCGATTGGTACAACAACAGCCATCACCACGACGGGCTCGCGCTGTTTACGCCGGCCGATGTCTTCTTCGGCCGCGTCGAGGAGGTCGCTGAGATTCGTCAAGGGGCACTCACCGGTGCCATCCGGAGCGATTCATCAACGTTGCACCGCGCGCACCGCGACCGCCTTCGCGTGTGTTTTTGAATCCGATGGATGCCGCTCCAAGCGGAGAGACCATCCTGAGGACGCCCCACAAAGAACTCAACGAGTTGTGGCCGCGCGAGACGCCTAGCGCTCCCGTAATTCACGTACCCGGAACCGAATGCGAGGTGCCTCAGCTCGCGACATAGAATTCAACCAATGGGTGTCTCTTTCTCTTTGACACGTTCCGTCGCTGGCGCAATGAAGAGCGGACAACGCATCCACTACCAACGCGAGCAGCGAAACCTCAATGACCTGTGGCTCACGCTTTTTGCTGCCGTCGGGCAACCGCGCTCCACGTTCGGCGATGAGCAGTTCTGCCAAGGGCCAATCAGCGAGCTGCTGGTTTAGCTCTGCCTCTGAATGTCGCCGGCGCAAATGCCGGAACCATGGAGGGCGCCGGAAAGTTGTGCGTCTCATCGCGCTCGCGCTGCGTACTTCGAGATTGTGGGCTGGGGAGGTATCTCCGTCAGTAGTGAACGTCAGCGAGCAGCACGAGGTCATGGTCCCTACGTGTGATTTTCCCCAAGTTACTCATTTCGTTCGCGGCAACGACGGTTTCGACTTGGCCCTTGCGGTTTGTGTAGATCCCCGTGCGGCTGCTCGCACCGTCGTCGGCCCCGATAACGGTGGTACCGATGGTCTGTGCAATGAAGTCCCAATTGTGAGCGGACGAGCCCGCAAATCCATCGTGCGGGACGCCTTCATTTTCCGCCCAGTCGCCGGGGAAGAGCACGGCGTCGACCCCTTGGTTGCGGTAGTACTCTGAGAAGTCGTGGTTGATGAAGCCGAGACAAATCTGCAGCCCGAACTTGCCATACTCGGTATCGACGATGGTGGGGCGCGTTCCGGCCGCGGTGCCCAGAAAATACTCGTTGGTCCAGCGCCGCGACTTTCGGTGCACGGCCTCTACGCCGTTTGGCCCGAGCACAACCGCTGTGTTGGCGTACACGGGTTCAGACTTCAGCTGTGGCGGGAGCTCGAACCCTTTTTCCCGCATGTGGGTATCAAAGAGCTGAATGTCTCCATCACGTTCGAGCTTTTCGGCTTTCTCCCGCGGGATTGTCTCGAGGACCGGCAATACGACATAAACCGATTCACCCGCCCGTTCGCTCTCCGCGCGCACGAATGCTGTCCACTCGTTGAGTAGCGCGCTGTTTTCGAGATCCATCGCGACGGACGATGGGTCCATGATAGTCACAGAGCGGCGGAACCCGTAGATGGGCTCATCTAGGCTCGGCTTACCCCAGGTGAGGATCCGATCGTAGGTGGTTGGGTCGCGGTGCGGTATGGACTCATAGCCCATCAAGCTGCCTTCTGGCAAAACGACCACGCGGGCCCCCTCAGCCGTCGCGGTGCGACACAACGTCTGAAGCCGCTCACTGTTCTTCTGGACAAACCGCTGGCGGGCTTCAATCGCCGTTTTGGCGTCGGATGAGATCATGTCTGGAGTGAAGAATCGGTCCGCCGTGTACTGGATCGCCGCCGCTCGGGTCGGCTTTCTGCTGGGCTTGGGGCCGACGACCGCCTTTGAAGCCTTGATGACTTCGGTGGGACGGGTGCGCAGAATGCTGTCTGCGCTGTTCAGAAGGCGCTTTAGTTGGTGGGAACGAGGCGAGTTCGTCCCGAGACATTGAGCGGCCCCCCAAACGGCGTGCTGGAGCTTTTTGCTGAGCGACTCGTTCTCCAGTTCTGGACGTTCATGCTGCCCGAATGCGACCCCAACCATCGCCCGTGCAACGAGCTTGGCAAACTCGGGATCAACGCCCTGCTGAACGACCCAAGGCTTGAACTCCTTCTCTAAGTCGCTGGGCTCGATCGCATTCGCACCGGACCGGAGCTTCTCGAATTCCGATCTATTCGACGGAGATTCTGTTCCCCTTGCAGTCGTCGATGGTTGAGCAGGCTCATCCCCTGCAGGGGATGACGTGCGTGCCTGCTCAAATGCAGCCACGAGCGAGTTCAGTTGTGTGAACTGCTGTTCGGTGGGACGCGGTGGAGCGGAACGTGATATCGACATGAGTTCCTCCAGCACGGAATATCGTCCAATGCCGATGAGGGTTGTCTCG
>CAYXVF010000240.1:0-2496 GCA_964468125.1 uncultured Bdellovibrionales bacterium | reverse complement strand
GTTCTCCACGGAGAATGCTCCTTGGCCTCGGCGCCAACCGAGGACCTTGAGTGTTGATTGTTCTCCGAGGAGCATTCTCCTCACTCCCGTCCGACTTCAAGCCGTGGGAGGAAACGCTTTCACACAACTATAGGGACACATGACTGCACGCCGAGATCAGCGAGCGAAATTTCCCGACAAACCTCAACTAGCCACTGAGCGCCTAGCGCCTGGCGGTGAGTCGGCGAAGCCAGGGCTCCTCGTGCGCCGAACGACCGAACCAGCGATGCTCGAGCCAGCGAGGCCGGTACGCAAAGGCGGGGGCTGACAGGTACCAGCCCGCGAAATTGGTGCGCGCACCCCACCATACACGGCCGACCTTGTGCTCTAGGTCCTTCGCAATGCGAAAGACTGTCAGTGTTCCACGAGGCTTCGCAGGATCGCGGACGAAGGGTCTGCGAAAACCGGCGCGTCGCATCAGTAGAGCGCCACCCCTTGGGGGCGGGGCCTCGAGGTAGAGGCTCAGTGCGATCAGCCGACGGTCCGTGGCGTGCACGTCGTTGTGCCAGAGGTCCGCGTCGCGCGCCGGCACCATGCGGTAGATCCGCCCGGAAAACCGTGAGAGCTCCTCGCGCCGCAGCCCGCAGAGGTCGGCGAGAAGCTGGCGCAGTCGCATGTCGCTCGTGAGCACGTGAAAGAGCGCCTGGAGGGGGGCGAAGCGCATGGAAAAATCGACGCCGAGCGATTCGTGGTTGAGCGCGGCGAAGGGGGCCGTTGCCACCATCGAGGCGAGCTCGGCGATGAGCGCGGGCTCCCAGAGCGCCTCGAAAGACACCACGTGGCGGGCATCAAACGTCGAGCGGTGCGCTTCAGTCGGGATTCCGCGCCAGCCCGGGTAGCGCGCCTCGGCAAGCTCAAAGCCGCTCGGCCCCATCATGAAGGCGACCAGCTCTTCTTTCTTTAGGAGCGAGAGGGAGCGGGCGAGGGCGAAAGCGTGAGGAAAACGCACGGGGCGCGAGGGAAAATAGGAGCGCGGTCGGCGTTCCTCGAGAGATGGGAGAAGTCGCGCACTTTCGCCTTCCCGTGGGTCTGTCGCGTGACTCAGCATGTCGGTCCAATGCTCGTCAAAGGCTTCGCCGTCGCCCGCGCGAATGATTTTGTGCAGCTCGAGCGCGTCGATCATGAGGTTCGCGTCGCGGTAGCGCTTCGGCGCCGCCTCGAATTGGGAGAACGCGTAGGTCACCGTCTGATTGAGCCGCATCGCTCCTGAGAGTGCCAGAGCCCTTTTCAGCGCCGCCATTCACGTGCTAAGCGCCTTTCCATGCGCACGCGTCGGATCGCCGTCACTGACCCCGAGCCCATGTTCGAGGCAGCCGGCGACGCGCTCGAGGCCTTGGGCTACCGTCGTGTGGGAGACGCCTTTGAGCGTGGCGGCCTTCTTCTCCGGGAGCAGGTCACCTTCGAAGGCAACGCGCTGCTCTATCGCTATGCGACCTCTCAGCTCTTCTGGGGCGTGATCATCGTGCTCATGGTGCTCGGCGCGACCGGCCTGACCACAGTCTTGGCACCCTGGGGCATCGCCTGGCTTGCGGCGCGCGGTTTCGGCCCCCACGTCGTGCTCAGCGCGCTCGTTTGGTTTTCTGCATTTCTCGTGTGCTATTCACCCTTCACCTGGCTCTACGCAGCGCTCGCCGCCCCCGGTTTTCGACGCGAGCGCGCCACTCTCGACACGCTCCTCGCGGCGGCGCACCGGGAAGGTTGAGTGACAGCGGAAATCGGCATTCGCCCCGGAAACCGGCTCGGATGCTAGGTCGCCGAGCGCTGGCGAATCGCCTCTTCCAATCGCGTCTCGAGGTCGCGCCGGTCCTTGATGACACTCACCTTCGGCAAGACGATCGACGCGACGGAGACGCTCATCGCGACCAGACGCGAGCGAAACAGAAGCTCTGAGCGGAAGAGCTGCTCCGCATGGGCTTTGTCCCAGGCGACGAAGAGCTCTCGAATGCCAGGCTCAAAGCTCGTCACTTCCGCCCAATCGTGAAAAATCCAGAGGCCCTCTGGATGTTGGGAAAGGAGCCGTTCCTCCCAGGCCAGCAGCTCGATGACCACGCTGCGGTGAGCGTGCCCTATGACCACGCACTCCATCACGCCCGGTGCCCAGTTGTGTGCGACCACGGAGTCGCGACCCTCCTGCCAACGAAATGCGGAAAGCATGGCCATGGCCGCACGCTTCATGGTCGTCGACGGCGGGTCAAGGGGGATGCGAGCTCAAGCAACGAGATCAGAACCCGACGATTCCGACGCGTTTTGCATTCCCAATTGGTTTTGGCTCGGCGTGCGTTGGAAATCGGCAGTGAAGTTCGACCGGTTGGTGCTTTCCGGATCTCTCCGGTGACGGGTCACAGATTCGGCCACGGCGTCGGTTTTCGGTGGAACGGCAATCGACCGCATCGGTCGGCGGGACCGTTCACTGGCCACTCAGATTCGGCGGTCGGCCTCCAGTATCCCGCTCAACAT
>CAYXVF010000239.1:0-2549 GCA_964468125.1 uncultured Bdellovibrionales bacterium | reverse complement strand
GGCTCTGTCCGCCCCTCCCGGCCCGGCCGTGACCCACGAATGGGTGAGAAGAGCCCAAAAGCGGAGGAGGTCGGCGCGGTTTTCCGAGTCACCGTGACAGGCGATGGTGGTGGCGTGTGGACCGTGAACCTCAAGGATGCACCGGGGGTCACCGAAGGAGATTCGGGCGACTCGGAGGTGCAGATCCAAATCTCCGCAGCGAGCTGGGAAGTGATCAGCAACGACCCGAGCCGCGCCATGGAAGTGTTCATCAAGGGCGGTCTGAAGATCACCGGCGACCCTATGCGGGCGGCCGCGCTGTTCGAGATCATCGGGGCCAAAGAAGATAAGGCAGACGATCCTCTGGAATCGGCTCTTCCGGGTGGTTTCGAGCTGCCGGGTGACCTCGAGGCGAGCGCGAGGGTGTCGGCGGAAGACGCCGAAAAAGAATTCGGCTTGCTTGAGGACGGGAAGGGGACCTTCCCGTTTGTCGATCTCAAAAGCGAGGTCTCGGTGATCTCCGGGGATCGATCGGTTTCTTCATGGAATCAACGATCGGGACAGTGCATCGTCGTGAATGGATCGCTGCACGGGGGGTGGAACGGCCTCGGATCCGTCACGCGACTCTCCTGAGGACGGGAGCCTGATACTCCCGGGCAAGCTCTCGGAATGCGGAGGGGAGACGACCGCTCATCTCGAGGCCGCGTAGAGCGAGGACTGCATCGAGTCCGTTGGGCAGCCATCGCTGACCACAGCCCTTGGCGCGGACCTGAACGAGCGACTTGCAGGTGCCCTCGGTGACCCCACTTCCGATGGGTAGTCCTCGTTTCAGCATGTCGGCGTAACGCATCCGGTCCTTGTTGTTCTCGATGTAGGTCCGATGCTCGTAGAGCTTCTTGCGCGTAGTGCCACGATGAGCTTTGTGCAGTGCGATGACCTCTTCCTCGATGCGATCGATCGCCCCCGCGTCCCGGTCGAGAGCGTCGCTCCACTCGTGCCGCTTCTTCTCGCGATACGCAGGGGTGTGCTTCGTGATGAGCAGCGCATCGCATAGACGCTCGAGCAGGTGGTGGCGGTCGATAGCCTCGAACGCTCCCCCCACGGCCGCGACGCTGGCTTCTTTCGCGAGGCCCGCGCGGACGAGGTTCCACATCTCGGGCGCTCCATCCTGCACGACGCCCACCAGCAAGTCGGGCCGTTGTGCATGGGCGGCACGAAGGTCCTCCATCATGCGCGCGACGATCCACTTCGGGGCGGCATGAGCACCGATACCGTAGCGCCGCGTCACGAGCGCTTCTCCGTGGGTGTCGACCAGGCTGACCGTGCCCGCGTAGGACATGCGGTAGTTCACGTCGATCGCGTCAGGCGCCTTCCGCTCGTACGGCTTCGTCCGAGGGCGTCGCGGGTTCGTCGTGCCATCCTCACGCGGCTCGCGCATCGGTGTCGATGTTCGGTCGAGGCCGACCACGATGGCCGCTGTCCCCTCGGGGACACGCTCCGACGCTCGCACGAGGGGCTCGATACGCGGGAGAGCTTCCCTCATCGCTCCACCCAGAGCCTTGGCGATTCGCTCCGTTGTGCTGCGCGACGGGAAGACTCGGTGAGCGGCCCTTGCCGTCTTGTCGCGAAGTCGACTGACTGAGAGGGCGTGGCCCTCAGCCACGGCGTACGCGAGCGCGGGAGTCGCGCGCTCCATGAGGCCTGCGTCGAGTTCCAGCGGCACGACCGTCGGGCCGTTGTGGACACCGACCTCGCGGTACGTGTAGCGCTCGACTACGAGCCTCCCGCAGATCCCGTGATACGCCACGCGCCCGGACTCGTGTCGTCGGTACTCCTTGCCCCCAACGAGAATGACGGCGCTCGAGAGTTCCTCCGCTCGCCTGCGCAGCTCTCTCGCCTGGTCCTCCCGACACAGCGCGTTCGCGAGAGCGAGCCCCGCGGCCTCTCTTGCCGCGAAGGAGGCGCCAGGTTCGAGTTGCTCGTCGAGAACCTTGCCGAACGCCGCCAATAACTCAGCCGGCGCCGCATCCTGGTTGTTGTTCCCCGCCGTCTCGATCATCCTCGTCATCGGTGCCTCGGTTCGTGTTGCGTGTTAGCAGCTCGACATTGATCGATGGCACCGATCATTAATACCCCCCCGCGCTCCACGATGTCAGCCGCAGACCTGCTGGTCCCGGGCCGCAGCGTCACCGCCGAGCGCGCGACCCCCAGCACTAATCCTCCAGACGCCAGGGCCTCGGAATGTTCGCGCGTCGAACCGGTTCGCCGTTCGGTCAGCCGCGTCCCACGCGAACATTCCGAGGCCCTTCACGCAGCTCCGAGCGTGATCCACACCCGCTGCACGTGGAATCGGATGTCGACCTTCGCATGGAGACGCCCGGTGGGTTCCTGGTCGTGTTGGGAGACCTGCAAGCTCGCCATCTCGACCTTGGCGCCGCAGACGCGGATTGCAATCTCTACGTCGGCGGAAACCTCCGGTTGTCCGGTGTGGCGTTAGGAGAAATGTTTCCGGGATCCGCTACCTCACCCGTCCTCCTCTCAAACAAGACCGGCTCGAGCGCCTCTCGGAC
>CAYXVF010000238.1:0-2579 GCA_964468125.1 uncultured Bdellovibrionales bacterium | reverse complement strand
CGGAAGTCTGCTTTCGCGGCGAATGCACCCCAGGCTGCGAATCGAACGACGACTGTCCCCCCGCAGAAGTATGCCAAGACAACGCCTGCGTGACCGCGGGCAGCAGCGGGTGCGTGAGCGCGGCCGAGTGCACCTCGCCGCCCACCACCTGTCAGACCGAAGTGGGCGCGACCTGTAGTGCGGGACGTTGCAGCTATCCCGACGTAGTATGCGATTCGCCGCCCGCACCGGAATGCTCCGCGGATGACTCCACCTACACCACCTACGGCGCGGGAAGCTGTGTCGAGGGCAGCGGCTGTGTCTACACCCCGAACCCGGAACCATGCCCGTCCTGTTCAGAGAACTGCGACGGGGTGTGCGACGCCTCTCGCTGCGACGGGACGCCAACGACCGACAACTTGGGTTGCCTGGGCAACCCTGCCCCGGAGGTCGGCACGAACGGCGTGTGCTCATGCGAGTATCAGACCGAGCGCGACGGCATCGCCTGCCCCGAAGACGACGGCGATCCCTGCACGCGCGACGGCCAATGCGTCACGGGCGAATGCGTCACCGCGGCGGTCGCCGACGGCGAGTCTTGCGTCGACGAGAACGACGAAGACATTAGCGGGGTCTGTCTATCGGGCACGTGTGTGGATTGCATCGACGCCGCGCTCGACTGCCCCGACGACGGCAACCAGTGCACCACCAACACCTGCCTCGGCAACACCTGCGGTGTCGAAAATCGGGAAGGGGCGTGCACCGTGAACATCGGCGGCGCTGACGTCACGGGAATCTGCTCGAATGGTACCTGCGTGGAGTGCCTCGTGGCCGCGGATTGCAATGACGGCAACTCTTGCACCACCGACGCCTGCGGCACGGACGGTTTTTGCGTCAACACGCCTGTTCCTGTGGGCAACGCGTGCCTTGGCGAGAGCGGGGTGTGCAACGAATCGCAGGAGTGCAGCGAGTGCTTGACCACTGCGAACGCGGCCAACGGCTCGAACGCCCGGTGTGCAACCGATTCGAGCAACGCCTCAATCGATCTTCAGTGTCAGATCGCGACCTGTATCAATGACGCATGCGCCATCGTCTCGGTCTCGGACGGTACAACGTGCGATGACGGCAACGGTTCCACCAGCGGCGACATTTGCGACGGCGGCCAGTGCGCCGGCTGCGTTCCCAACGACTGCCAATCTTTCGTGCAGAACAATGGGACTTGCAGCTACAGCCCCATTCGCGACGGGCAGAGCTGCAGCACCGGACGCAATGGCGCCGCGTCCGGCACGAACCCGACGTGCAGCAACGGCTATTGTCGAGGCTGCGACCAAAACGACAACCCGAGCGCCTGCGTCAACTCCGAGCATCAGAACAATGCCTGCGTGAACGTGGGCATCCCCGCCTCCGCGAACCAACCGTGCAACGACAATCAGTTTTGTACTCTCACGGACCGCTGTGACGGAGACAACGGCTGCGTAGGCTCCGGTTCGACCTGTCCCGCCGGGCCCTGCGCCAACGGCTGCAACGAGGACACGAACCAGTGCGTCTACCGAAGCGGCTCGTGCACACGAAATCCATACTGCTTCGACAACGACACCCGTCGCGTCTACCAGTGCGACCCATCGGACGGATCTTGCGACCAGACCGGAACGGCGAACTGCCCCGGCAACGAGATTTGCGACGAAGGCTCGAACGAATGTCGGGACTGCGTAACCAACAGTGACTGTCCTTCAGGCCAGCAGTGCTGTGGCTTCACACAGGGTTGCGCGACGACGTGCTTCTGAGATAGGCCCGCCCGCAATGCAACGCGACAGTCTATGCTGCAGCGCGAGCGAGATCTGTTTGGTCGACAGCTGCGAGCCCGGTGGCTGAGAATCAGTGGCCATCACACGTTGAGGAATGAAAGGTAGACTCCAACATGTTCAGAGGACTCCTCGTCGCCCTGACGGCATTTGTCGCTGGGATTGCTTTTGTCGTAGCGTGCGGGAACGACTCACCCGCTATCGCGCAGCAGAGCGAGTGCGATTGCGAAGATTTTGATCCGACACGAGTTGAAGATGTTGTCATCTCCGTCGGTGGAGACATCACGGACCCGGTAGAGCTCGTCGAGGGCCCGCGCTCGTATATTTCGTGAACTTGAGGCTCGCAGCAGAGAGTCGGCCGGATGGGGCTCTAGGCACTGCCCTCTTAACCGTCAACGAGCACAGCGCAGATTGTAGGTCGGCGGCTACGAGGGAGTGGGAGATAGGCTCAGTCGGCCCCACGTGGGTGGGGCAGATTTCAGGGCCGATCCTCGTGGATCCGGACCGAGCTTTGTGCGCCCGAAACTTCAATGGGCAGCGAGGGTCGTTTCATCTGCAGTACCAAGAGCTCGACCGCTTCGCGCGAATCGTGGACTGAAACGACAGAGCTCGAAGGCGCGCGGGCCGCGACGGCACACCAGGGTTATTCTGCCAGGCACGGTTCGAAACCTACCAAAATGTCGCTTGCCGCGGTGGCCGGGGCTCGCGGTCGCGTGGATCGGGTCGGCGACCGCGAGCTGGCCGCGAGCCCGGATCGATCACCAATAGGTGTTTGAACTGGCCCGCCTTTGCGAATAACCC
>CAYXVF010000237.1:0-2666 GCA_964468125.1 uncultured Bdellovibrionales bacterium | reverse complement strand
GCTGAAAAAACGAATGTTTCGTGATCTTTACCAATTTGCGAAGCGGCCATTCGCGCAGAGGTACACTTGAGCCTCTTCTGCGGCCGCAGCTAGCCCCTGGTCGCGGAGATCGAAACCGACGACAAATTCCTCGCGTTCCACGTCGTTATACACGCATGGAAAGCGATCCCATGGATAGAGTTATACGAAAATTTTGGCTCAACTGATGGGAACCCGATGACCAGCCAACCATGCAACGTTCGTCCACTGTGCGAAACGCTCGAGGATGTAGCCGAACGGGTCGACTATTCCATGATCGACTCGCTGAGCGCGGATCCAGACTCGACGGATTCCGGCGACGACCATGACCCCCGCCAAGTGTTCTCGGGCCACTACGTCCCGGTCAAGCCGACACCGATTGGCGACTCGGTCTACGTCGCACACAGTCCCACGTTTTTCGCAGAGCTCGGTTTTTCGGATGCGTTGGCTCACGATGACGCCTTCCGACGCTTTTTCTCCGGTGATTTAAGAGTGGCCTCCGGGCGGCTGGACAACCGGGGCTGGGCAACCGGCTATGCGCTCTCCATCTACGGGCAAGAGCTCTATCGACAGTGCCCCTTTCAAACGGGCAATGGTTACGGCGATGGCCGGGCTATTTCGGTGTTGGAAGGTGTTTTTAATGAGCGGCGTTGGGAGATGCAACTCAAAGGCGCCGGGCGCACCCCCTACTGCCGCGGCGGTGATGGGCGCGCGGTCTTGAGATCCAGCGTTCGGGAGTTCCTGGCGCAGGAGCACATGCACGCCTTGCGCGTGCCGACCTCCCGATCGCTCAGTCTCTTTGTTTCCGGATCGGAGACGGTCGAACGCCCGTGGTATTCGGAAAATTCGTTATCTACCGAGCCGGATCAGTACGTTCTCGACTGGGCAGCGATCTCAACTCGAGTGGCGCCCTCGTTCCTTCGAGTCGGGCAGCTCGAACTCTTTGCTCGCCGCGCCCGCAAGGAGGAGCACTCGAAAGCGATGCAAGAACTCGAGCAGATCCTTCAGCACATCATCGAGAGAGAATATCGACACGAAATCCCCTCGACTCTCGAGTTCGGCGAACAAATCATCCACCTCGCCCGGGCCTTCCGTGATCGCCTGACGTCGTTGGTCGCGGACTGGATTCGGGTTGGATACTGCCAGGGTAATTTCAACAGCGACAACTGCGCCTTGGGCGGATTCACGCTCGATTACGGCCCATTCGGTTTCATGGAGCTCTTTGACCCTGAGTATCAGCCGTGGACAGGTGGTGGCGGTCACTTTGCCTTCTTCAATCAACCGCGAGCTGCCGAACGTAACTACCACATGTTTTGGATGTCGCTGCTGACGTGGCACGGCTTTGACGCGAACCAGCTTCACGAGCTTGAAAAAATCCGGAGAGGGTTTGCGGATGTTATGACTCAGAAGCTTCGGCAGGTTTGGATGGCGAAGCTCGGATTGCCGCGCGAGGACACTCCGCTGGTCCGACGACTCATCGCCCTGATGCAGCAGACGCCGGTCGATTACACTCTCTTCTTTCGCGAGCTCTCGAACCTCCCGGAAACCATGGCGCCGCTTCGAGCGAGTTTCTACCCGCCTCGTTCGGGTGATGCATCGGGCGACGAAGCGACGTGGGAGTCGTGGCTTCACGATTGGCGCGCCGCGCTGGACAGCGACACGCGCAATGCAGAGCAGATCCGCAACGAGATGAAGACGGCCAATCCCAAGTACATACTCCGCGAGTGGCAGCTTGCACCCGCCTACCAGCAAGCGTCGCAGGGCGACTACAGCTTAATTCATGAGTTGCAGGCCGTTATGACGCAACCCTATGCCGAGCAGAGAGAGAACATGAGCTACTACGCCCTCAAACCCGCCGCCTATTTTGGCCTGGGCGGCGTGTCGCACATGAGCTGCTCATCTTGAAACGGTTTAGCCAGCTCTCGGCGGACCGAATACCGCTCGCACCCGCTGCATTGCGTTCCTCGATTTTAGGAGTGTTTAAACATGGCAGTTTACGACCACGTCGATCTCGAACGTTTTATGGAAGGCGTAAAGCGGCACAATCCGGGCCAGCCCGAATTCATCCAGGCGGTTCAGGAAGTCAGCCAGGACATCTTTGAGTTCATGTCCGACAAAATCGAATACCACGAAGCGCAAATCCTTCGCCGAATCGCGGAGCCGGACCGAGTGGTCTCATTCCGCGTATGCTGGGAAGACGACAACCACAATATTCGCGTCCAGCGTGGTTGGCGGGTGCAGAACAATAACGCGATCGGGCCGTACAAGGGGGGCTTGCGCTTTCATCCGAGCGTGACGGAAAGCGTGCTCAAGTTTCTTGCCTTCGAGCAGACCTTTAAGAATTCACTCACTGGCCTGCCCCTGGGCGGTGGCAAAGGTGGTGCGAATTTTAATCCAAAGGGCAAATCCGACAGCGAGGTCATGCGTTTTTGCCAGAGCTTCATGACCGAACTCTATCGTCATATCGGCCCCGAAGTGGACGTCCCCGCGGGAGATATCGGCGTCGGCAGCCGCGAGATCGGCTATATGTTCGGGCAATACAAACGGATCACCAACCGTTGGGAAGGTGTGCTGACCGGTAAGGCGCTCGAGTACGGCGGCTCGCAGATGCGGCCCGAGGCCACCGGGTATGGCGCAGTCTATTTCCT
>CAYXVF010000236.1:0-2698 GCA_964468125.1 uncultured Bdellovibrionales bacterium | reverse complement strand
CGCGCCTACCTGCCGACCCGCGAGGGTTCGTAACGTTCAGCGGGCTATCGCTGCCGGGGACGAATAGTTGTCGTTGACCAAGCGTTAAAGCGCAACCAACGAAGCGCAACGCGATACGAGACTGCCGGCGCCAGCGCGACCGCGGCGACCGGAGAATACGATGGTGCAACGTATCCGCCGAGAACATGTCGAGGACTTCCTTTTCACTTCCCAAGGAGGTCGCGATTAGCTATTCGCTTGCGGCCGTCGAGGAGACTTGTGATGCCCCCCCCCATCCGCTGGTGGTCCGCACCGACCGTGATCCTCTGCCTGGCCAGCCTCGTAGCCTGCGGTGGCGAAGACGGTCAGGGGCCATCCCTTACGAGCGAGACCCAACAACCCACGCCAACACTCGCTCCTGCGGTTCAGGCCCAGACCTCGCTAACCATCGCACGACCCGACTTTCGCCCGGCTCTCGGTAATTCGGTGCGGGTGGTCGGCGATCGGGTCGAACCCATCGACGAAGTCTGCGTGTCCGGCGGCGAAGTCGTGCCGAACGACCAGGGGGGGCGCTACTTCGAGACTTTCGACGTCCGGGACGCAAACGACGAAGAAGGCAGCTACGGTCCTTCTCTTCACGAGAGCGCGAGCGCCGACTTCGAAGAATGGCAAACGACGCATCGAGTAGGATTGAACAGCATCGCGGTGGTTCACAAGATCGAGGAATTCGGGCCGGGAATTCACCTGATCGATTCTCGCCGGACGCGCGATGATACCGAGTGCGCCGACGACTTCATATGGTTCATTGTCCAATCGCGATTCTACGAGATGCGCGCGACACTCACCTTCCCTGATGCAGATTCCTACCAGCGCTACTTGCAGGCCGACATCAGCCCGCAAGTGCTCTTCCGCGATGTCTCAGACGCGACTGTGCTCGCGTTCTCGACTGCGGTGCAAGACGCAGCCCTTTCTATCGACGTCGTAGTCAGTCAGAGCGTAGCTGGGCCCTCATCCGATTTCTCCTCTTTCGAAAAAGCACTCGCTTTGCCGTGTTCAACCAGCCAACTCGCAGACTGTCGGGCCCTTATACACGAATTGACAAGAGCCCTAAACCAGTTGCCTCCGTGGCCGGAAACGTATGAGGGCATCTTCAGCGCATCTCACTGGGGGATCTTCGACTTCAGGACCTTCGAGCTCGACCTGCTTTTTCCAATGTAACGTTGGCTAAACGTCCGGCACTATGGCGGGATCGGATCGGGATCGGGGATCGGATCGGGATCGGATCGAGCATGCACTTCGGCATATCGATTTTCTGGGCCCGCGATTTCGGACCAAGATGGTTTATGGGGGTTTATGGTACTGGAAACCCCCATAAACAGAGAACAGTGCAGCGATAAACAACCAGCCCGCGACCTGCGCACCTCTCAGCCTCGCGGGGATCGTCTGTGCGCCCTCCGATGAGACAAGGGCAGCCAGTTCCGAAGAGTAGCCGATCGAACATCACCCGTAAGGAGAAGGATGCCCTATCGCTAGACGCCAAGGCGCTCATCGAGGCGAGTGATGGGCAGATCGAGGGGTTGAAGGCGAACAGCAGCATCTCAGAACTGGCGTGCAAGGCATGAGTGAAATTCTGGATATAGCCCATGACATGGCGAAGGACCTGCATGAGGTCGGTGCCATGGACGATATCACCATGCGCGTCATGGATCGCATTTGTGTGCCGGAGAAGCCTTCGTTCACCGCGTTCAGAATCAAGGAGATTATGATCGATTGTGATCGATTGAGCAGCCACTTGTGATCGATTGTGATCGATTGAGCAGCCACTTGATCTGCTTGATTTCGCTTAGGTGCCGGTGAACCTGCCGATCAGGCGTTCGGTGCCCGGCGTCGAGGAAGCCATCATGTCGAAACCGGATGAAAGCAATACCCCAATAGTGCTTCTCCGCACTCATCAAGACGGATCGAGCTCGGACTGATCCGAGCGCTTTTTGCGGTTCTATCCAGATTTTCATGCGTACCCGTTCAGCCGAGGCCGTCTTGAGCGCTTGAGAGCGTCGTGATCGTTTGCGTTCCGAAAGGAGCAAGCGATGCGACGGTACAGCGAGAAGGAACGGGCAAGAATCCTGCGGGCATATTCACAGTTCGATGGAAGCCAGTCGAGTTTCTGCCGCGAGAACGGTGAGTGATCGATTGAGCAGCCACTTGTGATCGATTGAGCAGCCACTTGATCTGCTTGATTTCGCTTAGGTGCCGGTGAACCTGCCGATCAGGCGTTCGGTGCCCGGCGTCGAGGAAGCCATCATGTCGAAACCGGATGAAAGCAATACCCCAATAGTGCTTCTCCGCACTCATCAAGACGGATCGAGCTCGGACTGATCCGAGCGCTTTTTGCGGTTCTATCCAGATTTTCATGCGGCTTGACCCTCGAAATTGGCTCCAAGCTCCCAAGACTCAATTGGCCCGATTGCTGCACTTGCCAGAGTCGATGAGGAAATCGGCAGCAGGGTTTGCCCCTACAGCAGTTCGTCTTCTCAAGGATATTCATGGTGAGACGGCGAAGGTCTTCACCAGCGCCCATCACGCCCGATACTTCGAGGATGACAAGGTCTATCATGTCGTCTCTCGGGTCATCGGTGGCATGGCGCTCATGGTCCCGAGTGAGGGCGTGAACAAAACCATCGCCGGTGTCCTCGGCCATGTTCAAAGCGTCTACCCCGAC
>CAYXVF010000235.1:0-2715 GCA_964468125.1 uncultured Bdellovibrionales bacterium | reverse complement strand
GTAGAAACTGATCTTCCTCTGGGAATATAGCACGACCAGTGATGTATGCGACCAGGAGGCAAATGTACGCACGAGGCGTACATCACCCCGTGAGACACCGACCAGCTCGCCAACAACGCCCAAGATCTCCGCCGCCTTCTTCTGCTGAGACGACGCTCGGAAACCCGACGAAGGAACTCCAACCGGTCCAATTCTCGATCGGACGAGGTCACTACTCCGGTTTTGGGGTCCCGATAGTAACGGAGCAGAAAACAACTCTAAGAGCCCCGCTACGAATCCAATACCCCCGGTAAAATCGATCGGTTGAGGCATCCCGTCGCGTCGAAACGTTGCACGGGGGCGGGCCGCACCGTAGCCAAAACGGTCCGTAACCGGATGCGAGAACGTAAAATCAGCCACTTGCGGCCGGACGAGGGGCGGGCGACGCTCCGGCACAGCGCGTTATGTGCAAGTTTGCTCATTCGGCTTGTAGCCCACGCCAAGAACCGACGCTTTGGCGTCAGACAGATAGGGAACTCTAAAGTTTGAGATCCAGGAGGGCGCCCATTGGGTACGTGAATATATTCAAGACACCACGCAGCCCAAGAGACACCCTCAATGCTCCATACTAACGCTCTCGTCCTGTTTGAGTCCACCGACAGCCCAACCGTTCTTTCAGATCCTGCCAACCAGGACTGGCTTGCCGTGGTCACCGCCGTTGTGGGGGAACGCTACGAAACGCTGGCGAAACGGTACTACTTGGCTTTGTACCACCTTCGCAAACACCAACATCGGCCGGGATTGCCTGGCACACCGCACATTGCGGCGAAGGGCAAGCAGCAAGCGTTGCAGGGAATGCTGGAGCTCATGGAGGAGCGCCGGGCCAGGAACAGACGAGCCGCCGGCACGGCGGCTAACGTGTTCATAGACGCGACGCCTGACCCAACAGATGAATCTTTGCCACAGGCGTTGAGAGACTTCTCGAAGACGCCACCGTCATTGCGCGATATCCTCGCGGGTCCTGGACGTCCCCCATGTGATGCATTGTGCTTGATGCGTGGCTTTTTGGCGGCACCGCTCTTGGGAGTCGGCGACGACCCCACCAGCGTACACAAGCTACTTCACAGCAACCCAACGTTCGCACGCGCCTGTGGCTTCCAGGCCACTGGCACGCCAAAGATGGCCGGGGAGATGACGTCACGGGCACTGCCGGCCCGTTCCACGTGCGCGGAGTTCACCGAGGTCATGACGCGCTACGGGTTGTGGCAGTTGGCGCGTGTGCAGCAGGTCCAATACAACCTCGAGCGCGGGGTGGTGGACGAGGAGGACACGCTGTCCTTTGACACCACTCACCTGATAGCCAACTCACATTGTGCGAACGTCTTGCCGCTCGACGCCAAAGTGGAGAACGGCAAAAAGCCGAAGCACCGCAAAGTACCCCGTATGTGCAAGAGCTGTGCGTGCGGTAAAGACGACTGGGAAAACTGCGAGCACCCGTGGTCACCGACCGACTCTGGCGCGGCGGTCGTGGTCAAGGGAGCAACCCGCATCTACTGGGCGCACAAGGCCAGCGTGGTCTGCTACGGTGACAGCGAAATCCCGCTCGACGTGCGGGTGCTTCAATACGCAGCGCAAGGCGACGGCAAGACCCTGATCCCTCATCTGGAGTTGCTGGAACAAGACTTCTGCGACGTCGTCGAGCTCATACGCTACATCTTGGCGGACGATGCCTACCGGGAGAATGAAGATGCCGTCAGTCGATTCGGTCAGCAGGCGCGACTGATCGTGCCGGTGCACGGCCGCAAGGCTCGCGCAGCTCTGGCCGACGCATTTGAG
Organism: uncultured Bdellovibrionales bacterium; assembly: GCA_964468125.1. GTDB lineage: Bacteria > Myxococcota > XYA12-FULL-58-9 > XYA12-FULL-58-9 > CAYXVF01 > CAYXVF01. The sequence goes on along the minus strand of CAYXVF010000235.1, from coordinate 900 downwards.
GGTATCAATCGCTTCACCCCCGCCGGTGTGCCGATCTGTGACGCTGAGCATAGTTTTGAGCTGCTCGGACGCGACATGAGCTACGAGCGTTTCATCTGGGCCGCGCCCATTGAGGACGAGGGTAAGCCGGTGTGTGCGAGCTGTCCGTTGGCTGGGAGTTGCGTAAAAAAGGGCGAGCGAAGACACATCCGGGTAGACCGCGAGGACCAACAGCAGATCAACTGGGATCACCCTCAACATCTTGCCAGAGACCGAGCCCGGTATGGGAGGCGCACCGGCGTAGAACGCGCCATCAAGCGGTTGAAGGTGGACCTCAACGGCGAGCACCTCACCCACCGCGATGCTCACCGTGTCCAGGCACACCTCGACCGCAAGCTGCTCATTCTACATCTTCTATTGGCGGCCGCGGTCTCGACGTAACGGTCACCGGTCCGCGCCGATGGTGGCAACCAGGCTGTCATGGACCGAACGCCACCGGTCTGTCCTGAACACGGCCCAAACGTTGTAAGCGATTCTATTCAGTAGAAAGCTAGCAGCGTTGGCGCCCGAATCTCGTCAGCCATGTCAACACCGCACCGCGTCAAGAGGCCTGCGGCGAATTTGTAGCGGGGCTCTTAATGGTGTGCGGCGGAAAATAGACGTCGAAACCCCTCGATACACAACCGAAGAGCGAATCGTACATGCAGAACGAAACGATCAAGTCGCTTCCGTCAGGGCCGCATTCCGGCGCTGCACCGCCGGTGTCAATTAGGCAATCGTTGTGTCTGTCTGGTTGATTGCAGAGCAGTGGAGCTCCGTCGTAGACCGTGGGGTCGGCATTGTCGCAATCATAGCACGCAGGATAGAAATCACCGTCCGCGTCTTCGTCGATAGCGCCATTGCAGTTGTTGTCGTATGAGT
>CAYXVF010000234.1:0-2823 GCA_964468125.1 uncultured Bdellovibrionales bacterium | reverse complement strand
GCGAGCGACAGACCTATCAGGATCAGTCCGGTCGCTTGTGGGACGTGCTGTTCATAGCTGCCTACGCTGCACGGGAGAACGCCAATGCGGGTTCCGAGCTCCTGTTCGAGTTCTACCGTGTGCCGCGGGACGGCAAAGCCACCGAAGCCGAGCTCACCAAGCTGAAGCTGGTGGTGGGTCCGGGTGACGACGGCGAGCCGGTCATGACCATCCTGCTGCCTAACGAGGATTGAGCACGTCGGCAACCGCCGGCAACTTCTCCCTGGCCACTTGGGTAAAAGTGGCGCCTCTCCCTCATTGGCCTGCTGGCGCCAGGGCTGTCTCACAGTACCGCCGACTCGGAGAACCGACATGCGCGGGTCCGTAGCCGGTCTACTTGCGACACGTCCGCGACAAGCGTACATTAGAACGTACATTTAAACGTACTTAAAGAGGTCGCCATGTCGAAGGTCAGAGTTGATGAGGATATCCGTCCCTTGTCGGAGTTCCGCGCCGAGGTGGCGTCTTTCGTAAAGCATATTCACGAGACGCGGCGGCCGATGGTCTTGACCCAGCGAGGGCGTGGCGTCGCGGTCTTGATGGATGTCCATGAATTCGAGTCGATGCAGGAACGGCTGGAGATCCTCGAGGACCTCTATCGCGCCGAGGAACAACTTGCCGCCGGCGAGGGCGTGCGCCACGAGGAAGCGAGGGCGCGGGTCCTGAAGGGCATCGCTCGGTAATTGTCCGGTGAAAGTGGAGTGGTCGCCGCTGGCGCTGGATCGGGTATCCGATATCGCGCGCTACATCGCCAAAGACAACCCGGGTGCCGCCGAGCGGTGGGTGAACGAACTGTTCGATTCGGTGGAGCGTCTGGCAGATTTTCCGGAGAGCGGTCGCATCGTTCCAGAGGTCGGCGTCCGGCGAATCAGAGAGCTGATCTTTGGCGCCTATCGTGTGATCTACAGCGTCAAAGACAAGGTCGAGATCCTTACGGTGCGCCGGGGAAGTCAGCTCCTGGATGTGAGCGAGATCAATGATGGACAGGGATAACGAAACCCCATCACCGAACGCCCAGCACCGAGCGCCCGATAGCTCGCCGCTGAAGCGAACCAGCCGCGGCCGGAGCGTGGCGAATGAGCAGTCGGTCACCAAGAAGACGGCGGCCAGCGAGGAGCAGGAGTTCCGGCGAGCCATCATCGCCGGTCTCGCCGATCTCGAAGCTGGCCGCGAACTCCCGCTCGCGGAGGCAAAAGCGCGCTTACGTTTGACGTAGCGACCCGCCGAAGAGAACCGGCACGACAACCCGATCGAAGCCGAGCCCTGAAGTGTTCTCCCCGCGGATTATTACACTGTAATAATCGCTCGCCGACCGCTCGAAGCCGCCCCTCACTTCCGAATCAGCTGTCCACAGAGTCCACAGGCCCTGCCCGCCAAGGCAAAGCGAGCCATCGAACTCGCGTCGCCAAGGGCGGGACCGCGCTGTGCGCGGTGCCTGTGGACCCCTGTGGGCAGGTGAAACCGCCCCGCAGGACCGCAGGAACGTCTTGATGCAGCCCCTGTGACAGGCGAATGCCTGGCGCCGGGGCTGCGACGCCGCGACGCCGCCCGTGTCACTAGCGAGCGCAGCGGGGTAGTGACGCGGGCGGCGCTGCCGTAATCGGCGCGGTGCTGGAGCCGATTTTCGTGATGACGCGCGAATGACGCGTTCCTAAACTGCCGCCCACGACCGATTCATCCGTGGCCACTGCGGCTCAGTGGCAGAGGGTCGTCCACCCTCGACGTCTCGTCGAATCGGACAAGCGCGCCAAGGACCGGATCCAGCGCGCCGACCGAGAGGTTGCCGGTCCATCGTCCAGATCATCGACCGCAAGGTCGATTCAGCGGACGGGCTTCCGCCCGTCGTTTCACATCCACTCGCACCAACCGCCAGCACGGCGTCAGCGAGTGCTTCTTCGACTCAGCGAAGCCCTATTCGCCCAACTCAACGGAGGTAATGCCTATCGGCCCATCCATTTCTTCAACCCAAGCACATCGAAAAGGAGGTGATGCGTATTCGAAGCTCGGCCCGCAACGGGCCCGTTGGTTCGCACCGGACCGATCCCCTACAGGGGAGAACCGGTGTTGCCTGCAACCAGGCATCTTCAGGTTGAACGGGAGTGGTGTCCCGTGACCCGTGCCGGATTCCGGACCTGGTCGGCTACGGCCTGCCGGATGGTCAGAAACACTTACCAGAGCATCGTGACACCGTGAGAGACCTGAACTACCAACTCAAACAGCTCTGTCGCCATAACCGCGACGGCGGCTATGCGACCCAGCGCAACCGCGAGCGCCTGCTTTCTCTGATCGCGGACCAGCTTCATGCACTGGGCTTCCGGGGCATGGGCGCGCAGTCGCTGAAGCCGAAGCATGTGGAAGCGCTGGTGAACCGATGGCAGGCAGAATCGCTCTCCGTCGGCACCATCAAGAATCGGATGACGGTGTTGCGCTGGTGGGCGCAGAAGGTGAACCGACAGAACGTCATTGCCCGGCAGAACGACCACTACGGGATTCCCGAGCGTGTATTCGTCAGCACGGACTCGAAAGCGCGCCAGATCGAGGGCGCGGCGCTCGATCGGGTCAAAGACGACTACGTCCGGATGAGCCTCGAGCTGCAGCAGGCCTTCGGACTCCGGCGTGAGGAGGCCATCAAGTTCCAGCCGAGCTACGCCGACCAGGGCGATCACCTGGTGTTGAAAGACAGCTGGACCAAAGGCGGCAAGGCGCGCGAGATCCCCGTTCGCACCGCAGCTGTTGTTTCTCATGCTATTTCCCCAGCGATTTTTCGGATTATTTCGAGCACAG
>CAYXVF010000233.1:1511-2835 GCA_964468125.1 uncultured Bdellovibrionales bacterium | reverse complement strand
ACCCGCGCCGAAGACGGGAGCTATCTCATCGCTCTGCCCGAGCGACTCCAATGGGCGCGTCGCAGCACTGGCGACTCGACCTGCTCGCTCAAAGCGGAAACCGACGGGGAGACGGGCACCACGGTCTTCTACGATTCGCCCAACCCGGTACTCGAGATCGAGCTCCAGGCCAAAGCAGTGTTGACGGTGCAAATCGCGGACTACCCGCAAGACAGTCGACTCGTGGCTGCGCTGACCCGAGAAGGAGATCGTCTCGCCGCCTTTCAGCGACGCAGAGCGTCGAGGGATACGGTTCGGTTTGCTCGGGCTGGGCCGCAAACCGAGGCCAGTGAGCAGGAGCAGTCGTATCGTTCTTGACGCCAGCGACGCGGGCGAATACGAGCTGGTCCTCTGGGACGAGGGGGCAGACGAGCAGGTGTTCTCGGAATGACTCACCCTCAACCCCGGAGCTCAAACTCTAACCGTCCATCTCCCGTAGTGTCTTCGCGCGGTTGTTGACGGCGAGGTCTCGGTAGGTGCGCGACAGGGCGACCGAGGGCGTCGCCGCCATGACGAAGGCGGGCGGCCAGCCTTCGGGAAACGTCTGCGCGAGCATTTCGGGGATCATGGCCGCAACCCTGCGAGATCCGGCTCAGGGCAGAACCAGCGGGCGCTGCAGCGCCCTGCGTTGCGGCGTGCTCCAGTGTTCCCAGGCCATCATGTCGTCGGTTTCGTAGAGGCCGGCGAGGAAGCTCCTGAAATCGGGGGCCAGGGGCACAATCCCCTCCGGCCCGTTGTTGGCTGCCCCCCAGGGCTCGGAAGTACCGTACCAGCCATAGATGCTCCCGAGCGTCCGGGGCTGAAGGGACATCAGCACGATCAGCCCGCCCGGGTCTTCGCCGATCATCAGCACGTCCGGCGGGGGGCCCGCGCCGAAGGTGGTGCCCGACCGCAGTTCGAGGATCCGTCCGGCCCGGTTCAGACGGTCGAGAAACCGCATCGGTTCATCCTCGTCCGGCGGAAAGTCGAAGATCAGGGGGTAGGGCGCGCCGCCGTTGAAGGTCAGCAGGAAATTCCGGAAGTCCTGTGGCAGGGTCTCTCCCAGGTCGGCCTCCAGGCGCGCCACGTCGTCCGCCATGGCGGCGGGCTCCTCCCAGGCAGCGCCCTCGGGGGCAATGATCGGGTCTCGAGACATGTCTGTCCTCTTTGCAAATGCCGGGTGGCGCTAGAATTGCTTCTGGTGGCTGCCCTTGTACAGCGGTGCACCGCTGGTGTGGGTCGCGTAGCCGCGCGTGGCGGTGGAGTGGATGTTCTGCGGCACCAGTTGCTGGTGCGTTTGCACCGG
>CAYXVF010000233.1:0-1411 GCA_964468125.1 uncultured Bdellovibrionales bacterium | reverse complement strand
CGCCTTCTCGGTCAATTCGAGCGCCTTCACCGGATCGTAATTCGTGAGCAAACCCACCGCGTAGGCGTTGGCAGCGGACTCGCATCCTGAGCCTTGTCCCAACGCGCAGGCACGCTCTTAGAGCGAGACCGCCTCCGGGGAGGGGAGGTCCTCCTCGTGAGCCTGGAACGCACGCGTTAGGCATTCATCCGCCGTCGCGCAGTCTACGGGTGCGGCCGGCTTAGGTGCGGCCGGCGCAGAGCTGAAAAGTGCAACCAACAGAAAGGGTGCGCCCATGCGCGCAAGCCTATCGAACCTCGATCGAAACCGCACGGAGTCCCCTCATGGCCGAGCCACCCGGCGCGGGCGCCTCGGTGTTCGGATCGGATACTGACGCTTCATTTGAGCCCAAAGACACGCGCGAGACCCCTGAGGATCGGTTCGCCGGCGGGGCTGAAGGCGAGCGGGTCGAGGACATAGATCGCATTGACGGCCCAGAACCAGGCGAACAGCACGAGCGCCAGAAGCGGTATGCGACGTTCGCGGCTGAAGTCGAACGCGATCAGCGCGAAAAGCGGTAGCGCGCTCGTGAGCTTCCGGGTCCACCAGCTGGGGTCTTCCATGAACAGGCCGTACGCGCGGCCGAGGGCAGCGATCGTCAGAAAGGTCGTCGCCGCGAAGATCAGCCGTTTGTGGACGAACGGCTTGTTGCGAAAGGCGACAGCGAGGAGCGCGAGAACGCAACCGCTGATGATCTGCCCGATATTGTACCAGGACTCATCGACCGACTTCCGGCCGTCGACAAATTTTTCGACGACTACATAGCAGCCGCTCGGCAGCATCACGAGCACCAGAAGGATGGACGCCAGCCCGAGCGCCTTGTGGACGGAGTAGTGCCGCGTCGTGATCAGTCCGGTTTGGACGGCGTAGAGCACCACCCAGAGCGTGTAGAGCGCGCCGTGTACGGCGAGGCTCGTCCCGATCGGTCCATAGTCGTCGATGAAAGCGAAGCGCAGGAAGAACGTGTCGGCGAACCCTACGAAGGTCCCGAGCAGGAACAACGCCGCGCCCGCCAGAAAGAACGCCCGTTCCGGGTTTGCTCGCATCAGCTCGTTCGCCTCATCGTCCCGTACCTTTGGCGCAACGCGCGTCCGCCGCACGACACATCAGGTCCTGCACCGCAACGTGGACGCGACCGCTCACGTTACGGTCTAAGACGATCGGAAGTCAATGCCAGTCAGTTGAGAGTGGCGACAGGGCAGCTTCGTCCGACCCGAACATCATTCTAGCGATTCGTGGTCGCCAAAATTGCGCATGGCGTGACGCTCGGTCGGGAGCTATAGGTACCGAACGCTCCTCTACAAGTCGGATATCTCCTACTTCAGCGGCAAGGTTGAGGCCTATCTTCACGTAAAGGGGATTCCCCACGACG
>CAYXVF010000232.1:0-2841 GCA_964468125.1 uncultured Bdellovibrionales bacterium | reverse complement strand
GCGCCTCGCCACGACTCGTCGACCTCATTCGGGGACGCGTAGACGACCCTCAAGCGTAGACCGGCTGCTGCTCCTCTTACGTCGGCGAGTGGCTACGTCGGTCGGTTTCGTACAAACGAGCGAGTTCTTCTCCGGCTGTGCGCAGCGGAGTGGTGTCTCGGTGGACCCGGCTGAGCAAAAGCGCGCCCTCCATCGTGCTCAGAACGACACTGGCTAGCGGGTCGACCCGGTCGGGAGCGGTCCCGGCGTCAGCGAGCTTGTCGGTGATGAGCTGCTTCCACTGGCGGTACGAGTCGGAGCAGACGCCGCGGATGTCCTCGTCCAGCGTAGACGTTTCGAGAGCGACGGTCGCGATCGGACAGCCGGACACGAAATCGCTCTCTTCGAGCTGGTCGGCGAGCGCCTGGGCAACCCTTCGAATCGAATCAGCGGGGGTCGGCGCAGCCTCGACGACGGCCGTGAGAACGTCCCGCATGTGGGCGCTCGAGGTGTGCAGGGCCTCGACCGCGAGCTCCTTTTTGCCTCCGGGGAAGTGCGGCCGCGCAGACATCAAGAACCAATAGGGAGCCGAGCTATGGCCATCGTGATCAGGAAGAACGGCTTTCCGATCACTGAGCACGACATCGCGAATCTAGAGCAATCCATCGGGTATCGCCTGCCAGGCGATTACAGAAATTTCCTGCTCGCCCATAACGGCGGACGGCCCGGGCACTACGCCTTCCGAACGCCACACTGGCGCCAGCCCGGCTTCGGGCTGAACGATTTCTTGAAATCAGGTGCGGTCTTCATCGACTCGGGGCAGGAGGGTTTTGCCGAACCAACCACCGCGAATCGAGGAGACCGCCCCGTGCGCGTACACGATCCTCCGCCCGCCGTCTCGCCGAACGTGACGGCGGGCGTTCTTCTGTGCGCCCGCCGACTCGGCGCGCAGCTCGAGCTACTGTTCCCCGCGACGAGCGGCGCGTAGGTACTCCAACCGGGGTACGGTGTTGGGCCTCAAGGCCTGGAGGGAACCCGCAAGAGGGTTCAGTAGCCCTGAAAGGGGACCAGGAAGGTCGGCGGAAAGCGAATGCCGGTTGGAGACCGGCGGGCAGCGCGCCGGGATCAGGCCTTTCGACAATGACGCCATGATCGCACAAGTCTTGAAGGATTGCGGCGTCAAATGAACAACGGGAGAGAGCGACAATGAGCTACGAGACCTGGGTGAATTTGTTCAGCAGATCGACATTGGATCAGGACTTGCGTGCGGCGCTGGCGAAGGTTGGGCTGCCCGATGGTCCTGAAATCAAGCGCGGCGACACCATCGCGCTCGAGGATTTCGAGGGCCTTTCTGTGGGTTTCAAAGTGGCCAGCCTCGTGCAAGGGGAGAGAGGACCTGGGCGACGGCGTGGCCATCCTGCTTTGGGTCACCATGTGGTTGGCTGACGAAGATGAGCTGTATCAGGGCGATCTTCCCTACGGCATTGCAAGAGATGACTCTCAGCAGAGCCTGAGAAAACGGCTCGGACCACCTGCCGAGGAAGATGATGAGGAACGCGAAGATGAATGGGTGATCGATCGGCAGGTGCTGCGCGCGTCTTACACCGATGACTACGCGGCGCTGAAGGCCGTGAGTATCTTTGCCGACACGGATGTTTAGGTAAGGCCCGGTTAGGCGTATGCTTATAGACGGCGAAAAGATCCTCGGACTTCTCGGTCTAGCGCACGATCACCCAGGACGTGCGCGGATCGCTCCTGCATCTCAAGATCGGACGCAAGCCTTCGGTCTGGTTGAAGAATGAGGACGATGACGAAACGCTGCAGACGCAAGATTTCGTCGCCAACTACCAAGCGCTTCCCCGGCACGCTGCCCCATGGTTTGCCAGACCTCCCGCGCCGTCCTCCCAACTCGAGCGTGGCCAGGTGGGGCGGTGTTGGGTGATGCCGAACCCCTCCGAGATGCAGGAGGGTTGCAGCCAGGACGCGAAGGAACACCGCCGAGCGACCCGAGAGCGCACCCCTCCCTGCCAAGCCCAGAATGGTCAGGTTCCGGCGGGGGGAGAGTGAAAGGCGAGCCCGCGGGCGCATAGGGATTCTGAACCCCTGTAGCGTGCCGGCCCGGAGGTTGGCGGACAGTGGTGTATCACGGCTCGATACGACGCGTGCTCACTCAGCCGCACCCGGATCGTGCGCTCGGCGTCGTCGCTGAACGGAACGCGACCGAGCCTCGCGAGCACCAGGTCCCGAAACGCCTCCTCGCTCGGGCAGGCTGACGCAGCCTCGAACACGAGACGGGCTCGGGGCGCCGTCGCAGGCTCGGACGTCGCGTCCTGAGCGACCGCCGTGTGAGTACAGGGTACGCACGGCCTCCTGGTCGTCGCCCCACTGCTCGAGTTGCGCTTCGAGGGCGAGCGCGACGATGACCGCCGTGGCCGCGGCGAGGTCGTCGCAGCCGTCCGCCGAAGCTCCACCGACCGCGGCCGCGAGCTGGCGAGGCGAGCCGTCGCCAGGAGCCCGAGCGGCGCTCGAGGCGATGGAACGCGAAGCGCCACCCACCACATCCACAACCGACCCCGACCCCAACCCCAGCACCGCCACCACTGCGCTCGAACCCGCTCGATCGGACCGTTGGCGGTGGTCGCTCGGCGCCGCGCTTGTCGCCGGCCTCGGCGCGGTCCCGGGCGGCGGCCTTGGCGGCGACGTCTCGCTCGCTGTGCAGCGTGAACGCTTTCGTCTGAGCCTCGAGGCTCGCGTGGAGAGCAGCGTCGTGCCGGAGCAGTCGCAGGAGATTCGTGCCGTCCTGGCGACCGGCGCTCTGGTGCCCTGCGTGGTGGTGGAGCCGTTCGTGGGCTGCGCCGTCGT
>CAYXVF010000231.1:0-2954 GCA_964468125.1 uncultured Bdellovibrionales bacterium | reverse complement strand
GCCTAGGTAGGACTCGAACGCCCCGAAGCCGAAGGTGAGCTGCCAAGGGTCGTCGAAGATGCGGCTCAGATTCGCTCAGGTGCCGGGTATGCGGCGTCGCCGGCGAGGGACCAGGCCCGAGCCGAGCAGGAACTTGCGGCATTTAGGCAACACTTCTTCAGTTTGATGCTTTGACATCAGTGTTCCTGATGGACTAGACATCACAAATGCGGACGACGCTGACGCTCGATGATGACCTTGCCGCGTTGCTCAAGCACCGCGCTCAGGAACTCGGCATTCCGTTCAAAGAGGTGTTGAACCGCGTGATCCGTGAAGGTTTGGGAGCGGCGGCGATCCCGTCGACCCACCCGCCCAAGACCCGTCCTCATTCGTTTGGATTTCGGCCGGGTGTCGATCTCGACAAGCTCAATCAGCTCGCCGACGAGCTCGAAGCTGAAGCATTTTCGACTGAGCTCGAGCGGGGTGGCCGTTGATCCTCCCCGATGTCAGTGTGCTGATTCACGCCCACAACTCAGACTCTCCGGTGCACGGCGCAGCCTGCCATTGGTGGGATCGATGCTTGGCCGGCACCGAAGGAATTGGGTTGCCCTGGGTCGTCTTGCTGGGATTCTTGCGAATTGCCACTCACCCCCGGGTATTGGAGCGGCCGCTTCCGGTCGACGACGTATTTGACCGGTTCGAGGAGTGGCTGGGATTGGCCCACGTTCACATCGCGACCCCGTCCGACCGACATTTTGTCACCCTTCGAGAGGCGCTCGAGCGCGTTGGAGTCGCCGGGAATCTCACCACCGACGCCCATCTCGCAACGATCGCAATCAACCGCGGCTACGTCTTGTACTCGACTGATGTCGATTTCTCTCGCTTCACAGGACTCACCTGGCGAAATCCGATCGCGGGATGAGGTGGCGTTTGTGACTCCGGGGCCCGGAGACCGCAACGTCGTCCCGCATTTCGGTCGGCCCGGGGGCGTGTTGCCTTCGATCAGATCATGAGCGACCCGATTTCCGTACGCACAGCGCATGCTTCTGGCGCTCGCCAATGGGCGGCGCGTTGTGAGGACTCGCGGCTCGCCTACCCTTTGTGAGCCTCGAAGGCGTCGAGCCAGGGGGCATCGCCGAAGCACACCAGGGTGAACTCCATCAAGACGAGCTTCGAGAGGAATTCGGCGTCTTCGCCGGTGCAGTCCGCCGCGCGGAGCAAAAGCCCCGCGGGGTCTAGGCGGACCGCGGTGCGCAGCGGGCGGAACTCGCCGCAGCAGGCGACATACCCAGAGCGCTCGAGGACGGCGCGCGCTTCGTCGAAGCGCTCGACGGCGGGCACGCGATTCACTCCGCGCTTCGGCTCGCTCCCTAAAAAGACCTCGAGAGGGTCGGGCGGGAAGAGCGCCTTTCGCATGCCGGCGAGGTCGGGCTCGGCCTCTGACCAGGTCACCCACTCGCCAACCGCCTCCGGCAGCCCCGGCCCCGCTTCTAAGAGCTCAGCTTCACAGAGCTCAAGGGTTGCATCGGGCGCGCCCTCACGCCAAATGCCTGTGCACACGCGATCGATGACCGCGCGCGGTGGCCGCTCGAACGCGAGCTCGACGGGCACGACCACGTCTGGGTAGTGGGGGGGCGCCTCGTGCGCTCCGGTCACCGGCAACGCCTCGGGGGCCACGGGTAAGAGCTCCCGCGAATCGGGCCAGCGAGCGAGGAGCGCTTTGCACGACCCGATTAAAGCTTCGCGGAGCTCCCGCCCCACGGCGTTGGTCATAGACACGAAGCTTTCGTTCTCGTCTCGCTCGGCGTGTTGCTTCGCGCGCCATGCCACCCACCGGCAATAGCACGCGGCATCTTCGTCGAAAGGTGCAAGGGCGTTACCGAACGCGGCGAGGAGTCCGGGCCCATCGACGCTCTCTTCGCCGTGGTTCAGAAGGTGCTGGCTCATGAGATGCATCGATCCGCCCATATGGGTCACGAGCTCATCGGCGAGCCATGCGACGCGCATGGAACCCTGCAACTCAGCGACGCGCACCGGCGACGCGCCAAGCGTTCGGAGAAGGCCTTCGGGGTCGCGAATGAGAGGGCTTTCGCGGTCGATCATTCTCCTCGTGCTAGCGGATCTCCCCACGAAGACAAAGCCTCGTCAGCGCTCTTCGTGCTGTCCGGGGGCCCAGCCCGCTCCGGCGTCTAGGAGAAGTCGATGTCTAGGAGAAGTCGGTGTCGTGGAGAAGTCGGCAGGTCTCCTCTCCTACAGACTCCGTGAGACCTCAACCAGTCGGGCCTCGAGGAAGCGGCGCTCAGCCTCATTTCGGGTGAGTGACACGGCCTCGCGGTAGGCCGTCGCGGCTTCCGCGAACCGACCGAGCCGTCGAAGCAAGTCCGCTCGACAAGCCGGCAGCAAGTGGTAGCGGCCAAGCACACCCCTGCACGCGAGGTCGTCGATCTGCGCGAGGCCGCGCTCGGCGCCTTCTGCCATCGCGACGGCAGCCGCCCGATTGAGCGCGATGATGGGCGACGGATCCATTCCCATCAGGCGATCGTAAAGGCCGACGATTTGAACCCAGTCAGTCTCCTCTGCGGTCCTGGCTTGCAGGTGGAGCGCAGCGATGGCGGCCTGCGTAGCGTACATCCCGTGCGCACCGAGGCTCAGCGCCTCGTGCAATAGCGCCACGCCTTCCTCGGCGTCCTCCTGCCGCCACAACGACCGGTCCTGTTGGTCAAGCAGAACCAGACTTCCGTCGAGTGCGACGCGCGCGAATCGGCGCGCGTGGTGCATGAGCATCAGGGAAAGTAGCGCGATGGCTTCGGCTCGAGGCCCTGCGGATAGAAGCTTCACGACAGTGCGGCCAAGTCGAATAGCCTCTTCGCAGAGGTCGACTCGCAAGAGTGTGTCACCTCCCGTGGCCGAGTACCCCTCAAGATCGGTGTGCGGCTCTCTCAGCGAAACGAGCTTTTCGGATGCGGGGACCGCTT
>CAYXVF010000230.1:0-2963 GCA_964468125.1 uncultured Bdellovibrionales bacterium | reverse complement strand
GGGACCGAGGGAACAGCTAGCGAAGCCTCGCCTATGTTCGTTGGACGCACCATTTGCGCTTCGCCTAATACCCCTATCTCTGACCAATTTTTTGGGGCGGTTGATGGTGGATTGTAGCACGGGGAGGGCGTTGCGGGGGTGTGAGGAATGGCGAAAGTCGTAGGCGAGGATTTTCTCCGGTGAAACCGCAGGGGTGCGGACCGTGTTATTGGGCGCGGGGAGCTGCCCATGGGTTTTGCGGTTTGCGCAGGGGGGGCTTGCCGCCGCCTTTCTTTCGCGGTGGATGGGAATTTGGACATCGCAGTTCGCCGAGGGCTCAGGGGCGCAACCAGTGCAAACGGTTTGGGCACTTTGACCTGCCCATTGTTTTAGCTTTTGTCGGAGTTGGGCCCGCACGGGCTCAACTCGATCCTTCGAGGTACTTGCGACCGAGTAGTGCGCGTAGGCGCTCATAAAACTCCGGACTCTCGACCTTCGCGCGCCCCTGCGCGGTCAACCGCGCGAGCTGCGCTCGCCACTCTTCTTGCGGCGGGAGCGCCATCATCACCCAACCGGGTCGAGGCTCCGACAGCACGATTCCCTCGAGTCGACAGCCCTCGCCCGTGGCCTCGACGATCGCTAACGTTGCGCTGACCTCCCCACCTCCCGTGCGCGCGAGGCGCGCCCGCATGCGGCCCCCGGGCTTAGGCACGCCGCCGAAGGCGGTCGTAGCCCGACCGCGCGGGCCGTCGAGCCGGTCCAGCGGACTCGTGGATTGCGGCCCGCCGAGGAGCGCCACGTGCGTGTAAATCCGTGTCGTCTCCACTCGCGCATGCCCGAGCATTTCCTGAACGACCGCGAGACTCGCCCCATTCTCGAGCGTATGCGTCGCAAACGTGTGTCGCAGCGTGTGACAGGTCACCCGCTTCTCGATGTTGGCCGCCCATGCGGCGGTCGTGACGATACGCTGCGCGGTCCGCCGCGACATGTGTCGCCCGCCCTCTCGCGACTCAAACAAATACTCGGCCTCGGGGTGATAGCGCCTCCAGCGCTCCAGCAACGAATCGAGCGCCACCACCAAGGGCAGGCCTAAGGCAAACAAGCTGCGATTTCCAGCCGGCAACGGCGTAGCTCCGGCGTGAACGCGACGCGTCATTCCGGATTTCTGCGATTCTCGGACGGGCGCCCAACGCAGCTTGAAGGCTGAAACTCGGCTTTCTCGCGTGGTTTCGCGCACTTCGGCCCCAAACGGGAGAGTGTCCCTGCCTCGAGCGAACGCTTCAGTTTCGAGACCGAGTGGCATCTGACTTGGCACGGACGCCGAACGCCGCGGGGGCGAATCGGCGGGCAGCCCGACGGATGTGAGAATCGCCCGAATGGTCCGCGGCTCGGTGACGGTTGCCACGATGCGCATGCGTCCACCGCAATCCGGGCACTCGAGCACATCGTACTCGAAGACGCGCTTCATGAGCTCAGCCCAGGTGTAGTTGCGCGTCGGTGAATCACCGCGTTCGGCCCTTCCGGCAGGCACAACGAACTCCCGATAGCTCGCGGCTGGCGCCAGAATCCCGTGATAGCGCACTTGATGTGCCCGCGGTGGCGGCATCAATGGAACGAGCTTGGCGATGAGCTCGCGCGGCTCGTAGACGACCTCGGTCGTACCGTCCGACCACGCGCGCTTGAGTCCGTAGGCTACGCGCCCATCCTCGAGCTCCCGAAGACGCGGATTGGCGATAGGCGGCCGCGCGACATACCGGCAGAGCTGCTCCAGGCCTCGGCGGTCGTCGGCTTCGATCGCGACATTCGCATGCAGGCTAAACCCTTCGGCATTGAAGCACCGCTCCGGCGCAGCCGCGCGTTGCACGACGGGCCCGCGCCGCAACCGCTCGAGCCATCGCCCACGGGCCGGGCCGATTGCCGCGCGCCCGGAGACCGAGGCCGCTGTGCAGGCCGCCAGCGCGGGTTCGGTGTCGGCGAGCCGGTCAAAGTCTGACTCGTCACCGGAGAGTTTCAGCACCCGCCGTCGAATCGCGAGCGCGACCTTCTGAACGTCGGCGTCGGTCGGGGGCGGCAGCTCCAAGAACGTCGGTGTTCGGAGTGGGCCTCGAATCGCATAGACCCCATCGAGAAAGAGGCTGTGAAAGTGGACATTCAGTCGCAGCGCGGAATCTGCCCGTTGGATGAATGTCACCGCGCCGGTCTGCAGCCACTTGACGCTGTCGAGTCCGTAGATTCGCTTCGCCCGAAGACGCAGATGCCGACGGACCTCGCGAACCATGCACCCCAAGACGTCCGAGCACAGCCGCGCGTCGAACGCCATGCGGTAGCGAAGCTCAACCGGGACCGACAGGACCCACTGGCGGACGGGAACGTGGGGGAAGACCGAATCGACGAGGTGCGCGGCCGTCTCGTGCATACGACGTCCCCCGCACGAAGGACATAGGCCACGCGTCTTGCACGAAAACGCGACGAAGCGATTGCGACGGCACGCCTCGCACTCGGCCCGCACGAGGCCGTGCGCCAGAATCCCGCACTCGAGAAACCGTTCCAGACCTCGTAGCACGAACCCCGGGAGCCATCGGCCTGAGCGCTCGAGCTCGACTCGGAAGTCTTCGAGGTGATCTCGGACGGTGCGGTGCAGCACCGTGTTCTCCGGTCGTCGTGGCCGGTAGCTCACACTCCCGAGCCAGGCAAGCCACGCGCCAACCAGAATCGCCGCGAGAAAGGCCGTCCACGAGGAGCGGGACGTCGGTAGGGTGCGCGAAACGCACTCGCCGGGGCTCCGTGTCACACGGGTGTTGCTTCGGTTGCGCTGCGCCATCGGCTCAGAGCCTGTCTGCCTCGGCAGTGAGCGCGACCGCGTACTGGTGCGGCAAGAGCAGCGCCTCACCCCGAATCGCGGCAAACGCCATCGCTTTGAGATACGCCCTGGGGTCGACGCCGACGAGCTTCGCCGAACCGACGAGGCTGTAGAAGAGCGCGGC
>CAYXVF010000229.1:0-3022 GCA_964468125.1 uncultured Bdellovibrionales bacterium | reverse complement strand
CCACATCAGCACCAAACGCCTCGGCACGCGCCCATGGGTTCGTCGAACGGATACCGCTGCTGGCCTTCGATCTGGCCGACGACGCCCGGATCGAGACCGTGCTCGACATCCTCAAGGAAAGGCGCCTGCCGTTTCTGCCACCGATCCTGTCGGCCCTCGGCTGGCTGCCGCTGAAGCGGGTGGAGCCGATCAGCTCTACAGGGCCCAGAGGCAACATAAGACCCAATCTCAGCCAGCGGACGGACCCGACCCGCGGTTTGAATCGCCTATCCGCGAGCGTCGCGGTAGGGCAAATGGTCGGCGCCCAGGTGCTGATCGTAGGCAAGTTGACCTTGCGGGCAAACGGCGCGGATACCACTCCCACTGACAAAATGTCACGGCTTGAAGGCGGCGGCCGAACAGGCTTGCCGTTTTGACTCGGGGGCCTGCGGTTTTGCCGTCGCAGACGCCTATTTCGGTTGGCGCACGGCTTGCAAAACTGGGTGCGCTCCTCGTCGGAGCCAAAATGGAGAAATGGAATGAGCCGACTCTGCTCGGCGCTCGCGCTGGTTTGTCTCGCCGCGCCTGCGCCCGCGTACGCCCAGGAACTGACGCTGACCGTCACCGCCCCGGGCTCCCCGAGACGAATCGACTGCGCCTCCCGGGGCGAGACCGACTGTATGCCACTCAATCGCGCGAGCTGCTTCGACGACGACCGGGCCCTTGCGGTTACGGTGGATGCTGCGGCGCCGGTGCCGGTGGACAGCCGGTTGCTCGTGTTCCTCACCGAGGACTCGGACTGCGTTTTCAGCGCGGCGAGTGAGCTCGATGAGCCGCTGGTGGTCACACGTTTCGACCGAAGCGACGATCCGCTCGTCGACGGGTCCGATTTCTTTTTCCCTGAGGACTCCGATCAGGACGGATACGAGACCGTCGCCAGCCTCCTTGATGCCACCGAAGCGTGCGAATCTCCCTTCGACGCTCGAACCTATCGCCTGTGCTTCGTGGTCAGTGAGACCGATGCGCTGGCCGACCCGGATGAGTTGAGCGCATCGGTTTCCGTCCTGATCGACACCGTCGCCCCCTCCCCTCCGAGCGAATACGTGGTTCAGCCACTCGATGGCCGGGTGGCGGTCACCCTCGATAGCGACGACGAGGACATTCTTCGCTGGTACGTTGCGGTCCGCGAGGTGGCCGACGAGCCGGAACCCGACTGCCGTCAGTGGGTGACCGAGCCTACGTTGTTTACCGAATCGGACGGCGGCACCTTCACCGTGTCCGTGGACAACGGCGTCGCCTACGAACTGTGCGCGTACGCGGAAGACCGAGCGGGCAACCTGGGTGCCCCTAGCCCGGTGAGCATGTTCAGTTCCGTCGACGAGTGCGATTTTATCGAGTGCTATCCGGTGGAGCTTGCCGCCGGCTGCGCGGCTGCGCCGGCTGGGCTGTGGTGGCTCGGGCTCGTGCTGCTCTTCGGACGCATTCGGCTGCGACTCCGAGTGCAGGCGGCGGTTGTGCTGATTCTGACGCTGGCAGTGACGGCGCACGCGAGGGCCGCGACCGAGCCGAGCGCCAGCCTGGGGGTTCGGGTCGGGGCCTACGAACCGGATATGACTCCGGCGAGGCCGACCTATGAGCTCTACTTCGGCGACGGACCGGGAACGCTGATCTCCGTCGATTTCGACCGATACGTGTGGAGCGGCCTCGGCGAAGGGGGAATCTCCCTCGGTGCCGGCTACTGGAGCGCCGCCGGTGCGACGCGTGTCTGCGACGGTGCTCGCTGCACGCCGTCGCAAGCCGCTAGCGACGAAAGCCAAGCCGGAGTGGATCGAAACCGCCTGAGCGTCTTGCCTCTGAACCTTGGGCTCATATACCGCTACAGCTTCGGTCCGGATCCGGACCATCCGATCGTCATTCCCTACGCCAAATTCGGCCTGAGCGCGGTCTACTGGCGGCTCACCGTCGGGGGGGACCGGGTCGACGATGGCTGGGGAGTGAACCTCGGCGTCTTTGGTACCGCAGGGGTCGCATTGGACCTGAGCTGGCTCGAGCCCGGGGCGCCGAATCGCGGCTTCCTGCGGGGCACCCATGTGCTCGTCGAGGCCACTCATCTCGTCGGCAACGGCTTTGACGACAGTCGCCTCGACCTGACGGACTCGTACTTTCAGGTAGGGTTGGGCATCGACTACTAGGGGTGAGCATGTACGTTCTGTTTCTTCTGACACTGGTTGTTCAAGGCGAGGGCACGGGAACCTGGCGCTGCGACGGGCAGATAATCGAGGCGGGCCTTACCCGTCTAAGCCTGCAACGGCGCTGCGGCGAGCCCGTGCACGTGAGCTTTATTCCTATTTACCAGGAGGTCGACAGGCCGGGCGGAGAAGGGCTGGCTTCGGTCCAGGAGGAGGTCGCGGAGCTTTGGGTGTACGCGCCGACCGGGCGTCTCGTGCGGGTGGTTGAGATCCGCCGGGGACTCGTGGCTCAAATCACCGCCCTCGAGCGTCTGAGTGAGAGCGACAGCAAGGCGTGTCAACGTGGTGTTTACCCGCTGAACTCGACTGCGGGCGTCATCCGAGCGAGCTGCGGCCAACCGGATCAGCTCGACCAGTGGCGCAAGATGCGTGAGCAGGTCACGGGCAGCGGCCAGAAAGTGCACCGCCTCGTCACTTTTGAACGCTGGGTCTACGACCTCGGTCCCGGCAAACTGCTCCGAGCCCTGACCTTCGAGAACGGTGAGCTTCGCCGGGTGGAACAGCTCGAGCGCAGCATTCGCTAACGGGCACGAACCCCATGGAGACGGTACGGGCTAACGGCTCGGCGGCGGCGTTCCAGGAGGCCTCCCGATTCTCGCGCCCTCTGGTCAGAAAAGCTTGGCCTGATTGGGCTGTGCGTCGAGGGCGGCGGAGGCGTCGGCCTGCAAATCATGATGGCCCCTGCCTAGCTAAGTTCGCACGTGGGAAGGCTGGCTGTACGTCGCCGTCGTCATAGACGTGTTTTCGAGACGCGTCGATGAGAACTGTCCACAGAACTGGGGCATAGGCATGGT
>CAYXVF010000228.1:0-3049 GCA_964468125.1 uncultured Bdellovibrionales bacterium | reverse complement strand
ACTCCGACTGCGCGATTCGTGCGAACGCCCGCTGCGACGTGCGCACCATCGACCGAGTAGTCCTCGATTCCGATGAAGACGGAGCGCCAGAGGAGATCCTACTCTCTGAATATTCCTACCGTTCGCGTTTCACTGACGAGACCTTCTTGTCTCTGTACGAAAGTGACGCCAACGACGACTTCTCGGTCCGAAGTGTCGGTGGCACGTTCGAGCCGCTGGGTGCCTTCTTCAGTGGTGCAAATGCGTTGGCCGGCGCCGCGCCGTTCGAAGCCCGTGATCTGAACAGCCTCACCAAGGCGTGCGCCGCCGATTCGAGTGGAAATGGCGGCGATTACAACGCCAACGGAATTGCGGACGTCGAGGAGTGGCATGGCATGACCCCGCCTGGTGGCAACGATATCGAATCGGAGGTCGAGGACTTCATCCATCTCAGCTACTTTGTGGAGTTGATGGAGGGGTGGTACGAGCCCCCTACCGAAGCGCCCTTCCTGCACGGCCGATACCACATTCGGGAAAAATCACGGGCAGAGCCGCGCGTTTCAGCGAGCTTGGTACCCATCGAGCCGCTCTACGATGACGACCCGGTCGACCAGGATGATGAGGACTATGCGGATCAATGCTTTCGCAAGGAAGACACCCGATTCGTCGAAATTCCAAGCGCCGCCGAACCCAGCATTGGAATGGACTACTCCCGCCCGTTCGGTTTGCAGCAGGAAGAAGGACCAAACGGATTCTTCATGGGGCACTCGAGCCAGTTCAAATGCGTAGAGATCGTTGCAAATGATGCACCCGTTGGCCGTGCATCACCGCAGCGCATCCGGCTCGAAGAGGTCACGGGTCAAGAACGCAGCCTAGAGCTCACGGAGTGTTGGCGAACGACCGGTCCCGGCGCCGACATCGACGGAGATCCGAGCCTCGCCAACTCCGCGGATGCACCGCTGTCGTGTCGAGAAGGCGGACCGCAGGTCGGCCTCGTCGCATTTGCAACTGTCGTCTACGACCCAGCGTCACCGAGCGGTTGCATCAACGAATGTGACCAGAGCGACCTACTCCCAGTCGCTAGTCGCTGCCCTGAACCCAATACTGGCTGCTTCGAGAGCGAGGTGACCGGACGGATTGACTCCTGCGGCCTCAAACTCGGGTGCGCCGATTGCGTTGCCGAGCCAGGCGGGACCTACACCTGTACGCCCTTCGACGGAAGGTGCAGCGCCGTCTCTGGCGGCTGCGGCCGTTGCGATTTGGACGAAAGCGGCGCGGTTCCGGCCGCCACCTGCGTCGCCCGGCAATCGGGCTGCGGCGGAAACTGCAGCACCTGCGCGGAAGACGGCAGCACCGGGCTCTTTCAATGCGAAGCAGTTCAATCCGCTTGCACCGGCAACTGCGACGTGTGCGCGGGGAGCGGCAGCAGCTACAGCTGCGCTCCAAACAACAATCTTTGCGCCGGCGGCTGCGCAGAGTGCAACGGCTCCGGTACCTCGTTTAGCTGCCAAGCTAAGGCCAATTCGTGCCTTCCGATTTCCAACATCAACAACGCGTGCGGCAGCCTCTCCTGGAGCGAGTGCGAGGACACCCGCGGCGGAGTCGTTCAACAGAACCAAATCCGCACGTGCAACGTTGGTACAGGAGCGTGCGTAAATGTGACCGTCCAAGACGAGGTGGTCACCTGCACCCGTGCCGACTCGAACGGCACACCCTGCAGCAGTGTTTCCTCGTGCCAGTTCGAGAGCTCGTGTGTGGATGCCGATCCCAATGTCTGCGTGGACGCTCAAGGTCGGCGCGGCATACGGGACCAACGCTGCTGGAGTCAGGTGCAGTGCAACGCTGCCCAACAGTGCGTGCGCATTGGCAGCGGATCAGTGGACGAGGTGTCCTGTAACCCGTCGAACAATGACTGCGAGCTTCCAGGTTGCGTTGGCAACGATACCTGCAGCGGCAACACTTGCATCTGCCAATCAGTCGGTCCGTGATGACCTTCGTCCGGAGGAACGCGATCGTGCGAATCCTCGTGTTCAGTGTCGGGGCCGGGCTCGGTGCGTGCGACAACCCCACCACCGAGCCCAGCCCGCCAACGGAGTCAGCCACGGGCACAGTCGGCCAACCCTGCTCCGATGGCTGCCCCGCTCACGCGGGTCGGCCCATGGCCTGCAACGACGGCCGCTGCGAGCTCACCGATTGTGAGGTGGGCTCGCTCGGCTGCGGCTGTGCTGCGGACGACTCGTGCAACGCGTTTTATCCCGTATCGGTCACGTGCTCGGAGCGCGGCTTGTGTGAACCCACGGACTGCACGCCAGGGACGCACTGGTGCGAATGCGGCGACGGCTGCAGCTCGGGCGATCAGTGCATCGCGGACGTGTGCCGCCCATCGGAGACGCAAGTCTCGGTGGCGGCCGCCGCGCGTGCGTGCAGCTTTCGGATCACCGCCGGCGGTGCAGACGTGGTCTTTGGCCAGGGGATCACGGGCAAGGTGCACCGTCGCGGCGACGCCATGGGCGTTGCAATCGCGAGCGTCGAGGGCTCTGCGATCGAAGGACCCGCTCTACGAGTCCAGCCGCGAGATCCCGCGACGAGCGTCTCGGTCTCGTCTGCCCAGTGCGTAGACGCTCAGGGTCGGAGGTTGAGCGACCCGGGAGTGCGGATTCAATGAGGCTCTGGTCGACCACGCTCATACTTCTCGGCGCAATCTCGTCCGAGCGTGGCCGCGCCCAACCGGCACTGGCTCGCGTACCGGCAGGCCTGATTCTGGGTGCCGTGACGCTTGCTCTCGTGTGGGCCTCCCCTGCACCGGTCTCCGCCTCCAAATCCGGCGTCGAGCCCTCGCGCCTTTCGCTCCCCGAAGGACCCGGGTCGATTCAGGGTTTAGGCGAAGACCCCGAGCCGAACCTCACCATGGGCCTTGCGGGCTACGGCGTCCCCATCGCCCTCCCCTCGGGCTACGCGGGTCTCACGCCGCAGCTTCGCCTGAGCTACAGCTCGGGCGGAGGCGCGGGCGTCGCAGGCATGGGGTGGTCCTTGGGACTCCCCAGCATCGAGCGCATGACCCGCTACGGTT
>CAYXVF010000227.1:0-3093 GCA_964468125.1 uncultured Bdellovibrionales bacterium | reverse complement strand
GCGACCCTATCGTTTGCTCAGACTCCAGGTCTGCTGCCCGATCCCAATTTCTCGATCAACGTGACGGTGCAAGACCCTGGCGGCGCGGGGAACACGCCGCCGGTGGCTTACGATTTGAGCGCCGTCGGTGACCTATTTGTGCCGACGATCAGGCCGGCGGGATTCGATGCCGATGGTGACCCCATCACCTTCACGATCACCAGCATGCCGAGTCAGGGTTTCGTCTTCGACGTGGGCTTGGGCTTTGACTACACTCCTGGGGGTGCTGCGCCTTATACCGACAGCTTTCAGTACGTGGCGAGCGACGGCGTCGCGACGAGTGCTCCCGCGACGGTAACGATCAACGTGGTGTCGCCCGAGAGCACGGACGCAACCAAGCTCTCTCCCCCTCTACCCGCCGAGCTCATCGCGAGCATGGAACCCGCTGAGGTTCCGTATAGCACTCCGGCGCTCACCGCGACGCCGACCGCGGTGGTCACCGAGAGCTTTGGCTCCGAGGGGAGCCTCGACGTGAGCAGCTTTCCGACGGTGTTCTACACCGGAACGGGCGGCGACACGGATGATCGATTTCTGGTCACGGTCACGATCGATGGTTTTGATGTGAGCCTTCTCTTCGAGGTCGCCAGCGTAGTATTGGACTGGCCGGGAAGTGTCGCAGACATTCGGTCCGGAGCTGCGAGCTCGGGGGCAGAGAACACAGTCCTCGTGAACGGGGATTTTCTGACCCTCGCTGTCGTTGGACCGGAGTTCGTGCCAGGTACGCTCGGACCGGTGCGGGTCAACCCGAGCGATGCGTCGGTGGGACCGCAAAGCGTGGGGGCCAGCGGAACCACGGTTCGCGCAGTTTTCAGTGACCAGGTGCTCACCGGTGGAAACGATACGTTGGAGTGGATCGAAGCGCCGGTCTCGCTCGACAGTACGAACCGAGTGGACGTGACCATTCCCGCTGACGCGACCTCCGCTTTTCTCTTTGGCTTCTTCGCGATGGATGTCGCCGAGCTCGTCGTCTTCAGCGGCAGCCCCGCCTTTGGCGATGTGAGAATCTACAGCACCAGCCCCGGGACGAGCACGGCCGGCGCGGCGCTGCAGCTCAACAATCCGAATGGAGACCGGCTCGACTACTTTCCAGTTGGCAGCACGGACGGACAGAGCTTCATTCTCCGAGCGCCCCACAGCCCTGACGACGTTGCGGATCCAACCTTGGGATATTGGTTGGCGGATTACAGCGTCCCGTCGACGCCAAACCTTTCCCTGATTCGTGAAGTCAACGGTCTGAGCACTTCCGCGGGGCTACGCGACGCCGGCCGCTGGGTGGCGGGCGCGTCAAATGCGAGCAACGAAGCGGCCTTGGCTGTCTTCACCAACACTACTCTGACGGAGGTCCCTGTAGTGCCGTCGGATCCGCTGAACCCGCCGGACACGGCTTTCGTGTTAGGCAAGCTGCCAGATGGTACTTTCGTCGTGGCGGCGATCGGGAACGTGAGCGGATTTGAGCTCTACACTTGGAGTGGAGACATCGCAGACGACGCGGTCTTTGCCGCAACAGTAGGCCCGGACCGAAATCTGTCTACGGGCGCGGTCGTCGGGACGCGCTTCGTCTTTCGGGTCACTACGACCACCGAGGGTGAGGAGCTCGGCGTCTTTGACGGAACGTCGGTCACCGTGATCGACATCGTGCCCGGCAGCGGGTCGTCGACACCCACTGGCTTCTACGCCCTTCGCGATGGTTGGTTTCTCTTCAGCGCGGATGCGCCGGATACCGGCCGAGAGCTGTACTTGAGCGACGGGACCGCCGCCAACACGGTGTTGGTCGGCGACGTTCAACCGGGAAGCTTCGACAGCAATCCTCGCGACTTTGTCTACGATCCAGTTACGGACACCTTTGGCGTCACGATGACTTTCGACCCTGTAGGCACGGAGTTGTTTACCGCCAATCTTCAGGCGGTGATCGACGCGATTCCTTGAGCCGGTCCGCTCACGCCCCGGTGGCGATCGATAAATGGCGGCGCGCACGTCCGAGTCCACGCGAGGGTTGTCGAGGAGGTCTCATGGACAAAGCGCTCGCCCAGGGCTGCGTGCGTTGGGGCAAACCCTGTGAGCAGAGTTGTCGTACGGACTCTACGCCCGCCGGATCCCTATGCCATGACCGTAACCCTTGGGGCGGAAGTCGAGGATGTGGCTCTTGCGCGCTTACATTGCCTCCGCGTCCCTGCTGTTTATGTGGTCGTCTGATTTCGGAGGAACCCTCATGCGTTCGATTTGTCCACTTCTCATCGTCTTCACCGTCGCCTGCGCGAGCAAGCAGACCTCAGACGCTCCGACACCCGCCGCCCAAGCCGGAGCGGCGAGTGAAGAAGCGCCCGCGCCGAAAGCCACGATGAGCGACGAAGCGCCCACAGCGGAAGCCGACGCAGAGGACGGTGCGGACCTATCCGCGGAGTTTGATCCGCTGGTGCTCGAAATCACCTCGAGCAACGTCGGCATCTTTGATTTCTCCTGGCCCGCGACCGTACCCGAGACGGAGGGACGTTTCGACGCCTACCCGGCCTTGCTACCGGAAGGAGGCACCCCGGTGGATGACAACAACAACCCACTCGGCGAGATTTTGGAGGTTTCGTACGACAGCAAACCGTACGTCACTCTCGTCGCATTCGCCGACGGTGACACAATCACCGATGTGATCGAGATCAGAGAAACCAAACGAGCTCCATACGAAAAAAACCCAGTGTCCTATGAGAGCAGCGAGACGAAGCTCCGACCGTCGATGACCTACGGCGAGCTCCAGGCGTTGGGGCCGGTCACCTGCTCAACCAATACGGTTCCGATATACGCACAGATCCCCACCTGTTGGCTCACAGAAGACCCGGGCTTTGCATTGAGCTTCCGTCGCGGCAAGGAGGTCGCTGAAAACACCAAGGCGATGGCGTTCCTCGTCCTGAGCCCCCACGTAAAGGGTATCTTTTCAGCGATCACCCCCTGAGGGGGCTCGCTAGGTACACCGCACATTGCACCCCCGTCGCCGAGGTTGACATAAGACCCCATCGACGTCAGTCGAGCGACCGTCACGAGGGGTTTGAATTTCCTATCCGCATG
>CAYXVF010000226.1:0-3117 GCA_964468125.1 uncultured Bdellovibrionales bacterium | reverse complement strand
CGGTGCGAGAGCCTGTGCACCCGGTGCGAGAGCCTGTGCACCCGGTGCGAGAGGCAGTGCGGGAGGATCGCGGCCCCACGCGTGCCGGCCCCCGGCTTCGAAGCCTTTGGCTTTTTCGGGCTACGCGCGCCGAGCTTCCGAGCGACCGCTTCATCAAACCAACGGAGACCGCATGAAAATCCTCGTGCCCTGTAAACCCGTGAGCGACCCGGACAACGCGAATAAGGTCAAGGTGTCCGCAGACGGCTCCTCGATCTCGACGGAAGGTCTCGACCTCAAGCCCAACCCTTTCGACGACTGGGCGGTCGAGACGGCCCTGCGGCTCAACGAGAACGCCAAGACAGGAGAGAAGCTCGGCGAGATCGTTGTCGTGTCGATCGGGCCCGCCGAGGCGATGCCGATCATTCGGACATTCCTCGCGATGGGCGCCGACCGCGGCGTGCTGATCACGGCGAACGACAGCCTCCTCGACTCCTTCGTGGTTGCCCGAGCCCTCAAGGCGATCGTGGACAAAGAGTCACCCGACCTCGTGGTGATGGGCAAGCAGTCGGCCGACGGAGAGGCCGGCGCTGTCGGGCCCATCCTCGCGGAGTACCTCGGCTGGCCCCAGGCGACGGGCACCATGGCGATGAGCGCGCAGGAGGGAGCGTACGAAGTCACCCTGGAAGGCGATGGCGGGGTGAGACGAGCCAAGGTGACCCTCCCCGCGGTGGTGAGCGTGACCGACCGCATCCTCGGAGTACAGTCCGTCAAGAACGGAGTCACGCCCGAGGACCATGCCTACCCCGAGTCAGACTCAGGGCGTTACGCCTCCCTGAAGGGAATCATGCAGGCGAAGAAGAAGCCGATCGAGCAGGTCGAGCTGGGGGCACTGGGCATCGAGACCACGGTCACCGGCTCCTACAGCTCGTTCACCGCCCCTCCGGCGCGGAGCGGCGAGGCCACGTTCGTCGACACCGTCGACGGCCTGGTCGATAAACTCCGAAACGAAGCCAAGGTCCTCTGACAGGAAACGAAGGAGACGACGATGACGGACGTATTGGTCGTAGCAGAGCTGTTCGAGGGTCAACCACGGCGGTCCGCTCTGGCCGGCATCGGGCTGGCGCGGAGGATCGCCGAGGGCACCGGAGGCTCCTTCGACGTGCTCGCCATCGGCGAGGGCGCTGAGGGGGCGGCGGCTGAGCTCGGCGCGTTCGGAGCGCGCACGGTGCTGACGGCAGAACTGGAGGGCGGATATCTCGCCGAGCGCTACGCGCCGACGGTGGCCGAGACCGTCAAGGACAAGGAGCACGGGGTCGTCTTGGGAGCCGCGAGCGCCCAAGGGAAAGACCTCTTTCCCAGGGTGGCCGCGCGGCTCGGTGCCGGGATCGCGAGCGACATCATCGGGCTCGAAGTCGACGGCGGCGAGCTGAAGTACCGCCGCTCGATGTACGCGGGCAACGTCTTCGCTACGGCAACGTTGACGACCGACATCCATGTCGTCTCTTTCCGGCAGAGCGAATTCGATCCGGCCGAGGAGAGCGGCGGCAGCTCATCTACCGAGGCGGTGGAAGAGAGCTCGGACCCGGCCGCCGAGCGGATCGAGTTTCTCGGGATGGACGTCGTCAAGAGCGAGCGGCCAGACCTCACCGAGGCGGACACCGTGGTCGCGGGGGGGCGTGCGCTCAAGAGCGCCGACAACTTCGAAAGCGTCCTCGAGCCCCTGGTCGACGCGTTCGGAGCCGCGATGGGAGCGTCTCGCGCTGCGTGCGACGCTGGCTACGTCCCAAGCGACTTGCAGGTGGGACAAACGGGGAAGGTCGTCGCTCCGAAGCTGTACGTCGCAGTGGGGATCAGTGGTGCTATTCAGCACCTCGCTGGAATGAAGGGGTCCAAAACCATCGTGGCCATCAACAAGGACAAGGAAGCTCCTATCGCCCAGGTGGCCGACTACTTCCTCGTCGCCGACCTCTTCGACGCCGTACCAGCGCTGACGGAGGCAGTCGCGAAGGCCAAGGCCTGAGGCCGAACGGCCGAACCGTTCCAACTGGAACATTCTCGCGTAACGGAGGCGCGCATGTGGCTCTTAGGCGCACATGTCGCGCCAACCGGCCACTAATCGCGCCGTCCACAAACAGGGACCTTCCGTGAAGATCGCTCGGGATTCGAGACTCCTGAGTGACCCGGCTGCTTCGCACGATTCTTGAAGGAGTCTGGGCGGAGGTTTGCAGTAATGTTGGACGTCACGGATCAGGTGCTCGTGGTCTCCCAAGGGTCCAGCCCTGAGCTCCACCGGAACTGGGCGGGTCTCTGGCAGCGGATCCAGAACCTCGGCTTCGGCTCCGAGTGGTCAGTCAACGACCTGCGGCAGGCACTCGGTTCCCGTGTAGAGGGGTTTCCAGAGGTGAGCGGGGCCCTGGTCGCGCTCGTCAACTACTATGGGGAGTTTGAGGGCGACAGGCGTGCGCGCGAAGACGGATTTGTGATTCGTCGATTCACCGATGATCCGGACTTGTCCGCGGTGCTCGCCGACCTGCTCTTCGCGGCACCGGAGCTGGGCGCGCTGAACGTCGAAGAGAGACCCGACCGAGTACTCGCAGTCCGCGGCTGTGGCCGCACAGTGGGCCTCCGAATGACCCCCGACGGCGGCGGGAGGGCAACCATCCGCCTCACCAACGTCGTCTCCGCCGTCAACGCGTTGCTCGCGCACACTCCCGAAGAGCGTCGCTTCGTGCCGTTGGCCCCGCTGCCTGGCATTCAAACCTACGTCTTTCGCGACAGCCAACACGCCGCGAGCTTGGCGCGGCTGGGCCTCCTTGGGGCGTCGCTTCACGAGCTCGCCAACTTCGCCTGGTGGGACCACGTCCCCACGGAACGCTCGGGAGCGCGCCGCGACTGGTGCACAGGGGACATTCGGGCGGCGTCCTAAACCAACCTGCCCCCATTTCGCATCGTGAGCTTGGGGAAGGACCCGCCAGCAGTGCTAGGGGCCTCGTCCTGGACCGGATGGCGCTTCGGGCCGGAAGCCCCATCGGCCCGAGCCGGTGCTGTGATATGCTCTTCCCTCGGTGAAGCCTCCCAGCGCGCGGTTGATGCCTCTGGTCGTGTTGCCGCTGTGGGCCGCTGTTGCGCAAGCCC
>CAYXVF010000225.1:0-3335 GCA_964468125.1 uncultured Bdellovibrionales bacterium | reverse complement strand
GCCTTTCGCGTTTCACGAATCCCGCAAATGATCGAAGACGTCCCGAGGGAATGTCGGAGAGGAGCCCGCACCGCGCTACAAATCTCTTCCAAACCTTCATTGTCTCGACCGTCGCGCGCTCGTTCAATGCCGTATGGCGGGAGTGGCTCCGATGAATGTGACGCTGCCCCACTCGACCTTTTTCGACGAGAAGATCTGAGCGTCCGTGCAACGACCATCGCGTTTTCGCGTCTCTTGCGTACCCATGATTGCGGCGCTCGGCGTTGTGTCGCCCGAGATTGCGCACGCCCAAATGGACCGGGGCGTAGGCGTGACCATCGAGTTTGCCCCCAGGACCCCGCTCCAGGGTGATCTGGACCTCGATCCTCAAACGGAGCTCGGCTACCGCAACATTCGAGCGAACGTGATCGTCCCAGTGGAGCTCGAGAGCTGGTGCGCGGTGCTGTTGCCGGGCGCGGCCTACCGGCTCTATCGCCCTCGAGTCGTCGACAGCCGCTTCGACTCGAGCGGGCCGGAGACGCTGCACGATCTCAATCTGCGCCTCGGACTCCTCAAGGAATTCGGTGACACCTGGTCCTTGCTGGTGAGCGCGGCCGCAGGAATCGCGACCGACTACGAGGACGTCGAGGCCGATCATCTGCGCTACCAGGGGGGCGGCGTGATCCGCTACGACACGGGCGGCTCTTGGATCTTTGGTGCCGGGGTTGCGTTCACCTACTGGTTTGGCGAACCGCGGGTGCTGCCCATCGCACAAATCACCTACGCGGGTGTCCGCTGGAACGCCGACCTCACGTTCCCGCGCATCGCGACCCTCCAATACACGATCCTGGAGGGTTTTGAGCTCGGATTGAGCAGTCAGGTCGACGGCAATCGATTCAGCATCGGCGGGGACTTGCCCTTCGAGTCAGTTGATCTGTCCATCGCCGATGCCGGCCTGAGCGCCAGCGTTCGCATCATGGGCTCGGTTTGGTTGACCGCATTGGGCGGCATGACCGTGTTCCGACGCCTCGAGTACTTGGACGAGGAGAACAATGAGCTCTTCAACCTCGACCAGAAACAGGGACCGATCTTCAGGGTCGGAATTGTGCTTCGGCCCGACAACGACTGAGGCACAATGGCTAGGGTGGACGTGACCGCGGACAGACCCCGGATCTTGGTGGTCGAAGACGATGACGTGCTGGCCGACCTGTTGATCGAGTACCTCTCGCAACACGGCTTCGAGCTGTCGCGAATCGCGGATGGTCACCGAGGGGCGACCGCGATTCTGGAAGACTCACCGGACTTGGTGATCCTGGACCTCATGCTCCCGGGCGCAAATGGCCTCGACGTCTGCCGACGGGTCCGAAATCGCTACCAAGGAGCCATCCTGATGCTGACGGCGAGCCAGAGCGAAGCGGATCACGTCGCGGGACTCGAGCTCGGGGCCGACGACTTCGTGACCAAACCGATCGAGCCGCGGATTCTGCTCGCCCGGGTGCGAGCGCAGCTTCGACGGCGACAGGGACGCTCCCCCTTCCCGTCGAACGATGGAATACTCACCGTCGGCGCCTTGAGCATCGATCCCGCTACGCGTGACGTCCACGTAGAAGGGACGCCGGTACCGCTGACGACGATGGAGTTTGACATTCTCCTGATGCTCGCACGCCACTGCGGAAGCGTCCTCCATCGTGAAGATCTCTATCGCGACATCCTCGAGGTCGACTACGACGGGATCGATCGGGGCATGGACGTGCACGTCAGCCGGATCCGGCGCAAGCTCGATTACTGTGGGTTCGACCCAACGAGACTCAAATCGGTCCGAGGGGTCGGCTACCTCCTGGCGGTGCGATGAAGCCGTCGATTCTACGGCTCGTGGTCACGAGCGTCGTCGGTTGCGTCCTCATCGTCACGCTCGTCGCCGTACTCTACGTCCGCACCAAGAGCTGGACGGCCGACCGCGCACGCGAAGACGGTGTCTTCCTGGTTCACGAAATGCTCGCGTCGCTGCCCGAAGAGGCGCGCCGAGACGAGCTTCGACGGCTCCAGCAGCACTTTGAAACCCCATTTGGCTTGAAGACGCGCACCGAGCTCGAAACGGAGCACCCGGGGGTCGACATCAGGCCCTACACGCGCGAGCCGCTCGTCGTGGCTCGTGGGGAGGAGTACTATCTACTGCCCTTCGAGGACAGTGACCGGCTGCTCGTGGCCGGCCCGGTCCACCCCGCGATTCCGCGAAACGTGATGCCGGTCGGGTTCATTCTGGCGTTGCTCGCCGTACCCTCGGTCGCTGCATTCATCGCCTTGCGCGTAGAGCGCGAGCTCACCAAAGTGGAACGCGCAAGCCAAGCCTTGGCAATCGGAGAGCTCAGCGCGCGGGTCGACAACACGCGCGGGCCTTCGAGAGAGCTCGCGTCGAGCTTCAACGACATGGCGGAGCGACTCGAGCACGTGATTCGAAGCCGTGAAGAGCTCATTCAAGCGGTTTCACACGAGCTCGGCTCCCCTCTCTCGCGCCTGCGATTTCATCTCGAGCTCCTGGAGAATGATGCGGGAGCTGTCGGGCTGCCGCGGACCGAGGCGATTCGCCAAGAGCTCGATGCGCTCGACGAGCTGGTCGCGGAGCTCCTCGGCTACGTGCAATCAGACCAGCGTGCTCACGAGCCACGGCTCTTTGCGCCGCGGCGCATTCTCGAAGACCTCGCCGAGCTCGCGCGCCTCGACCAACCCGCAGCGAACGGCTCGGAGATCGAGCTCGCGGTGCCCCGCGATTGTGAGCTCTACGCGGATCCCCGCTCTTTCCAACGCGCGATTGAGAACCTGCTCCGCAATGCGGTGCGTTTTGCCGAATCGCGGGTGCGGGTCGAAGTCAGGCCCGGACGGTCGCAGCTCGAGGTCTCGGTAGAGGATGACGGGCCCGGGATCCCCGTCGAGATGCGAGCGAAGGTTCTCGAGCCGTTCGCTCGACTCGATGTAGACCGAGACCGCAAGACCGGAGGCGTGGGCCTGGGACTCGCAATCGTGACCCGCATTCTGCATCGCCATCGTGGCGAGATCGAAATCGGCGAGTCCGCTCTGGGGGGCACTCGCGTCACCACCGCATGGCCGGTCGCGCGCCGACGAGACTAGAACCGGTACGCCGCCGACACGGTGAGCACCGGCGACCTCACGTAGGTCGTGTAGAGGTCATCGAGATAGGCCTCGAGCTCCGGAGAGCTCACGGTGGTCGAAGCGAGCCGCCCAGAATCCGCCGTCGTCACCAGCGCGCTGGAGCTCGAGCTCACCACGTGAATGTAGCCGAGGCTGCCTCGAATGAGCCAATGATCGTCGAGCTCCCAGCGGTAGCCCACGTCGATGTG
>CAYXVF010000224.1:0-3372 GCA_964468125.1 uncultured Bdellovibrionales bacterium | reverse complement strand
AGACCTCATCTTCAAGCTCTCTGAGACGTTCTATGAGTTTCATGCTCAATCCCAATCATCGCAGGAAACGTCGGATGAAAATCGTCACCGAAGATCAGAACTCCACGTAGTCCGCCGCGTGCTCGGCGAGCCACCTCTTCCGCCTCTCGAAGTCGGGGAGCGCACGTTCCACCCGCCGCCAGAAGTCGGGATTGTGGTGTGGCTCGTACAGGTGCACCAGCTCGTGCACCACGATGTATTCGACGGCGAACGCTGGAAGCAGGATCGATTTCCAGTGGAAGTTGAGGCGGCCGCCGCGACCGCAGGAGCCCCAACGGTTGCCGAGGTCGGTCACCTTGATCTGGGAGGGCTCCTCACCAACGCGCTTCTCGAAGAGGCGAACCTTTCTCGTGAGCCACGGCTCCGCGTGCGCGGTGTACCACTGGACCATGTGCCTGCGGCCGTCGGACGCGTCGTCGCGGCGCAGTCGAAAGCGGCCGCCTGCGAGCTTCACGGGCAAATCCTGGCTATCCACCAGGAGAAGGCGGTAGCTGCGCCCAAGGTACGGAAATCCTTCGCCAGACCGATACTCCTTGAGCGGTTTCGCCGGGCCCAGCGCCGCCTTCTGGGCGAGCTTTGAGTAGATCCAGAAGCGCTTCTCGTTGACGAAGTCCTCCATGTTGGATCGCGCGCAATCGTCGGGGGCGGTGAACACCAGCTCCCCGCCTCGGTCTACGGTGATCTGCATCGAGCGACGTCGCGATGACCGCCGCACCTCGAAGGTGAGGTCGTCGACAACCAGTTCGTTCATTTGCGGCCCCACTTGTGGCTGTTGGCCTTCGCGAGTTCCATCAGGCGGTCCGCCACCTGGTCGGCGCGATCGAAGTCGACGACCTCGTTCTCGTCGAGGAACATAAAGACCTGACCGCGGAGTTCCTCTTGGCGCGTCGCGTTCTTCCAGAACCCGACGATCGAGACTTCTTCTCGAATCACTTGAACCAGATCGGCGGTGAGTCCGATCAACCACTTCACATCCGCACCCGAGACGGGCGACTCGTTCTCCCGCTCCTCCTTGAGCACGGAGAAGAACGGCGCCTCGAGTTCGGGGTCGAGGCCCGTGTCGTCCTTCTGGCGGCCCTTGTGCACCTCGGCGACGAACGCCTGCAGCGCCTTCGCCAGTTCATCCCACTGCTCGCCAAACTTCGCGAGCAGCTCCTGTAGGCGCTCGGAGAGCTTCTGGTAGTAGACCGGGTCTTCGTCGAGGTGTTTGCGGATGTGGTGCCGGGCCGCGTGTTCCATCTCTGAGGCCTTAGCCCGCGGGGAGACCTGCTTTTCCACATGCGACTGGAACTTCGCGTCGGTGATCGCAATCGGTGGGATCCTCGGGTCTATTCCGAGCGACACCACGTGATCGTCGATGAGCTTCCGGACTTTGCCTCCAACATCTTTCCCTAGAACCGGCATCCCGTCGCGGTAGCGGTTCCGCGCACGCGCGTAGATGAACGCGAGCGTTTTCGCGTCCCTCACGAACGCCAGCCCCTCGGGACGAGGCAGCACGACATCGAGCGTCGCTAGGAACTGCTTGAGCTTCACCGAGAACTCCGCACGCAGCCGCTCATCGGCGAGGGCCTCGACGCAGCCTTCATCGTCATCGATGCTAAGGCCTCGCGACTTGAAGATCTCCAACACCCGTTGGTGACGATCACGGAGTTTTGGAATCTCATCGGCCAGGCTCTGCAGCGCGCCCTCGATGTCTTCATCGCTATAAGCAGAGAGCGCCTCCTTCAGGTTCTTGGCGACCCCGTAGTAATCCACCACGATGCCCGCACGCTTCCCGTGCCCGGTGCGGTTCACCCGGGCGATCGCCTGCAGCAGCTCGGCCTCGCGGATGGGGCGGTCGAGGTACATGACGCCCTCGATCGGCGCGTCAAAGCCGGTGAGCAGCATCGACTTCACGAGCAGGAACGCGAGGGGATCGTTCTTTGAGGGGTCGTCGTTCTTGAGCGACTTCTTGAAGCGCGCGATGCGGGCCTCGATCTTCCCGGCGTCGGTCCAATCCTTCCAAGCCGGATCGTCGTTGTTGTCGGGCGAGATGATGGGCGCGAACTCTAAAGTCTTCACCAGGTCGATCTCGCGCGAGGCCCGGACCGCTGCTCTAATGCGGCGAGGTTTCGATGCGAGCGCCTCATCGTCGAGCGATCGGGTGGTGTCGTCGAGTGCCTCTGCCTCTTCAACGAGTTCATCGCGCGCTCGCACGAAGGCATGGTGGTAGCGAACCGCAGCCAGGCGGCTGTAGGCCACGACCTGGGCCTTCAACCCGTTCGGCAAGATGTTCTCGACGTAGTGGGCGAGCATGTCCTTAGCCTTCGCCTCGATGAGCTTCTCGGCCTCGAATATGGCGCCCTTGGTGCCGTACTTGCGCTTGATAGCTTCGAGTTCTTCTTCCGACTTGTCGGAGAACAAATCCTCGAAGAGCTGGTCGAGGTCTCGGCCGTCGGACACGGCACCGTCCGCCGTGCGCCCCTCATAGAGTATGGGCACGGTGGCGCCGTCGGCCTCGGACTCCTTGAGTGTGTAGCGATCGATGAACTCGCCGAAGATCTCGTGGGTGCGCTTCTTCGCCCCCATGATGATGGGCGTACCAGTGAAGCCGATGCGCGCGCAGTTGGGGAGCGCCTTCAGGAGATTGCCGTGGAGCGCGTTTGAGTGGGAGCGGTGCGCCTCGTCGACGAGGCACAGGATCGATTCGTCTTCGTTCAGGACCGGGAAGTCACCGACGTCCTTCGGCACGGCGACGCCATCGATGTCACGCTCGGTGTACTTCTGGATCATCGCGAACACGATTCCGGGCCCCGGATGCGCGAGCAGCTTCTTCACCTGCGCGACGGTCTTGCCGACCTTCACGGTTTCGCCCGTGGTCTCGGCCATGTCGTCGGAGAGCTGCCGCTGGAGGTCGATGCGGTCGGTGATGACCACGATCTTAAAGCGGCGCAGCTCGGGGATGGAGCGCATCTTGCGGATCAGGAACACCATCGTCAGCGACTTACCGCTGCCCTGTGTGTGGAAGCAGATCCCGCCGCGCCGATCGTATTCGCCGTCTTGCTCGCGGGTCTCACCGGTCAAAAGGCGCTGAACCGACGCCTTGACCGCGCGGAATTGCTGGTAGCGCGGGACGACCTTGATGCGGCGCCCTTCGAGCGTCTTGAAAAGCACGAAGTGGCGCAGAATGTCGATGAGGTGCTCCTTCCGAAGCATCCCCGCAATGAGCCGGTTTTGGCTGGAGAGCGACTCCTTGTTCAGCTCCGCCTTCACCTGCTCGAGCGGCACGGGCGCGGTGTCCTTCCATTCGAGGAAGTGGCTCATGCGCGCGCCGATGCTGCCGACCCGTGCCTC
>CAYXVF010000223.1:2251-3384 GCA_964468125.1 uncultured Bdellovibrionales bacterium | reverse complement strand
GAAGATCGCAGCAGCGGTGTTGGCGATGTGGAGAAACGAGGAGGTCTACGACCCCAGCAAATACCGCGCTGCCCGATAACGGACGGCCGAGCTCGCTTCGGTTCGTGGCGGACTGATCTATTCTGGACATTGCCTTTCAGAGAGACGTGACGAGCTGCTCCAACTGCGGCACCACAGCTGCTCGAGCGGCCGGAACGGCACGAGAGCGCTACCGGCACCGCGCGCTGCGTCGGGCTCTGAACGACGGAGAGCCGTCGAACACTCAGGCGGAGCGTCGCTCGGCGGCTGGTGAGCCAGATGAATCAGGATCGCCTACTGTCCTTCAGCCGCTCTAACGTGCTCTCGAGCGAACGCTTCAGCTTGTCGGCGGCACCCTCGATGGCTTCACCTAGGCTACCCGCCTGGTGTGTAACGGCTGTCGGCTGGCGACCTTCGACACGCGCTTCGATCATGCACCGCTTGTCGTCCTGGCCGCTCTTGTCGCCGTTCAGATCGCTCAGGTGAACTTCGATTCGAGTGATCTGATCGCTGAAGCGACCCAAAGCGCTTTCAACCACGTCTTTGACATGGTTCGCGAGCTCTTCACGCCCGTCGATGTTGCTATCGGTGTTGATCTGAATGTGCATCGCGCTCTCCCCGCGGGTTTCGAACCGTTTCACTCCGTATCCACTACGTATGCGCACTCTGCAACCGAAGTGCATGGCTCATGCCCGAAACCGAGCTGACATTCACCGAGGGGGCGGGCACCGGTATCGCTCGGCGGACGGATCTGGGGCCTGTCTGTGCCGTCCGCGAGCGAAATCTTTGATTCGGCTCGTTCTCGAGGATTTTCTCGAACAAGAGGTCGAGCGTTTAATCGCAAGCACCTTCCGATAGCCGGTCGACGCAAGTCGCAGCTGCACCGGGGCCCTCATATCCACCACTGTCTCTCGACGAACTCAATCGGTGCAAAAAAAATCGGGACGCGTCGGCGGATAGGCGATTCAAACCGCGGGTCGGGTCCGTCCGCATGGCTGAGATTTGGTCTTATGTTGCCTCTGGGCCCTGTAGAGCTTCTGACGAGCCCAAGGTGCCGGATGCAGTCAGCGCGCATGTGGGAACGGGGTGGGAATAAGGTGGGGGATTGGTGGGTC
>CAYXVF010000223.1:0-2151 GCA_964468125.1 uncultured Bdellovibrionales bacterium | reverse complement strand
CGATTGTTTCGCTGGCAGATACGCCCCGAGGACAACGTCGCCGATCAGCTAGCCCGGATGGGGCATGACGTCAGATCGGTGCGCAAGGTGGTGTTCTCGCATCTGCATTTCGACCATACCGGCTGCATCGATCTCCTGCTCCATGCCGAACTCATTGCGCAACGGCGCGAATGGCAGGTTCTCACCCGACCAAAGGCCGAGCGCGACTGGTATCTGCGCCAGCATGTCAACCGACCGGGTGCGCGATGGACCCTGTTCGACATGCAGCCTTGCGACGACCCTGATCTTGCAGCTTTCGGAGCTTGTTTCGATGTGATGGGGGATGGCTCAATCACGCTCTTGCCGACCCCTGGTCACACGGCAGGCTCGGTATCGATGCTTTTGCGCAGCGCCGGTATACCTCCGATCCTGCTGATTGCCGATCTTGCCTACGAGCTTGACATGCTGATGGCTGGCCAACTGCCTGGCGTGGGCGAGGACTTCGACGTGATGCGCGACACCTACGCAAAGGTGCGCGCCCTTCGTGAGAAATTGCCCGGGCTGGTTATCCTGCCTAGCCATGACAGGGGAACCTCCGCCCGCCTCTCGGCGGCGTTGCCTGGCTAGGACCGAAGCCGTCGCTCCAAGAAATCGCAGGCAGCGCCGACACCGTCCTCGCTCTGGATTCGGCTCGCTAGCGCCGCGGCTTGTCGCCTTATGGCTGTGTCCTTCACTCCAGCGTGAATCGCGCTTGCCAGGCGGTCGACGGTCAATTCCTTCTGTCGAATTTTGGGTGATCCGGCGCCGAGTGCCTCAACCCGATCGCTGTACTACACCATGAAGGTGGTGCGAGGCCGAACCCTGGCCGAGGCACCCACCGAGTGCCACCCCCCTGTGTCAGGGTAGTTGCCGCCTGAACTGCTGACGTCAGTCAGGGGGCGATGGCCAATCCTGGCGTGAACTCTGGAAGAGTCGCTACGCAGTAATGCGAGTAAACGATCCCGGCTCTAGGCCTCTCATGGGCATATCAGTTTGCGAATCAGTCGTTGGTCGAGTCATCGGGAACCCGCGCCATGTAATCGCGCGCCCGGTCGCCACGCAGATGGTCGACGATGCCGAGCATGCCGTCGGTCAAGTAGCGGGCGTTATAGCCCTCGAGGGTGAGAAATAGCCGCGCGATCTCGGCGCGATCGTAATGTGGACACATGGTTACGATGGTCTTCTCGGCGTCCAGCTCGTCGAGCCGATCCGGCAATTCATTCAGCGGGATGTGCTGGCCGATGCCGACCCGCCAGGCGTCGTACTCCTCGTGAAAGCGGATGTCGATCAGTTGCGCCTGGCCCTCGGCATAGAGCGTCAGCACTTCCGGTAGCTGGATCTTCATTGCGACGCGCTCGTCGTAGTCGAAGCCGCGCAGATAGTCGGCGAAGGGGATGTCTTGCATGCTATTCCGAAGGGTTAAGGGTTAAGGGTTAAGGGTCACACCATGCCAGCGCTGTTGAGGGCGTCCAAGACGATCTTGACGGCGACGCCGAGCAGCAAGAGGCCGTAGATGCGCTTCAGCCAGCTCGGCTTGGCGTGGCGTGCCATCAGCCAGGCGCCCAGCTGGGAGCCGACGAGCACCGCGAGCCCGAGCAGGATGAAGAGCGTCCAGTCCACCTGCAGCGCAAAGGCATGGCCGAGCAGTCCGGAGAACGACGAGAAGGTGACGATGAAGGCGGTGGTCGCGGCAGCCTGTTTTGGCGCATAACCGAGTTCCATCAGCAGCGGGGCGACGATGAAGCCACCTCCGAGTCCGAGCAGGCCGCCGACGAAGCCGGCGATTGCGCCGGTGGCGGTGCCCACGAGCAGGCGCGCTCGCGCAGACAGGTTCCAGTCGCGGGCGGGTCCACCGGTCAAGCTGCGCACTCCGGCGATGACCAGCCCGAGCGCGAACAGCCCGAGCAGGATCTGGGTTGGCAGCCAATGCGCCAGCCAGGCCCCGAGCGGGGCGCAGATCACCGCCGCGAGAGCCGCCGGTGCACCGCCGCGGAA
Organism: uncultured Bdellovibrionales bacterium; assembly: GCA_964468125.1. Classification (GTDB taxonomy): domain Bacteria; phylum Myxococcota; class XYA12-FULL-58-9; order XYA12-FULL-58-9; family CAYXVF01; genus CAYXVF01. The sequence goes on along the minus strand of CAYXVF010000223.1, from coordinate 138 downwards.
GTCCACCAGGCCCTCGCGCCAAAAACGCAGGAAGGCGAGCAGGGTGTTGATGCCGTTCAGCAGCAGCCCGAGCGGGATGGCGCCGGTCTTCAGCGGCAGGCCGAGCCAGGTCAGGATGGGCACATAGAGCATGCCGCC
>CAYXVF010000222.1:0-3411 GCA_964468125.1 uncultured Bdellovibrionales bacterium | reverse complement strand
GTGGCGTTGCCGGCGGCGTCGTAGTCGAGAGACAGCGAGCCTGCAGTGGTGACCGCATGGGGTCGGAACGAGTTGTAGCGGTAGTCGCCGACGTGGGCGCGACTTGCGAGTCCGAGCGCAGAGGTCTTCGAGAGAATGTTGTCGACGGGCGAGTAGCGAACACTCAACGTTTCAGGTGAAACGTCGGTGCTCGCGAAAACGCTCGTGTTGGGTGGGGCCGGGCGAGCGCGCTCGAAGTAGGCTTCCACCAACCGACCGTCTGTGCTGCCGAAGCCGCTTGCGTTGGTGAGTGCGGGGCGCGCGCGCTCAAAGCAGGCTTCGATGAGGCGGAAGGCGGCGTCGTACATAACGTGGCGTCGGCCGAGGGTGTGTTTGGGGCGCGAGGGACGAAGTCCGTGACGGTCGTGACCATCGAGCCGCGGTCGCGGGTGAGCGTTCGCGCGAAGAGGGCGCGGGTCACCGTGCCGTCGCGGGCGGGTTAGATTCGCCAGGTCGTCGCTCAGACGCCGCAGTCAGAGGGCTGAATCTTAGGTGACGGTGAGCGTTCAGGGGAACGTCACCAGGTCGATTTCTCTTTTCTCTTTCCGAAAGCTTTGACTTCCTGGGCTTCACCCTGTTTTGGGGTGTTTCGCGTCGAGGGCGACGGGTGGTTCGATGGAAGACTTCTTCACGAAGTCTTCGTCTGAGCCTGCACCGGAGCACCGCGTGGTGTCGGTTGCACCGCCATCGCCTGGTTGCCGAGCAGCACCGCGCCTTGAGCCGGAAGCTGCGCGGCCACTACGCGTATTTCGGTTTGACCGGCAACGCGGCGGCGCTTAGCTGCTTCCTTCGTCAGGTGGAACGCATCTGGCGCAAGTGGCTCAACCGTCGCAGCCAGCGAGCCAAGATGAACTGGGAACGGTTCACTCGCCTGCTGCGTCGCTACCGGCTCCCGCCGGTGCGCCTGGTCCACAGCGTCTGTACGTAGCGAATGCCCGTGTTTGAGGAGCCGGATGCGTCAGTCACGCACGTCCGGATCTGAGGGAGCCCCGGGGCGTAACCCCCGGGGCCACCCGACCGTCCGTGCTCGCGAAACCACTCTGGTTCGGCGGTGCGGGGCGGGCACGCTGGAAGTAGGCTTCCACCAAGCGATAGGCCGCGTCGTACGTATACGTGGCGTCGGAGGAGGGAGTGCCGGGGGCGCGAGAAACGGAGTCCGTGACGTCCGTGACCATCGACACCCGGTCGCGGGTGAGGGTGCGGGCGAGGAGCGACGTTGCGCCGGGTCCGTCCACGCCCATGCCGTCCAGCCGCAGGCGGACGTCTCAATCACGCGGCCGGTGGGAAAAGTAGGCGCTGAAGAGTCGTTCAGTGTTCGCCGATCAAGTGGTTGCTCGATCGGTCACGTATGGCGTCTCAATCTTCATGCCCGTAGCCTTACCGAAGTGGCGCTTGTCCCGAAGGTCAATCTCCGCGATCGATTCCCGTTACGGTGCGCAGTTGGTTGACCAGGGTGCAGGTAGCTGTAGAGTTCGGAAATGGACCCGCTGCTGTTCTTCATCATCGCCGACGCGGGCGAGCCGGTTGTAGGCGAGCGACCTGTGGTCGTTACGGAACAAGTCTATCCGACCCTGTATCCTCGAGACGCCACGAGCATTTTCGGCGAATACCCTGTTCTCAGGTCCCTTCGGGACCCCTATCGCGAGACCTTCTTCGACAATCAGTCTGTTTCGGAGGCCGCAGCGGCTGTAGCTGCCATACGTTCTCGTGTCGACGACCGCACCGCGCTAGAGCTGGAGCCTGTTGAGCAATTGTTTCGTCGAGCCCTCAAGGAGAACACGGGCGTACTGGCGAGAGGCAACTAGGGCACTGCCCCCGCCTCTACCATTTGTTGAACATCAGTCCGCTCTTCGGAATCGAGTGACCGCTGCATTTCTTCTTCGGCGAAGTAGATGGATCGGTCTATCGCCTCGTCAACGAACATTTGCCGTCTAAGAAAGAACTGCTCGCTGTTGCTTGTAGACGAACCAGCGACCGGGTTGAGCATCTCGGCCAGGAGGTTCGCGTAGTCGCCTATCACATCCGTTCGACTCCTCTCGTAACTTGCGGACTCAGGAGCTATCGCCGCACTTGCTGCGCTCGCACCCTCAGCGGTTGCGAGGACTGCAATCCCGGCGCCAACGCTGAGGTAGTTTCGGCTAGGGAACATCGTGATGAGGCGGCCGGTACCCTCTTCAACAACGAGGCGCACGATGCGTTCGCCTTGCGTCCCTTTTGGATTCTTGAACATTTTCTGAAGGACAACGCGCCCTCGCTCTGGCTGCGGGACCACACGTGTCGGATCGAAGTCGTCGAGTACGTTCTGTGCCAGATCACGAATGTTCTTCCTGGAACCGTCGATGAATTTCGTACCCCAGCTTCGGGAACCGCCGATCGCGTGGCCGTTGAAGACATGCTTGAAGAACTTCTTGCCTGAGCCCTTCGTGAGACGCGGCCCCGACCTACCGAGCTTTGTGATCGCCTTTGCAACCAAAGACTCTCCTACCGTACCAGTTTGGTCGATAAAGGCCGACGGTGACGATCTCCCATACGCATAGAGGTTATGCTCCCAGGGGCTTTGCTCGAGTACGGTGCCGAGGCTGGCGAAGAGGGGGTCGGGGCTGGTGAAGCGGCCAATTCCGAGATGCAGGTAGCGGGCGCCGTTGGCGGAGAGGTCGGTGGACTTGTCTCGTTCGACGCCGGTGAAGCTGTAGACTTCTAACTGGTCAGTGCGTCGGTAGCGCCACTCACCGTACGGGTAATGCAACGTCTCGCCCAACAGCTCGCCGTCTTCGTCCGTGGTGAGGGCCGTCGTGCCTAGGGCGTCGTGGTGGAGGTGGGTTTGTGCTTCACCGGTGCCGATGAGTGTGGCTTTTGCGACGGCTCCTAAGAGAGTGTCGAGGCTGGGGCCTTCGGTGCCATAGAGGGATCCGGTGGCGGACCCGAAAGTGCTGGGGCCGGGTGTGCCGTCGGGCGGTTGAGTGACGACATCAGGGGGCGGCGGAGCCGTGGAGTTCGGAAGAAAGCCTTCGCGCCGGGCGTGTGCGACCCACGCATCGCCGATGGTGATTTTTCCGTCGGGCTCGCTCGTGGTGCCGTCGCTGCTGAGTGGGAACGTATCGGGGAGAACTTTTGCCGCAAGCTCGGTGGACTCGAGCTTGACCATCTTCTTGCCCAAAGCGCTCACCCAGGTGGTGGCGATGCCGTCTCGGAGCTCGAAGCCGGGGGAGATGTGCCAGGTGGTGGAGGGGCCTTCGAGCTTTTGCACTCGGAGGGCGTCGGCGTCGTAGGCAAACGTGCCGACCTGTTTTGGGCCGGTGGTGGCGGCGACCATCTTTCCGCGATAATCCCAGGCGTAGGTGCTCTCGCCGATGCGAGTGGCGTTGCCGGAAT
>CAYXVF010000221.1:0-3448 GCA_964468125.1 uncultured Bdellovibrionales bacterium | reverse complement strand
TAGCTACTCCTTGACCGCGATGCACTCGATCTCCACGCGTGCATCGCGGCCGAGGCCTGCGATCTGCACCGCGCTCCGTGCGGGTCGGCCGGCGGGGAAAAACTCGGTGTACACCGCATTCATCGCCGCCCACTCGGAAATGTCCGCGAGAAAGACCGTGCACTTCACCACGCGCTCCATGTTCGAGCCGTGGCGCTCGATGACGGCCTGAATGTTCTCCATCGCCTGGCGCGTCTCCGGTTGAATTCCGCCAGGGGCGAGCTCTCCGGTGGTGGGATCGCGACCGAGCTTGCCTGCGAGAAAGAGCAGGTCGCCCACCTCCACAACCTCGGAATATGGCGCGTCGGGGCCGCTCGCGGGCGGCACGAACACCGGATCCCGCGACGCGACGGGCCCAGCGCACCCCGCGAAAAAAAGAGCGAGGAGGGCCGTGAGCGCGCGTGTCCGGCGCCACAGAAGGAGCAGCGCGAGCCACCCGAAGGCGCTCGTGCTGGCCGCGCAGCCGCCGCTCGATTCCTCATCGCCGTCCTCGCCGCCCACGCGGGCCACGCATTCCCCCTCCGAGTCCGCGACGAAGCCGGGGTTGCACACGCACCGGTCCTCGACCAGCGTCGAGTTCGTCGAGCAGGGGTAGCAGAAATTCAGTGTCGAGCCGTCGATCGTATAGCTCTGGCAAGGTCGCTCACCGCAGTCCAAGCTCGCCTCTACCCCGCTTGCGCACCAGCGCGCGACGTTTCCGTCGCAGACGCCTTCCGGCGGGAGGGAGCAGCCGACCTCCAGACAAGCGAAGATCTGACGCTCCGAATCGAAGCCACAGCTGCGGTCGATCTCCGCGCAATCGCCGTAGACGATGAACGGCAGGCTCGGATCGGTCTGGTCGTCGCAATAGATCAGGGTATTTCCCTCGCAGCGCCCGGCCCAGTTTTCGTTGCCGCAGTTGCCGAAATCCCGCGCCGCGCACTCGGGCGTCCCGAGCGTGGTGCTGCCGCAGTCAGCCGCGTTCCAGCTACACTCGCCGAAGCAGTCGCAAATGCCGTCCGCCGCCCATCCGCAAGGATCATCCGGTTGGCAACACAGCTCGCCGGGAATGGTCTGCCCATCTACGACCGTCTCGAATTCCAGGGAGCGCTCACCGCAGACCTCGACGATTCCGGGGATGCACTCGCAGCCGCTCTCGCCGCTGCGCTCCACGGGGCTCTCGCAGACCGTGCATCCAGGGATCGGCGAGCAACCAGTACCGTTTTGGTCCGGACGCCCCTGATAGCACTCGTCGCAGACGCAGATCGTGCCCTGCCGGTGACTATTCGACGGGCATGGCGCGACCTGCTCCGGCACGCAGCTGTCGCTGTCTGCCGAGTAGCTGTAGCCAAAATCGCAATAGCACTGCTCTCCCACCTGGGTAGAGTTTGGTGGACACTCGATCGGCTCGACCGTCCCTCCCCCCTCGCCAAGACCGACCGCGCTCCAGGAGTCCGCGACCGCCTCGCACGTCGCGCCGGAGAGCGAAAGCTCGTCGCAGGAGCTCACGGTGGCCTCGACCATGGCCGCGAAGTCGCTCCTGGAGCCGAGGTGGAATCGGAGCGCGCGAAACCAAATGCGCGATAGGTCCCTCGCGCCGATGCGGTCGCGGGTGAGGCACGCGGCGCGATTGGGGATCCCAGAGTTGATGTGCACGCCGCCAAAATTGCCGGCCTCCGTGTTGGGCAGATCCTCATACTCGCTCATGTTTGCTGGCTGCGGTTGGTCGACCGAGCCAGGCTGACACATGTCGCGCAGCGCCGTGCTCAGAGCGGGGCCGATGCACTCCTCTCCGATTCCGTCATCATCGCCGTCGTGTAGCCAGCCGAAGACGTCCGCGAAATGCTCGTTGAGCGCTCCCGATTGAAACTGGTACGTGAGATTTGCCGTTGCATTGATCAAGCCGTGCCCGAGCTCGTGGGTGACCACATCCTGGCAGCGAGCAAGCGGCGTGAACAGCTCCCCGTCCCCGTCGCCGAAGGCCATCACACCGATATAGCCCGAGCCCCCCGGCACGACGGTGAAGTAGGCGTTGTTTAGGTCCACCCCTTCGTGAGCGATACCCACGAGAACACCGCCCGGCCCCGCTGGATCGTAGGTGAAGTCCCAGTCGGTCCATCCGAACTCGCTCTCGAAGAACTCGACCGAGCGACGCAGACGATGATGCACGGTCACCGCTGTCGGGTCTCCGAAGGACGTGTTCACATCCGGAGTGGTATAAAGCACGTTGGCTCGGCTGCCATCCAGAGTGCCGATCACGCCGTTGCTCGGGATGCTCACGGAGTCCTGCATGGCCACTGAGTCCTGCTCAGAGAAATACGTCACACGAAGATCGCGCGAGATGCCGTCGAGGTCTTCGTCGCTCATCGTGAGCGCCTGGGTGTAGACTCTCGGCAGGGTCTTCAACACCCGGCCGTCGCGTGCATCGACATATACGTCGCGAACGTAGGGGATCTGTCCCGGGCGCGGGTAGGAAATGAAAACTCGATAGGCGAGCCTAGGGACGGCGCCGCCGAGGAGCACGGGCACCGGCTGTGGCTGAATGTCCAACGCCCCGGAGTATCCCTGGCGCGCTCGTTCGATCGCCTGCGTGCGGGTCAGGCTCGGACCCCGATGCACGTAGCCGCGGAGCACGGAGAGCTCGAGTTCGATCCGACGGGCGACCCCGACCTCATTGAAGTGGACCCGCACCTGGTCGTGCACGACGGGCACTGCGTGACGAATTCGTGCGAGCCGGACGTGTCGCTGCCCCAAGGCGTCGGTCACGTCTTCGAGAACCTCCAGACGGTCCAGCGCCTCGAGTCCCATCGGTCCGTGCCAGGGCTCCAGGGCCGCGAGCGGTGCCTCCCCGGGGGAGAGCTCAAACAACGCGCCTGCGATGATGCGGGCGCGACCGTCCGGTCCCCGAAGGATGGAGACATCACTCTGACCGGGGACGTCGACGACGGGGCCGAGCTGGCTGGGAACGAGAAGGGCAAAAACGATGGCGATCACGGGCGACTCCGACGGCTCCGAACGTGACCTGCCGTCCCGGTCCTCTACCAACCAGGCACGATTCGGGCTCGATTTCTGTCGAGCGTATCGGCAGCGCGGCGTGCGCAGTTCTCAGCAAATCTGCTCTAGGAGTTCGAGAACGTATAGGAAGTCCAGAAGCTCTCCCAGTCAATCGCGCCGCAGTCATTGCAGCGCACCATGTGCACGAGACGCAGGGTTCAAAGGCCGCGCCCGTCGATGTTGAGTCTGACACGCCCGGCCCGATCGCTCCGAAAGCTCTTCACCGCCACCTTGCCGTCGATCTTCGACACCGCCTCGAGCTGCGCCCGCGGGTAGCGCTCGCGCTCCAAGACCCTTTCCGTCTCCGGGACCAACCCCGCACCCCATTCCCAATTGGTTTTGGCTCGGCGTGCGTTGGAAATCGGCAGTGAAGTTC
>CAYXVF010000220.1:0-3494 GCA_964468125.1 uncultured Bdellovibrionales bacterium | reverse complement strand
CGACTGACGTCGATGGGGTCTTATGTCAACCTCGACCCCTGTAGAGCTACGTCGGTGCGTTTTTTCTTCTCATTCTAACAACCCAGTGGCAGCAGAAGGAGCGTGCCGCCGTCGGGTCTACGCTCCTCATCGCCGGGGTTGGCACATTGGTGTGCTCGCCGATGGCTCTTGCCGTCGCATACCGAGTCGGCACGTTGTCTGTGCCTTACTGGGCGCTGTCTGACATCACCATTCAAAGCACCATCGTCGAACAGATGCTGTTTCTGGGAACGGCGCTCGGCGCGGGCTCGCCAGGACGCAGTCTGTTCACGCTCTTGGTTGCGATGGTTCTCCTGGCACCGATCGCTCTCGACCGCCGCCGGGGTTCGCTCCACGCGGCCATTCGCCACGGCTGGTGGGCGGGACTGGCCTTTGTCCTGGTCGTGGGTGCGGTGCTGCGTCGAGATCTGTTGTTTTATGCGCGCGGGTTCATACCGTTTCTGCCATTGCTTGCAGCCGCCTGGGTGCACGCGACCGGGCAATCGTCCCGTGCGCTGCGCGTTGTATTGGTCGCACCGGTGTGGGCGGTCGCCGCGATCGGATCGACGCTCTTGGCCGTGAGTTCTCCCGAGCACCCCTACTATCGCGACAGAGACCGGTTGCGCGAGCTCGTCGAAAGAGCAGAGCAATTCCGCTCGCGCTACGACCTCCTGCTGGTTCACCATTGGTGGATGGCAATGGTGTTCGACCGCTACGCCACCGACAGAACCCGGGTCGTGCCTCTCAACGTCACAGAAGCATCGATCGAACGTGAGCTCGCCTGGGCGGGAGCGCTGCGCGCGGTAGAACGGCTCCCAAAGGACGCTCGACTGGCGCTGGTGCTGAACGATCTGGCGACAGAGCACAGCGACCCGGGCCAGCGGGTGCTCCGAGCCTTAGAGAAGGAGCGGAGCAACCTCGGGGAGGTGCCCTGCCTCGGTGGGCGCGCTCCTAGAATCTCGCTCGTCTGCAATCGAATCGTTTTCTTTGGTCCGGTCACAGACTGACGAAGCGATTGTGTATTGGCGCTCAATCGCGTCCCACGCGTTTCCAGTACTCTGGAAACAGGCCCTCGAGCACGATGCCCTCACCACCGGGCAGAGCCGCGCTCACCGCTTGCTCGTTGAGAATGTCGTAAAGAGCGAAGGCCCTCCAACCGGCTTCGTCGCGCGTGCCTCCATCGATCACCATCACGGCCTGGTCTCGTCTAGGGTCTTTAGGGTCGCCGGTCAGGAACAGATCGTCTGACTGGGCGCTCGTTCGCCCAGGAAACGTGTAGTGACCCGCGCCTCTGGACACGAAAACGATATCATCAGGGCAACCGCGCTTTTGCTCCAAGTGCAGAGCGGCCTCTTTGGCGGGCCAAAGGCCGTCAGCCTCACCACTGATCACGGTGAGTCGGGGCAGCGAGCGACGATTCGGTACGTCGAAAAATGCATCGTCTGAAGGCGTGAGGTTTTTGAATACGGGCAGGAGTGTGGCTCTAGGCACCCTCACACCATCGACGGTGCTGTACTCGAGTCCTCCTGCCTCGCGCGCATGACGAATGACTTCGGGAAGCTGTTCGCGGCCCACTCCGAGCGGGGCGAACGGGAGAGGCCTATTGTTCACTGTCCACGAGGCGTGCTCAGGCTCCTCGCGAAAGGCGGCGCCGTTGATTTTGCTGCCAACCGAGAAGTGCAGAGGACGCAACGCGACCACGTTTGCGAGTCCAACCTTGTCGCCCAGGTGCTGGGCGAAGGCCAGCGCAGCTTCGCCACCGCGCGACTCGCCCATGAAGACGAGAGGTGTATTGGAAGATACTTCTTTCTTCAGGCGTTCGAACCCAACCAAAAAACGCTCGAGAGGGACTCGGTCGATCAAATGACTCAGCGCTCCAGGCGTTGGGCTTCCTGGAGCCGAGATGTTCGGATCGCCCGGGTCATAGGTGAAGTAGTCCATGCCGAGGACGACGTGCCCTTGCGAGCTCAAGTACCTGGCCCAAGCGTCGGAGTAGTGCCCTCCCGAACCGCCGATGAGCAACACCGCGCTCTTTGTAGAAACACCGGCCGGCGGCCGATAAATTGCGCCGACGAGTCCATCCCTCTTGGGGTCCAACTCGTCGATGACAGCCGGTGGCTGCTCAAAGTTTTGGTAGAACCGCTCTGTCGGAAGCGATGTGCGATTTTCGAGCGGCGTTGCGTACACAAAGAGCGAGTCTGACGGGTGGTCGTCGAGAAGCCGTAGCGCGTCACGCTGGGCCGGGGAAACCTCGTTGCGCGGTGTATCGACCGTCAGTTTGGACGCAAAGTAGTCACCGTGATGCCGCTCAGATGCGCTCGGGAGGCGACCGAGCGCTCGCGCCAGTTCGGAGCCTCCTACGTCGGCCTGACCCGATTGGTTTGTACGCAGCCGAACGTGATGGAGACTGACGAGATCCGCCGGTGCGTAGGGGTGTCGTCGAATCAGCGTGATTTCGTAGTCGGTTCTCGGAGCCAGGCCAGGGAGATCCAAAAACGGCCCTGGGTCAAAGGGCGTTCGCGCTGGACCGAGGCTTTGAAATCCACGCGCCTCCGGGCTCAGCGTTCGTGGGCTCGTCGCGAGCGCTGCCGCGACCGGCGAGCCATCGAGTCCAGAAACGTCCACGGGAGCGTCTGGGGTCAGAAGCGGCGCAGACGGGGGTCGGGTGTTGTCCGGAAGAGGCAGGCCTCCCGCTACGACGGCGCCGAGTTTTGCGCCCCCCAAGTCAACCGCGCCAGCCATAGACCGCTCCCTCGTATCGATTTCTCAGATTCACCGCGGGGTATCGCACATTCGGTCCACGGGTTGCGCATCCAGAGCCGCTCACGAGGTTAGAAAGAGACCCGAGGCCCGATTCACGTCGCACTCAAACTAGGCGGTGCTCAACGCTGGCACCGGGGGCAATAGTAGGTGCTGCGCCCCACCATCACGATCCTGCGGACGAGGCCGCCGTCGCCGTTCGGACACGGCTCGCTTTCACGGCCGTAGACCCGAAGGTTTCCCCCGTAGCTGCCACTCACACCCTCCGCGTCGACGAAGTCGCGCAAGGTCGTGCCCCCCTCTTCGATTGCAGCGGTGAGCACTCGCTGGACCGAATCGACCAGAACCTGCCAGCGCGGCCGCGAAATGCGACCCGCGGCGCGTCTAGGGTGAATACCGGCGAGGAAGAGCGCCTCACTCGCGTAGATGTTTCCGACGCCCACCACCTTCGTGCCGTCCATGATAAAGCTCTTGATCGGTCGCTTCGAGCCCTCCGCCGCCTGCAGCATAGCCTCCGTCGAGAAGGCCTGAGTGAGCGGTTCGACGCCAAGATGCGCGAGACGGGGGTGGCCTCGCTCCTCTGCGGTAACGAACGCATCGATCCAACCAAACCGCCTCGGGTCGTTGAAGCGCAGCTCCCGCGTGTCTTGAAGACCGAGAGAGGCGGATAGGAAATTCAAACCCCTCGTGACGGTCGCTCGACTGACGTCGATGGG
>CAYXVF010000219.1:0-3511 GCA_964468125.1 uncultured Bdellovibrionales bacterium | reverse complement strand
GAACAAGCGGAGGCGCCATTATCGCCATGCGGCCTCTCTTGCCCTCGCGTGCGCACAGGTCGACAGCTCAACCGCGGGCATGAAGTGGCTCAAAGGCGTCCGAGACGAATACCGGCGCTACCCCGCGCTCCAACGCGAGCTCGGCGGACGCAAGAAGCGCGCATGAGCCGTCGTTTGAAAGCGTCCGAGCACGGAACGGACGAAGACCTCGAGCTTCACTACACGATCACGCCCAAGCTCGTGTCATCTCTGGGCTACGCCCGATGGGTTGCTGGGAGGGTCTCGGTGCTAGGGCTTTCGTTCTACGGACTGCGAGCCCGACACCAGCCGAACGGCCTCGCACAGCGCGGATCAAATCCGGATCCGTGTCGCCGGCAATTGACGCCGCGCGAACCGGTCAACGATGCGCGGTGGTGTAGCGCAATCCTGATGCGTCGAATGTATAGAGTCGGTCGTTCACCGCGTCGTAAAACGTTTCCTTCCCGGCGCTGAACCTCGGTGGCGCATTTAGACTCGCGCCATCAAACATCGGGCTCCAACGATTCATGGCGGGAGCATCGGGTGAATAGCGCCACCATCGAACGTTGTCTTCATCCGACATTGCATAAACGAGTACCGAGCCCGCGGCGGTCAGATACCCCTGGGTGTCGTTCTCGGCGAAGCCGTGCGATTCATCACCTACTACCGTCCAATCCGTCCCATTCCACAACAAAACGAAATCCGTGTTGTTATTAAAGGTGGTGGTGTCGAAGCGACTGGAGAGCAAATAGATGTCGGTGCCCATCGCCGCCAAATCGATGAAAAACGAACTGTCGCTGGTAAAGGCGGTGGTAAGATACTCCGTGCCCACCACTTTCCAACTGTCGGCGGTCAAATCGCCGGTCGTATCGAATTGATAAACACTGACATGGCTCGCTGCGAGGTCTATGTCGTAAGTCGTGATCGCGACGTAAAGCATACCGACGGAATCCATCGCCATCGCGACGTCGTTCGCTTCCAGGCCGGTGATGCCCGCGTCGGCTCCACTCGAATCGCCAAGCGTTTGCCCGGCCGAACCACCGAGATAACCGCCGCTCGTGTTGCTCGCGTACTGAATCGAGAGTCTCTCGGTCGGCTCGTCTGCGTAGGCAAAAAACACCCGGCCCGCTTCGTCGGCAACAATGTCGTAGGGGCGAGTCGAGCCAGTATCGAGAGCTTCACGAGCTTCTCGCTCCCACGTGCTCCCCGTATAGCGGTAGAGGTCGATGTAGAAACTGCTCCATTGATGCTTGTGCCAAGGGGTGTCGTTGCTGTCGATCACAACGCGGGGGCTGACAGATCCAGACCCGATCCCATCGGCATCCATGCCCACCAACGACCACGAATTCGTGCCGACGTCGAACGTCGCCACCCCGCTCTTGGTGAATCGGATGCTCGGTTCTGGGTTCGCATCAAAAGTATAAGCGATGTACGGATTTCCTGATGAGTCAAAGTCGACATCGCGCATGCCGATCGAAAGCACGTTGGGTTGCCCCAAGCTCACGAATCCATCGACCACGGTCACCTCGAGAGTCGCCGTGTCTTCGGTCACGGGGAAGTTCGTTCGGACTCGAACCGTCGCGGTGAAGGTACCCGGCGTCTCGTAGCGCCAATACGTGGTGTCATCGGGAGTCGACAAGAGACTATCTGGTGCATCAAAATCCACCCCGTCGGTGTCGTCGAAGTCGAAAGCAAAGCTTGCGAGCGTATTGCCGTCCGGAGCCATCGAACCCGATGCGTCGAAGAGAACTGGGACGCCAGCGAACACGGTGGCCGTGCCCAACGAGAGCGCGGCGGTCGGCGTGCCGTTGACCTCGACAAACTCGCTATCGAAGGCGGTCTTTCCTCGGTCGTCTGTGACGGTTAGACGGATGCTCCTGCTTCCTGACGCGCTAAATGTGTGCATCACGGTCGCTCCGCTCGCGTCTTCCATTTGGTCGCCGTCAAAGTCCCAAGACCAAGAAACGATTGTTCCGTCTGGATCCATCGAGGCGCGACCGTCGAACTCATAGGAGACGCCTTGGATGTAGCTAGATGCAAAGCTGGCCGATGCGGTCGGCGGAGTGTTGAAAGGAGCCACCGTAACCGTAATCGAATCCGTTGACGACGCGTCCCACGGATCGGTGACGACGAGACTTAGTGTGTGATCGCCTTCGTAATAGTTGTTCGGATCAAAAACAAACGTGGCGTCGCTTCCCCGAGAAGAGCCATCGACTTGCCAATCGAGAAAGAGGACATCACCGTCTGGGTCACTCACCGTCGCGGTAAAAAGAGCCGTGCTGCCGCCAAGCTCGAGTGTCGTATCTTCTTGGTCGATCGCGACACGTGGCTCCTGGTTCCCGTGGCCCGGCTCAGTCACACGGACCATCACGCGGTCGGTGGCAAGGCCCGCCCCGGCCGCCACTGCAACCTCGACCGCAAAATCGGTTGCTGCTCCGACGTTTCGAATAAAGTTGAATACCGAGCCGGCCCCCGCTTGCTCATCCACTCCATCGACCGACCAAAAGAAAGTGGGCTCGCCCGGAACGGAACCGCTCAGTTGCGCCTGTAGAGTCTGATTTTGCCCAGAGGGCACCGTGATGTCGCCGCCCGCGATCGTGACCTGGAAGTCGCCAGTGGGTGGATCTGTGTTTTCGTCACTGGTCGAAGTGCTGTTCGACGAGTTGGCATTTGTCGAGTTCGTATTCGTATTCGTATTCGTATTCGAGCCGCCCATGCCACTCGTTTGGTCGTCGTTTTCGTCGCCCGAGCCGGTTTGATCGTTGCTCGTTGAGCCGCCCGTCGCGTCGTCTCCGCCGCCACACGCCACGAGGGTAAAAAGACTCCCCACCAACCAGAGCGCACGAAATGTCATGCCCGCCCCTCACACTTAAACACCGACGATTACGGTAGCCGACCCGAGCACGAGTCTCCAGGAAAAATCCTGGAGACAATGTGGGTCCGAGGGCGCTAAACCTCAGATGAAAATTCAGTGGCAGGCCTCGTGAGTGTTTACGGGATGGCCAAGCGGTCGAATCGAATTCGCACAAACCGCCGTCGAGCGATGGGCTTGGCGATCGCAAGAGAATCAGGAAGAAGCGGCCGAGCAGCGGTCAAAAGCGCCGTGGGCAACCCGGTCACAAGGGCCACAAGCGAGTGCTCTACAGCGCCGAGGAAGTCGACGCAGTCGTTGATGTTTATCTTGAGCGCCGCTCCCGTTGCCTCGCGCTCGCTCCAAGAGTCCAGGATGCCAAGCCATACATCCACCAGGTGCTCTTTCGTCGCCAAGTCGTGAAACTGGCGCGAGAGCTGTTCGACGTCCGTCTATCGATCGGGTCGGTGAGCAACATCGAGGACCGCATGCAGCGGGCCCTTCAGGCCGCCGATGAGGAAGCTCTGGCGCACGCAGAAGCGGCTGCGGTGAAGCATGCCGACGAGACGAGCTGGATACGGGACTTCGAGCGCTGCTCGGCCTGGGTCTTCGCTACCGCGTGGGTGAGTGTGTTTCGAGTAG
>CAYXVF010000218.1:0-3516 GCA_964468125.1 uncultured Bdellovibrionales bacterium | reverse complement strand
GCGATGGTGAGCTTGGCGAGGTTGGGTTTGGTGCCTGCCTCCAGCAGACGCTGGTCGTCGCCGTGTAGTGGGTCGTTCGGCATCATCGTGAAGACGCTCGCGCCCTACTCCTCCCGCTCTTCTTGGTCTCCTGCGCCTCCACTTCAGGAGCAAGACCCGTCTTCGAGTACCCGCTCACCCCCGACTGCGAGGAGGAGGAATACGGGGGCACGAACAAGTGGCATCCCTGCGACCTCGAACGCTCAGCCAACGCACTCGTACCGATCGCCGTGAACGGCGCCGCTACCGATGCCGTCTTTGCGCAAACCTCCGGTCGGGTGCACATCGCCGACAGCGTCAACAAGACGCCTCAACACATTGACGTCACGAGTTGATGATCGAGGACTCGGTGTGCTGTGCGAGGTGCATGTCAATGCAGTTGTTGAGTGCGACGACTGCCTCTCGTGTTCCCCAGCTGACCGTGGTGCTGACGAGCAAATACTGCTGACGGATGAACCAGTAGTGCCCGAAGGTCTATGCGTAACGGCTCGCTCCAAAGCGCCGAAACTCACCCGGTGCGCTGTGGGCTATTCCTGAGCTTTGCGGTGCAACGCTCATGGTTCCCTACCTCTTCGATCCTGCGATGAGCCCAAGGTGCGACGAGCAGCGCGTGAGCGCACCCGATCGCATGGTATTCACCACACGGCGGAAGCTCGGGCGCGCTCGTTCGCTACCTCCTCTCAAACACTCAGGGCTGAGGAATACAAACACAACTACTGTTTACAAACAAATCTCGGTTTTTGCCAGTGTGTTTTCTTGTGGCTCGGCCGGCTGGTCGGGTTCAATGACGAGCCGGCCGGTGCTGCTGTGGTACCGGTGTACCGGTGTGGTAAGGCCCTATCCCCACTCACTGGAAGGGACGGACCACATCGCGACAGAGGGCGCGCTATGCTAGACTTGGTGGGCGATGAAGAGTTCACACGGACCGGCAACTGCCGCCAATGAGGACGCTTTCTGGAGCGAACTGGAGCGGCTGCTCGCTGGCCTAGAGGATGACGACGAGATGGTCGTCGTTATTGATGCCGAGCACGGGGTCTTTGAGGTGCACGCGTACGATAAGCGCGCGCTCGACCTCATCGCAGAGTTCTGGTCGACCCACATTCCCCACGCGAATCTGAAGACCGTGCTACTCGTCAGGGAGACTTAGGGTTGGGCTGACTTCAGCCGCATCGGCGGGGCTCATCCCGTTGCAACCACGCGAGCGCCGCCGCTTTGTCACTGAAGTTTTTAATTGGGCGCCGCTGCCACGCAGCGACGGTCGTGACGCCCAAGAACACCATGGCGCGTCGGGAGACCACCGCAATGCGCCCAATCCGATCACCGTTGGCGCGACTGAATAGGGTGTGCTCGACCAGACACTCCTTGGAATACCGCGTGAGGTCGTTGAGGTCATGCAGCATGTGAACCGGTGCATCCGCGGTGTTTGCCAGGTCCAGGAAATCGCCGAGATAGGCGCGGATCAGCTCGACCGAATTCGTTTCAAATACCCCACTCCAGACGAACTCAATCACGCCCTCGCCCGCGGGCACGAACTCGAGCGCGGCCCCTTCCGTCCAGTAGAGATTGCCACGTTCAGTCTTGACCAACTCGACCATGTCCGTCGATCGAGTATGATCTTTCGATTCGCTGCAACGTATGAATTCAACGACATTGTAGGCGGTAGCGGTCGCAGCGACCGAGAGGTGCGCAAGGGTGGTTTTCGCGGCAGCGGCCCGGCCATGGCTGGACAGCGCTTCTTTTCTGTTGACGATTTGGGGGTGTTTGCCGGAATCTTACGACATCAGTCCACAAAACCCCACGACGGGACACGAGGTAGGCATGGAACTGTCCAGGAGAGTAGCCAGACACGTTTGCAAAGGGTTCGTTCTGCATGACGAAGGTGACCTCGATATGGCGGCCGAGGAATTCGGGCATTCATATCGCCTCGTTTTTGACGATGTCTCACGCGAGCGCGCTATGGCGGCAGGTATCGCGTTTGCGCGTGCCTTGGCGGCGAAGGACGTGATCGACGCCGAGCAGGATCGCGCAAAGCGCATGGTCGATCCGCGCTGGGATGGCGTCTATCGGGCTTTCTTGGAGATCGCCGAACTGCTCGAGATCGACCCGCGCTGGGCCTACCACTACAACCAGTTCTGGCTGAAGCACAAAGCTGAGATCGAGTACTGGAGCGATATCGTCGAGTCAGAGCGCTACTGGACGCTCCGTCTGTTGCCCTCTTGGCAAGACAAGCAGAGCGACGGGCGCAACGGCCCGGGACCCCTACCGTTTCTCTATGCCGCTGCTGTGGAAGCCCACGACTTGCACACGCCGGAAGCTTGGGAGATGGCTGAGGAGGTCATGACCATGTATTTCGGGGCCATTTTTGCTGAACGGGCGAAGGCACGTAGCCGGGACGCCGTAGTGGCACTGCGAACGGCCTGAAGCGCTACCAAGCTAGGGCCTCGTCCATCGTTGCGAAGGACTTGAGCGGCCGCCGCTGCAAGAGGTTTACGGCCGTAATCCCGGCCATATGGGCTGCCTTCTCGGTGATCACCGCGATCCGAGAGACGCTGTTGCCTTGAGCTTTTGAGAAGTCGGCATGCTTCAGCAGGGTTTCGCGGTCGAATTGCTCTAGCCCACGCAGGTCGTAGATCAGTTTCACAGCATCCACGCGGTAGCGGAGCCATAGGGCGAGCTGGCCGAGATACGCGTCGCATTCCTTGGCCAGCACGGTTCCCGCCCAGACGACGACAATCGCGTCGCCGTGTTCGTGCATTTCAATTCGCGCGCGGTCTGTCGCGATCTCCCAGGTTCGGCCAGCCATCCTGAGCACAGTCTACCCGGCCTGGGAACGAAGGACTCAAAATCTGCAACGTGCGGGCTCACCGCGGAGCGGTGTATAGGGCGTGTCCGGCACGCGACGGCGCCGCTCCTCAAAGGTGCCATCTGGAAGGAGCTCGATGACTCGGTCGAGGATGATCGCTACCGCCGGTACGTTCATTTCCTCGGCCAACTCCGACGCAAGTTCGCACCCGCGATCGACACTCACCGCTGCGACGGGTCGCTGCGTCCCGAGGGAGTCGATCGTTGTTGGGCCGACAAAGATGTGCGGTGGCATTGGGTGAAGCGGATTCAGGGCGCGCGCATGAGCCAGAGCTGACTCGTGGGGCTCAAATAGTCGTCGCGGCGCTGTGTAGCGCACTTCGAGCCTCGGGAGCCTTAGCAAGAATGAGCCGTCCCTACCGAGCACGACGCCGTCCGGTGTGACCTTCTCGAAGTCCCGTGCTCCCCGAATTAAGACGGTGGCAATCCCAGAGGCTTGAGCCATCGCGCAGGCGTTTCGGTGGCGAAACTGGCCGCCAAGGGGCCCGTAGAGGAGCTCTTCGAGATGCCCTCTCCCGTCCCTTCCCGCGAGCCAGCGGTCAGCGTTGAACACAACCGATATCCGTCTTGCCCGCAGCGGTAGGGGTGGCGTTTGGGTGAGATGGCGTGACTCAG
>CAYXVF010000217.1:0-3580 GCA_964468125.1 uncultured Bdellovibrionales bacterium | reverse complement strand
TCGCGTTTTTTGCGAGTTGGCGGACTCCGGTCACACGAGTACGGAACCCCGTCCGCGCCTCGAAGGCATCCCTTCGACGAGCTGTCCGGGGCGCAGGCTGAGCGCCATCTCCTGGAGATGATCTCGTATTGGGATGCGCATGGACCCGCTGCGCGCGTCAGAGTAGAGGATGCGTTTCGAACGTTTTAGTTGGGCGATACCGTAGCGGGGGCCCGAGGGGTGCCACGCTCCGGGGTCATCGGCGCACGCCACCCCCACACGACCGCCGGGGTCGACGTGATCAGCGCAATCGCGGTGATCTGCCACGCGGTCAGGGATGCAAACCCGTGGGCGAAAGCGGAGTAGGGCTCGGTGTACCCGATCACGAAGTAGGCGAACCACATCCCCAAGGTCGCCAGGAGCGCCCCGGAGAAAGGTGCGATCGGCTCGCCCTTGCGGAAGTCCCGGACAATGAGCGCCACACAGAACAGCGCCGTCAGGCCCATGCTCGTATGGAGAGCCTTTCCGAAATTGGGCAGGGTCTCGAGGCTCCGGACGAGAAAGCCCGGGACATAGAAGGCCAGCAACCTGGACAGCGCCGGACCGGCGAGCAGGATGACCGTGGAGAGCATGTAGCGGGCATGCAGCGCGGGGGTTTTCCGGTGCCGGAGGGCGAGGGCGTAGAGCGCGACGAACGCCGCCGACACGAAGAAGTCAGCCGCCGATAGCGCTTCCCCGAACATGCCCTTGAACGCGGTGTCTTTGAGCAACGTGTTCTGGGTGACGAGCAGGCCGCCCACCGTGAAAACGGGAACCAGCGCCATGCTGCCGATCCCTGACCACACGTGCAGCGTCCAGCGGCCCCGGTGCGCGCTCCAGTTCTGCGTCATCAACAGAACAATCCAGAGGGTGGCGGTCACGCCGTGGAGGTGGTGGACCCAAGGGGCCTTCGGCAACACCGAAAAATACGAAGGCGTGAAAGCAGCGATGGTCAGCGCCAAGAACGCGGCGACGTACCAGTGGGCGTAGCGAAAGGGCAGCATATTCAGGTCCTTAACTCCTAGAGGTACGAGCATTGACGCTGACGGGAGCTGCGCCGACAACCGCGGCAGAGCAGGTGACCGGCGGTTGGCCGCACTTGGCCGCACTTGGCCACGCCCGGCAGCCCTTGGCCCCCTGGGTCATATCGTCTAGCCTGCTGTGGCTTTGGAACTCGAACGGGAAGCCCGTCTCGTCGGCTGGAAGGACATCGCCAACCACCTCGGCTGCAGCGAGCGGAGCGCCAGGCGCTGGGAGAGCGAAGAAGACCTTCCGGTCCACCGACAACAGCACGACAAACGCAGCACGGTGTACGCCTTGCCTGCGGAGTTGAACGCGTGGCTCGGGTCGCGCTCTGAGCAGCCCAAGCCTGTGAGCGAGCCGGAACGCGAACCATCGCGAGCTCGCACATGGGCTGCCGCCGCCCTTGTGGTCGGTGTCGTTCTTCTGGGTGCCATCGCGTTCTACTCGCGCCCGCCCGGCGGCACGCCCGACCGGATCGCGACGGACCTCTATGAGCGGGGGGTCGCGCTTTGGCGGCAGCGCGGCGAAGTGCCGAACGCGCGCGCGATCAAGTTGCTGACCCAGGCGGTCGAGCGCGACGACGAATTCGCCAAGGCCTGGGCGGCGCTGGCATCCGCCTGGCTCACCTATCCCACGTACACGGATGCGGTCTCGGACGAGCTTGCGATCGATAGAGCGCTTCTCGCGGCGGACCGAGCGGCTCGGCTCGACCCGACGCTTGCCGAGCCCCGGACGGTCATGGCGAGCATCGCGCAGCGACAGGGGGACTGGGTGGCCTCAGAACGGATCTTCCGCGAGGCGCTCGCGGCGGACCCCGAGAACACCAGCCTGATGCTGTGGTTTGCCGGCCACTATCGCGAGCTTGGGATGATGTCGGAGGCCTGGCGACTCACGGAGTCGGCGCGGGAGCTGGACCCGAACTCGCCGCCGATCCTGACGGAAATCGCCATGAACACATACTCCCGGGGAGACGTGGAAGAGAGCGTGCGGGCCCTGGACTATCTTTGGTTCGACCTGGGATTGGAAACCCCGATTGTCTGGCTCGGCCGCTGGTTCGGTCTGATCGAGCGTGGCGACTTCGACGCAGCCCTCTCGTGGGTTGAGAAGACCCCGTACGACGCTTTCAGGTCGGTGTTCACCGAGTACGTGCAACACATGCGAAGCAAAGGCGAGTCGGCGTCGGATGGATTCGTAGACCAGGTGATGGCCGCCTACGCCTCTGGGCTTCCCGGGTTTCTGGCGTACCACATGCTCGATCAGACCGGATCTCCCGATGCGGCCCTCGACGTCCTCGAGCTCGAGAGCGAGAAAGGCTACTTCGACGTCTCGGTGGTTCTCTATCACCCTCGGGGAGGCTCCGCGCGTTCGACCGATCGCTTCGCCACCCTCGTGGCACGCTTGGGTCACCTCGACTACTGGCGCTCGCGAACCGGCCCCGATGTCTGCAAGGATGAGCCAGCGATCCCGTTGTGCAGGGCAATCGCCGAGTGACCGTCGCGTCCCCGCACCCACGGCCGGCGGTCGGCGCCGGGCCGTGAGCGGAGGGCCAGACCTATCGCGTGAACCCGGCGCAAAAAGCGGCCAACGCAAGGGCGGGGGCCACCGTGCGCAACGTGTTGAGCTGAGTCCAGCGTACGAGGTAGTGGTCCCAGAGAGCTATCGCGGACGGGTCGGTCGCAGACACCGCCGCGAGCTGGTCATTCAGCGGCACGTTGCCCATCACGGTCACCAGAAATGTCCCCACGAAATAGATCACTGCACCGGCCAAGAAGTAGGGGGCTCGGGGATCGCTCCAGCTGTAGATCGCGAGGCCCGCCAAGGGAAGTGAGAGGATCGTCGTGCCCATGAACGCTCCAAGGAATTAGCGATTGAGCACCACGACGTTGATGGACTGCATGGCGGAAATACCTTCCGCCGGCGGCAAGCGACCGAGGGCGCCCATGATGAAGCTGGAAAACGCAAAGAACGTACCGGCCATGAGGGCGGAACCCAGAGCGGCGAGGGCAGCAAGGACGAAGAGTGCAGCAAGGACGAAGAGTGCAGTGGACATGTGGGTCTCCTTTCGAGTGGTGTGTTGGAGCTCAGGGAAGCTCACGCCGGGCCGTCCGGTGGGACGACCCGGCATTTGGGCTGTCAGCTCGCGACCTTCCAGGTGCCTCGGGCGGCAACGTCGCGGGCGTAGTCGCTGAAGTCCTTGGGCTCACGACCGAGCGCGCGTTGCACCCCGTCCTTCACCTCGGAGTTGCGACCATCGAGGACAGTGGTAAAGAGGTAGTCCATCATCCACACGACTTCCTCCGGTGCCCCCGAAGCGGAGACTCCTTTGAGGAAATCCTCGTGAGGAACGCGGATGAAGCGGATGTCGCGGCCGGTCGCCTTGGCGATCTCTGCCACCGCGTCGTTGAAGGTCAGGGCTCGAGGGCCGGTGACCTCGTAGACCTCACCCTTGTGCTTCTCCAGGTCGGTCAGTGCGGCGACCGCCACGTCCGCAATGTCGTCCACGTCGACGAAAGGTTCGGGCACGTCATCGGCGGAGAGC
>CAYXVF010000216.1:0-3603 GCA_964468125.1 uncultured Bdellovibrionales bacterium | reverse complement strand
CGACGACATCATCTGCCACTGCCGCAGCGAAGGTCAGGCACGCGCTTTACGGAAGCAAGTTCCACAAGAGTGCTCTCTATCCGACCTTGCGTCTGATCGACAAGCACCTCTTACGGTGGGTACCGCGTAAGTTCAAACGCTACCGTCAACGCCCTCGGCAGGCGCGCGTGTGGCTAACGCGCGTGGTTCGGCAAAGCCATGTCATCTCGACCGCGGCGCGCCGCCATCAGTGACGTCATGAACTCGGGGGCGCTGGTTCCGGCCGACACTACCGTGAGCCCGATCACTGCATCAGAGAC
The DNA here is from genome assembly GCA_964468125.1 of uncultured Bdellovibrionales bacterium. Lineage (GTDB taxonomy): Bacteria > Myxococcota > XYA12-FULL-58-9 > XYA12-FULL-58-9 > CAYXVF01 > CAYXVF01. The sequence continues at coordinate 3,304 of CAYXVF010000216.1, read as the reverse complement.
ACCGAGATTCGATGCGATGCCGACTGCGTCATTGACGAAGGCGGTCGAGCCGATTAAGCCTTCGAGCTATTTACGCGAGACGATCACTGAAGGGCAGATGCAGCGCGCCGATAATCACATTTCAGTTGTTATCCCGACGCTCAACGAAGCGAGTTGCATTTCGAGCACGATCGATAGCCTGCGCGAACATGATATCTCGGAAATTGTCGTTTCGGACGGCGGCAGCACCGATGGCACGCGAGATATCGTCGCAGCCTACGACGATGTTCAGCTGGTTGAGTCGCTCCCAGGGCGAGGTCGTCAAATCAACACAGGCGTGGCAACTGCTAAATCGCCGATTGTCGTCATCCTCCATGCGGATACGCAGCTTCCAGCAGGAGCCGTCTCGCAGATTCGCGCTGCCCTAGAGGTCCCCAAAACCGTCTGCGGATGCTTTTCGCTGCGGTTTGATGTTCGGTCTGTGCCATTGCAATTCTATGCGTGGCTCAGCCACTACGACAGCTACTGGACCACCTTTGGTGACCAAGCATTTTTCTTCCAGAGTCGCGACTTCCAACGCATCGGGGGTGCTCCCGACTGGCCGCTTTTTGAGGACGTAGAGCTGCGACGCAGATTTAAAATTATCGGTCATTTCAAGAAGCTGCCTACAACTGTCACGACGTCTGCGCGGAGGTTCCAGGCCAAGGGTCCTATTCGCACTCAATTGGCCAATGCCGCCATGCTGTTAGGCTACACGCTCGGTATTTCACCCATACACCTTTCGGCCCTTTACACTGCAACGCTGGCGAGCAAGGGACGTCGGCGACGACATGCGCATGGGCCCAAAGACCGAGCCCAAGAACAAGCTGTCGGTGAGACGGACGCGGACCGGATTGCGCAACGCCGTGTCCGATCCGAGCGCATTGTGTTGCTGGATGCAGGCCCAGGCTCCGGTTCTCTCGACGTGGGTGACGACCTCTTCCCAGAGCTCGCAGCCGCCGAGCTGCGTGGGGCTCATCTGAAGCAGAGCGACGACGACTAGGCTCCCCATGACAACCACTCCGGCTTGAACAAGAGGAGCAGGCCGATCGCGGCCATTACGAGCCCGCTGACGAGCTTGAGCCAGCGGCCGCCGCTCTCCTGCAACCTCGCGCCACTCAGGGTAGCTACGGCGACCCCCACCATCAAGCCGTCGACGAGGCCCAAGAGGACGGTGAAGCCGACCAGCCCGTAGGAATCGAGGGAGACGGTGCCGAACACGGGCAGCTCCACCGTTCGCATTCGCTAAGCCACGTCTTGGCGGCATCGCAGGCCTCGTCGGCGGATGCGGGCACACACTCGGCATTCGGTCGCCCAACTCCCGTGCGAGCAAGCAGCGACGCTCAGCGCGACTTCGCCACGGACACCGTGAGCGCGACGAGCGGTGCCGCCATTGCGGTCCACGAGAGCACTTCCCAAAGACCGTCACCGAAGAGCGCGGCGGCGTCGGCCCTCGCCACCGCCTCCTGCACTCCGACGGCCGGCGTCGGGAGCGCCGCCCCTGAAGGCGGCTGCCTCAGATTAGCCAACTCAGTGTTCAGGTAGTAGCGGACGAGATAGCCTCCCACAACGAGCACGACGCCAGTGAGCGCCACGAGGAGGCACCAGGCAAAGACCGTCGCGCCCACGGCCTTGTGGAGATCCCGCGCTCGCCCCGACCACGAGCTCCGCCGCATGCTGCCGAACGACCGCCTTTTCATGAACGGCGCGTAGAGCAGGAGCCCGAGAACGAGCACAAAAACGGTCACCAAGCCGACGAACCCGACGTAGAGCCGGCCGCCTTGGCCCAACATTAGGTCGGTATGGAGCGCCAGCACTTTGCCGGTGAAGGTTTCGCGGAGGTCGCGCGCGCCCACCTCCTCTCCAGAGTGCTCGTCGAGGGTGAACACGCGTCGCTCTGATGGAGCCCCCGGCCGGTAGGCGATCACGAGTACGGCGCCGGGATGGTCTGCGGACCACCCCAACTGGAGCGGCTCATAGCCCGGTACGTGCTGGCGAGCTACGTCTATCAACGCTGGAAGCGCGAGCGCCTCGCCACCGCGGGTCGTCGACGGCAGGTCGCCAAGCATCGCGTCGATCTCGTCTTTGAAGATCAAGACGCTCCCGGTGACGGCTAGGAACAGCAGATTGGCCGTGACAAAGAGCCCAGCGGCGCGATGAACGCGGTGGAGACGACGAACAACTCCAGGGGGCATCGAAGACTCAACGTGCCTGCACAATGCCGAGCGGGAGCCCCGGTGCGGTGAGCCCAAAGCGCAGCTCATCCCCGCCGAGCTGCACCAGGCGCGTCGACGAGAAGTCCGGCGCCACCACCAAAGTGTAGGTCTCGCCGCCGACGGTCACGGAGGCCGACGAGTTCGGCCCTGGGTCGAGGCCGTCGACGACGGCGCCCGCAGTCGGCCCGCTCACATCGATCTGCTGCAGGCGCCAGAACGGGCCGCCGCGGAGCGCACCAAAGTCGGAAAGCTGCTCCGGTTGCGCGAGGGACTCATCGAGGGTCAAAAGGAACGTCGAGTCGGCCGCGCCGCGGACCAGCGAGCAGGCCACGGTGCCCATGAGCGCCGAGAGCGAGCCACCGGGGACGGTGTTCTCAATGGTTCGGGCGTTCGCCGGGATGCGCAGGAGGCAAGGCTCAGGCGCTGCGGCCGCACCCGCGACGCGGTGCAGCGCTGCCGTGACGCCCTCGGCCGACAAATAGATGTCGCCGTTGTCGCGCTTGATGGCGTTGAGCATACCACCACAGCCCTGGAAGCTCGCCACCTCAAACGCATCTGTGTTCGTGTCCACGAAGAGCACGCGGGTCTCGTCTCCGATGCGTGTGTTATTGTCTAATTGATTGCCCGTGCTCACCACCACCTCATCGTCTCTCGCCAATGCAGCGAAGGAGAAGTTGAGGGTTCCCCCTTCAACGCCCAAGGCATCGAACAAGTCGACGTCTGCGATGATGACCATGTCGGTCGGATTCCAGATCACCAGCTGCGCCGTGGGACCGTCGAAAAGATAGGCCTTCGTGTCGGAAACGAAGTGGTAGTTGCCAGGAAACAGCGGCAGCGTGTTGATGCCTCGACCGGCGAAGCTCAGGCGTTGGCCGGCCTCTAGAGACCCGTCCGCTCTCACCTCAAAGCGAGTGATCTCAGGGCTCTCCCCGCTGGTGACGAACACGTAGCCCTGCCCCTCGGGTCCAACTGCCAGCGCGCGTCCCGGCACCTCGATTGCGCCCGTGATATCGAGCTCTCCCTCGGCAATCGAGCCGACCACGCCGACAAAGGTGGAAGGCCCGTCGGGC
>CAYXVF010000215.1:0-3653 GCA_964468125.1 uncultured Bdellovibrionales bacterium | reverse complement strand
CTGCGCCCGCGGCCGAATCGGCCGTCGACGCGGTCATCGAGTCGGTGGTCGCGCGACGGAAGCCTGTGTTGCCCTTCGTAGAGTCGACCACGATTCGAGACTCTCGGGTCGAGCTCGTCGTCGATCCCACCGCCGGCGTGCGCGTCGCGCGTCGAGGGCCTCGAGAAGGAGCAGCCCCAGCAAGAGAGCAGAGGGAGGCGGTGCCCGCATCGCGGTTGAAGGGTCGCGCGCGCAAGGATTCGTTCTTCGACTTGCCCGAACCCAAGGTCGCAGCCATCGCGCGCATCACTCCAAACCGCCTGGTGGTCCCTGCGGACACAAGCGTTCGGGCCGACGCTCCGAAGCCGTCTAGCTTGGTCCCGGAGGTCCCGGCGCCCCCAATTCCGCCGGTGATTGGAACGGTGGCGCCGGAACGCGTGCAGCCCACTTTGCCGGTCTCGATCCGGACCGTCGAGCTCCCAGTCGCGCTCGAGACGGTCCCCGCGCGCATTCGAAGCGCGCTCGAACGGGGCGCGAAGGAGCTGCGCATGCGCCTCGACCCACCGGAGCTCGGAACCCTCGAGGTCAAGCTCGCCCTCGATGGCAACGACGTGCGGGTGACGATCCGCGCCGAGCATCAGGACGCGGCAACCGTCTTGCAACATGGTCTCTACGAGCTCCGTTCGCAGCTCGCGCAGGCGGGTCTGAACCTCGTCGACGTCGAGGTGAGTCACGGTGGGACACAGGGTGGCCAGAAACGCGGTGACGCGGGCAAGCGGCAACCGGAGGCTTCGGTCGAGAAAGAATCACGAGACGAGAAACGGAAGGAAGGGTCCGCGCGCAAAAAGAACGTGCGCGCGATCGCGTGAGGTGAAGCATGGACGCAGGATCTGTCAATGGAAACGGCGCGGCAGGGGTTCTCACCGGGGCGATCGCGCAGGGCGGAGAGCTCGGTAAAGAGGAGTTCCTCCAGCTCCTGATCGCGCAGCTCACGAATCAGGACCCTCTGAACCCCCTAGAGGATCAGGAGTTCGTTGCCCAGTTGGCGCAGTTCAGCGCCCTCGAACAGCAAATGGTCGCGAACGAACAGCTCGGCGTTCTGCAGGTCGGCCAGTCTGCGATGGTGAATGCGCAGGTTACGAGCCTGATCGGTACGGAAGTGACGGTCGCGAGCGACAGCTTCAACATCTCCGCCAACGGCGAAATGCCCGGTCTCGAGCTCAACCTCGCGTCGAACGTGCAGACAGTCACAGTCAATATCGTGGACGAGTCCGGTCGGACCGTCCGTCAAATCGAAATGGGGTCTGTTTCTGCAGGACGCAGCGGACTTCGTTGGGATGGATTGGATGAAAGCGGTCAGCCGCTCGCGCCAGGAACCTACACGATCGATGTCTTCGCGAACGACGTCGACGGTAACGAGGTGGATGCCTCGAGTTTGGTGACGACGCGAGTGACTGGCGTGACCTTCGAGTCAGGTGCCGCTCAGTTGCTTCTCGGAGAAGTTCGAGTGAGCCCGAGCGCTGTGCTCGAGGTCAATCGTTAGGGATTAAACGGGCGCGCGCAAGTCGCGCGGAGGAGAGAGTTGGATGTCTATTCTTCGTTCAATGTATTCGGCGGCCTCCGGGCTCAGTGCCCACGGGAACGCGATGGATGTGGTCAGTGACAACATCGCGAACGTCAACACCATCGGCTTCAAAGCCGGCCGCGGCCGTTTTCAAGACGTGCTCGGAAAGGCGATCGGCGAGGTTCCGGCTGCGGGACTCGCAGGAAACGGCTCTATGTTGGCTGGCGTCGATCAGATCTTCGGTCAAGGCGCACTCCTTGGCACAGGGATGGCCACGGACATGGCGATCCAAGGTGACGGTTTTTTCATGGTTGAGGGCAACTACCAGGGGGTGGACGGACGCTTCTTCACCCGTGCCGGTCAGTTCAATCTCGACCAGCAGGGCTTCTTGGTGAATCCGCAGGGTCTCCGAGTGCAGGGCTACTCAGCGGACGCGGCGGGAAATATCAGCAGCCAGGTAGGAGACGTCATGATACCGCCAACCTACACGGTGCCGCCGCGGGTGACCGCCAACCTCGAGGTTGCGGCAAACCTGGACGCGAGCTCGACGGTCCCGACGGCGCCCTTCGATCCGCTCGATCCCCAGGCGACCTCAAACTTCTCGACGTCGGTCACCGTCTACGACTCACTCGGGGAAGGGCACAACGTCGACATGTATTTCCGCAACGCGGGGGGCGGCACCTGGGAGTGGTACGCGCTCGTCGATGGAGCGGAGATCACCGGTGGGACCGCGGGGGTTCCAGAGGTGGAAGCGAGCGGCACGCTCCAGTTCACCACGGACGGCGAGCTGGACGTCGAAGCCACCGCCGCCTCGAGCTTCGACTTCATAAACGCTACCCCGGGACAGGCGATCGCCTTCGATTTCGGGGACTCGATCACGACGGACGGCGGAACCGGGCTCGCCGGCACGACCGGCTACGCGAGCCCCTCGGCGGTCGTCGCCCTGGAGCAGGACGGCTACAGCTCCGGCTCCCTGGCGGGGGTCGTCGTGGATCAGGACGGTCTCATCACCGGCACCTTCACCAACGGCGAGCGCCGGCCCCTCGCCCAGGTCGCCGTGGCCCGCTTCCAGAACAACCAGGGTCTCCTTCGCGGCGGAGCCGGACTCTACAGTCGGAGCGAGGACTCCGGCATCGAGCTCGTCGGGACCGCCGGAACCGGTGGTCGTGGGTCGGTCGTCGGCCAGGCGCTCGAGCAGTCCAACGTGGACCTCGCGCGCGAGTTTGTCGACATGATCAACTTCAACCGCGGCTTCCAGGCGAACTCGCGGACGGTTCGGACCGCCGATGAGCTGCTATCAGAGGTCGTGAACCTGAAGCGCTGAGATTCCTAAGTCGGCGTGGGTGATGGGCCGTTCCCCACGCTGACGCCCTTTTTGCGCGAAGGACGAGGATGGTGCGATGGACCTCGGTACTCTGATCGGTTTGCTGGCGGGGATGGCCCTCATCGTCGGGTCGATTCTCATGGGGGGGACCCTCGGAATGTTCATCAACATTCCGGGGATCCTCATCGTCTTCGGCGGGACTCTGGCCGCGACGATGGTATCCGCGCAGCTCAAGACCTTCCTGAACGCCTTCAAGGTCGCGACTCAGGCGTTCTTCAACAAGACGCCTTCGGCAGAGCAAATCGTCGGCAAGGTGCAGGAGCTCGCCGCGACGGTCCGCAAAGAGGACCTTCTCGCCTTGGAGAACGTCAACATTGAAGAGCCCTTCATCGCGAAGGGTGTGCGGATGGCGGTAGACGGCGTTTCCGTCGAGGTGATCAAGCAAACCCTTCTGCGCGAGCTCGCGTCCTTGCGCGAGCGTCACGAGAGTGGCCAGAAGGTGTTCAAGGGTATGTCATCCACCGCACCGTCAATGGGAATGATCGGGACACTGATCGGCCTTGTCCAAATGCTCAGCGCGCTCGACGACCCGAGCTCGATCGGCCCGGCGATGGCCGTCGCGCTTCTCACGACCCTCTACGGCGCGGTTCTAGCCTTCATGATCTTCGGGCCTATCGCCGACAAGCTCGGAAGCCGAACCGCGGACGAAACGCGAAACATGAAGATTTTCCTCGAGTGCCTCGAGTCGATCGTCAACGGCGAGAACCAGATGATCATCAAAGAGAA
>CAYXVF010000214.1:0-3831 GCA_964468125.1 uncultured Bdellovibrionales bacterium | reverse complement strand
GACCCCGTCAGGTACGATCCAAGGAGACGAGCGAAAGCGAACCGTCGATGAACTGTCGAAAGCGTATCGTTGATGTCAGAACCGGAGGTGGTGGTCACTCCGGGATGAGTACGGGCGGAGCCCTGAAGACTGGCCCGTGCGGCATTCGGCTCGAAGGCGGCGTGAACCTGGATCAGGCTTTTGTGCGGAACAGGAGAACCTGTCGCTCCGATGACAAGGGAGAAGGCCGAGAGGGAAGCCCCCTCAAGGCCGAGCGTACCGATGCGGAGCACAGGGGCGGAACGGTTCGTAGTAGGGACGAAGGCGCTGTAATGGCGCTGGACCGAAGGGGCCGTGACGTCCAGCCTTTGTTTTGGGCCAACCGCGTTGCGGGAGGAGCCCTGTGATGAAAGCAAAGCCGTTTGCCATCCCGAAGCGGGAGGTGTGGGAGGCCCTTCTTCGACAGCATCGATCATGAGTTGATGCTCAAGGCTGTCCGTCACCATACGGATGAGCGCTGGGTTCTTCTCTATATCGAGCGCTGGCTGAAGGCGCCGGTGATGATGGATGACGGCAGTCTCGTCGCAAGGGACAAGGGAACGCCGCAAGGAGGGGTGATCTCGCCCCTGCTGGCCAACCTGTTCCTGCACTACGCCTTCGACATGTGGATCGGGCGGGCGATGCCCGGCGTCGCTTTCGAGCGCTACGCCGACGACATCATCTGCCACTGCCGCAGCGAAGGTCAGGCACGCGCTTTACGGAAGATGGTGTTCGGCGGCGGCGCCGGAGCTTCGACTCGGCCAACTCCTCATCAATGTGGTTCGGCCGAAGTCCCCCTGCCCGGAGGTTTTCTACGTGGAGGACAGTCGCCTCATCGAGCTGCTCAGAGAGTTCGCGAAAGCTCGCGACTGGGAGACCTGCCGGTCATCGGCGACTGTCTCGAACTTTAGTTTTTTCTAGATTTTTCTGATTTTAGTTCGTATATCTGGCATATGAGCAAGACTGAGCAGATTTCAGCACCCGTAGCGGCCGAAACGAAAGCAGCCCTGGACGCATATGTAGCAAAGACGGGCCTGAAGAAGGGTCGCGTCATCGAAGAGGCCTTGCTCCACCATCTGCAGGCAATTCGCGAGATTCCGGCGGACCTGATCATCCAACCGAGGCTTGTGCTGAGTCCGACGGCTATGGAGCAGGTGGCCGATAGTCTCGAAGGCGAGCCTCGTGACATCCCGGCCCTACGCGACCTAATGCGCGATGCAGATTAGGACGTTGCAATCGACCGACGATCGCACGCGCTTCTCTTGCGGCAATATCGAGCTCGACCGCTTCTTTCATCGATTTGCCGGCCAGAATCAGTTCAAACACTTCATCGGTGCGACGTACGTAGCCGTCGAGAACGATGAGATCCTCGGATTCGCGACCCTTTCGCCGACGGAACTCGTCGCCTCATCACTACCGAGAAAACTCGCGAAGCGACTCCCCGCTCACCCTGTTCCTGCGCTCCGGCTTGCCAGACTCGGTGTATCAACGGGAAAACAAGGCCGTGGCATCGGAGCCCAGCTGCTCCGATTCGCGTTGACCCTCACCGTGAGAACATCAGAGGAGCTAGGTTGTGTCGGACTTGTAGTCGATGCAAAGCCCGAAGCGGTGTCCTTCTACGCAAAATTCGGTTTCTCCGAGCTAGAAGTCGAGGCAGGCGAGCTAGGCGGTCGACCGGCCCCTACCGTCATGTTTCTCTCGGTACGAGACATTAGAGCCGCACTCGGCGCGAAACGCGACGCCTAATCGGGTAGCCCCGGGCTTCTCTCCCGGGGCCCCCACACCACCTAGCATGCGGGTCCGCGCTGAACTACGCATCGAATCAGCGCGAGGCACTCGAACGCTTTTTGGAGGACGGCCGGCTACGACTCGACAATAACTTGAGCGAGCTCGAGCTTCGGCGAGAGGTCGTAGGCCGCAAGAACTGGTTGTTCTGCGGCTCGGATGAGGCGGCGCATCGCAACACTGTCTTCGTTTCGCTCATCGCCTCATGCGAGCGGCTCGGAATCGAGCCCTGGGCCTATCTACGCGACGTACTTTCGTTGCTTCCCCGGTGGAACGCGCGTGACGTGCTTCAGCTCGCACCCTTGTACTGGCGGGATACACTGGCGCGTCCGGAGACCCAGGCCATGCTCCACGACGATATTTTTCGCCGCGTCGCCGCCGCCGAAGACCAGACCCTGGGCCATCTCAACGACTAGACTGTCTGACGGCCGACCGAAAGGGTGGGTTCGTCGAACGGATACTCGTCATCGACGCGAGAGTGATGGCTAAACCGTCTAACGCCTGGATGACGTGGAAGGAACGTACGCCCTTCATGCCGGGCCCAGTCGAGCTTCGTGCGCGAATCGCGCCGGACGATGCGAGCGAGCGCCTCGCAGGGATCCGCTACCTCTTGCTCCACGAGCTCGGCCACGTGCTCGGTGAAACGGCGAACGCTCATCCCCCCTGGGGACCGGCGGGAACGGTCGATGACATCGATCTGACCGACTACCCGTTCCTCACCCTGAGCTGGAAGCGCGAAGGTGAGTCTCTCACCACTCAGTTTGAGCAGGGGAGGCCAGGACGTCTCCGCTACTACCAACCTCCGGAGCGCCGCCAACCGAATGAAGACATGGTGCGGAGCTATCGGTGGTTAGGAACAACGTCGTTTGCCACGCTCTATTCCCTCAACAGCATCTTTGACGACTTCGCTGAAGCGTTCGCGAATTACGTCCACGTCGTGATGCTGAATGAGCCCTTCGAGATCGAAATCGCGAGCGCTGACGGCGACGTGGTGCTGCGTTACGGTGCATGTTGGGAGGAGCCCCGTTGCGCCCGAAAGAAGGCGTTTCTAGACGCATATTTACAGCCGAGGGTGTTTCCGGCGAGCCTCCCTCGACCCTGAGGGAGCGCGGACCTCGATTTCTGCCCGTAGACCGGCCGCCTCGTCTCAGCGTCGCGTGTACTTGGCGTTTGTCGTTCCGTCTTCGGTGCCGGCTCCGGGCCATCGGCTACGGCCCGCGATGCGCACGCATACCTCTCTTCGAAGTCGCCGCTAATTGACGGGGCGGATTGGCTGAACGAATACCGTACTGGTCGCGGCAATAGTTTCCCCGCATCCGTCTTCGAAGGGTTCATCGATGACGATCTCCGCACTCGTGCTTCCAAACCAGAGTTGGCCGTCGGAATCAAAGGCGACTACCGCGATTCGCTCCTTGAGTGCGTCTCCGCTGAGTAAGGAGAATGAGACGGTTCCCTCGTCGCAGGAGACCGTTAACGCGGATGTTTCGTTCGAGTCGCAGTCAAACGTGAGTTGCTCGTCGCCGACCGATATCGAACCGGACACGAGAGGCACCGGAGCGTCGTTCGGGGCCGTGAGGGTTAAAGAAAGCGAAACTGAAACTAGCACACCGGGGCACGTGGTGCGACACGATGTCACGGCGGATATGAGCACGATTGGAATGAGAGTACATGTGTGTTTCACGGCCGCTCAACAAGCAAGCGTCGCGCCACGTTCAACTACGAGCGATGCGGCACTGAGAGGTTTCACGTGTCTCGTAGTCGATATACCCATTGCGTGCAATCGGACGCTTTCGTCGAGAGGGTTCGAGCCAAACTCAACCCTTAAAATCATTACACAGGATAGAGGCCCGCGGCCCGAAAGAGTCAACGATCGTTTACGGGCAAGCGCGACAACAATACGCTCGTACAACTACTTTGCGAAGCAATCATCGCTTCCGAAAAGCTCACTGGGCTCGGATGGGGAAGCCTAACCGTTGTATTCGACATCGGGGCAGGCTCGGTGTCTAATAGTGGCTTCGCCTACCTGCC
>CAYXVF010000213.1:0-3850 GCA_964468125.1 uncultured Bdellovibrionales bacterium | reverse complement strand
CGCTGGCCCTCGTGGGCCCGCAAAAATGTGATCAGGTGGTACTAGGCCTAGGCCTCATCTCTGACATGAAAAACTCTCCTGGTGAGACAGGTTCGTTTTCGCCGTTCCCTCGCCACCGTTGCGTCAAATTCCCCCATTCGGGATCGGTTCTGTTTTCCGGCAGGCTCTCGCTGGCCCGGATCCTCGTCGACCGGCTCGCGAGCCGCCGGTCAAACTCAGTCGCCCTGGACTTCGCCCCTCGGCGCACGAGACCGCTGGTGCGGGTCGGCAACGCGTTCTAGACTGTCACCGATGACTTCGGGGGGGAGCATGACGCGAGTTCAGGGGTTGCTCGTTCTTGGTGCGTTGAGTGGAGTCTTGGCGCAGGCTGGCTGTCAGCTCGAGAGCCTGCAGATTCCCGACGAGGTCGTCATCACCTGTGTCGAGGACAGTGACTGCCCAACCGGTTTCAACTGTGAGGCCGGTCGGTGCTTTGAGGGACGCTCCTACACCCCGGCGTGTGGCAACGGGCTGGTGGACGACGACGAAGTCTGCGACGACGACAACACCCTCTCGGGAGACGGGTGCCGGTCGGACTGTCGGTCGGACGAAGTGTGTGGCAACGGCCTACTCGACCCAGAATCGGGCGAGGCTTGCGACGACGGGAATACAGTCTCCGGAGATGGATGCCAGGCGGATTGCCGACTCCCGAGTTGCGGTGACGGAATCGTCGACGCTGGTGAGGTGTGCGACGACGGCAACAACGTTTTCGGCGATGGCTGCAATGCGCGCTGCACGTCCGATGAGACGTGCGGCAACGGCGTGGTTGACGTGAACGTGGTTGGAGAGTCCTGCGACGACGGAAACAATGCCCCCGGTGACGGCTGCGACGCGAGCTGTAACATCGAGCGCTGTGGGGATGGAATTCTGGCGAGTGGTGAAGCCTGTGACGATGGCAACAACGTTTCGGGCGATGGCTGCAGTGGCAATTGCGATTCGTTGGAGGTCTGCGGCAACGGCTTTCTCGACGTCGCGGAGAGCTGTGACGATGGCAACACGGCGGCGGGCGATGGGTGCAGCCCAACCTGCCTCGTGGAGAGCTGTGGGAATGGGATCACCGATCCCAACGAAGTCTGCGACGACGGCAACACCGTGTCGGGCGATGGCTGCGCCAGCGGCTGCGACTCGGTGGAGATCTGCGGCAACGGAGTGCTCGATATCGGCGAGAGCTGCGACGACAGCAACACCGAGCCCGGGGACGGTTGCAGCGCCTCGTGCGTGGTTGAGCGCTGCGGCAATGACGTCCTGGACCCCGGCGAAGTGTGCGACGACGGCAATGGAGCGTCCGGCGACGGCTGCTCGGCGGATTGCCAATCCGACGAGACCTGCGGCAACTCCTACGTCGACGTCGTGACCGGAGAGACTTGTGATCTGGGGGGTGCCAACTCCAACGCGCCGAATGCGATCTGCCGAACCAACTGTCAGTTCAGAAGCTGCGGAGATGGCGTTCTCGACGGCGCGTCAGGCGAAGTCTGCGACCGCTCGTCCCTGGGCGGGGCCACGTGTCAGAGTCTCGGCTTCTATTTCGCGAGCCCACTCGGTTGCACGGATATCTGTACCTTCGACACGTCCGAGTGCACTGGGTTTTGCGGCGACCGGACCGCGAACGGTCCTGAGCAATGCGACGCCGGTGACCTGAACGGTGCGACCTGCGGGACCTTTGGCTTCTACGCGGGAAGCCTCGCCTGCGCCGCAAATTGCAGCTTCGACACCAGCCCGTGCTCACAAGAATGCGGCGACGGGCTCGTGAACGGAGACGAGGTGTGTGACGGCAATCGCCCAGCGCGCGAGTCGTGCCTCGACTACGGGTTCGAGGCAGGACGGCTGGCTTGCTCCGACTTCTGTACGCCTGGCTTCGACTCGTGCGCGCGGATCGGACTGTTCGACCAACCGACCCTGCCGTTTCCGCCAGACATCTGGGATATTTGGGTCTTTGACCAGAACACGGCCTATGTCGCCGCATCCTTCGACAGCGCGCTCAACGGTGACGTGCGTCGTTGGGACGGGGAGCGGTGGCAGCAGGTCTACTCCGACTCCTCCAACGAATTCGTCGGCGTGTGGGGATTCGACGCGAACAACGTATGGGCCTCCGGCGACGACGGCACGATCCTGTTCTTCGACGGCAGCAGTTGGAGCGTGCAACGCGAGAACTCGGCGCAGACGTTCGTTCGCGATGGGTGGGCAGCCTCTCCGACAAACGCGTTCGCTTTGCTCGGGGGATCGGTGCTTCGCTACAACGGAAGCTCTTGGACCACGTCCACCACGACCGCTGCATCTACGCTTTGGGACATCGAAGGCTCCTCGGGCAGCAACGTGTATGCAGTGGGCTCCGATCGTACCGTCGTCCGCTTCAACGGAACGACCTGGTCGACGATCACGCCGCCGTCGAGTGTGGCGTCGACCGTGGACTTCCGCGGCCTTTGGCTCAATGGCACCGAGCTCTGGGTAGCGGGCGATTCGGGTACCGTCGCTCGCTACAACGGTGGCACGAGCTGGAGCGTGTTTAGCACTCCTTCGACTACGACCCTGTTGGACATCTGGGGAACGAGCTCGACCAACATCTATGCCGCGGGAATCAACGGAACGTTGTGGCGCTACGACGGTTCCGGCTGGGCTGAGATTGACACCGGCGTCAGCGACAACGTGCTCGCCATTGATGGTCTCTCCGATGGCAGCTTCTGGGTCACGACCAACGGCGCCCAGATTCTGTTCTCGAACGGCAATGCCTTTGGAGAATCCCCACCTTCCCTCGGAGACTTACGGGCGGCGTGGGCCGCAGACAACATCGCGCGCTACTACGTCGCGGGTCGCCAGCTTTATGGGCAGCGCTTCAACCTCACGGGTTGGGTGACCTTCGCCGCTGCGAACGGCTCCTTCGATCAGATCGTAAACGACATGTGGGGAAGCAGCTCCTCCAATGTGTACGCGGCTGCGACCGGAGGGCGTGTGCTTCGTACAACCGGCGGCGCATGGCTCACCACGACGGTCTCCGCTGCATTCAACATGAAGGCAATTTGGGGGACGTCTTCGAGCAACATCTTCCTATTCGGCTACAACTTCTCGAACTCCCCCGCGTTCCAAAGTGCCTATTGGCGCTTCGATGGGACCACCTGGACCCTGCGGCAATACTTGGGTGAAGACCAAATCGAGGATGTCTACGGCGCAGGGTCCACCTACTTTGCGGTCGGAGCGAACGGTCGAATCCTGCGCTACAACAGCGGCAGCGATACCTGGTCCGCGGTGAGCTCTGGCACCAACGCTTCGCTGCGCGGGGTATGGGGATCGGGGAACTCACCGTTCTTTGCCGTGGGAGCCGCCAGCGACAGCTTCGAGGCGGTCATCCTCGAATGGAACGGCTCGAGCTGGACCCCCGTGGAGCTCGACCCTCTTCCAGGGCTGCTCGCGATAGACGGCAGCTCCAGCAGCGACATCTTCGCGGTGGGGGGCGAGGGAACGGTCCTGCACTACGACGGCGTCGAATGGTCGCCCGTCGACGTGGGCTCGACGGATAGCTTCCATTCAGTCGCCTACGGGTTCCGAAATCGAGTCATCCTCGCCGGGGACGATGGCGTGATCGAGCTCAATCGTCGTGGCTCCGCCTGGTAGTCCGATCGGCGTCAGTTGCCGATGGTGAACACGATCTGCACCGGGGGCGGACAGCGCCTCACCGCGTCACCCTTCCGCCGCTGCGGGCGGTATCGCCACTGAGAGACGCTCGCGAGGGCTGCGCGCTCGAGCTCTCGGCGGATCCGCTCTTTAGGCATCAGACGAAAGGTGCCGTCCGAGAGTAGATACCGAACCGCGTTTTGTC
>CAYXVF010000212.1:0-3952 GCA_964468125.1 uncultured Bdellovibrionales bacterium | reverse complement strand
GCGAGACGCGTCCACCGGCCTCTCCGCCAACGGCGCCCGCTACCTCCACCTAGGCATCGGAAGATTCACCAGCCCCGACCCGCTCTTCGCAAACCTAGCCACCGTCCTCGAGCAAAGCCCCTGGGAGCACAATCTGTATGCGTATGCGGGTGCCAATCCCGTCGCATATCGGGATACGAGCGGTGAGAGTGCAACGGCCGCCGTGATGTCAGGACTGGGCGCTGATGTCGCCGTTCCGGAGCCGACCGATGTCGTGCCGTGGAAATGGGTGGGCTGGGGTGTAGCGCTTGGCGGCGCCGTTCTCGTCGACATGGCGATTTATGACGCTGTGCGTCCTGAGGAGAAGACGAGCGCCGAGGCCTTAAGCAGAACGAGAGAACGCACACCGGACGTCGTGATTGATACGAATATTCTCCAGTATGCTCGCGACGGTCGATTGGCACAGGTTGAAGAAGCGATTGCGGGCCGACGGACTCTTATCCCTGCAGTCGCGGCCACTGAATTCCTCATGGATTCACGCTCAGATAGTCAGACAAAAGCAAACGCGACTTTTCTGTCGGTCTTCCTTGCGGCCAACAAAGGGCGTATCGTCGGGCCCGGATCGCCTGAGGTGACTCAGAGAGTCTATGAAGCTGGGCAGGCCCGCTACGCTGGGGGAAGAAAAGCACCGGGGATAGAGGATGCCTCGATCGCTGGTTCGGCCGATATGGAACAGGCCCCTTTGCTAACTGCTGACAAGCGGTTGCATCAGGCCTCCATCGACGCGGGTGTTGAGGTCGACCCTCGGTTCGTTCCCTAGTAGGCGTTCGAAGATGACCGCATTCAACACGATAAAATTCGTTTCGGATTGTCCAAACTGTGGGAAAAACTCGCAGGAATTTTCCGCCCAATGCCACGTTGCGGCTCGTTATGGAACCAACGAGAATGGGACGTCGTTGGCGTGCCGAGATTATCGCATGGGACAAAAGATGTCGTGGTTCTCCCCGCGGGACTCGGAGTACAGTCTTTGGCGTCTTCCCGACGAGCTTCCTCAATTTCCTGACCACGACGACGTCGTCCTCGAAATCTGTGAGGCAACGTGCGCTAACTGCGGGTCGGATGACTTCGGGGCCGTGATACTGTTCGAGGCGCTGACGCCAACACGAGTGGTGGCACTCGGGCCGAACTCCGAATTGCGCACTGCCGATGACTATATCAACATCTTGATTAATGAGAAGACACTCTGAGGCGCGACGTTGGGATCGAGAGCTTTGTTCAGACGTTCCTGATGCGTTACTGCTGCGGGACGCGCGCGCTCACCTGGAGTGCCGGTAGGGATGAGCCGCCCACCGATCAGCACGCGCCGACGCTCTTGGCACGAGAGATCCGGTCCTCGCCCGGAATGCTGGGCAACGAGCGAAGGTGAGTATAGTGTAAGAACATGACCGATGGAGAGCTCGAACTCCTCCTTGACGATGTTGAGTCTGATCGAATCGAACGAAAGAGTTCCGATGCCGACACCGACAAGATTCGGCAGACTATCTGCGCCTTTGCGAACGACCTTCCGAACCATGGCGCTCCTGGAATTCTGTTCGTTGGTGTCAATGACAGGGGAAGCCCCACCGGCCTGTCAATCACCGATGGCATGTTGCAGAAATTGGCGTCCTTTCGAGCTGATGGGACAATCTTACCTTTCCCGAGTCTCGACGTGCAGAAGCGAAGGCTCAAGGGCGACGAGGTCGCGGTCGTGTTGGTGCACCCCGCGGTGGCCCCCCCGGTGCGCTACAAAGGCACTGTGTGGATCCGGTCCGGTCCGCGGCGAGGGATCGCGAGTCCGGATGATGAATCGAGACTCAACGAGAAGCGGCGCTATCGAGACGTGCCCTTCGACCTTCGGCCTTTGGAGAGCGCCCGTCTGGACCAGCTGGACGAGCTGCTGTTCCGTCGCTCCTATCTTCCGTCTGCGATCGACAAAGATGTACTCCTACAAAACGAAAGGACGCTTGAACATCAGCTGTTAGCAGTGAAGTTTGCCCATCAGGGTCCACCGATCTGCCCCACGGTGTTGGGGATGCTCGCAATCGGAATCACTCCGACCGACTTCGTTCCGGGCGCATTTATTCAGTTCATACGGATCGACGGAACCGAGATCGGTGATCCGATCCTCGATCAGAGAGTGGTACAGGGATCCCTCGTCGACCAGCTCGAAGAGCTCGAGTCGATCGTGAGGGCCAACATCCGCGTCACCTCCGACTTCACCACCTCCGAGCTGGAGCGCCGGCAGGCGGACTATCCACTGGTCGCGCTCCAGCAGGTGGTGCGAAACGCGATTCAGCACCGATCCTACGAGAACACGCACAGCCCGACACGAATCTCATGGTACCGCGACCGTATCGAGGTGCAGAATCCTGGCGGCCCCTTCGGGCTGGTCAACAAAGCCAATTTTGGCCAGCCGGGAGCGAGCGACTATCGTAACCCCAACCTCGCGGCCGTCATGAAGGAGCTGGGGTATGTTCAGCGTTTTGGCTTCGGACTCCAAATCGCAAAAAGCGAGCTTCAGAAGAACGGCAACCCTCCCCTCGAGTTCCAAATCGAGGACGCTCACGTCTTGGTTTCGGTGGGAGCCCGCCCGTGAGTATTCCGGTCATCTCGTTCTTCAACAACAAAGGGGGCGTTGGGAAGACATCGATGGTTTACCATCTGGCCTGGATGCTCTCCGAGCTCGGCTATCGAGTGACCGCTGTCGACCTAGATCCACAGAGCAATCTTACCGCGGCGTTTTTGACCGAAGAGGATCTCGAAGCCCTCGACGATCAGCAGCAGACCATCTTTGGTGCGGTGAAGCCACTCAAGGACGGTACCAGCGACATTCTCCCGCCCCGGACCGTGCCGCTCTCGGAGCGGCTCTCTCTGGTCGCCGGGGACATGGCGCTGTCGACTTTTGAGGATGAACTCTCCGAGTCATGGCCGAAGACACTTGAGAGCAATCCGCGCGATTTTCGAGTGATGTCGGCATTTTGGCGGGTGGCTCAACTCGCCGGCGCTGCGAACCAAGCGGACGTGATCGTGTTCGATCTGGGACCAAACCTGGGCGCCATTAATCGGGCGGCGCTGATCGCGTCCGACGATGTCGTCATTCCTTTAGGGCCGGATCTGTTTTCGCTGCAAGGTCTCAAAAACCTCGGTCCGGCGTTTCGACGGTGGCGGGAGGGGTGGGGCAAACGGCTCAGCGAATCCCCACCCGCTGAGATCGAGTTGCCCATCGGGAGTATTCGGGCCATTGGTTACCTGGTGCTGCGGCACTCGATCCGTCTCGACCGACCGGTGAAAGCGTTCGACCGCTGGATCGCACGGATTCCATCCACGTACCGTGAATCGGTCCTCGGCGAAGCGCCCGACGATTCGGTGACCATCGACAACGATCCCCACTGCATCGCGAAACTCAAGGACTACCGCAGCCTAATGCCCCTGGCCCAGGAAGCACGCAAACCCATGTTCGCCCTCAAGCCTGCCGACGGTGCGCTCGGCGCCCATCTCTACGCAGTCCAACGGGTGTACGAGGACTTCGAGATGGTCGCAAAAGCCATCGCCGAGCGGGCAAACCTGTCTCGGTCGACCAACGCGGATGAAGGCGTGTCCTGATGCTCCCCAAACCCAACCTGACCATGGCCTTGCGGGCTACGGCGTGCCCATTGCCCTGCCCTCCGGCTATGCCGGCCTCACGCCGCAGCTTGGTCTGAGTTACAGCTCGGGAGGGGGCGCGGGAGTTGCAGGCATGGGCTGGTCATTGGGCTTGCCAAACATCAAGCGCATTCGGAACTCGAGTTGCCGAAGCTCGAGCACCGGTTGCCGAAGGCGGTGCTCACGCGGCGCGAGGCTGAAAGCGTAATCGCCCAGTGCGATTTGAATGAGCCGCTGGGGCTGCGGGACCGGGCGATTCTCGAGACGTTTTACTCCACCGGCATGCGGCGCA
>CAYXVF010000211.1:0-4052 GCA_964468125.1 uncultured Bdellovibrionales bacterium | reverse complement strand
TTTCTAGGATATGCCCCCTCGAAGAACCCAATGATGCGATGGTCTATCGAGACCCTAAGAGAAGTGTGGTTCTCCTATCAGGAAGAAGTTCGTATCGAGTCCCGGCCACTCAGCTCGTGGTTTGCATACGACGGCAGTCTCGACGCAACCGAACGCCGAATCAGTCATCGCACTCGTGGGGTAGACTGACGAAATATCGTTTGCCCTCACGAATGAATACGATTCTTAGCTCGGTGCCGTCTAACACTTCGCTTTTGCGATCGAACTCCCGTGCGGGTGTGTCTTGGATCGAGACGAGTTCATCGCCTGACTTGATCCGCTTGGTTTTCGTAGACGTCGTAACGATTATTCGATCGTCGGTGAGTTTGGATTTGATCCCGAGGTCTACCGGACAGCTTTCCGCCGTAACTTCAGGTTCTTGAGTCGACTCTGATGGCGCCTTGTCTGAGTCTCCGTCATCGAGGGTAACGGTAAGACCGCGGTCTCTCTGGAGAGCCTTTATTAGGGTTTCCGACGCGGATTCGAACGCCTCGCCCCGGTCGTCAAGGTCAAAGATGTCGCCATCCGCATAGGCGGTCACGCTCGCACCCGTTTTCCCTGTTGTCAGGTCGTCAAAGGAAACGGAAAGAACAATCCGATTGTCAGTCGCAGTCACAGCTACACGAGCCAAAAGAACCCGCTCACGATCCGATGGCGCGAGGTTGTCGAGCTCAGCCTCACCAACCACGTTCATGTTGTACTGACTCAATAGGTTGGCGAACTCAATATCGAATCCGTAGAGAGTTGTAGACGTTGCTTCAGATCCGGGCTTGGCGACAACCACGTAGTCGTAGTTCGCGAAGGTAAAGCCCTGAGAATAGACAAGACGATTCTGCGCGGCACAGGCCATAGAAAGCAGAAGCGTAGAGATAACCGTGAACCGTCTCATGCGCACTCCTCGGTATGCATGACAATCTGTTACAAGCACTAACGGTTGCTCGCAACCGTAAGCGCCCAGGAGATCAAATCCTGCTCACAGAGTCGCTGGCGTGGCGGGCATCTCGGCGGTTTGAACCGCCCCGGGTTTTCAGGAGGCTCCAATTCTTGAGAGGATTAGAGCCATGTCAGAATCACCCCGGTTTTCCCCGGAAGCCAGCAAGGTTCGCACCCGTCGCAGTGGTCGGCGATGCGTTCTGTCGCCGAGAAGATCGGTTGCAGCCCGGAAACGCTTCGGTCGTGGGTGCGTCGAGTCTTTAGGCCTCGAGCAGATTGCCGCCAAGCGTGAGGCTGCGATCCTGGCCGCGTATCGCGAACACCCCGAGAGGTTCATCAACGGCGTGCTGAGCGAATTCATCGAACAGGCTTTGGCGAGAAACGAAGCTTCCAGTGTCCGATAAGAAATGCACCGGATGCCGACGGGTTCTCCCGACACATGAGTTTCACCGTCGTCGGCACAATGTTCGATGCGGCATGCGTGCACGTTGCAAAGAGTGCACCGCGCGCGACACGCGCGAGGCGAAGTTACGCGGCCTCCGAAACGATCCTGATCGCGCGAAGGAGCGTGTGCGGGCTCGAACACGCTACGCGGAGCGGATCGGTGCTCTTCAGAAGACGTCGTGTCGGCGATGCGGTTCGCTCGATGTTCAGGCCCACCATCGCAGCTACGATCGAGAAGACTTGCACCTCGACGTGGAATATCTCTGCGCTCCCTGCCACGCCCTCGAGCACGGCCAAAGCGCTTGGACCAAACAGTTAGCCCTGCCATTCGGGGGCGAGGAGGAGATGCTTCGGGCCGATTGACCGTAAGTCCTCCGACCAGACGGGGCAAGCAGAGGACTTACAGTGATTCCGCCTTCGCCCAGAACACCCCGATGCCCTGGTCGCCGGGAAACTCGCGCTGTAGATGCCAGCGTGCGGCCTCGTAGTGGGCGCCACTAGTCAGGACGTCATCGACTACGGCGATCAGGCGGCCGGTCGACTGACCGTAGAGCTTCCGCTGGTCGGCGACGATCTGCATGGCGTCGAAGCATCCCTGTGCACTCCGTCCAGCTCCTGAGTGGTACGGGTCCATGTCGACGATCCCTTCCAGCACCGGAAACGCAACGACGTTCTGGCAAAGCTGTTCAACCTGCTTGACCACCTGCTCAAGCCGGTCGTCGTACAGCGCATGCCCGCGCGTCTTCGACGGGGGCACCGGGACGGCTGCGAACTGGATGGAGCTGTTGAAGTTGAAGAAACCAGCGAGCTCTTGCGCGAACTGGCGGATGGCTACCTTCTTATATTGCAGTGGACCGCTGGCGGAATTCGGTGGGTGTTTGAGGTTGATGATGTGGTCGTTCGTCGTTGAATACTTGTAACCCTGGCCGATCGTGTAGATCCGAGCGTAGAAGATCTCCTTCTTCTCGTGATCGGGGCAGTGGGCGAGCACGACGGACTTATCGGCCTTGCGCCACCGGCTCGCCGTCATCAGCTATTCGAGTCGGCCAAAGCCGCGAGGATTTCTTCGCCGCTGACAATCTTGGTCGCGCCCTTCTGGAGGTACTGATCCGGCCACTTGAGACCCCTCTGAAAGCATGAGTTGAGAATGAACAACCGTCTGCCCTGCTGGATCGCAGCCCGCGCCTGGAACAGCGTTCCACTGGTCTCCGAGGCCTCGACAATTACCGTCGCACGGCTGAGAGCGGACATCGTCTTGTTCCGCTCCGGAAAGAAGACGCGGTTGTCACGCCAGTCCCGTTGCGAAGCGAGGTAAAACGGTACCTGGCTGATAAGCAAATACTCCTCCGCGATCCGTTTCTGCAGAGCCTCGTTTGCCTTCGGGTAAACCTCGTTGAGTGGCGTGCCGATGACACCGACGGTCTTGCCGCCAGCGTCGATCGCAGCTGTGTGTGCAGCGGTGTCGATCCCTTCCGCGAGGCCCGACATCACGGTGAAACCATTCTCAACGAGCAATCGAGCAAGTTTGGCTGCCCGCTTCAGACCGTCATCAGATGGCTTGCGCGTACCTACGACCGAGACGCATGGCGACGAGAGCAGATCGAGCGCTCCCTGGTAGTACAGAATCTCCGACGGGTTCTTCGCGTCACGAAGCGGTTGGGGATATTCGAAGTCCTGGAAGAACAAGGCTGAGTAGCGCGGGAAGGGCAACAGCGAGCGAAGGTGCTCCTCGACCTCCTCGATCTCATCGTCCTCAAGGCCCTCCCGCCGCGCCACCCGTGAAGGCAGCGCGTGATCGTGCTTGTTAAACAGGTCGGCCATCCGCTTGACGGTTTTGTACTTGGGCCAGAGCGACTCGTAGGCGGAGATCTCCGTTGCGGGCAAGATGATGTGGTCGTCTGCGCCGCCGCTGGTGTCACCGCCAAACAAGAGCGCCTGGGTCACGGAAGCCTCCATGGTCCCTGCTCCTCCTGGATTCGATGATCATGCTCAGCTGGTACTACGAGCCTCTGACACTCCAGCAGCACCGCGATTTTTCCGTCGTATCTCACGTCTTCTTCCATTATGCGTCGATGAACCTTGCGCTACCAGCTCCGAGTTGGGTTCGTCCAGTACGGCGAACCAATCCGCTTTAAATGCCCTGTCGCATGGGCCTGGGGGGATCGTCGGCTAGGCCTTCTCCGCCAGCCCCGACTTCCATCGCCTGCACGAGCGACTTCTCCTTCTCGGGGCCGGTGTCGCCGTGGACGTCGAGCGAGAAGCGAGATGCTCTCCATCCGTTCGACCTGGGCCTTGGGCCAGTCGAAGACGGAATTCGCCCACGCGCTTCGAACTTATACCCTTCGAAATCAGTCGCCTGCGAAACAAGGCGGTCGAAGACCGAAAGATCTTCGGTTCTGCGTGAAGCAGAGACGAGCTGCGTGTCTGTCGAGGACTTCTCTCCGGAAAACGGGATCAGCCTGCAGACGTTCTTCCGCTGAGTTCCCGGACGACTAAGACTGAGCCCGCCCGAACAGCGACGACGTGGTGCGAGGCGGATATTGGAATGCGCTGTACTGAGCGTCGGCGGGCTGCATTCAGAGGTCAAGTCCCGATTCTTGTGTGAATGGTGTTGAATGCTCCTCAGTGTCTCATGG
>CAYXVF010000210.1:3759-4067 GCA_964468125.1 uncultured Bdellovibrionales bacterium | reverse complement strand
TCGCGATCCGCGAAGGTGGCCGTACCGTCGGCGCCGGCGTGGTGACTGAGATCGTCGAGTAATTGCTGGTGCGTGACTCGGGCACCAGCGTGCCCGCTGCCCGAGCTCCCACCAGGCGGGTGTGAAGCCCTCTCGACGGCTGGTTTGTTCGACGGGGTCTGTCTTTACAGGGCAGGCCCCGTTCTCTATCGCGGTTTTGCGATAGTGCGCGTGTAGGGGTGTAGCTCTAATTGGTAGAGCGGCGGTCTCCAAAACCGCATGTTGGGGGTTCGAGTCCCTCCGCCCCTGCCACGCGTATTGCCTGGCTC
>CAYXVF010000210.1:0-3659 GCA_964468125.1 uncultured Bdellovibrionales bacterium | reverse complement strand
GCAACTTGGCTTCGCCAAGATTGCGATGCTCAGGGGGGTTGCAGTGGCAACCCCCTTTGCCTGGCTCGCAACTTGGCTTCGCCAAGATTGCGATGCTCAGGGGGGTTGCAGTGGCAACCCCCGGTTAGCTGGGGCCACGTGCTTCAGGAGTGTTCGAGTATGTCGCGTGAGCGCTATGTGATCATCGGAATCATCGGTTTGGCGATTTGCGTCGCTCTGCCGCTGGCCCACGGCCTCGAATGGTTGCTCGTACAACTCGAGGTCTACAACCCTCGGGTACTCGCAGACCTGCGTGCGACCGATGCTGCGGCCTATGGCGCTGCGGCGATCGCAGCGGTCGTGAGCCTCAAGCACCACATGGTGCGCACCTTGGCCACCGAGGTGGTTGAGGAGCTCTCGAAGGTGACCTGGCCCTCGCGGGAAGAAACCGGCAGCGCCACCGTTGTGGTGATTGTCACCGTTCTCATTTGCGCCGCCTACCTCGGCCTCTTTGACGCGGTCTGGCTCTACGTCACCGACTTGATCTTGGGCGTCCCGCAGAGCTGACCTATCCTAAACCAATGACCGAACACGAGGACGACATGCAGCAAAACCCCGCGGAGACCGCCGAGACTTCCGAACCCTCTGGCCCGGAGTCCGAAGCGGCTTCGGTGGGTGCGGACGCTGCAGCGCAGACCCAGGCCGAAGGCACTGACACGGCCGAGGCCGAAGCCGAAGCGGAGGCTGCGGCGAGCGTAGTGCCCGCGGCAGGGGAAGGTGCGGAGGGGGACGTCGAAGATGTCACCGCTGAGCCCGCGAACCCGAACTTCAAATGGTACGTCGTCCACACCTACTCGGGCTACGAAAACCGAGCGAAGGCCTCCCTCGAGGAGCGCATCCGCCAGGAGGGCATGGAAGAGCTCTTCGGCGAGGTGTTGATCCCCACCGAGAACGTGATGGAGCTCGGCAAGGGCGGCCAAAAGCGGACGACCAAGCGCAAGTTCTTCCCGGGCTACATGCTGGTGCAGATGGAGCTCACTGACGACAGCTGGCACATGGTCAAGGGCACCCCCAAGATCACCGGCTTTGTCGGCAACGCGACCAAGCCGCCGAGCATTCCGGAGCACGAGGTCCGCAAGCTCACCCAGCAAATCGACGAAGGCACGCTCAAGCCGAAGCCGCGAGTGCAGTTCGAGGAGGGCGAAGACGTGCGCGTCGTCGACGGCCCCTTCGCGAACTTCAACGGCGTGGTCGACGCGGTCAACGAGGACAAGGGCAAGGTGCGCGTCCTCGTCTCGATTTTCGGGCGTGCAACCCCGGTCGAGCTCGACTTCATTCAGGTCGAAAAGGTCGGCTAGGCCGGTTCTTCACCGTTCGTTTTGAACGTCAGTCTATGCAACTCGGATTGACGTCGACTTCGCATACGTCGCCAAGGTAAGTGCACCGGTTTGGTAAGCACAGCAGGGCGTTACAGTCCGGGTCGTCACAGTCCACTAGACCATCGCAGTCGTCATCCGCGAGGTTTCCACAGTTCGATTCAACGATCCGTCCTCCTGAGCATTCGCACGATTCAAACGCGCAGACGAACCCATTGGGCGCGCATACACGTCCAAAACAATCCGAATCGTCACAGTCCTAGAAACCGTCGCAGTCATCATCCTCATCGTTGCTACAATTCGACTCGCTGTTCGCCGCCCCGTTGCAATCATCGTCGATTCCGTCGCTGCAATTGCTCTCGGGGCCGGGAGAGGCGCAGCTGCATTGCAGGGACGAGCAAAACTCATTGGTGGGTCCACAGCTCCGCGCTTCGCAGTCGGAATCGGCGCAGTCGCCATCGCCGTCACCGTCGATGCCATCCCCGCACTCAAGCTCGGTGGTGCGCCCGGTGACGCAGGTGCACTGGCCGCTTGCGGAGCACTGACGCGCATTAGGGCCGCAATTGGCCCCTAGACAGTCTGCATCCGAGCAGTCGCTCGCGCCGTCGCATTCGTCGTCGAGCCCATTGCTGCAATTGGATTCCGGCACCGACGCATCGCACGGTGGAATCGACGAGACCGGGACGCAGCGGGTGCTCACGCACGCCTCGCCGTCCCCACATCCGTCGCTGATGAGGCAGGCAGGCTCCGGGGACTTGGACGGCGCCTGGCCCGCGTCGGCCGGCTCGAACCCGCCTCGACCGAAACACGCTGGAAGCATCAAAACGAGGAGGGCTGCACGCACGGCTCGAGGATGGCTGAGTGCGGACCCCCTGCGACGCAAAGGCAGCTTCGTAGCAGCCACGAGCTCACGGGACACGCGTCGTAAATCCAGACGGCGACTGTGACATTTGGGTAACGCCTCCCGCTTCGCGGGCAACGCTTCGCTGTTCTCACCGATACCTCAAAACAGACTCGGATCGAGTCGAACTCATCAACAACCCTGATGCCCTAAATGGCGGGAGCGCCCGAGCGCGTCCCCGCGAGAACTGGAGTTCACGGTGGATAGCCGCACCGTTGTCTGGAAGCTTGCCCACTCGACCGGTGTCGAGGTCCCGGAAACCGTCCGTCCGCCCGTGCGCTCAGACCGTCGAGCCAAACGCGTCCAGACGGACCAGCTCACCCCCGATGCGCGTTTGACTTCAGGCGGTACCGCGCTGAACGACTGCGCCTGCGTCGGCGGCGTTGCGCGCTTTCGGGCGGAGCGGATCGACCATGCTCGGTCGACTCTGAACCAGCTGCTCACGGACGCCCAAGACGCGAAGCATCCGGATCAGGGACACAAGATCTTCGAGCTCTACGATGCGGTTCGCAACCACCTGTTGAGCACGCCGAAGCGCCGAAACCGGGTGAGCGACTTGCATCTGGAGATCGCGAAGCTGCCGGTGGAGGAGCGTGTTTCGTTCCTCAAGGACGCGTGCTGGTGGCTCGAGCAGCAGCATGAACATCTGCCCGGTGTCAGGCCTGCAGACTTGGTGTCCCTCAGCCGCATGACCCAAGGCGTCGGATCGAACTTCGACCTCGACGACAACATCCTGTTTCTACCGACCGAGATCATCCTCGTTCACAAGGACACCGGAGAGGAACGTGGGGTGTCGACCGGCGAGTTCGCGGAGATCCGCGGCGACATCGGCAAGAGCGGCGAATGGAAGGACTACGCCACGGACGGTCGTTCCTACCGGCAGTTTCGCGACGTAGACCCGGAGATCTTCCTCGAGCACCTGAAGAAGGCGATCGCGTCGGGCCGGCGAGGACCGAGCTGGGATGCGTTTGTGGAGGTGTGCAGCACGGAGGCGGGGGCCAAGAACTGCACCATTATCACCGCCCGGGGCCACTATCCCGAGTCGGTGGTCCGCGGACTCGAGTGGCTTCAGGCCGAGGGCCACATCAAACACGTGCCGCCGGTGGAGAACATCTTTGCCGTGAGCACGCCGGGCCTCGCCGACACCCTTGGCGCCGACGCCAAAAACCCGTCCGACGGCAAGGCCAAAGTCATGACGACCCTGCTCGACGACGTGCAGAACACCGCGATCGGGCCTTCCGCGGTCTGGGTTAAAGACGCCGACGGGAAGGGCAAGCGCCCGATGCACCTGTGGCACTTCTCCGACGACGACTACGGCACCTACGAGAAGACACTAAAAGTCTTGGGGGAGGGCGTTCGCTCAGGCCGATGGCCTGACGTGAAAGTCATCGTGTCGTTCACCG
>CAYXVF010000209.1:0-4152 GCA_964468125.1 uncultured Bdellovibrionales bacterium | reverse complement strand
CCATCGACGTCAGTCGAGCGACCGTCACGAGGGGTTTGAATTTCCTATCCGCATGTCACCCGCCTCGATCATCGTTGCCGCGCGGCTGACCGCGACGCCAAGGGCTTGGGTTTGTTCCAACAGAACGTCAAAAAATCGCCTCGTCACTGAGTTGCCGGCCGTGGGCTAGCTCACTCCACGTCGAGCCAAACGCCGCGTATATAGCAGCCAGCACATCGTCGAGTTTAGCGGGCAACTCACGGTCTTCGGGTACATAGAAGCGGATCCCAGCTTCCTTGATCCGCTTTTTTGCGCGCACCAAACGTTGGCCCATGGGACTGGGCGCGACCAGAAACGCGCTCGCGATACGCTTCGCATCGAGACCGAGCACTGTTTGAAGCATCAATGGTGCGCGGACACCCTCATCGATCGCCGGGTGAGCGCAGACAAAGAGAAGCTTGATACCGAGCGCAACATCGAAGATGAGTTCGTTGACCTCGGAACGAGCGTGGGTGCGGCCGAATTGTCAACGTGTCGTCCGGCTGGGGGTCTTTCGCGGAGGGGCTGACCGGACCTGTGGCCTACTCAGTCAGCAAGGCGGCTCTCAATGCGACGACCCTCGTACTCGCGCAAGCCTTGGGCCAGAAGGTCAAAGTCAACGCAGCCTGTCCCGGCTGGGTGCGGACGCGGATGGGTGGAATGGCCGCGTCGCGCTCCGTGGAAGAAGGTGCGGACACGCCGGTTTGGCTAGCGACCCTACCGGACGATGGGCCGACGGGCGGGTTCTTTCGCGACCGCAGGTTGATCGAGTGGTGAGTCACTCGGGACCGTGCAGGTGCGACGCTAGCGGACGAGCAAGACTCGGAGGTTCGGCAAACCGGCTTCCGCAAGGGGGCTGTCAGTCGAGAGCAGCGGCAGGTCGAGGGTGATTGCGAGTGCTGCGTAGGCCGCATCGTACGCGGTCGCGTTGTCTCGCATGCGCCAGATCTCTGCGAGCATCTGCCTATGCTCAAAGCGGGAGAGCGTCCAAGCGGTGAGGTCCTCTACAGCTTCGTTTGCGCGGGCGAGAGAAATCTCCTCATGGCGCACAAACCGTCTCAGAACGTTGACGACCTCGATATCGAACAGATGAGGTACGCAGGGTATGTCATTTGCGATGACTTCGAGGGATTGCTGACCTGCTTCTGTCTTCAACAGAACTTCGACCGCTGTGCTCGCATCCAAGACACATTTGGTCATCTTGCGGCTCGTTCATCCTCGAGCGCACGTCTTGGTGAGGATTTGAGCTTCACCGGTGTGCGCTTCGCGAGCCGCTGCCGAAAGCCCTCTCGCTCAACTTCACGTTCAACCGCGTCGACGATGACCTGGGAAATGCTGACTCCCCGCTGGTTTGCGAGTGCCACCACCTTGCGATGAAGCGATTCGGAGACATTCTTTGCCTGAAGGTTCTTCATGGCATGCGTATGGCATGCTTACAGCATGCTGTCGAGAACAGTTCACGGCCAAGCCCGGTCCGAGTGCTTCCTGACGGTTGTTCCGAAGTGAGACGCGCATCTCAGGAGGACCTTCCGTGCAGTCGCCGGAGAGGCCCCATCTGTGTTTCGGGCTAGGCGCGCTGATCGAGACCGAAACGCAGACCCTGATTGTCTTGACCGTCAAGCGTTAACGCTCACAATTCGTCCGCGACCTCACGGGCGAGCTGGCGGAACCAGCGGTGGATCGGATCCGTGCGTCGCCGCTCCATCCAATACAATTGAATGCGGAAGCCAGGGAGCGCGATCGGCGGCTCGACGAGGACGAAAGGCCAACGTTCAGCGAACTGATTGGCCATCCGTCGCGGAAGGGCGCACACACGATCGCTGGTGTGCAAGAAATAGGGCACCGACAAAAACGAAGGGGTGAGCAATGAAACCCGCCGCTTGAGGCCGTGGCGTGCGAGGGCCTCGTCCACGATTCCACCGCTTCTTCCGCTCGGTGCTACGAGAATGTGCTCGAGCCCTGCGTAGCGCTTGACAGTGAATCGCCGTGCGAGCGCCGGATGCCCCCGACGTATGACGCAGACCAAGTTGTCTTCTAGCAGGCGCGTACGCGCGAGGTCCGGGTGCTTGAGTCCGTCGGGGATATTGATCGCGAAATCCAGCTGCCCGCTCACGAGACCCTCGACCGGATGCTCAGACGGTACGACTTCTAGGTCGAGATGCGGGGCTTCTTCCGTCACACGTTGAAGCAGTCCCGGCAGCAACACGTGAAGTCCGTAATCTGCAGTGGTCATGCGCAACATCCCGCGCGCGGTCTGGGGATCGAACTCGCCGCCGCTCTCGACCAATCGGTGTGCATCTTCGATCAGACGGGATAGCGTCGGGCGAAGTGCCTCGGCGCGCGCCGTTAGTCGCATGTTCGGCCCCTCGCGTACCAACAAGGGATCACCAAACAGGTCACGAAGACGGGCCAAAGTGCGGCTCGCGCCGGACTGAGTCATGCCCAGTTGCTCGGCGGAGTCAGTGACACTTCCGGTGCGCAAAAGCACCTCGAGCGCCGGCAGGAGGTTGAGGTCGAAGCGTTCGCCGCGTCTATGCGCATCAGTCATGACGTCATGACTCTAGTGTGCTCGCGCATAGTTAACAAGCGCACTATCTGACAAACGCATCGAGGCATCTTAGCCTCGGCAAACGAGGAGAGGTTAATGAAAGCATTTGTAGCGGGGTTGACTGGAAACACGGGCGGAGTGGTCGCCGCCGAACTGCTGGAGGCGGGGCACGAGGTGCGGGCTCTGGCACGGACACCGAACAAGTCCAGTGCATGGACCGATCGCGGGGTCGAAATTGTCGCCGGTGAGCTCACCGACAAAACGACGCTCACGATGGCGATGACGGGCGTAGACGCAGCCTACCTTTTGCTCCCGCCGATCTGGGGCGCCAAAGATCTGTTCGCTGCCAACGAGCCCGTGATCGCGAGCATCCTCGACGCGGTGAGCGCATCGAAGGTGCCTAGGATCGTGTTGCTTTCGTCGGTCGGGGTGCACCTCGAGCACGGCACCGGCCCGATTCGGTCGCTCCGTCCGCTCGAGGCCGGCTTGGCGGATCACGCGGACACGACGTTTCTGCGAGCGGCGTATTTTCACCAAAACCTCGGCGCCTCGATTCAACCGGTCGTCGAGCAAGGGGTTCTGCCTGTGTTCTTCAACCCGACGCGCCGCATGGAGATGGTCTCAACCGGCGACATCGGTCGTGTGGCCGCGCGCCTGCTGCAAAAGAAGGACGCTCCGCGGGTCGTCAACTTGGCCGGCCCAACCGATCACAGCATGGCTGAGGTCGCAGAGATCTTCGCCGACATCGTCGGAAAACCAGTGGCCGTCTCCGAGGCACCAGCCGATGCCATCACACCCATTCTCAACGGGATGGGCGCGGGGCATTACGCGACGCTGTATGCGGAAATGAACACCGCTGTCGATAAAGGCGTTCTCGTGTTCGAGAGGCCGCCCGAGATCGAGCGGGGCTCGGTGACGCTCCGAGAGTCATTGACTCAAATGATGAATGCGTGAGCGCGCTGGGATGCACGCGAGGCTCGGGGCGCGGGATATAACCCTCGTTATGGTTTGCCGGGTTCATCGAAAGCGAATGTTCTCCTGGTGGCTGTCGCTGGATCGCCCGTGTTGGGGGTCCCCGTAGGCTCGATGAGGAGAAGATGGGCTTCGGTTCTTGCCACTGGTTCGTGCTCGACGCCCTTGGGAACGACGAATGAGTCGCCTGCATGGATTGTGACCGTACGGTCAACACCCTCCTGGAGACGCGAAAAGCTTGCCAAACTACTCGAACGGGAGGCCGTCGTGAGTCGCAGGCCTCCCTCTCAAACTATGTCGCGGCTTTGACTGGGCACTGAGTTTCAGTTCGTAGATTGCCAAGATACACCGAAAGATTGGCCTCGCGTTCGC
Organism: uncultured Bdellovibrionales bacterium; assembly: GCA_964468125.1. Taxonomy (GTDB): domain Bacteria; phylum Myxococcota; class XYA12-FULL-58-9; order XYA12-FULL-58-9; family CAYXVF01; genus CAYXVF01. The sequence goes on along the minus strand of CAYXVF010000209.1, from coordinate 242 downwards.
ATGTCAACCGCGTGAAAGGCGTTCAATGTCGCTCGACCGCGTGCGATTCGCGCAGCGATGCACACGTTACACCAATGTCAGTCTACTGACTGTCAGTCAACCGCTTGGCCGACTCACGCAATGGAACGGAATCACGATCTCTATCTGAATCGCGAGCTCACTTGGTTGAGCTTTAATCGGCGTGTGCTCGCAGCTCTACAGGGGTCGAGGTTGACATAAGACCCCATCGACGTCAGTCGAGC
>CAYXVF010000208.1:0-4199 GCA_964468125.1 uncultured Bdellovibrionales bacterium | reverse complement strand
CGCGTGCACGTGCACGTCACCCGTCGACCACGCCTTCTCTTCGACCGGCCCCTCGCCCTCACGCCACTCGAGCACGTAATCGCTGAGTGAGTAGACGAGGCGACGTTTGCCTTCGTGCGCGGTTAGCTCCGCGCCCGGCGGCAGGGTGAACTCCAGCATGCGGACGTAGTCGACGGTGAATAGCACATCGACGATCCCGGGCTTGGCGGCGGCGATGTCACTGGTCACTTCGGGCGCCGGAGACTCAACCTCGCCTGAGGTGGAGCTCGTGGTGGATGCACATGCGACGCTGAATATCACGACGGTCAAAGGCAAATATTTCATGGTAATGACCTCACGGGTGCTGCGGGCGTTCGTGCCCGCGCGCTGATGGAGTGGGTAGTGACGAGGCCTATACCCGCAGCTAGCATCGCAAGCCAACCGACCGATCCATTTCCCGCGCGCTCCATGACGATCGCAAAAACGAGAAGCAACGCGAATCCTGCGAGGGCGCCGGAGATCCGAAGTGAGCGATGGCGACGGTAGCCGCTGAAGGCCGAGTACAATGCGATGCACACCGCAAAGCCGACGAGGCCCCATTCGAAGGAAGCAAGAAATACGCCTCCGATTCCGAGCGCGGCTACCAAACCGGGAAGCGCTGCCATCGCGACACAGTGCACTAGGCACAGACCGCTGCCGATGCTCCCTGCCCGGTCGGCCCATGCCCTCGCCGGCTGTACCTCGATCACGTCTGCCCTTACACGAAGCGGTCGCCGGAGCGGCGCACAGGCCACGACCGGCGACCGGAGACTCACTGTGCGTGACCCGGCTACGCTTAATGCAAACAATTTGCAAGAGGGCATTCATTGCGCTAGTCCGTTCGCGAGGAGGCAGCCATGGACACGTCGCGCGCGCTCGATCTTCCGGTTGTGGACGTAGAGGGCCTCGGGTTCTCCCACTCGAGGGAGTCGACCTGGCAACTCTCGATCGAACGGTTGCAGATCGAACCCGGCGAGCACTGCTACATCTTCGGGCCCAGTGGCTGTGGCAAGACAACGCTCCTGCAGCTCATCGCCGGGGTCCACGTGCCGACGAAGGGAACGCTGCGCGTGCTCGGGGAGGAACTCTACCGCGGCCGGCGACGCGACCGGCGACGGGCCGAGCACATGGGCTTTGTGTTTCAGTCCTTCAATCTCGTGCCCTACCTGAGTGCGATTGAGAACGTGACCCTGCCCTGTCGCTTCGCACCGGGGAGGCGTCATCGCGCAGTCGCGCAGTCTGGCTCGCTCAAAGAGGAGGCTGCGCGCTTGATGCTCCACCTCGGCCTCGATTCATCGCATCAGGATAGAAAACCGGGCGAGCTCAGTGTGGGACAGCAGCAGCGCGTCGCGGTTGCGCGGGCTCTCATCGGCCGCCCGCCCCTCATCGTCTGCGATGAACCGACCTCAGCGCTCGACCCGGAAGCACGGGACCAATTCATCGACCTGCTGTTGCAGGAGTGCGCCGAAGCGGGATCTACGGCGATCGTCGTGAGCCACGACCCCGCCCTGCGTCCCGCCTTCCAGACCGCCTACGATCTTGCTGCGACTGCCCAATCGACCGTCCTGAGGAGTGCCGCGGCATGAGAATTCTCTTACGGCTCGCACGAGCCAGCCTCTGGAGTCGTAGAGTGACCGTGTTCCTCACGGTCCTCTCGGTCGCAACGAGCTTCGCCTTGCTCGTTTCGGTCGAGCGCTTGCGCTCGAGCGCACGAACGAGCTTCGAGAGCACAATCTCCGGGACGGACCTGTTGGTCGGTTCGCGCGGTAGCGGCCTCCAGCTTCTTCTCTACTCGGTGTTTCGCCTCGGCGAACCGGTTCAGGAGCTCTCCTGGGAGGGCTACGAAGCGATCGCCGCGCATCCAGAGGTGGCCTGGAGTGTCCCCTTGGCGCTCGGCGACTCCGTTCGAGGCTATCGCGTCCTCGGAACCAGCAATGGCTACTTCGAGCACTACCGCTACGGTGAACAAATATCGCTCGAGCTCGATGGGCATGCGTTCGAGGACGACCACCAAGCGGTGCTCGGAGCCGAAGTCGCAAGCGCTCTCGGATGGGGCGTTGGCGACCGTTTTCCAATTCAACACGGTGTGACCGAGGACGCCCATGCACATGAGCATCACACCTTCGAGGTGGTTGGGATTCTAGCGCCTACGGGGACCCCGGTGGACCGTACGGTTCACGTCCCCCTGAGCGGGCTTGCCGCCGCGCACCACGAACCCTCCGATCACACGACCGATGACGCTCACGCCGAAGTGTCGGCAGACGGTCACGGCGAGCACAACGAGCACGCCGAGCATGAAAACGAGCACAACGAGCATGAACACGAGGAGCATGGCCACCATGAAGATGGGAACGTGCAGGCCGATAGCGACGGCGACGGAGCCGCCGCACCGAAAGGCGATCTGGATCAGATCGAATCCGTGAGTGCGGTACTCATCGGCTTACGCTCGAAGATGGGTCTGTTTCGAATGCGGGCATGGATCAACGATTTCCCGGATGAACCACTCATGGCGGTGATGCCCGCACGCGCATTTCAACGGCTCTGGTCGACGGTAGGTGTCGCCGAAAGCACACTCCTAATCGTGGGGATCCTCGTATCCTTGGCCGGTGTCATCGCTCTCGTCGCGACCCTGCTCGCAACGGTGAACGAGCGCCGACGAGAGATGGCCCTCTTGCGCTCCGTGGGTGCCTCACCCATCGAGGTCGGGGGACTGATCGTGGGTGAGGCGCTCCTCGTCGCAGCGTCGAGCGTACTCGTCGCTCTCGCGGCCGTCTACGGACTCGCTTGGCTCGGCCGGTCTGTGCTCGTCTCGCAGTTCGGCCTGCGCATGAGCGCAGCCCCCGTGACCGCGGCCGATCTCCCCTGGGTCGCAGCATTCCTCCTGGCGGCGCTCGTCGCCTCACTCATTCCCGCCTGGATGAGCTACCGCCGCTCACTGTCAGATGGGCTTTTGGTGCGCACATGAGACTCACTCATTCTTTGATCGTCCTTGCCGCCGCGACCCTGCTCAGCGGTGCAACTCAGGACAACGCCAAGATTCGTGCGAGCGCAAAAAAGATCGCCTGGGAAGCGCTCGCGGAGCTCAACTACGAAACCGGCAAGATGCCCGCGGGGCTTCGCAAAAAGCTCGCGAAGCCGGTCAAAATCCGCGGCTACTCGATACCACTCGAAGCCAGCGGCAAAGGGGTTTCGAGCTTTGTGCTCGTCTCGGACCCACTATTCTGCGCGCACGTGCCCCCTCCCCCCCCGAACCAGCTCATTCTCGTCGAGCTCGATAAATCGCTCCCGTGGCGGGTTTTTGAAAAGAGCCTCTGGGTCACCGGGACGCTGACGGTGGTTGATCAGAAGTCGGACTTCGGTGGATTCATGTACCAACTCAAAGACCTGGCCGGCCTGGAACAGGGAGACTGGTAAGAACCGCCTTTGCGCGAGGTAAACCGATGAAACGAAACGACGCCATCATCGCCTGGATCCTGTCCACGGCTGCCTGCGCCGCGCCCCATCACAACCAAGAATCACCTGGCACACACGCGGGACACCACGGCGACGTCGACCGCCGCGCGATGGACCACCACTTTGCGAAACCCGAGGAGTTCGCCAAGGAGTGGAACGACCCCGCTCGGGATGCCTGGCAGAAGCCGGAGGAGATCGTCGAAGCGCTCGAGCTCGACCCTGGCGCGACGGTCGCAGACCTCGGCGCGGGAACCGGCTACCTGATCGAGTCCCTGCGTCGCGCCGTCGGCGAAGAGGGTCAGGTGCTGGCGCTCGACGTAGAGCCCGCGATGATCGAGTTTCTGAAGGAACGGAGCGCGGCCGCCGGTTGGACCAACGTGAGGGCGGTTGAGAGCGCACACGACGATCCGAAGCTTGCGGCCGGGAGCGTGAACGGAGTCGTGACCCTGAACACCTGGCATCACGTGGATGCCCGTCAGGCCTTCGCCGCCAAGCTCTACGACGGACTCGCGGAGGGCGGTCGCTTTGTAGTCGTCGACTTTCTCCCTGAATCCACCGAAGGTCGCGGGCCGCCGCCGGAAATGCGTCTTGCCGCCGAGAGCGTCGTGCGGGAGCTCGAGAGCGCAGGCTTCCAGGCGGAGATCGTCGAAGAGACCTTGCCGCGCCACTACATCGTGGTCGGGACGAAGCCTAGAGGGGCATAGCCCCCGAAATAGTCACGTCCAGCG
>CAYXVF010000207.1:0-4382 GCA_964468125.1 uncultured Bdellovibrionales bacterium | reverse complement strand
AATGTCCGTTGGCACGGGGTATGCTCTCTGTGCCCGTGCATGTCGAACCCGCACGACGCCTACGTCAGAGAAATGCTCGCGCTGGATGGCGTCGCGGAAGATGTCGTTCGCCTCGCTCTGCCCGAGTCGGTGGCGGCGGGGCTCAATCTGCGGTCGTTGAAGCAGGTGTATCTCGATCTCGGTGACGACCGGCTCTCGTCGCGCATCGAAACCGACTTTGTGTTTCAGCTCAAACGTCGCAAGCGGGGTCACGCGCTCATCTATGTCGTGCTCGAGCACCAAAGCTCGGTCGATTCCGCGATGCCTTTTCGCATGCTGCGCTATCGCGTGCGACTGTGGGAAGCCTGGCGTGCACAGCATCCTCGGGCTCGTAAGTGGCCGGCGATCATTCCGGTGGTGCTGTATCACGGGCGTCGGCGTTGGAGCGCACCTCGGGGGTTCAGCGCGATGGTAGACCCCGGAGACGGCATCACCGATGTTTCCGCCGCCTATCATCTGTTGGACCTGAGCCAATGGAGCGAAGACCGATTCAGCTCGCTCGAGGCGCGGCCGGCGACTGCACTCATGGTTCGTTTGTTGTTCGATATCTGGGGAGCCACGCCGATGCACCGCTGGCTCGAAGCCCGCGATCCGTACTTGCAGCGCGTCATGGCCCCGGGGGGTGAGCCTCGGGCGGCGGAGCTGAGCTTGGTGTATTTGATGAGAGCGCGGGAAAATGTAGATCTTCCCAAGGTCCGAAGGGTTCTTTCGCGCTACCCGCGGTTGGAGGAGAAAATGGTGTCGTTTGCTGAGAAGCTGGAGCGAGCTGCCCTGGAGAAAGGTCGCGAGGAAGGCCGCGTGGAAGGGCGTGAGAAAGGTCGCGAGGAAGGTCGCGTGGAGGGCCGCGAGGTTGGCCGCGCCGAAGGTCTAGGCGAAGGCCAGCGGCAAGCGCTGCTGGAGCTCGTGGACGCCAAGTTCGGCACCCCGGATGCCGAAACGCACGCGCGCGTCGAGATAGCATCGGCGGAGGAGCTCAAAACCTGGCTGCGGCGCATCGTGACCGCGGATTCGCTGTCGGCAGTGTTCGAGGGCTGAGTGACAGTGCCGAAAAATGCGACCTGCCGGCGGCCGCTCGCTCAGTGTCTTTGATGAATTCGGCGTCTCTGAGTTCATTCGCGGTTGGCATGCGGCGTGCTCTTTATGCCGGGCATGTCGAACCTGCACGATGCCTTCTTTCGGCGCATGATGGAGCATGAGCCGGTACCCAAAGAGACGCTTCGAGTCGCGCTTCCTGACGAGGACGTTGAGCAATTCGATTGGGAATCGCTCAAAGGAGTCTCGATCGACCTTGGCGATGACCGTTTGGCTCCGCCACTGGCTACGGACTTCACGTTTCAGCTCAACCCCTCGACACGCAGCGGGTCTTCGGGCGGCCGTGGCTCGCGGCGTGCGGGTGAGCGCACCGCGCTCGTTTACATCGTGCTGGAACATCAAAGCAGCGATGACCCGTCGATGGCGCATCGATTGCTGCGCTACCGGATGCGCCTGTGGGATGCGTGGCGACTGAAAAACCCGCGCGGGCGGCTGCCAGCAATCATCCCGGTCGTGCTTTATCACGGCCCCAAACCTTGGGGCGCATCACGGGAATTCACGGAGCTCGTCAACCCTGGCTACGCGGGGACCGGTGTGTCAGCCGCCTACCTTCTGTTGGACCTAAGTCGGTGGAGGGATACGGACATCACGTCGCTTGGGCTGAAGGCGGTCACCACCCTCATGTTCTCGGCGCTCATCTGCTCGCGCCGGAAGCTCGCACCTCATCGGTGGATGAAGCGGCGCGCCACGGAGCTACGGTCTGAGGCGGGCCGACGCGTGTTCAACTTGATCCTGAATTATTTTGGGGATGTCCGAGACGATTTGGAGCTTGATAAGATGCGGAAGGTCGCACGGGAGATTGACCCGGAGCTGGAGGGAAAAATGGTCTCGTTCAACGAGAGAGTCCGAGCGGAAGCGCGCGAGGAAGGGCGTGAGGAAGGGCGTGAGGAAGGGCGCGAGGTTGGTCGCGCCGAAGGGCTAGGTGAAGGCCAGCGTCAAGCGCTGCTCGAGCTCGTGGACGCCAAGTTCGGCACCCCGGATGCCGAGACGCGGGCTCGCGTTGAGAGGGCGTCACTGGAGGAGCTCAAGACCTGGTTGCGGCGCATCGTGACCGCGGGTTCGCTGGCGGCTGTCTTCGAGGTTTGAGTGTTGTGACGGCATTGAAAAAGGCGCGTCCAACGACGCCATCGGGCGCATTGCCGATGCGGACATCGCCGAAGAGACCGCGGAGCTCGCCAAAGCTCAGATCCTCGCGCAGGCCGCCGTCGCGGTCACCGCTCGAGCCGCCAAGCTCGAGCGGGATGCGATCCTCTCGAGTCGACCAACAAGAGCTGATGGTCACGTCATCGGTGATCGAATCCTGCCTTTGGCTCCAACGTGGAGTCACCATCGCTCACGCGGCTCTTTCACCGGCTGTAGACGCGTCCAGGGGGGTGCAGCGGTCGACTGGTCGAGCCTCGTCGTTTCTGGCAGACGGGGGGCACCATGCCAAAAAAACCCCGCCACTCCCGCCCCGATCTCTCCGGCAACGACCGCCCGCTGAGCTCCAATCCCTTCGATGCGCTCGCGGGGCTGCGGGAGCAGTTGCCGGAGGGGGAAGCGGCGGCTGAGCCGGAAGCGTCTGCAGTGGACTCGGCGCCGTCTGCTGGGGCACGCCGGGTGATCCTTCGCCGGCAGAACAAGGGACACGGCGGGAAGACCGTCACCCGGATTGAAGGCTTGCCCGCTTACGATTCGCTCGTGGCGCAGATCAAAAGCGGGCTTGGGACCGGGGCGCGCAAAGACGGAGAGGACCTGATCGTGCAGGGGGATCAGCGGGAGCGGGTACGGGTGATGCTCGAGGGGTTGGGGCATTCCGTGGTGATTGGGAGTTAGAGGCGTCCTTCGAGACGCTCGAGTTGCGGGCTCCTCACGACGAACGGGGACGAGTTAGGCGCCCCAGGCTGCGTCCTGACTCTGGGGCGGGGAGGAGCGCGAGTGAGATTTTAGTGTCGCGCGAAACGCGTGTCGGCATCTCGTCTAATGGTCGGAAACGGCATCAGCCACCCAATGTCCGTTGGCACGGGACATGCTCTGTATGCCCGTGCATGTCGAACCCGCACGATGCCTACGTCAGAGAAATGTTCAGCGGGAAGCCTTCACGGAGCTCTCCGCACGCCTTCGCCGCGGTGTTCGACTGGGCCGAGGCGCAGGCCCCGGGAGGTTTCCGTACCGGGGACCCGGCGGATTTCAGCTCGCACTATCTGTCGCAGGTTCGCCAAGGCGCAACAGGTGATACTGACATGGGTCGATCTGCGAGAATTGCCGCTCGAAAGCACGCTGCGGGATTGACCGCTACTACGTCCCTCGTTTCAAAAACCGTTTAGAGGACTCGTGCCGGATCCTTCTCTATGACAAAGACGTGCCCGTCCTGACCGTCAGAAGCGGATGAAACCGAGCCATCGAGATTCCCTTCACCGCGACCGCCGTCGCCGGCACTGCCGCCGCCACCGGAACCCGCAACCCAGCGAATCGCGGAGGTCCACGTTGCGGGTGATCCGGCGCTACCACCGCTCACGTCGACCGCACCCGAGACGATCGACGGGGCGATCAAATGAACAAATCCACCGCCTCCACCGCCAGCGGCCCCGTACTGGTCCGACCCTCCCTCTCCATCGCCGCCGACCGCGACGATCTCCCCCCCGCCACCATCGATTCCGACCGGCGACGCGAGCAAGATCGCTCCGCCACCGCCGCCGCCGCCGCGGCTGCCGGAGCCAAAGGCGCCACCGCTGCCGCTCGCTTCGATCCGCCCGGCATTGCGAATCTCGCCCGCGCAACGAATGTGCACCGAACCGCCGCCCGAGTCATAGCCACTGACATTGAATGGCCAAGTGACGTTTCCTGCTCCGCCGACGGCGGCGCGCGGCTCCAAGAGCTCTCGGGCGGAGGTGCCAATTCCACGCCCACCTTCTCCACCGTAGGCAAAAAACGGCGTGGTGTTGTCTCGGCTCCCGAACCCCGCCGGCGACGCAGCGACGCCCTCTCCGGGTGGTGTGATCGCAGGAAACTCCGCGCCCGATGAACCGAACTCTCGAATGCCCGATCGCGTAGCCCGCGAAACGGCGACGGTACCGTCGTTGTCGAAGGTGCCGGTGCAACGGATCACCGTGCCCGAAGGCACCGATAGCGTCGCACCGGTCTCGATCTGAATGTTCGCGTATTCCCGGCCGACCTCGAAATTCTGGTCCGTGCTGACGGTGAGGTCGCCGTCGCTCCCAGAGCCATAGAGCCTCGGGCCGACGTCAAAGTTCTCGCCGGCTACGCCCGCC
>CAYXVF010000206.1:0-4392 GCA_964468125.1 uncultured Bdellovibrionales bacterium | reverse complement strand
GACAAAACGCGGTTCGGTATCTACTCTCGGACGGCACCTTTCGTCTGATGCCTAGAGATTCAGCCCTCAGGATTTGACGTCGACAATTGGCTTCCCGCGGCACTTCTCACTTGGTTTACCCTCGATGACCTTCAGATTCGTGCCGCGTACGGTCGGTCACTCTCGCGGCCCGTCTTCAACGAGCTCGCGCCCTCGTTCTTCTTCGACCCAGATTCCGGGCAGCAGTACCAAGGAAACCCGGACCTCGAACAAACGGTGATCGATGGCTACGACGCTCGGGCGGAATGGTACCCTTCGACCACCGAGTCTCTGACAGTCGGTGTCTTTCGTAAGGACTACACGAGCCCAATCGAGCAGACCTTTCAGGCGATCGGCGGAGGCGGTATCATCGCGACGTTCCAAAATGCAGAGAATGCGGCAGTCACCGGGTATGAATTCGGGGGACGTACGGAGCTCTCACGGATCCGAGACTGGGTCGGTGGCCCTGCAGTGCTCGACGATATCTACTTCAGCGCAAACTTCGCGATCCTCGATTCGAGCGTGACCCTGGAAACAACGGGCGTCGCGACCAGCTCTGAGCGGTGTCTCCAGGGGCAGGCGGACATCGTGATCAACGCCCAGACCGGATACGACGGCGAAACACTCGACATTACCGTCGCCTACAATCGAGTAGGTCAGCGTCTACAAATCGTCGGTATCTTCGGCAATCCTGACATCATTCAGGATCCCGTCGACACGCTGGACGTGAATATCTCCTGGGAGGCCTTCGAGGATGGGACGTTCAGCCTGCAGGGCTCGAATCTCTTGAACCCGACCATTCGTCTCACCCAGCAAATTGAAGGGCAGGAGCAGCTCGACTTCCGTGTCTTCAAGCAAGGGATCGACGTCAGCCTGAGCTTTTCCTACGAGTTCAATTGAGTCGCGAAGCCCGGAAACGCCCCCCGGGCACCGCGACCTGACACCCATAAAGATCGCCCTTGCCCAATCTCTGGCGATTGAGAGTGAGCAAAGGTCATGCTAGCTGACGGGCAAGATGATGATGCTTCACCTAATCCTCGCGAGTCTCGTCCTTTCGTCGGAACCGCCTCCGAAGCGACTGGTCGTGCTCGATTTGAGTGCGCCCCCGGAGCTTCAATCGCTCGCGGAAACCCTCAGCCAAAGAGTCACCGACGCCTATCGCGAGAGTCATTCGGACATGGAGTTCCTTGGCGAGTCCGAAATCAAAGCGATGTTATCGGTTGAAGCCCAGAAGCAGGTGCTGGGCTGCGAGGATGACACGCAGTGCCTGGCGGAAATAGCGAGTGCCCTCGGAGCCGGTCGAATTGTGGTGGGGCGACTCGGAAGCGTGGGCGACACCTTGCAGCTGAGCATGCGCCTGATCGACTCACGAGAAGCAAAAGTCCTTCGATCCGTCTCGGAGGACCTGGCTGACCAAGAACAGCTTCTCGAAGCAGTCCGACAGTGCGCCCTTTATCTTCTCGATCCCACCCTCCCTCTCGGCCGCGCCGTTCTGCGTGTCGATCAGCGTGGACGAGTCAAAATCGACGGCCGCGAGCACGGTGAGTCGCCGGGCAACTACCCTCTCGCCCCGGGTCAGCACACCGTCGAGGTGAGCTCAGCGACTGGTGGTACCGTGGAACGCGAGCTCAATGTTCGACGCTTCGAAACAGTACGGTTTAGTTCCACCGAAGCGGTGAGCGGGCCGAAGCCCTGGTACAAGAAGTGGTGGGTGTGGGGCGTCGGCGCTGCGGTAGTCGGCGGGACCGCCGCTGCTATCGTATTGAGTCGCGACGACGGCGGCGATGGCGGTGCCCCGGAAGATGTCACAATCCGAGTCAATCCGGCGGATTTCCAATGACGCGGGTTTCTACTCTCCTCGTTCTGGTCGCAGCTTCCCTCTACGCATGCGACGCGTCTACTGAGCGAATCGTCTTGGTCACAACCGGTCTCGATAATCAGAGCCCGCAGGTTGCCGCTTCGATCGCCCGGTTCGAGCTTGCGATCCGGGTGACCGCTGAGGCGACCGGCACCACGCGGATTGCCCCCGTCGCGTCCGCCGGAGCCACGGAGCTGAACCTCCCAGTTCCCGTGAGCACTTCGGAATCGATCAGCCTCACTTTCCAGTCCACAGGTCCAGAGGGGCTCGGCGACATTCTCACGCTGAATCGAGTGTTCAATACGACGGAAAATTCGGTTCTTCTCATCGAACCCGAAGCCAGTGACCCAGCGCCACGTGATTCAGACGGCGACGGTCTGAGCGATCTGCAGGAGATTCTGGAGGCAACCGAGCCACGCAACACCGGCCTGCTCGCAAACGTCGATGAGCTCTCCGTACTCAGCAATGTGTCGACGGTCTTGGACGTTCTTGCGAACGACAGTTTTGGCGACTCGGGACCGGGTTCGACAGCGCTTCAGATCACTTCGCCACCCACGTCTGGGGTGGCCGTAGTCGACAACAACAACACTGCGACCGACCCTACCGACGACATCATCGTCTACACGCCGAACACGGGTTACACCGGAAACGATGCCTTGACCTATTCCATCGAGAACGCCGCGGGACAGAGCGTGCAGGGCAATGTGAGCGTGCTCGTCAGCAAAGCTCCTCCGGCGAGTCTTCAGCAAGACGCGCTGGACGCGGGACAGGTTCTTCTCGTCGGCAGCCCGGCGTCAATCGGACTGAATACGACGTCGCTCGCGATCACCGGTGGAGCCCCGAGCTCACCGAGCACGACGCTTCCGATCGGTTTCGAGACGAACGATCACTACGGTGCCGTTCCCAGTGGCGAGCCCGCCTGGTGGGCCGAGTGGGCTCTCCGCGATGCGCGCCTCGAGGCCAATCTTCCTCCCGGTGGCAACTTCCACCCGCTCGAGGCGGAGATTAGCGGCGGACAAATCACGGGTGCGGCGACCAATAACTGCCAAGTGCTCGATGCCAACTACCAGGACGGCGGGACGGTCAACGTATTCGGCGAGACCTTTCCTGTCTGCATCGTGACGACGCGCATCACCGCCGACACCACCTGGCCGAACAACCACATCTTCGTTCTCAACGGCCTGATCAATGTGGGCGACGGTGACGCTCAGGTATCAACCTCACCGATGAGTGTCACACTCACGATCCAGGCGGGCACGCAGGTCTACGGAGCGGCCAACAACGGAAGTGCGCTCGTCATCACCCGCGGCTCGACCATTCAAGCGAACGGGACCGAGGACCTGCCCATCATAATGGGGGCCGTGAGCCTCAACAACGGCGAGACGGCGATCGCGGTCGATGAAGACGTGACCGACCTCACGAACTACGGTCAGTGGGGCGGCTTGATTTTGAGCGGTCGCGCCAGGGTCAACGGAGCCGATCCCAACAACGAGGTCGCATCCGAGACGAGCCCTCCCGCCAGCCCGCGTTTTTTTGGCGGTCAAGATGACAACGATGACAGCGGCGACGTGGAGTACGTGGTCATCGCCGAGGCGGGCGGAGCCGTTGAATCCGGGATTTCACAAGGCCTCACCTTCGAGGCGGCTGGCAATGAAACGCGCGCGCGATTCGTTCAGATCGCGAGCACGGATGATGATTGCGTCGAGTTTATGGGGGGAACCGCCGAGCTCACCCACCTCCTGTGCGTCGCACCCTCCGATGATGGGATCGACATCGATTTCGGCTTTCGGGGAACCATTCAGTACGCCCTTGTGCGACAAGGTGCGACGCGAGGCGACAATGGAATCGAATCGGACAGCAACGGCGACTTCCTGGCGACTCCTGTGAGCGCCCCGATTCTCGCCAATATCACGGTCCTCGGAAATTCCGGGCGAAGCGATGCCGCTACCCGGGGCGCCCTTCATCGCGAAGGCTTCGCCGGGCAGCTCTACCGAAGCGCCTTCGTTGACGATTTTCTAAGCTCAGGGGCCTTTGAGGCGGGATGTTTGGATATCGACGACGTCCTGCCCGCGGGTCTGGCTCATTTTGACTCGGTGTTCTCGTGCTCCGGGGGGACATCCGAAGGCCTCACACTGCCGGACGACTGAGCGTCACCGCTCACTGGCGATTGCCCTTCACTGGCACCCGACACCCAGTGCAAACCTGAATGTTTACGCAGTTGTTACGTCAATTTCTTTGCCCTGTGGGTCGAACTCGAATAAAAACACTGTATGGCAACCGCTCGAAAGAAAACGACCGAAGTGAATCTGAGCCCCCGTCAACCACGCTAGTGGAGCTCATCTACAAGAACCCCAAACCCATCGACTGGATGCTCAAGAAGCTGAAGGTGTCGGAGCCCAAAACGGTCTACCGCTATCTTCATCAGCTTCACGAGAACAAGTACGACGTCTAGGCCTAGTATCACCTGATGACTTCTCTTGACGGCGGTCGTCGGTCTTGATCTATGGTTGAGATGA
>CAYXVF010000205.1:0-4504 GCA_964468125.1 uncultured Bdellovibrionales bacterium | reverse complement strand
GTCAGGCCATGGCGCTGGTCTCGGCCATCGATGATGCTTCGGGATGTGTGCTCGCAGCGCGACTGTTCGAGCGAGATACGACACTCGGTAATATGAGGGTAATGCGCGATATCTTCGCCGATTACGGTCTTCCCATCGGTTAGCTACGGCACGTGGCAGGACCGACTGGTTTCCGAGCTGTCGAAAGCCGAAATGCGCGACATCGACGGGGCCAATGCCTACATCGCGAAGCAGTATCTCCCCGACTTCAACTGGCGCTTCTCACGAACGCCGGGAGACTTCCCCAGTGCCTTCGTGCCGTCGCAAGGCATCGATATCGACCGCTACCTCGCCGAAAAGCACGAACGCACCGTGACCAATGACCACGTCGTTCACAGCAAGCAGGCCGGTCTGGTGGCCAAGATCCTCCCAGACGAGTTCAGAGCGTCATACGCGAGAAGCAAGCGTTCAAGTCCTCAGACACGTCGACCACTCCCACTCGATCTATTTCCAGGAAAGGAAGCTCAGATTCGAGCAGATTCAAGACTGACCAGATGCCGCATTTCTATTTGAGATAAGAACGCCGCATTTCTAACGAGACTCAACAGTTGTGGGGTTGACGAGTGCGGGACCTGGGGCACGGAATAGTGGAACAACAGTGTTTCCTAGCAAGTGAGCTTCTATGCGGTGCTCAGCGGCAAGCGCGGAATCGCCACCGCAATCAAGCCACTTCAAACACCGTGACCCCGTCGCCGCCCTCATGGCGGCCGCCCGGACGGAAGGCTTTGACTTCGGGGGTGGCCTGGAGAGCTTCGCGGACCATGCGCCGGAGGACGCCGGTGCCGTGGCCGTGGACCACCAGACCCGTCGGCGGTCCCTTCAGAACCAGCAGGTCGACGAATTGGCGGAGCTCGCGTTCCGCGTCGTCGACGCGCATGCCACGCAAGTCCAGGCGGCTCTCCGGGTGCTCGAGCTCTTTCGCGGTCACCTTTTCCGCCGCCGCCCCCCTGTCGCGCTTGCCCGGTGCCTTGCTCACCTTTTTCTGCTTGGGGGGCAGGGCCGCGAGGTCCCGCAGGCGCGCGCGTGTCCGCAGGGCTCCCACTGCCACCACCGCCTCGTCGCCGTCGACCTCGAGCACCTCGCCTTCCTGTCCGAGATTCGCGAGACGCACCCGGCTCCCGACCTCGATCGATTTCGGCGCCTTGACTTGGCTCTGCGCCGCCTCCTCAGCGGCCTGACTTTGAGCGTCGGTGCGATTGAGCTCGTCGCGGACTTCCTCGGCGCGTTCTTCGATTTCACGCTGCATCTTCTGCGCGCGACGCATGTCCTGGCTCTTCTGGATTTGGGCGATCGTCTGAGAGATCTCACTGCGCGCCGCCCCGAGCTCCCGCTCCACCTCTTCGAAGGCTTCGCGTTTCGCATCCCGTCGGGCCTGCTCCACCCGCTCACGCTCCATGTCCAAGGCAACACGTTCCTGAGCCAGCGCTTCGGTTTGCTCCCGCCACTTCGCGTGCTGGCGCTCGAGCTCTAGGCGCTCCTCCTCGAGGGTCGCGAGCGCTACCGACAGTTTGCTCCCTTCTCGCAGGTGCTGTTGCGCACGACTCAGCACCTCTTCGGGCAAGCCGCTCTGCCGCGCCATCTCCAGCGCATTGCTCATCCCAGCGGTACCGAGCTGCAGTACGTAGCTCGGTCGAAGCGACTGCGGATCGATCGCCATGCGTGCATTGACGAAGCGCTCGTCGGTGATCGCGATCGCCTTCACGTCGTCGAGATGGGTGGTGACCGCGACCTGCGCGTGGCGCTCGACCAGGCGCTCGAGGACCGCGACCGCCAACGCGGCGCCTTCGGTAGGATCGGTGTCAGCGGCGATCTCGTCGATCAACACGAGCCAGCCCCCTCCCACTTGGTCGAGGATCTCCGCGAGTCGGCTCAGGTGCGCGGTGAAGGTCGAGAGGTCTCGGCTCATGTCCTGAGCATCGCCGATCACCGAGCCGACCCCCTTCATCAGAGGCACGCGACATCCGGAGCCCCCCGCAACCGGGAGTCCGGCCCGCAAAAACAGGGCGGCAAGCCCCAGGGAGGTGATTGTGACGGTCTTGCCCCCGGCGTTTGGACCACTCACGACCAAAGCGCGCTGCTCGGCGGCGAGGGCGATCCGGTTGGGGACGACGTTTTTGCCCTGCAGCACCAAAATCGGGTGGCGCGCTTCCGGCAGCAGGACCGTGCCGTCTTCCACGATCTCCGGCCGCGTCGCGTCGAGACGGTCGCTCAGCCGCGCCGCCGCTTCGATCACGTCGATGCTCGCCAGGCGTTCGAGCGTTTCGTCGAGCTCATCGATGTAATCGGCGAGATCGGTGGAGAGCTCGGCGTAGAGCCGCTCTTCTTCTTCCGCCACCAACGACTGAGCGATCGACAGCTCATTGCCGAGACCGATGATCTGCTCGGGCTCCACGAAGATGGTCTGCCCGGTCCCCGACGCGTTGTGCACGATCCCCGGAACCTTGCTGCGAAACGAAGAAATAATCGGGAGCACGTAACGGTCGTTGCGCACCGAAAAATAGCCGTCGCGCAGTGCCTCATCGAACTCAGGGTCTTCGAGCATGCCCTTGATGCGCGACTGGATCTGATGGTGGAGCGACCGGGCGCGTCCCCGGTACTCGGCGAGCGCGTCACTCGCGCTGTCCTTGAGCGCTCCCGAGGGCTCGATCATGTCCAGAATCCGCGCGGCGATCGGGTTCAGGCGCGGCACCCGCTCGGCGATGGCGGAGACCTGCGGCGCGATCAGCGTATGGGTCTTGTAGAACGCCCGGACTCGGGCCGCGGTTTGAATCACCCGCGCGCAGCTGAGGAGCTCGAGCCCGGCAAGAACCGCGGACTTGCGCAGGCGATGAACGATGGCCCGAATGTCGTCGACGTCGTGGTTGGGCGAGGAGAGCTCTTGCCGATGGAGCTCGCGCACCTCCTCGATTTGGCCCAAACGGCGCTCGATCGCCTCGCGCTCATCGAGAAAAGCGAGCGCCAATGCCTCCTCCCGTCCCACCGGGGTTCGGGACAGATCGGCCAAAGCCCCGAGAATGCGAGGCCACTGGAGCTCTCGAAGCGTTCGGTTGTGTACGACGAAGCGAGCCATCGCGCGGGTCCTTACACTAGCGGCGAACTTCTAGCAAAGGGACCCGTGTGCTGTGGCTTGCTCTTCTCGCGCTCGGCGCCGATGCGCCGGATTTTGATCAGCTCAACAATGACCGAATCGATACCGGGATCATCGCCATGGAGGTGCTGCTCGGTTGGTCGGCGCTGAACCTCGCCGGGAGCGGCCTCGGATACGGATTGGACGACGACCGAGGTCGGACCCGCTATTTCCACCAAATGAACGTGATGTGGAACGTGGTGAACGCGGGCATCGCCACGGCCGGCCTCTTAGGACTTCGCAACGAGCTCGGCCAACCGGCGTCTCCAACCGGCGCCCTCGAAGAGGCCATGAGCTTCGAGAAGATCCTGCTGTTCAACGCGGGTCTCGACCTCGCCTACGTGGCGGCAGGGGCGTACCTCTACGAACGGGGCCGCCGCACGGACTCGGTCCGCCTGCAGGGCTACGGCCAGTCGCTCTGGCTGCAGGGCGGATTCTTGTTTGCCTTCGACCTGACGGTCTACTTCCTCACCCATCGGCACACGACCGAGATGCTCGAAGGCCTGCGTTTCACCGGCAACGGGCTGGCATTCAGCTGGTAAAAAAAGCCCGCCTCTTCAGGCGTGGAGAGGCGGGCATGTTCGCAACTTCGAGGTCCGGTGACTCCGACTAGAGCTGCGCGTTCGCGTGGTCCCAGTTGACCAGGTTCCACCACGCTTCGATGTATTTCGGCCGGGCGTTGCGGTAGTCGACGTAGTAGGCGTGCTCCCACACGTCGCAGGTCAGGATAGGCTTCTTGTTCTGCGGCAGCGGGTTGGCCGCGTCATGGGTATCCATGATCTCGAGCTTGTCGCCGTTCTTGACCAGCCACGCCCAACCCGAGCCGAAATGACCGGCCGCGGCCTTCGAGAATTGCTCCTTGAAGTCCGAGAAGCCACCAAAGCTGCTCTTGATCGCGTCGGCAATGGCGCCAGTGGGCTCTCCTCCGCCGTTCGGGCTCAGGCTGTGCCAATAAAAAGTGTGGTTCCACACCTGCGCCGCCTGGTTGAAGGTGCCGCCGCTGGTGCTCATGATCAGGTCTTCTAGGCTCTTGCCCGCCAGCGAGCTGTCGGCCTCGACGATCCCGTTGAGCTTGGTCACGTAGGCGTTGTGGTGCTTGCCGTGGTGGTAGTCCAAGGTCTCCGACGAGATGTGCGGATCGAGCGCGTCCTTGCCGTAGGGAAGCTCCGGTAGTTCAAATGCCATGTGTGTCTCCTGTTTAGATTCCATGGTGTGCAGAAACTAAGCACCGAGGGCTGACTCGTCAGCGGGTCTTCTTCTTCTTCTTCGTGACCTTCTTCTTAGTCACTTTCTTCTTGGTGGCTTTCTTCTTGGTCACCTTCTCCTTGGTCACCTTCT
>CAYXVF010000204.1:0-4528 GCA_964468125.1 uncultured Bdellovibrionales bacterium | reverse complement strand
ATCGCCCCCTCACCCCGCTGCTCGACACCACCCTCCACACCAACGCCCGCGGCGAGCCGGCGCTCATGCACGAGGTGAAGAGTGAGATCGCTTCGGCCGATCGCATCGACGTGCTCATAGCGTTTGTTCGGGTGACTGGGCTCTCGCCCATTCGCGAGGAGCTGCGACGGCACTGCGAAGCGGGCAAACCCCTTCGCGTCTTGACCACCACCTACACCGGCTCCACCGAGGCTAAAGCCCTCGACCAGCTGCGCGACCTCGGCGCCCAAGTCCGCGTCTCCTACGACACGAGCTCCACTCGCCTTCACGCCAAGGCCTGGCACTTTCATCGCGACAGTGGGTTCTCCACCGCCTACATTGGATCGTCCAACCTCACGCACTCGGCTCAGGTCGACGGACTCGAGTGGAACGTGCGGGTCTCGGGTGCCAGGAACCCGACGGTGGTCGAGCGCATGGACGCGGTGTTTGAGACCTATTGGTACGGCGGCGATTTCGTCGACTACGACCCCCAAGAGTTCTCCGAGCGAACCCGCACCCATGACGGCCCGTCTCTCGTGTTGAGCCCGGTCGACGTTCGCCCCTACCCGTTTCAAGACCGGCTCCTCGAGCAGCTCACGCTCTCCCGCGAGCGCGGTCACCACCGAAACCTTCTCGTCTCGGCCACCGGCACCGGCAAGACGGTGATGGCGGCGGTGGACTATCGGCGGCTGCGCGAAGCGCTCCCGCGGGGCCGGCTGCTCTTCGTGGCGCACCGGGAGGAAATCCTGCAGCAAAGCCGCGCCACCTTTCGACACGCCCTGCGGGAAGGGGCCTTTGGCGAGCTGTGGGTGGGCCGCAAGCGCCCCGACGACTTCGAGCACGTCTTCGCCTCGATTCAATCGCTGAGCGCCAGCGGCTACGACACGCTGTCGCCCGACCACTTTGACGTCGTCATCGTCGACGAGTTCCACCACGCCGCCGCCGCCTCCTACACCCGGCTCCTCGACCACGTGCAGCCGCGCGAGCTCCTAGGCCTCACCGCGACGCCTGAGCGCGCCGACGGACTCGACGTGTTGAAGTGGTTCGACGGTCGCATCGCTGCGGAGCTACGGCTCTGGGACGCGATCGATCAACAGCGCCTCTCGCCCTTCATCTACTTTGGCGTGCACGACGGCCTCGACCTGAGCGAGATCCCTTGGCGCCGCGGCCGCGGCTACGACGTTGAAGCTCTCACCAACGTCCTAACCGCGAACGACCTGTGGGCGGGCAAGGTGATCGAAGCGCTGAACGAGCGCGTGGCCAATGTGCACCGCATTCGCGCACTGGGCTTTTGCGTCAGCGTGCAACACGCGCGGTTCATGGCGCGGGTGTTCAACGCCGCGGGCATTCGCAGCACCGCGATCTGGGGCGACACCCCGGAGACTGAGCGCAAGCAGGCACTCGCCGATCTCGCGAGCGGCAAGGTCAACGTGGTCTTCTCGGTGGACCTCTTCAATGAGGGAATCGACGTTCCGAAGGTCGATACTCTCCTGCTGCTGCGTCCGACCGATAGCGCCACGCTCTTCCTCCAGCAGCTTGGCCGCGGCCTGCGTCGACACGAAGGCAAGGGCGCGTGTTTGGTTCTCGATTTCGTAGGGCAGCACCGCCGCGAGTTCCGTTTTGACCGCAAGCTCCGGGCGCTCTTGGGTGGGAGCAGGAAGGAGCTCGAACGGCAGGTGACCGAGGGGTTTCCGTTCTTGCCCGCCGGCTGCCACATGCAGCTCGACCGTCAGTCGCAGGAGATCATCCTCGATAACATTCGACGGTCGTTGCCGAACCACTTCAAAGGGCAGGTGGCGGAGCTAACGAGCCAAGGTGACGTTGCGCTGCGTACATTCTTGGACGACAGCGGCCTGGAGCTCGAGGACGTCTACGCGAGCAATCGATCGTGGTCCAAGTTGCGGGAGGCTGCTGGACTCGCGGTTGCAGAAGGCGGCGAGCACCAAGAGCGATTCTTGCGGGCGCTCGGACGACTCTTGCACGTGGACGATCCGGAGCGCATCGAGGCGTGGCGGGCGGTCATGGGCGGTGAGTCGCCGCCCCATGTTGAGTCGCTCTCGGTGAAGAAGCGGCAAGCGGTGCGCATGCTCGTGGCGTCGTTGTTCTACAAGCTCGGCTCCAAGGAGGCGACGGTGCAGGAAGCCTTGGACCAGCTTTGGGCCTATCCGCAGGTGCGCTGGGAGCTGCTACAGCTTTTGGACACGCTCGAGCCGCGGCGCAAACACGTGGGTCACGTACCCGCAGGGTTCGAGGAACTGCCGCTAAGGATCCACGCTCAGTACACGCGGGTTGAGATCCGCGCCGGGCTCGAGGCCTCGCCTTACGCCCGGGTGGGCAACTGGCAAGGCGGCGTCTACTTTTCAGAAGAGGTGCAGGCCGACATCCTCACCTTCACCCTCGACAAAACGAGCGGCAACTTCTCCCCCACAACGCGTTATCGTGACTACGCCATCAGCCCGAAGCTGCTGCACTGGGAATCGCAGTCGGTCACGCGCGCGGAGAGCAACGTGGGTCAGCGCTATCGAAAGCACCGCGAAATGGGGACGCACATCCTGCCCTTTGCCCGGCTGAATGCGTCCCAGCGCGCGTTTTACTTCCTCGGGCCTGCACGCTACGCGAGTCATCAAGGGGAGCGACCGATGCAGATTGTGTGGGAGTTGGAGCACGAGCTGCCCGGGGACCTGTACGCGGAGTTCGCGGCGGCCGTGGGGTGAGTTCGGCCGGTTGGAGTTTTCAGCGGATCCGCGGAAACGCGACGATGCCGCCGGGTCTCGGATTCCTGCCAGCCGACCTGTTTTCGCTCCCGTGCGTTCGGGCAACTTCGCGGAGACCCGCAGGCACACAGATCCTCGATTTTTTCGATCCGGAAGCCCGATCTTGCGGAGTCTGGTCACGGGATTGGGTTTCTCTCGGGGATTCTGCGGCTTGGCATGGCGTCTGCTTCTTCTCCGGGTGCCATGCCGAAGAACCACGACTCCTACGCGCGCAGCGAGCTCTCTCGCCTCGAGATAGCGGCCGATCTCATCCGGCTCACATTCCCCAATGAGATCGCTCAGCAGCTCTACTTCGAGTCCATGCCACTCACTGATGGTCGGCTCGGGGATGACAGGCTGCGAAGCGACATTGAGACAGATTTTCTCTTCGAGCTGTCGACGCACAACGGCGAT
The DNA here is from genome assembly GCA_964468125.1 of uncultured Bdellovibrionales bacterium. Taxonomy (GTDB): domain Bacteria; phylum Myxococcota; class XYA12-FULL-58-9; order XYA12-FULL-58-9; family CAYXVF01; genus CAYXVF01. Next base: position 1,343 of record CAYXVF010000204.1, on the reverse strand, counting down.
CCCACCCTGGTCTACCTGCTCCTCGAGCACCAAAGCACGGTCGACCGATGGATGGCACTGCGTATGCTGCGCTACCGCGTTCGCGTATGGGAAGCGTATCGCCGCCGGACGCCAAGGTCTCCTCTGCTGCCCGTGCTCTACCACGGCACGCGGCCTTGGAACGCGCCCCAAGACGTGGCCGAGCTCGCAAACCCTCTCGACCGCGAAACCGCAATCTCCGCGTCTCCATCATCGCGTTCACTCCAGACACCTGACTCGAATGGTTCGCACTACAGGATCAGCCTCAAAGAGTCCGGAGCCGCCTGGGATCCTCCCCGAGATCACCGGTCCCTCCACCTGCTCTCCTGGGTCTGCTAGCGCGCTCTGCTCTATCGAATGAAAAAGGATACGGTGCGCCCACAGGACGCTGCCGATGCTGCCTGGCTGAAGAGCAATTTTCGTGAGATTGAAACTGAGGAGGATTAGGACGGCCATTCGAAACCCGGAGGTTCACATCATGAAAAGAGTCGTCTACTTCGCGATTCTGATGGGCGCCTGCGCCCATTCCGAGAGCCCCAGAGTAGAGCTGCCCGCGTTCCCGGTTCAGTCTACCGTCGATACGTCGACCCCCGCCGCCCTCAGCTTGTCGCTCTGGCCGGGAGGGGCGCGCGTGGAATCGGGCGGGCAGTCCATCACGTTGAAGCGGAGCGCTGCTGCAGAGGTGGAGTTGGACAACGAGCTCTTCGCCGCCCTGCGGGCGCAAATTGAGAAGCTCAAAGACTTCAACGAGGTGATCGCCCTGCGCGTGGACCGGCACACCCCTTATCGCGAGCTGCGCTCCGCGCTCTACACCGCGGGGCAAGCGTCAGTAAGCCGATTTCTCTTTGAGTTCGCTGCAAATGGAAGCGTGACACGCCACCGTTTGTTCAGAGTCGGCACGATGGCGCGATGCCGAGATGAAGCCGCGGAGCTCGAGGGGGCGATAGAGTGCGCCCGCGTCGATGCGCGAATCACAGAGAGCGGCGCCGTCACCCTAACGCCCAAGCTCGCGAGTGGCGATGCATGCGTCACCGCGTCCACCGACCCGCGTGCTCCGACGCCGGTCACAATCGATGGAGCGATCTCGCCGGACATGATTCAACCGTTGTTTGCAGACGCCGTCCCCTGCCCCGGCGTCGTCGTTGGCGCACGAGACTCGGTGCAGTGGGAAAGAGTCGCGGAGGTCATCGCAGCCGGGCTCGTCGCCGGCGAACGCGCAGCCGAGGCGGCAGGCTTTGAGCCAAACATCTACTCGGGCGATCCTGCGAGCACGGTCTTCTTCACTCCGTGAGAGCGGAGTAGATCCGCTCAGCCCCCGCGTTGAT
>CAYXVF010000203.1:0-4543 GCA_964468125.1 uncultured Bdellovibrionales bacterium | reverse complement strand
CCGAGCGCTTCCGCTCGTACCGGCCACCAACCGCGGAGCCGAAGGCGGTCCAAGGGCACGGGGAAGGCCGTGATCTCGAACCACGGGTGATGTGCCTCCAGCACGTAGTAGCCGTCGCGAAAACGCCCGCCGAGCGCCCAGATGAGTGTCCGTGCGCGCGGGACGCCCACCGGATGACTCTGAGTCCCACCGAAGTGCAGCCACCCCCAGGCGCTGATGATCCCCGTTTCAGGACGATAGGAGGTGATCACGAGGTCCGTGCTCAGGCTCGCGATTCCGACCTGATCGAAGGTCGAGACGATCGGCGGGTCTCGCACCAGCATGTGTGGCGCGGGCGCGACCACGGCGGAGCTCCGCAACGCGGCGGGTGTGGTGATGGACCAGCGCACGCGGCCGTTCTCGAGGTCTAGGGCGTGAAAACGGCCGTCCATGGCCCCAACGTAGAGTGAGCCATCGTGCACCGCGGCGGAGGCGTAGATCGGCGACTCGAGGTTGCGTTGCCAGCGCAATCGGCCGTCGTCCGCATCTAGGGCGACGACATCCCCTGCGAAGGTGCAGATGTAGGCGACTCTATCGACCACCGCCGGCGATGCGGCGATCAGGTCGCCGAGCGGTGTACTCCAGGCGATTTCTCCGTCACGCGCTCTGAGCGCGTAGAGGCGCGTGTCGAAGGCCAGGGCGCCTCTGGATGGTAGCCGAGGGTCACAGCACTCACTCTCCTCAAAAGGCTACGATCCCCAGCCCATGAAGTCGCTCCAGAACACCCCGGGCGAGCTCGGGTTCTGAGAGCTCAAGACGCAGATGCCGCCACTGAACGTCGCCATCGAGACCGAGGAGAAGCTGCGCGATCGCGCCCGCTCCGTCCGCGAAGCGAAAGCGGCGGTGCTGCTTGAACACCGTTGTGGTCGCACACCGGTCGGCGCGCGTGGCCTCGTGGCGCACGACCGCGCCGGAGAGTAAGAGGGGCGTGCAATCGTCGTCGAGATGGTCGGGCTGGTAGAGGAACGTCATCGGGTCAAAGCGCTCGAGCTCGAGCCGCGCGAGATGGAGTGCTTCGTGAACCCGCTCCATCCAGGGCCCGGGAGCGATGCGCTCGTGCGCACAGGCGAGCTCCCAAGCGTCGTCGCTGGGGAGCTCCCCGACATCGAAGCCCCACAGCCGCGCGGGAAGATCGATGAGCGGCGCGATCGCCTGGACAAAATCTGGGCTGAGACTCTCCGAGTAGCGATCGAGTCGGCTCTGGGCCCGGGTCTCGACCGTCGAGAAACCCAAGCTCCCGGGCCCCGCGGGCCGCGCCGTCACCTGCGCAAAGGCGCTCTCGATCGCATCGCTCCAGGGGAGGTCGAGAAAGGCGAAGAGCTGCTCAAACACCTCCGCTGGAGAGCGGAGCAAGTCGCGGTAGCGCAAACGGTGGACTGTTCGGCTTCCTGCAAAACGCAGGTCCACCTCGGAGCGCACCGCGTGGAAGAACCAGGCCGCCGCGGCGCCGAGCCGATGGTGGTCGAAGGTTTCCACCACCGAGAGTCCAAAGGGGTCTGGCGCCGGGCCGAGGAGGCGCGGATGATCTTGTTCGGCCTCGAGAGCCAAACGCAGGTCTTCCATGGACGCGATGACGTCGAGGGGCTCGCGCAGGATCTGCACGATCTTCGCGTCGGGAAAGATCGCCCGAAGGAAGTCCACTTGGATCGAGGCCGTGGAGACCTTGATCACCGGGACCCGGTCGAGCTCCCGAACCGCGGCCCGGTACTCGTCGGCGATCTCGCCTTCCGCGTCCGCAGCCGTCAGCCAAAAATGATCGTCGCTCCGAACCCGACCGGCGAAGCGGCTGAGGTCGTGGTGAAAACGGTGGACCTCGTGGGTGAGCACGGAGGTCTCGGGGTGCAGCCGCAACAGCTCGGCGAGCAGGGTGGTGCCGCTTCGCGGCGGCCCTATGATGAACACCGGAGGGCTCATGCCTGTTGAGATAGCACGTGTGGATTTCGCGATCGAAAAGCCGCGCGTTTGTGATACTGAGCCCAAGTCCAGTGGAGTGGGCCAGACGGTCGCTGGTGTGCGAGCATCAGAGGAAAGTCCGAGCTCCAGCGGGCAGGATGCTGGTTAACTGCCAGGCGGGGTGACCCGACGGAAAGTGCCACAGAAACAAACCGCTCTTCTCTCATCCGAGGAACCTGGCGCAGCTGGGTCCGAGGCGAGGAGAAAAGCAAGGGTGAAAAGGTGCGGTAAGAGCGCACCGCGGCTTCGGTGACGAGGTCGGTCCAGGCAAACCCCATCCGGAGCAATGCCAAATAGGGATCCACATGCGGTTGCCCATCGCCGGATCCGGGTTGGCAGCTAGAGCGGGCGAGCAATCGTCCGCGTAGATGAATGACCGTCCACGACAGAACTCGGCTTATCGGCCCACTCCCTGGACCCCTACTCTGCGTCATCGCGCGATGATAGAGCTTCGCCATGCGGGCTCTTCTGTGTGTTGCACTCTTCGCGGCTGCATGGGCCGCTGCCTGTGCGAGGCCCCTGGCCGACCGGTCGCCCAGGGTCCCGACCATTCACCGCGCGGAGCTCGCCCGAGCGGCGCGGCACGACGGATTCGTGTCGATCGCGGTGCATGTCTCTCTCGCCGATCTGATCGAGTTCGCCCAGTCTCGCCTGGACTTGAGGGATGACGAAAAAGCGGCGATCCGCGCGCGCGGTGCACAGGTCTTCGAGTCGATGCGCGATCCCGCCCCGTACATCACGCCGGTCGCGGGGGTCCCCGATTGGGTGCTCGCAGGGAACATAGTCTACGTCACCGAGTTCGAAGAGCGGCTCTTCATCGGCGTCGGAAGTGTCGCCAACGACCTCAACAACGCCGTCAATCTGGCGGAGAACTTGGCGCGCGCCGAGCTGTCGACCCTGATCCAGCGTTGGTGGGACAAGCTCGTGCCACCTACAGACGTCGTGAACCGCCCGAGTTGGGTGGCGGAAGTCCCGTTGGAGGTAGGACGGGTCCCCTAGGCTTCGCCTTCGGAGAGCCCCACCTGCGCCAGGGCGTGTGCGGCGGTGGCTGTCGGGTCGTCAGCGGAGAGCCGCTTCGCCTCAAAACGCTTGAAGCGCTGAATCACCTCCCGCGCCGCCGTATGCAACACCTGCATGCGCTCGTATTTGACCTGAGCGCTGCCGTTGATCTGCTTGATCGTGTTGTCGTCAACGCAGCGCAGACCGAGATTCGTGAAACCGAGCTCGGAGGCCTGAACCAGCCCTCGGATGATCGACTCGTAGAGCGCTTCACCCTCGCTACGGCGACCGAGGAAGGCCTTGCCTTCGCTGATCAGCGTGTTCTTCTCGTCGCTTATGATCCAGCCGGCTGCGGCGGACGAGGTCGAGTCGTCGACCGCGGCAGCACAGATCAGCACCACGCGGGAGGCGGGTTTTGTCCGTTCCTTCGTGCCCCGCTTGCGTTTCTGAGAAACGGGCGTGTTCGCTTTGACGTAGTCACGCAGAATCTGCCGGATCCGCTCTTCTTGAGTGTCGTAGAACTCTTCCGACGTGATCTGCAGACTCTCGTGATCCGCGATGAACTTGATCAGAGCTAGGGCGGTCGGTTCCTTCCGACGACGGGACGCCATAGATGACCTTTCCTGCGCGAGGTTCAAAAACTAGTGTCTAGGGCGACGCCTGCGCCCCTGCATCACCGTGCTGCTCCTCGGAAGCTTCATCGGCCTCTAGGAATTTATCCCAGATGATGATGCGGGAACAACTCGGACACTGCTCCATCGAATCGCCGCGCTGGAGGACGTTGTAGAGCTGTGGCGGCAGCTGCATGTAGCACGCCTGGCAGCTCCCGCCCGAAACGGTGGCGATTCCGACGCCCGCTCGCTTCTTCCGGATGAAGTCGTACTTGCGGAGAATCGCCTTCTCAACGGTGGGGAGAAGCTCTTCTCGCTTGACCTCGAGCTGGCTTTTCTCTTCCTCGAGCTCCTGAGTCTTGGTCTCGACCTCGGCACGCTCGGTTTCGATCTCCGCTTCTACGGCGGTCGCCTGCTCGATGAGCTCGTTCGTCTTGGCGTCGAACTCCTCGCGCTTCCTATTGAGCTCGCCGATCTGCTCCTCGAGGTCTCGATTCTGACGCTTCGACGCCTCCACCTCGCGGGAGAGGGCGAGGTACTCGCGCTGGTTGCGGATTTCGTTGAGCCGCGCCTCCCACTTTCGGACCTTCAGGTTCTCGGTCTGCACCTGGCCCTCGATGTTCTTCGCTTCTTTGTGCGTGGAGGTACGCTCGTCGCTGATCTCCTGCACCATCATCGACAGCTCGCTTGCCTTTTGCTCGAGCTCTTTGAGCTTGAGAGGGAGGTTCTGCAGCGTCCCTTCGATTTCGTGGATCTTGGCGTCGATGGATTGAAGCTCGTAGAGCCCTCGAAGCGTCTGTAGCACTCGCTACTCCTGTTGCCGCCACCCACTGGCGACGGATTGCGCGACGTGTGCAACGCGAATGGTGGGCCCAGTAGGGATCGAACCTACGACCTATCGGTTATGAGCCGACGGCTCTACCGCTGAGCTATGGGCCCAA
>CAYXVF010000202.1:2263-4557 GCA_964468125.1 uncultured Bdellovibrionales bacterium | reverse complement strand
AGCACAACGCGATCGTCTGCAACATCGGCCACTTCGACAACGAGATCGACATGGCTGGGTTGGAGAAGATGCTGGCGAAGGGCGAGGTCGAGAAGATCGAGATCAAGCCCCAGGTCCACGAGTGGAAATTCAAAGAGACCGGCCGTAGCATCATCATCCTCGCGGAGGGCCGCTTGGTGAACCTCGGCGTCGCCACCGGTCACCCGAGCTTCGTGATGTCGGCATCGTTCACCAATCAGACTCTCGCGCAGATCGAGCTGCACAAGAATGCCGAGAAGATCGGGAAGAACGTGCTCACGCTCCCGAAGGAGCTCGACGAAGAGGTTGCCCGCCTCCACCTCGACGCCTTCGGCGCCAAGCTCACCGAGCTCAGCAAAGACCAAGCCGACTACATCGGCGTAAAGGTCGAGGGGCCATACAAGCCGGAGTACTATCGCTACTAGTAGTAGCAGCGAGGAGCGATCCGAAGGGGACACGAGCCGTAGAGGGCGATCGTGTCCCCTTTTCTCTTTTTGAGCGATCGGCGGCTCACCCGCAGCACGTTCTCGCCGCACGCTTCGGTGACCGAGCGGGCCCGTTCAGCGGTTTCGTCGCGGTGATTTCTGCCGACGCGATGTAGTCTTCGGCTCGGCTCCCGGGCGCCCAATCCTTGATGAATTCGCGCGACTCGCTCTTCACTCGCACCTCGATCTGCTCGAAGCCCGACTCGCTGAGCATCGTGCGAATCGCATCCGCGCCCTTCGCGCCGCCGACACAACACGATGTGAGCAGGGCATCGGCCCGCATCTGCTCGGGCATTTCAGCGATCTCCACCACATCCGAAAACACTACCCGGCCTCCCGGGCGCAGCACCCGGTAGCATTCGTCGTAGACCCTTTGTTTGTCCGGCGAGAGGTTGATCACGCAGTTGGAGATAATCACATCCACGTCGCCATCCCCGAGCGGAAGGTTCTCGATCTCACCCAGGCGAAACTCCACCTGCGAATGCCCAGCCTCTTGCGCCGCGCCCCTCGCGCGGGACACCATTTCCGGGGTCATGTCGACACCGATCACGCGCCCCTCGGGGCCCACCTCGCGCGCGGCCAAAAAGCAATCCAATCCGCCGCCCGAGCCCAAATCCAACACCGTCTCCCCCAGCTGCAGCTCAGCCGCCCGAAGTGGCGTGCCACAGCTAAGTCCCATGTCGGCACCTTCCGGGAGGGCGTCGAGCTCCTCGGAGGAATAGCCGACCGCCAAAGAAGACGAGCGCTCGTGCTCACGGTCGAGCACCGTGGTGCAGCAGCCTTCGGATTCTGGAGTGCTCTGCGCACCGGTCTCCGGTCGGGACGCGGTGCGTGCGCGGCGGGCATAGTTTTCTCGGACGTGGTCACGGGGATCGTTCATGTGGTGAGTCTAGCGATCCTCTCGGTAGGCAGCTAGCCGGACTACGAGTCGCACCGGCGGCAGTCCCCGGCTACCCTCGAGATGTGTTTCGAGCCGCACCTCTCGTTGCGCGCCCTGTCCTCCTCTTCACCGGCATCGCCCTCGCTGCCTCGGCTCTGGCTCCGACGACCGTACGCCGATCGGCAACGGGAACGGGAACGGGAACGAAACCCCGAACGCTAACACGAACGGCAGCAGCTCAGGCAGTGGCAACACGAACGACAACAGCAACGACAACTCCACTGTCCCGGCTCCGACTCTGAGTTGGATCACGCCATCGAGCACGCCGGTTCACCCGGTCGACGGGGTCGTGGAGCTCCAGCTTTCGATGGCGCACCCTGACGCCACCAGCTTCACCGTTCGCTGGGATACGGTCGAAGGGGCGGGCGAGTTCTTCGAGCAGCTCGATCGAACGGCGAGTCCGACAGCACCGGGCGCAATGACGGCAGTGACGCAGCAGTTCTAAACTCCGGCGCTCGACACCATCACCGTCCGCGCCACCGTCGAGGCACGACGGCGCGACGGGCCGACACCCGCAAGTAGCGTCGCGACACTCACGGCCGAGGTCGATCCCGCAGACACGTGGAGCTTCGCGCAGCGGCGGACCGGCGATGCGAGACTCAGTGGCCTCGAAAGGGCCCGCACGCCAGACGGTGAGCTGCTGCTCGGAGTCAGGTGGGCCTCGGGCGGGACCCGCTCCGACGAGCTCAGCGCGATCCGACTCGACGGGACCCCTGACCCCCAAGGCTATTCATTGAGCTGGAGGTTCGTTGGCCCTGAGCACATCGAGAAACGCGACACCTTCGGGGGCCCGGCGATCGGTGCGGCGTCGAGTGGCGCAGTCTATGTCGCCTATGACCGCCTCAACACGC
>CAYXVF010000202.1:0-2163 GCA_964468125.1 uncultured Bdellovibrionales bacterium | reverse complement strand
GCACTGTTCTTTCAGCCGGACGGGACGCTCGATGTCATCGGCGACAGCCAAGACCCCAATCGGCTCCATGTACTTCGCTGGCTCACGGGCGACTAGAGCACGAACGCCGTAGCGCGGGTCTGCCGCTCATTCGATGACATTGTCGACGATGGCGCGTCCGAGACCGAGCAGCATGAAGATACCGCCAATGAACACGGTGACCTGGGTGGTGAACTCGCTGCCGAGGACGTTCATCTGAGTCATCGCCTCCGGCATGAGTGGCTCGGGGGTCATCCACAGGGCGAACAGGAAGCCGCAGACTACGAGGGCTAACGCTTTCAAGTCTTTCTTTGCAACGCTGTGCATTTCTCTCTCCATGCTGATCAGTGTGTACCTAAGCGTATTTGAACACATTCGGGCTCATCGTCAAGTCTTTTCTCGCTACACACCGAGAAAGCTGACTCGGGTCGGGTGGCGTTCAGATAGCCAGGTGCGGATTTAGCGGTGTAGGCCATCCATGAGCCGTCTCGCCGTACTCTTGCCGGTGCTTGCGGTCGCCTGTGGCGGCGCCAGGACCAATCCCAACAGTGGACCCAATCCGAATGGTGACCCGGTGGGCTCGGTGACACGAACCGACGACGGGAGCGCAGGCGGCCGCGCGTTGACGGCTATCAGCCCGAGCAGTGGGTCGATCGCTGGTGGGACCCAGGTCGTTCTCACCGGCGCGGGATTTGATGACACGATGTTCGCGACGTTCGCCGGCCGAAACTGCAACGGCCTCGATGTGCTCAGCCCCACCGAGGCGCGCTGCTTCACACCCCTTGGCGACAGCGCTGGTCCCGTGGACGTTGAGGTGGTCTGGCTCGACGGCGTCGCTGCGGCACTCCCGGGGGGCTTCAACTACGTCGGCGATTCGGGTTCCACCGGCGATGGGGGGAGCGACGACGGGGGTGGGAGCGATGGTGGAGGTGGTGGAGGTGAAGATGGCCCGGTCGCAGACCGGCCGCCGGCGCCTCCGGTTCGGGACGTGTTTCTAGTGCGTCCCGCAGTCGATTCGGTCTCTCGCGCGGGGGTTCTGTTGAACGTCGAAGTCGCTGCTTTTTGGGTCGGGGTCACGCCGGTCGCAAATCAAGGGCCAGAGGTCGCCCTTGAGATCGGCGTTGGGCCGACCGATGCGGATCCGAGCGCTGCTCCTGACGCATTCGTCTGGAGCGACGCCTCCTACGTGCACGACGGCGATGGCACGCAAGCCGGCGGCGTCGCCACCCATGACCACTACCAGGCCAACCTGAGCGCAGACCCGGGCACCTATCGGATCGCGGTGCGAGCACAGATGGGCATCGGCGAGCCGATCCTCTACGGCGACGTGTCCGGCCTCGTTGACGGGTTCGACCCCGCGGAGCTGCCCAATTGGACGGTCAATCCGTAGCCCTCTCCGGCACCACTGGCTAGAATAGCGCTCGTATGTCGCGCCGTATCGAAGGCGGGGTCTCTCCCCAGCTCAACCCCAACGTCACCACGAGCTCGTCGATGGCGAGCCAGGCGGAACAGGTTCCTCTGGTCGGCGACCAAATCGTCAACGCCCTCTTTGGGCGACAGCACCCACCGATCCTCGACGCGGACCAGTTCCCCGAGCTCGCAGCGATGATCGCCATGCTCAACCGCTTCCGGAAGAAGCTCGCAGTGATGGCCGGCGATGACGAAGATGACTATGTCGTGGTTCTCGCCGATGGACCTCTCGCGATGATCGACGAGCTCGGCACGATCTACTTCGGCGCAGGCTTCCTGCTGCAGTGCAAGGATGTCCCTGAGATCCTGGTCGGAGCTCTCGCCCACGAAATCGGACACCGACCCAAGCGGTGGATCGAATACAAGGTACGCAAAAAACTGAGTGTCGAGGAAATGCACGCGCTCTGTCGGCATGAAGAAACTCGCGCGGACATCTTCGCCGGCAAAGGTCTTGCGGAGCTCGGCGTGGATTGCGAGCCGATCTGCAAATACCTCATCCACCATGCGAACAACCCACACCCGGAGTACCATCCTGCGGAGGTGCGAGCCGATATCATTCGCGACGCACATCGCTCGCGGGCCTACCGAGTGAGCAACCGGGCGAAGCTGTTTCCGGAGTACGACAAGGCGGTTTCGCCGAAGAATAATTTGGGTGAGTACTAAGAAGCGGAGGGT
>CAYXVF010000201.1:0-4617 GCA_964468125.1 uncultured Bdellovibrionales bacterium | reverse complement strand
CGACGAGCGGCGCAGCATCGGCCGCGAAAACGAAGCCGCTCGAGAGCTTGCCGAGCTGGGCTTTGATGTAGAGCAGCAGCCCGCGGTTGCGGGACCCAAGAACCCGGACCTCAGGCTGAACGAGAATGTCTTCGACGTCTACGCTCCCCGATACGGCACGTCGGTTAGAAACATACGCGGGGGAATCATGGAAAAGGTGAAGGCTCGTCAAACGCGAAGAGTTGTGGTGAACCTCGATGACTCGGGCGTCAGTGCAACGCAGCTCGGCCAGGAGCTTCGGCGCAACCGCGGTGAGCTCACGCGTCTGGTTGAAGTACTCACTCTTCGGCGCGGTCATGTCCGTAGAGTATACCCTTGAGGGAGGATGATAATGTCACTGAGTGGAAAGATCATGGGGAACTTCGAAATCGAGCCGGCGCTGAGAGACGCGATCATTGGTCCTGATGAGGGCTGGCAATATCACGAGAACCCGCACGTGGTGTTTGCCTACGAGAATCCGCTGCTCGACGCATCGGCGAGCTACACCGACATCCCCTTCGACTGGAGCAGACTGATCCCGGGCCCCCCGATCGACGAAACGGCCTATGTCTACTTCAACGTCTCGAAGACGGAGGCGACGAAAGCGCTGAATCTGCTGGTGCGGTGCACGGTTCGAGTCATGGTCGCAATCGATGCCGATTTGATCATGAGTTTTGAAGAAAGCCCCAAACTCATGCGACGCCAGGGCCGGGTCACACTCTTTCGGAGCCTTCCAAAGGACGACGACTTCTGGGACTCTGAAGGGCGTCTATCCTTAGTCGCGGAGCCCTACGAATGGCATCGCCTCCCTACCCCACGCTGGTACGAAGAGATGAAGGCAAAAGGGGAGTTGTAAAGCTCGTCGAGGATTCGAGATGCGGAGGCGTCACGCGAAGGCGAGGTTCTCACCCTCGGCGATCGCGATGTGTTTCCTTGCGAGAGTCAGTTCAACCCAAAGGGGTCGTCCCAGAGGTCGCAGTGCGCCGAGTCCAGCCCGGACGTCCCGTAAGGAGCCTCTGAGAGCACGAAATACGGGTCGGTCGAGGCCACGTAAGGCGCCCAACCGAGGTCCTCGGGCGGAGCGCCGGTGCGCGCGAACGTGCCCCACACGCGGGCGAGCAGCGCTTCCACCGCTTCATCGGCGGGCGTCGCCTCGACGTGCTCGCTGACCTTCTGAAACAAATAGAGCAGCTCGAGCCCATGATAGGCACCGGCTCCGAGCCGAAGCTCGGACGCCATCACGTGTCGGAAGTAGTAGCGGTAGACGGGGGCTGCGTTCTCCGCCTCAGCGAGACGCGCGGCGATCCGGCGATTCGTACACGTGAGGTTCCGGTCGGTCAGAGCGTCGATGAATCCATCGCCTGGCGTCGGGTAGGCATCCATGGGGTAGAGCGCCATCAGATCGTTGAGAAATTGGGTGCGCAGCGGCTGGGGCACGGTGTCGACGAACTGGGCGAGGAAGCTCACTCGAAACTGAGTCCCGTAGTCCTCCGCACGGAGGTTCTGGAACGACTCGCGGTTTGAGTACTCCGCCTCGTTGGTACCGACCATGACCGGTACGCGCGAAAAGGCCCCCGCGGTCAGCGCCTCGTCCGGATGAACCGGGAAGAGCCAGCCGTCGACGTGGGGATAGAACGCGAAGTCGCCAATGCCGTTCGGTTGCGCCGCCTCGGCGAGCACGAGCTCTTCCCAGGTCAGATTCTGGAGACATTCCAGCACGTCGGGAGCAGCGTCGCACCCGAACTCTTCGATCAGCGCCTGCGCGGTGTTGCGCGCTCGGTCCTCCGGATGCACCGAGCAGATGCCGCTCTGCAGGATCGCTTTGTGGAAGAGCCCCGCGGTGATCGGACTCGTGACGTGCGAGCAGGTGTCATAGGAGCCCGCCGACTGCCCGAACAAGGTGACGTTTCCCGGATCGCCCCCGAAGGCCGCGATGTGGTCGCGTACCCATTCGAGCGCCGCGATCTGATCCAGCATCCCATAGTTGCCGACGTGCCCGTTGCCCGAGCGTTCGAGAAGGCTGTCGTGGGTGAGAAAACCGAGCGCGCCGAGACGGTAGTTCAGCGTCACGACGACGACATCGCCCACAGCCGCGAGCTTCGCGCCGTCGTAGACCGGAGCCTGAGAATCGGTCTTTAAGAAGTCGCCGAGTGGCGCCAAACCCGAGCCGTTTGTGTTCGCGCCTCCGTGCAGGAAGACCATGACCGGCCGCGGAGCGGCCTCGGTTGCGGGCCTCCAGACGTTGAGAAACAGACAGTCTTCGTCGCCTGTCGGCATCGGCTCGCCTTGGTCACCCGCTCCGAAGCCGCCCGCCTGCGGACACTCGTGGCCGGCCGCTTCGGCAGGGCGCACGTCGGTCCAGGCCGCGGGAGGTTGGGGTGGTGCCCAGCGGAGCTCACCCACCGGCGGGGCGGCATAGGGCACTCCGAGAAAGGCCAGCGAGTCACTCACCTCGGCGCCGCGCAGGCAACCGTCGTCGATGCACACGACCCGAGGATCGGGAACGGGCTCAGGGTAGGGATCCGGGTCTGGGTCGCCAGGGTCGGGATCCGTCGGCGTATCACCATTCGGCTCGTCGGGGTTCTCAGTCGCGGAATCTTCGCCGCCACAAGCGACGAGCGCGACACCCAAAAAGACTGCAATGGCCACCTTCATCATGTGTGTCCTTCATGCGCGGTGTTTGTGGGGGCAAACCGGTGAGGCGCATTTCGGTTGCGCCGCTGGGTCCGGTGGAACAGGGTGCGCAGCGACCGGGAGTGCTTTCGCGCTCGGTGGGTCTTTCGTATCGTAAGGCGGTGGCGCAGATATTCGGGAAGTTCCTGCTGGGCAGGAAGATCGGTCAGGGCGGGATGGCGGAGGTCTATCGCGCCCAGATGCGCCGGAGGGCCCCGTGGTGGTCGCGGTGAAGCGCCTCGGCGCCAAGCGCGCCCGCAGCCCGAGCATGATCGCGATGTTCACGACCGAAGCCGACATCGGTCGCATGCTCAACCATCGCAACCTGGTCCGGGTCTACGAATCGGGGCTCGTGGACAACGAGCCCTACATCGCGATGGAAAGCCTGGTCGGACTCGATCTCGCACCCCTGCTTCTGGCACGCCGCCGGCTGCGCGTCCCGGTCCCGCAGGAGATCGCGATCCTCGTCACCGAGGAGATCCTCCGCGCACTCGACTACGTGCATGGGGCCCGCGCCTGCACCGGGGCCCGCATGGGGATCATCCACCGCGACGTGACCCCGGAGAACGTCTAGGCCTCGCGGTGTGGGTGGTCATCCCGTTGCTCGTTCACGCTTGGACTTCGGTTCTGCTCTTCGGACTCGTTTCGTATCTCGTGACCGGATTGGTGTTGGCGGTGATCTTCCAGCTCGCCCACGTCGTAGAAGGAGTCGAGTTCCCCGAGTTTGACGACGACGCACCGCGCTCGGAGCGGGAGTTCTTCGCACACCAGGTCGCGACCACCGCCGACTTCGCCCAACACAGCCGATGGCTCAGCTGGTACCTCGGTGGCTTGAACTTTCAGGTCGAGCACCACCTCTTTCCCAAGATGATGGGAGCGCCGGCGAGCAGCTAAACGCCGGATTCTCGAAATTTGTGGGCGAAATCGCGGGGCAGAACGCCGCGGATCCATGAGGTCGCGCCCCGTGGGCCGATCTCCGTTGGCCCGGTTTCTGCAACGATGACGGGCATGATTTCATCCGCTACATTTGAGCCGATGCTCATGAAGCCCGCGAAGATCAACGCCACCTATCAAGACGTTCTCGATGCGCCCGCCCCACTGGTCGCCGAGCTCGTCGATGGCAATCTACACCTTCACCCACGACCACGCGCTCGGCACGCGCGCGTCGCTTCCGTCCTCGGCATGGTGCTCGGCCCGCCGTTCCACCTCGGCGTTGGAGGACCCGGCGGTTGGGAGATTCTCGACGAGCCGGAACTCCACCTGGGTGAGCACGTTCTCGTCCCGGATCTCGCGGGCTGGACCTACGAGCTGAATCCGAATTTCGACCTCACCGGCGCGTATTTCGAGGTGGCGCCCCAGTGGGTCTGCGAGGTGCTCTCGCCGCGCACGGCTGCTCTCGACCGCATCCGCAAGCTCCCCATCTACGGCGAGCACGGGGTGAAGCACACCTGGCTCATGGATCCCGAACGTCAGACCCTCGAGGTCTTTCGCCTCGAAAACGCGCGGTGGACACTCATACAAACCCACGAGGGTCGCGCCCCCATCAACGCCGAGCCCTTCGCCGAGGTGTCGATCGCCATCGCCGAGCTGTGGCTCCCGGATGAGGGCTGAGGGGCTTCCCGTCGCGGCTACGTTCACTTGGGACTGCCGACGTCGAACCTCGAGCCGCCGCCGTCGACCGGGGTGCTCGACTACGATGTGTTCATCGCGCAATTGATGGCGTCCTGAGCGCAGCCCGCCCCGAGCCGGCGCCGGAGAACGTGCGCGCCGGCTCGGTGGCCAAGCGTCGGTCCGCTCTCGAGCACTACAGCTCCCCCTTAGCCTTCATCTCTTCGTACCAGCGTGGGGTAGGGAGGCGATGCCATTCGTAAGGCTCGGGGACCAGACCGAGCCGCACCGGGTCGTCCCAGAAATCATGCTCCGGAA
>CAYXVF010000200.1:0-4842 GCA_964468125.1 uncultured Bdellovibrionales bacterium | reverse complement strand
CCTATCCTCTGGCCCTCGGCGCTCCTCAAAACTGGCCCTCGCTGCACCGATGCGCCCACCGCCATGGCGAGCCCGCTCACGCTCCGGTTTTGAGCCGCCTGAGCCTCAGCTCACGCTGCCTCCCCCTGGACTCGCAGCTCCGAGCGCAGCGTCAGGGCGGTCGCGATCCAAACGACGACGATGGCCAGATAGACACCGAGGAGGGCCGCGAGCCGGAGCTCTAAGGCCACCGCAAGCAAGAACACGAGGATCGCTCCGGCGCCGCGACCGAGCCGCGGGACCAACCCGAGCAGGACGTGCGCGTCGTCACCGCCGAGCCCCGTGGTGAGGATAGCGCGGTCGAGCCCCTGGTCATACAGGGCCTTTTCGAGCGACTCCTCCGTGATTCGGAGCACGTAGATCACCACGAGCGCCGTTTGCAGGAGGAGGTAGACGGCGCCGAAGAGCAGCGTAACCGGGAGCGTCAGCAGGACGACGAGGAGGCCGAGGCGACTGATCGCCCGATCGCTCACGAACAGCAGCAACAGCAGCGTCGCGCCGTTGACCCAAAGGTAATAGCTCGCGAAGAACGCGGTGCGACCGTTCGCGGGCGCTGTCTGCTCGCTGACGAGCCAGTAGAACGCAAACAGAAGCACGGTCTCGGCGATCCCGGTCAGCACGATGAGCAACCCGAGCTTGCGAAGCGAGCGAGAGCGAACGATGTGCCGCAGATGTCCGAGCAGGTTGACCGGCCGCACCGCGCGCGCGGCGACCGTCTTTTTGGTGTCTACGAGACGGCGGTCGATCGCGCCGATGATCGGGATCGTGACGAACATGGCTGCCGCCATACCGAACAGGAGGAGGTCGCGCGCGTGCTCGTAGCGCAGGCCCCAGATGCTGATGGCGAGCGGGACCAGGCCGCCGGCCGCGGCGCTGCCGAGGAGCGCTCCTGCGACCACCGCTGCGCCACCGAGCGCGAGCGCCTGACCGTGACGCTCTTTCGGGTGCAGGCGCGTCACGACGAGCTTCGCGTTCGGCCCGAGGAGCGCGCTGACGGCGCCGAGCCACACGTAGAACGCGAGGTAGCTGAACTTGACGACCAGGCCTCCGGGCCCGCCGAACGTCCCCGCGTCGAGCTCTCGGAGCTGCCATTCGACCCCGGCGAAGGTGAGCAAGCGGAACGCCAGAAAGCTGAACCCGGCGAGGAGGAGGCTCCGGGTCTGGAGACCTCGAAAGCCCTGGTGGCGCACCCAGCGCGCGTGAAGCCCGCTGACCGGCAGCGAGAAGAAGGCGACTGCGAGGATGGCTGCCGGTGCCCACCGGTAGCCGACGCTGCAGGTCAGCGAGCAGTCGCGGAGGATCTTTCCGAGGCCGAAGGTCACGCCCAGCATGAACGCCGGCGCAGCCCCGAGGACGAGGCGCCAACGGGGGGACTCGTCGGTGGCTTTCAAGTGTTCAGCAGATAGCAGGAGTATGATTCGCCACCGGCGAGGTGCGGACGATGATGCGAGGCGATGCGAGGGCATCCTCGAGCAAAGACTTGCCACGGGGGGCGCCTACGCTGCCCGTCGAACGCATCGCGCCGGTAGTGAATCATGCTCCTATTGAAGTGGGACAGCGGCACGGAGAACGGTACGCACTGGAAGCGGATCGGTTACGCGACCGTCCCGAGGGCGGCGGCTCCCCAAATCGGGTCTCTATCCGAGCCTCCGGCGGGCCCGTGCCGTAAGTGAGCCGAGCTGTGACCGGAAAGAGAGAGCGCGATGACCACGACTCAACGGATTCTCGATGGCAAGACCCAGCCGTTGCCCGTCGCGCCGGCCGCGATGGTGTTCGTCGGCGTCGGCTCCGAGTGCCGGAGGGCCTGGTCCTCCGCTACGGACACGTCTCGGAGGCCGAACGCACCTGGCTCGGTCCGGTCCCGATCACCAAACCGGTGAGGGCCATCCGCGACGTCATCGACACCCATCTCCCTCCCGAGCACATCGAGCGAGCTGTCGCCGACGAGGGCGGGAACTTCGCGTGGCTTCGGGCGGTGGCCAACAAGTACCCCCACAAGGCGAAGGCCGAGGTGCTCGCCGACCTGGAGCACACACGCCCGGCGACGAAGGCAAGTGGTTCGCCGCCGCCGAGTCCGCCAAGCTCTTCGACGAGGCCATCGAGCTGGCCAATCGGACACCGTGCGCGCCTCAGACACTGCTCCCCGCACACCCACCTCCGCCTTCATCGCTCCGGCCCGGCCCGCGCTCCTTCTGGCAGGCGAGCCCGATGGCCCAGGAGCGGTCGGCGTGGCCGCGGCCGGTGCACTTGGCGTCGAAGCAGGCGGCGACACTGCGAACGCACCATCCTACGCCCCCCCAAAAGCGCGTTATTGCAAGAGCGTGACGACCAGATACCGCGCGACGTCCTCGCCTGTGTTTTCTGCCTCGTGCAAACCCGGCTCGTGCCAGTGCGCGTCTCCTTCGGACCAGTTCATGTCCCCGTGCGCGACGCCGCGCTCGGTCCAGCCGATCGCATAGTCCGAGAGGGAAAAAATCAGTCGATAGCCGCCCTCGTGTAGCCCTGTCGCATCACCCGGCGCCAGAGCTACCTCCGCGACGCGAAATGCACCCTCTTCCAGCAGCACGTCGACGTGCGCGGGCTCGACGTGTTCGGTCTCCGAATCATGCGACTCCGAGGTCTCGAGGGTCAGCTCCGCCCCGCGCCGCTCGACAACGAGGAACTCTGCAGTCGTCGAACCCACGTTGTTTCGCACCGAGTGCGGCCCGGCGGCATGCCAGTGAGTCTGGCCGCGGGTCCACGAAACCTCAGTCGTTGACGAATCCCCTTCCGTCCACCCAAGCGTATAGTCTGAAAGGGAGTAGATGATGCGCATCTCACCATGGTGGACCGGCAATTCGTCGCCCGGCTCGAGCGTGACCAGCAGCGCACGCGTCCACTCGTTCTCGAACACGATCGACACGTGGTCCGGCGCGGCCGATGCGATATCCGGAAGGGCCGCTTCAGCGGCCGGTACATCAACCGGTCCGTCCACCGGAGCCTGCCGCGTGCCGCCGCCACAACCGGCAAGTAGCAGCACAACAATTCCAACGATCGAAATCTTGTTCATGGAGCTCCTGTGCAGAATTTGCGGGCAAGCCAACGTCGATAGCCTCGTGACACCGTCGGCGGTGCCGACCCGAGGCGCCGCGATCGGCCGTCTCGTCTTAAAGCGCGGAAGCCGCAGCATTGCACGCCCAGCGCAGACGCCGTTGCTAATAGCCGAGCAGGAGTCGCGTTTCAACGTTTTCAGGACTCGGAGTGATTGTTGAAGGTAGGATGAGTCGGCCAGCTCACCCGTCCGCCCCTCAAGCAAGAGCGGCTCGAGCGCCTCTCGGATGGCCTCGTCCGCAACGGGGTCGACCTCATCGCCAGGCTCGCCGCCATGGTGCCCCCCGTCGAGGTTTCATCTCCTCCGGTATTCAAGGGTCCTCGCCCCAAACGCCACCGCCGGATCGTTGCTTTCGGCGACGTCGAGAATCCAGGGAAAGCCCTCGATACCGCTCCGTGTGAGCACGGACTCTGGTATCGGCGTCTCATCTGCGATCACCATCGCGTCCGGGTCGAAGCGAGCGAGCCCGCTCGTCGGATCGACGTTGTAGGGCTGCCCGTTCGACAAGGAGACCGGGTTCACGTAGCCGACCCCGAGCGCCTGCAGAGAGACGGTCTCGCCGCGCAGCGGCTCGAGATCGGGTCCAACGTCCCAGCGGGGCACCGTGCTGGCGTCGCGGTCGGAGACGTACACCGCGCCGCTACCGACGGTGGAAAAGCTATTGCCGAACTCCACCGCCAGGCTGTTGTCCAGCCTGCGAGAGGCGGGTAGCTCCCGCATCAGGTGAAGATAAAAGCTTCGTCCATCGGGGTTACTGACGCGTGTGAAGATGGCGATCACGCCATCCTCCTCAGGCCCTCCATCGGCTTCGATGGCGCCTCCGTCGGCGACGCTCGCGCCGCCGTCGCCGACTGTTTCACCATCCGTGTTCACGGCGCCGTCAGCCATCGAGTCATCCTGTCCCCGCATCCGGCGGTCAGCAAGAGCGCTGCGACGACCGTGAGCAGGCTCAGGAACGTTGTTCTAATATTCGCCGTCTTCATCCATTTACCCAAGTTTTCGAGTTCAACGTTCCGCGCATCGCTGTTCGAGACGCCGGGCGAGCTCACGTTGGAGCACGCCCTGCGCGATTAGCATGGCTTTGATACTGCCATGCACTTTCATTACGGGCGGGCGATGCGCTCGTAAAGCGAGTCGGCCTTGGGAGCTTGGCTTCGCGCGCGCCCTGCTCCATGAAGGCGGGCATGAGCGACTCGAACGAGTACATGCCGCCGAAGGTTTGGACCTGGGACCAAGAAGCCGGCGGGCGATTTGCCAAGATCAATCGGCCCATCGCGGGGGCGACGCACGAAAAGGAGCTGCCGGTCGGCGAGCATGCCTTCCAGCTCTATTCGCTGGCGACGCCGAACGGAGTGAAGGTCACCGTGATGTTCGAGGAGCTGCTCGAGGCCGGGCACGCTGGCGCCGAGTACGACGCGTGGCCCATCCAGATCAACGAGGGGGAGCAGTTCGGGAGCGGCTTCGTGGACATCAACCCCAACTCGAAGATCCCGGCGCTGCTCGACCGCAGCGGCGAGACGTCGGTTCGCGTCTTCGAGTCCGGGTCGATCCTGCTGCACCTCGCCGACAAGTTCGGCGCGTTCCTGCCGACGAGCGGGCTGGCGAGGACCGAGGCGCTCAGCTGGCTCTTCTGGCAGATGGGCGCGGCGCCCTACCTCGGCGGCGGCTTCGGCCATTTCTACGCCTACGCGCCCGAACCGATCAAGTACTGC
>CAYXVF010000199.1:0-4842 GCA_964468125.1 uncultured Bdellovibrionales bacterium | reverse complement strand
CCCCATCGACAAAGAGGCTGTGAAAGTGGACATTCAGTCGCAGCGCAGAATCTGCCCGTTGGATGAACGTCACCGCGCCGGTCTGCAGATTGTTGAGAAGGTGACCACCGCCCATCCCTCAAGAAGAATGGTTTTGAGGAACTATTCACCGAGAGGAAGAGAACGATGGCCGACCCCAAACTGCAGGCGATCTCCTTTTTGCGCAACAAGCTCGAAAGCTCCGAGATTGATTTACCCCGGGAGCTCTTAAAAGCGATTGCTGAGGCTCTGATGAGCGCCGAGGCGGATGCTGTGTGCGGAGCTACGGCGAGCGCTCCGAGAGTCGCGAGAACCGGCGAAACGGCTACCGTATGCGCGACTGGAACACGCGTGTTGGCTCGATCAACCTCGCGATACCGAAGTTACGCCAAGGTAGCTATTTCCCGGAGTGGCTGCTCGAACCGAGACGTCGCGCCGAGAAGGCCCTCGCGCAGGTTGTCGCCGAAGCTCATGTGCGCGGCGTCTCCACACGCCGCGTTGAAGGCCTGGTGCAAACGCTCGGCCTCGAGCGCATGTCCAAGTCGCGAGTCTCCGAGCTCGCTGCTGAGCTCGATGACATGGTCGAGAGCTTCCGGAGCCGGCCGTTGGATCAGGGCCCGTATACGTCCCTCTGGCTCGATGCGCTGTTCGTGAAGTGCCGAGAAGGTGGGCGGACGGTCAACGTCGCAATGGTCATCGCCACGAGCGTCAACGTTGATCGTTACCACGAGATTTTGGGTTCGCGACGCTCGTGCGTTCCATCTTTGCACAGCCCAATGCCGATGAAGTTCGATCGCAGTATCGACCGCGACTCCGTCATTCGCCTGGTCGGCGCGAGCGAGATCCGGGCGGCGACGTCAGCACGGCCTCGGGGACCGCTTTCACAAACCATGGTCACTTCCCCGAACCCTGGATCAGAGGTGCATTAAGGCAGACGATAGGTCACCGTGAGCTGGAGGTAGTCCGACGCGATCTCACCCTCTCCTTCGCCGTTCGGCGCACGCGGGGCGAGTGCGAAGACGACCGCGCTGCGCCCACCGACCGCGAAGGAACGGAGATCCGACTCCACGAAGCAGTCCGCGGACGGCGCACTTTGCACTGAGCTCGCCGCACACCACGTGACGGACTGGCCTGCGGAAGCGGATGCGGCGCTGGAGTCGATCTCACGCCAGCTCGATTTATCCCACACCAGGAGCCGAATCCCACGCTCTACCGTGCCACCAGGAAAGCCAACTCCGTCTCCGCTCCACGTCATCTCCAGCGCTTCAAGCTCCAAGGTGCTGACTGAGCCCGTCTCGGCGAGGAAGAACGATGCGACGTGCGCCGCCGTCGCGCCGCCGCCACCGTCCCAGCGCCAGAAATACGTTTCGTCCCGCGACTGCTCGCCATCGAGGACCCAAACGCTCTGGTCGAGCCAGTGGTATGCGGCGGCGATGCTGGTTCGCCCAGGCATGTCGCCATCGGCGCTGGGGTCGGATACGAGTCGCTTTCCCCACTGCACTCCATCCCACTCCCAAACATCGTTGCAGACACTTGTGCCATTGGCGGGACAGGGTTCGTTTTCTAGGGCGCCCGCGAGCAGCACTGTTTTTCTGCGATCCGGGTCGTATACCATCACGTGTCGGGTGCGGGCGCCGGGGCCGGACTGAGAGACGAGATTCCAGCGCGCTCCGTCCCACTCCCAGGTGTCATCATTCGATAGAAGCGTACCATCCGGCTGCAAGGAATCGCCGCCATGAAGCACCCAGCGGCCACGCGACTCATCGAAGGCACTCGCGATGCCAACCCCTCGTCCGGGACCGTCGACCAGGAACTCTCGCCAACAGTAGTCGTCGCCATTGCCGCAGACTATGCTGCCCCACTGGCTGTACCCCCAGGTGTCTTCGAGATAGCACAGAGGTCCCAGCGTGGGGGCCGAGCCGTCGCCGCAATCACCGCCGATTCCGACCGAAACGGTGCCACCAAAGAGCAGGACCACATCGCGTTGGGTGTCGTATGCAAACGCGGCGTTGCGGCGCCGCGGCGGGGACACCGGTGAGAACTGTTCCGTCCAAGTCGAACCGTTCCAGATCCAGGTGTCGCTCTGGTCGTCGCTGAACCCCGGTGCCCCAAGATCGGCGCCCCCAAACAGCACGACATCCGAGGCTGGATGCCGGTATACCAGAACCGGCGCGCTCCGTCCGTTGGGCTCAGCGAAGGGAAAGGAAGTCCACTCGCGATTTTTCAGCGTCCAGGTGATGGACTCATGCAACGGGAATACCCCGTTGATGCGACCGCCGAAGAGAACGATCTCCTCCCGGGCCGCGTCATAAACCAGGCCAGCGTCCGTACGCTTGCCGTTGAATGGGACGGAGGAGTCGTTATCCAAAAACCGGACCCACGACTGACCGGTCCAGCGCCAAAGCACGTTGCATGTTGAGGCGCCATCGCAGGCCTCGAATTCGTTTTCTCCACCGGCAAGCAGGAGCGAGTTGGTCGGGGGATCGAACATCAGAAACGGGCTTACCCGCCGAACCGGAGACCCATCGCCTTCCGGGTCTGTGAGCGCCACCTGTCGCCAGTTCGTCCCGTCCCAGTCCCAGGTGTTGACACAGAGCTGCTCGAATCCACAGGCAGCGCCGTCTCCGGTCCCGCCGAAGAGCACCGCGCTCTCCGTCGCCGGGTCGAACCGGAAAGCCGCGTTGCGAACCTGACCGGGGGTCACCGAGCAATCCGGGGTGGCTTCGTTGCTGTCGCAGCGCAGCTGCCACTCGCCGTCCCAGATCCATGTGTCGCGAAACCGGCATTCCCCACTTCCGGTAGCCACTGAGTTGCTGCCGCAATCCGCTCCGGGCTCCGCCTCGCCGGAGCCGCCGTACATCACGACTTCCCGTCGAACCGGGTCGTAGATGGCCATGGCACCGACGCGAGCCGGCGGCCCACCGGCGATCTGGTTCCAGGCTCGCCCATCCCAGATCCAGGTGTCCGCCAAAGCGTTGCCATTTCCATTCTGGCCGCCAAAGAGGAGCGTCACGCGCCGCGCCGGATCGTAGATAAACACAGCGCCAAACCGGGCCGGTGGCACCTCCTGGCTGAGACCGAGGCGACGCCAACCCACCGAGTCGAAGCTCCACAGATCGTTGCGAACGCTCGAGCCCGAACGCCCGCCAAAGAGTAACGCGACCCCGCTTTGTGCGTCAAAAGCGAAGCCGGCGTCGCTCCGCGGGACCGGATTCCCGTCCGCTTCCGGATCGGTGACTACGATCGGTCGCCAGATTTCACCGGTCCAGGCATTGAGGCTTAGGCTCGAGCCTTGGGAGAGCGCGAGGGTGGCCCCTCGCCAGCTGTCGTAGACCGTGCTGGTGCTCGTGTCGCGGAAGGGGCGGCTCAGCTGCTGAATGAGCTCCCACCGCCCGGCGCCGCGGGTACGCACCAACCGACCGTCGTCCTCGCTCAGGTTGCCGCCATCGGACAATTCGCGCCCGTCGCGCTGTTGCAGCGAATCGCCAAACCAGCCGCGCTCCTCGAGTTCATGGGGATTGGACAGGGAGTCCAGTGCGACCTTTCCGTTGAGCGTGGCGATCCAACGCACGTCTCGGACCTTTGTCCCCTGGAAGCCGGGCTCGGCTTCATCGTCATCGGACACGTTGCCTGCTTCGTCGAGCACGCTGACGAAGACCTCGGGTCGGGAGATTCCATTGATCGCGATCGGAGCCACCGCGTTGCCGGGGCCGACCGGCCCGCGCCCGAGCTCGACCGCGTTCTCGATGTCTCGTCGATCCCAGACTACGATTTCGGCGCCTTCGACCACCACGCCATTTCGCACCTCGAGCTCGTTGTAAGGAACGGGCCGATCACTGCTGCCATGAGGAACACGAACGTAGGTGATCTGGCCTCGAGTTGAGAGATCCGGGGCTGGCATTGGCGTCGCATCAAACTGAAATGCGCCGATTGCGACGAGGGCTGGGTTGCCCGCGATATCGGTGACGGCGGCGGTGACGTTGCGGGTGCCGTCCCGGATAGCCTCCGAGAGGTCGAGCTCACAGCCATAGAATGTCCCAAGCGGCGAATCGCAGGTGAACTCGAGGGGAGGCTCATCGTTGGTGGCGACCGTGATCTCCGACCGCAACGGCTCGTTCATCGCGAAGAAAGCGTCGACCCGCCCCCCCACGGTAGCGTGGGAGACATCATCCCGTAGCGTCCCGGCCGGCGGTATGATCTCCATTCGGTTCGTATCATCCACGAGCTGCGGTGGGGTGAAGTCGTATTCGATGGCCCGCGGCTGCTCGGTCGACGCGGGAACGTTGGCTGAGCTCAGCAACTCGATCCGGAGCCCGGCCGAGCCCTCCCTCTCCAAATCCCCGACGTTATACGTGTACGAGTACGCGCCCGCGTCTTGGGTCACCAACTGCAGCGGGAATACGCCGCCGACGGAGTCGATGAAGGCCAGGTCGGGAGCGCGAGCGAGCGCCGTAGACACCGAAAAAGAGACCGTGACCGTGCCGCCACGCGACACGACGCTGGGAGCGACGACCAGGCTTGCCGCATCAAGGGTCGGAACGTCCGCGCTGCCTCCCTGTCGTACGCAGCGATTGATGCTCGTGAGGCACTCGAAGTCATCGATGCAATCGGAGTCGTCTTCGCAGCTCAGGCTGATTCCGTCGGCAACCGTCAGCTCGGTATCGCACCCGAAGGCGAACACTAAGCACATGAGCGCTAGATGCTTCTTCATCCCGATTTCCCTTTCGCTCCACACACCACCCAACCAATCCAAAAGAGGATTCTAAAGGCTAGCGCTCAACTGCGTGGAACAAAACCTGTAAGTCGGAGGCCTTGGGCCTAAGG
>CAYXVF010000198.1:0-5169 GCA_964468125.1 uncultured Bdellovibrionales bacterium | reverse complement strand
TATTTAGTCACCTTATTGGCGGCGACCGTGGTCGAAGGCGAGGCGCGCCGCAACTTTGGGCGGAGACTGATGATGCGCAAGATTGAAGCGCTCGAGAATCACTTCGTGGTCTGCGGTTTTGGCAAGGTCGGCCGGGAAGTCGCGAGCGTGCTCACTGCGCGACGGCAGCCCTTCATCATTCTCGACATCGACCCGAAGGTCATCGAGGAGGCCGAAGCACTCGGCTCATGGACATGCTCGCCGAGGGACGCCGCGTCGTGCCACCGGCCACGGAACCCGCGCAACTCGGCAGCGCCTGACTCCCGTTTCGCTGCGGCGCCATTGTGGTGGCCCGCCATCGCATTACACTTCGTCTGATGAATGAAGACGAAGTCGTGAGCTTTGGTGAGAGGCCTGTTTCGGTCGAAGCGCTCCATCGCATTGCCTCGGGTGAGGCCCGAGCGGCGATCAGTGAAGCAGAGGTCGTGCGTGAACGAATCGATGCGAGTGTGGCACTCATCGGCTCTCGCTTGAGCCAGGGTCTTCCCACCTACGGCGTCAACACGGGATTCGGGCATGCCGTTGGGCGATCGATCTCCGTGGAAGAGGCGCGAGTGCTCGCCCGCAATCTCGTGCGCTATCACGGCTGTGGCACCGGGCCGATGTTCACAGAGGAGGAGACTGCGGCAATCGTCGCGTCGCGTTTGGCTTCGCTCGCCCGCGGGTACTCTGGCATTCGGTTCGTGGTCTTGGAGCGCATGTGCGAGCTTCTCAACCGACGTGTTCTACCGCTGATCCCATCTGAAGGCTCGGTAGGTGCATCCGGTGACCTGACTCCCCTCTCCTATGTCGCCGCGCTTCTCGTAGGCGAGCGCGAAGCCACCCTCGACGGTGAACGCGTGACCGCGGAGCACGCTCTCGCACAGGTGGGTCTCCAGCCACTCACTCTCGAGCCAAAAGAATCGCTCGCCCTGATGAATGGAACGAGTGTCATGGTGGGTTTGCTCGTTCTGGTGGTCGGGCGTGCGGAGCGTCTCGCCCGACTCAGCGCCGCGGCGACCGCGGTCGCCTGTGACGTGATGCACGGAGAGCCGAAGCACTTCGACGCCCGGATCTTCGAGCTCAAAGCGCACCGCGGTACTACGCGCGCCGCCGAATGGATTCGATCGGATCTCGCCGGCGTGCTCGCGCGCCCGGTGCACCTGCAAAGCCGCTACTCCATACGATGTGCGCCCCATGTCATTGGCGTCTTGCTCGACGCCCTCGAGAGCTTTCGGCCCTGGCTCGACGTCGAGCTCAACAGCGTCAATGACAATCCGATCGTCGACCCGGAAAACGACGACGTGCTCCACGGAGGCAACTTCTATGGCGGTCACCTTTGTTTCATCGCGGATGGCCTGAAGACAGCCGTTGCGAGTGTCGCCGAGCTCATGGAGCGACAGCTGCTTGGGCTCTGTGATGGGGAGGTCAACGACGGTCTACCGGCGAGTCTGATGCCCGGCGATAGCCCGATCCATCACGGCTTCAAAGCGATGCAGATCAGCGCATCGGCGCTGGTGGCCGAAGCGCTCAAGCTCACCATGCCGGCGAGCAGCTTCAGTCGGAGCACGGAAAACAACAATCAGGACAAGGTGAGCATGGGCACAATCGCCGCGCGCGACTGCCTGCGGATCCTCGAGCTCGCGGAAACCGTCGCCGCGATTCACATCATCGCCCTGACTCAAGCTGCGGAGCTCCGAGGCGAGGAGGGCAGGGCTCTGGTCTCACAACGACTGAGAACCGCCGTCCGCCGAAGCGTCGAGTTCGCGAGGACGGACCGCCCCTTCGATACCGACATCGCGTCGATTCTAGCGGCGCTCCCCTCCCTCCACCGCGCCATCATCGCTGTGTGAGGTGGCCGAGCTCCCCGCCCGTGAGGGTCGCTACAGCTCCGGCTGGAGATAGGCGTTGAGCTTGGCAGCCCCATCCCGCCCGATCTCGAGGCCGATGGCGTGAAGCGGCGATCGCTGGAGCTCGCTCTTCGCGGGCGCGCGCAGGGAGGCGAGGGCCCGGTCGACGCCGTGGCGAGGAAAACCGCTCGGCTCGATCCAGTCGAGGACCTCGCGCTCCTGCTGGAGGGTCATCTGCTTGCCCGCCCAAAAGCGCGTGAGCTTGATCGACTGCGCACCCTCCACCCAGGCGAGGGCCAGCTCCACCGAATCAGACAACGCAGGGTGCTCGAAGCGCTCGAGCAGCTCCGCCAAGAGCGCATGGGCGCCGCCGGTGAGCGTCGTGAGAAACGCCGCGGCGCGGGGGCGGTCGATCCGAACGTAGAGCTTCAGCCGGGCAGGCTCCTCAGCGACGAGGTCCACCCCGAGACCATAGAGATGGCTCGTCTTGCCCCGGTCCGGGTAGGCCGATGCGAGCAGCTGGTCGAAGGCATCGAGGTCCGCACCGACTGCGCTGGCCATCGCCCGCAGATGCGTGTGGGGTTCGGCACTCGAGAGCCGCGGATTCAAATAGGTCTTGAGCGCATAGCCCTCAGCCCGCGGCGCGACGCCCATGAGAAAGGCTTGGGCGGTGGCGGACATGTCCCGGAGCCGGTTCAGATCCGGGAACGCCGCGGCGAAGAGCTGCGCCAGGATCTCCGCCCGCGCCCGATCGCCGCCGATTCGAAGGTGAGCCGAGAGCGTCCCGTGCAATAGACTCGAGACGGTCTCGGCTAGGTGCGCCCCACTCCGCCCGCAGCTCATCCAGCCGACGGACTGCGCCCCGTCACGCAGGGTGAGGACGAGCTCGGCGAAACAGGGCAGTGCCCGCGCCACTTCCCGGTGGGTGCGCTCCATCGGCGCGACCTCGCCCTCGAGCTCCACGAGCTCGCTCCAATGGTCGTACCAATGGGAGAATACCTCTGAGTGGTCGCGGCCGACCATTGGCGCGAGCGAACGCAGAGCGTTGTAAAGCCGGTCGGTGTAGGTTTCGAGGTTGCTGCGAGAAACGCCGGTCGCGTTCTCGAAGCGGGCGAGGCTCATACGGTCTGCACCATGCGCGCCCGCTGCTGGTACATCATCATTTGAGCGAGCGCCGGCCCCATCGCCTGGGTGAGCGAGGCGATCTTGTTGGCAGCCTCCATCTGGTCCATGCGCGTCCCGCGCTGCAGGCTGCCGGCGATCCGGTTGTGGGCCTCGTCGATCTTCGCCATCGCCCGAGCGTGAAAGCTCTCGTACATGTCCAGGAATTGCTCTCGCCGGGCCTCACCTTCGAGGTCCTGGAGGTGGTGGCGGCGCGTCTCCTGAATGGCGGTGCCAGCGGTTTGGGCACCGATGCCTTCAAAGATCGCGTTGGCCGCGGCGTTCGAGTAGCGACCGTCCCGCGAGTAGGGACCGTCCCGCGGGAGCAGATCGGAGAGTGCGCCCGCGTCGTGCTGGTAGGGTTGTGCCGAAGAGCGCGTCCCGAGGGCAACGTTCTCGCCGGTCTGTCGCGCCTGAGCAGCGGCGACGTGTCGGACGAGCGCTTGGTTCCAGTCCGGGTTTTCCGCCGGGTTGTCCCCGGGGGGGACGCCGATGGCCTGGCCGATCTGCTCGCGGATCGTCGGATCGCCCGAATTGATGGTGTAGACCGCTTCGGCGATGGCGCGATGGTGCGCCTCCCGGAGCTGGTCGAAGCCACTGGACGGATCGCGCGACGCCGCGATGATTCTGCCCATGAGGCTAGCCGGGTTCGCCGCGTTCTGTCCCTCGAGCGCTCGAGCGGTGGCGATCGTGTTGACGGCGAGACTTCGCAGCGCGTCCGCTTCCACCGGTTCGCCGTCTTCGAGCTCGCGAGGCCCGTAGGTCATCATGCCCTGGTCAAAGAGCTCCACCTGCTGCGCGAGCAAACTGACGTATTGCAGGTGCTCGAGGGTCTCCCGCGGCGAGCGCTCCCCTTCCACCCGGCTATAGGCGTTCATCGTCGCCTGGTTGAGCTCGCCGCGAAGGTCGTTCAGCGCCGCCCGGGCGAAGGGGCTGTTGCCGAGCTGGCGCATGCTTCGGTTGAATTCGTTGCGCGCCTCTTGGCGGCCTGCTTCGAGCTCGCGCAGGTCCGCGGCGAGGTCGGGGTCGACGTCGTTGATGGCAGCGAAGTCTGTCCCATCCAGCGGCAACCCATGACGCAGCTTTCCTAGCGCCGCCCCGAATGTGCCGGGATTGTCGGGATCGATCTCGTTCGCCGAACCGAGCAACGTATCCATCGCGTTTTGCGTTTGGTCTTGTCCGCCGCGCAAACGCAAGCGGACGTCATCGGGCAAGGTCGCATAATGCGCAGCGAGCAGTCGCCCCGTCATCTCGCCTTCGTAGAGCGCCACCCTACCGGCGACACCGCTGTGCCGCTGCCAATCGCCGAAATGCTCGCGGTAGGCGTTCACGTGCGCCTGTCCATCGTTCGCCGAGAGCTCTGCGAGCTGCCGAGTGGTCAGGATGCGCGGCGCCGGGAGGTTCTCCCGACCGCCGAGCTCGTTGAGGATCTCCGCCCCGGGGCCTTCGCCGAGAATGCCCATGGCGCTGTGGTTGTTCTCTTGCAGCCGCTGCATCGACTGACGCGCTCGAGCGGGATTGCTCTCGATCAGCTTGCGCACCTCGCCGGTGTAATACGCGTCGCGCAGCTTCATGGCGCCGCGCACGAGATTGGCGAGCGCCTGTCGACAGCCCCGCGCAGCAACGCGCTCGGCCCGGGCGATGTTGGCTTCAGCGTTGAGGAGCTGGAGCTCGTCGACCTCGCAGCGCAGCTCCTTGCGCTGACCGCGCGCTTTTTGCTCCTCGCAGAGGTAACGCATGATCCAGAGCTGGAGCATGCCGTCGGTCCAGGTGTCGTAGAAATCGCCGAGCCCCGCGCAGGTGAGATCCATCGGAAGCTCGAGACCGCCGGTGCCCTGCGCCGACACCGGCACGGCCTGCCCCATGCGAAAGGTGGGACCGGTGGGGCGTCCACCGGCCAAGGGACCGCCCGGAGTGCCTGGGGCGACGCCGGGAGTGCCCCGTGCGGTGCGCGCCTGCGGCGTGGGCGTGCGGGTGCCGGTGTTCGGCAATCGACCGGTCGTGGCGTCGCGACCGGTCCGTGCGGGTATCCGTGGATCTGCGTTGGCACGTGGCGCAGGCGTATTCTGCGGCGCTGCTGGCGTCGCTGGCCGGTAACACCCTCGAGAGCGGCGATGCCTCCCTGGTGGTGATCGAGTGT
>CAYXVF010000197.1:0-5260 GCA_964468125.1 uncultured Bdellovibrionales bacterium | reverse complement strand
GCCCGAGTTGCGCGAAGTCACTCGCGTTGCTTCATCAGTACCCACGCCGCGAACGCCCGACGGTCCTTCACGGG
Source organism: uncultured Bdellovibrionales bacterium (assembly GCA_964468125.1). GTDB lineage: Bacteria > Myxococcota > XYA12-FULL-58-9 > XYA12-FULL-58-9 > CAYXVF01 > CAYXVF01. Next base: position 5,186 of record CAYXVF010000197.1, on the reverse strand, counting down.
GACCTTCGCGAACGGCTTGATCGCGGCCTCCGCAGCCTCGACTTGAGTCAGGACCTCAGAGCGTGTCAGTGTGCGTTGAGGGTCATAGTCGGCCGCGTGCCGATTCGACTGCATTTGGTAGAACTGATTCCCAAAATCCTCGACGGCGAGCGGAAAGCCTTTGCCGACGAGCTGGTTGCATTTCTTCTTCGCGTAGCCGTGATCCAGTGCACGTCGCCCCAATCAGGGTATCCGCGGCATTCCTGCACATGGCATGACCAGCGCATAGTAAGTAGTTGAGACTGCTCGTCGCAGGTCGGCTTGTCGAGGTCGGCGTGAGCCGCCAGCGCTAGCGAGGCGCCGGGCCGTAGAAACGAGGTCAAGCGGCTTCAGGTGAGAGCTCCGCGCTGTCCGCTTTCGAGACCAACCTCACAAGGGGACTCTAGGGCGATGGTTTTTCGCACCACGTCCTGGAGACTTACGACTCGCTCACTCACAATGGGGAGACTTTCTCGAATCCACTCGAGGTTGAAAGCCCCAAACGAAAACAACGGATGAGGATCGACCCGGCGGCGTGCACCCGTCGCTCGGGACCGCTATCTCAGTACGAGCTCGCCAGGAGACTCAAGACGACGGCAAGGGGCGGGGGTTCAAAGGGGCACTCGAATCTCGGCTTGCGCAGGCACTTTAGACCTTCTCGCGAGTCTCGTGGAACGCTTGGTCCAGGCGGGCAACGAGCTCCCGTGCCGTGCGTGGTGGTGCGAGCTCCACCCGGAAGACCTCACCGATACACCGGCTCCTTCAGATTCAGCTCGGCGTACAGCCAGCCGAAGTCAACCCTGCCGGGGCCGAGCTGTCGCAAGATGATAGCTTCTTGTCCCTTCAACAGGTCGATTACTTGCTTTTTCATTCCGAGCTCGACGGCGAGGCGAGGCGAGAGGTTCGAGAGGGCGGGGACGGGCTCGTCCGGCCAGCGCTTCAGGTGTTCGCGGTAGTGCTGCGCGATGAGCTCCTGCGCTTCGGGCGGCGGCTCGACGGGAGCGGCATCCGGTTTTGAGCCCGGGCCCCAGTCAGGCAGGGCTTCGAGCGCGTCGGCGCGATGCGTGAGCGCCGGGCCACACGCTCTACGCAAGATCTCCTTCGCTCGCTCGAGCCGCTCTCGTGCGAGGCACTGCACTCTCAGGGCCTTGCCCTCCAAGACCGCGCTCGCGAGGGACGTCGTCCTCATTGGTGCGCTAGGCTCTCGCTCGAGCACCCAAGTCCACTCCGGAGGCTCACCGTCGTCCTCGGAGCGGTGCCAGTCGGCTAACTCGTCGATCGCCCTGATCACGACGTCTCGATCGTGGACCGTGAAGTGACCGACGCAAGGCTGAAGCGCTTCACCGGTGGTCGTTTGCATGACGGGGGCAGACTGAACGAGCTGTTGTATCGCGACCATCGCTGTCACAGCGAGCGACAACGTCTTGATGTGCGCCTCGTCGTGCTCGCGTGAAGTGCTTTGCGTGCGGACGAGCTCGCGCACGTGCCGGGCCATCTCCGTGGCCCTCGACGCGCTCAGCTCATAGGCATCGGACTCGAGCTCGAAAGAACGGCCTCGCTTGAAGATCCAGGCCGAGAGGTACGAGAAGCGCTGCATCGAGCGACTCACCCGCGTGTCGTAGATCCAAAACGTGCGGTTGCGGATCAGGTCTTTCACGCGAAGCCGCACACCGGGCTCGGTGTCCAACACCTCGGCGATCACATACCGCGTGCTCAACAGCTCGCGCCAACCCGCTTCGTCTTCGGCTGTCAGGCTCGCGGCGTCACGCTCCTCGAATCCACGTTCAGCCACCGAGTAACCGGCGAGCAACGGCGCATGCAGCGCGGCTGGACCCAGAAGGCGGGGCAAGGTGTCATCGCCGAGTACCTGCTCGAGATCGAAATCGGGCTCGCGAAGGGCGTCTGCGAGATGCTGGCGAACGAGCCTTTGAGCTTCTTCGAGGGCTCTCGCAAACGCGTCGGTCCGCAAAAGCCGCTGAAGAATACGGGTCCGCGCATCCTGCGGCGGTAGTACCTCTTCCATGCTCTCTAGAGGCAGGCCGTCGTTTTCTAACGAGTGTGGCAGCGTCCGAGGACGGTCTGGGACGCCGCGAACGAAAATGTGAAGGTCGTTGTGCCCGACATAGGCGTCCATGGCGTACTCGAGCCAGTAGTCCGGCTTGTTGCCGAAGCGCATGTGGCGTTCGTAGCTGTTCGCATCCTTGACCCCTTGCCGGGCAAAGTAGGCGAGCCACGCGGCTTTGGAGCCGGGCGATGCAACGTACGGCGTAGTGACGCAATGCCAAAGCTCACCCGGCCCCCGAACACAGCGGGCGAGCCAAAGGGTGCCTGGAGTGGCCGCCGTAATGCGCGGGCGGTCGTAGACGGCGATTTCCGTCTCGGTGATGAGGTCACGCAATCGAACGATGTGTTGTTTCCGCTCGACGCTCACGATTTCGTACCAGGCCAGATGAGATTGGCGCGCGCGGTCGATAGCATCGCGCTCGGCATCCGTCAGCCGGAGCAGACCCGAAAGCGACCAGAGAATGTCCGCCAACGACCCGAAGCCGCCGAGTTTCACGTCATAACACGACCACGTGGCATGCAGTGAATCGGTGACAGGACTCATCGGCGGATACGATGGCATGTGCCGATCCCCCGCCTCTTCCGAGATGCTCCAGAATCGCGTAAATGGCTTGATCTGCTGCAGCGCGTCGGCAACGGCGAACGCGATCCCGATGACGTTGATGATTTCGGCCATCTCCGGGTGAAGCTCGGAGTCGTGCTCTTTGGCACGCGCCGCCCGAACCGCTACGCGCGCCTCCTCCATCTCCATGCGATGTTTGTTCCGCGCGAGGCGTTTGCGAAGCTCAGCGATGTTCATACGTGCGGGGCTATCGAGCGTCCACGGTGACGTCAATGCCGTTCTGACAGGATGAGCGGTTCCGGGCCGAGCCGTTTCACGCGCTTGCGCTCGAGCAGTGCTCTCTCGGGACGCGTTCCCGGCATCACGTCAAGAAACTCGTCGGTTGCGCTACATGCGCTTGGTGCGTTTTGAAATGAAGGGATTGAGAACACGTACAGCAGTGCCGGCATCATCTTCGGTGTTTCGCGTGACCAAAACGAGATCTCGCTCGAGCGCCGTGGCCGCCAAGAGCCCGCCGATGACCGGGTATGTTCGAGCCTTTGCAAAAGCCCCAAAGCGCCGCGCTATGGGTGTGTCGACTGGGACGATCCGTGCAATCACGAGCACGCTCGTGAACAGAGCAGCTTCAGGAACCGCGTCGAACCACCTCCGGATCATAGAGTCCGCGCGTTCGTCAGCAGCGCCTTGAGGCTCATCGCTTCGTGCGGCCGTTCATCAAAGCGGCCGGGCTGCGAATTCCGCCACACCGAAAAGAGATCCTGCGAAGCAACGTGAACGAGCGAGCGTCAGATACCAGCCGCTTTCTCTCGGGGCAGTGAGGGCCTCGTGAGCGAGGTCTTAGAGCTCGCGAACGACCGCGGCGGCGACTAGCATTAGACGCCTCTTCCGCTTTTTGAGCTGGATCATGCCCGACCCGTCGCTGTCCCCGTCGTCGTCCCGGTCGTCGTCCCTGCCGCCGCGTGCGCGAATAGCAGCTTTTCCGCCAGGAAGGGATTGGATGCCGCGCCGATACAGGCCTTGGAGAAATTCAATGACCCTACGAAAACCCCTGCCTTACAGCGCCTATGGCCTGCCGGTGACGCCAGAGCTTTCGAGCTTTCAGCTCCCGGACGGCCGCACCATCGAAACCGCGGATTTTAACCCCGGCGGGACCGGCAAGCCAGTGCTCCTCGCCCATGGTCGCGGACACATTCACGACGCGGCATGGAACTTCTTCGCCGACGCGCTCATCAAACGCGGCTACCACCCGAAGTCCTTCGCCAACACGACGCACGCAGGCTCCTCTCCCACGAGAACGAGTCGCCTCGAGCCCCGTCCGCAGCACATCGTCTCGCCGGAAGACCAGGTTCATCAGCTCGACGCCGCGGCACGCCACCTCTTCCCCGACGAAAAACCGCTCATCATCTCGCAGTCGTTCTATGGCCTCTTCAGCGCGCTCTATATGCAGGGCCGGCCGGAGCTGCCTGAGCCTCACGCGGCGGGGCACGTCGGCTTGGGAAGCCTCGCCGAGGCGACCATGGCGTTGCCCGTGGGACCGTTGAAGATCCCGCTCAACTATCCGATGGCCGAGCTGTTGACCGGCGCCATTCAGAGTCTAAGGGGCAAAGGCGACGAGGCCCGAGCGCCGAACCCCCTGCGCGACGCTCTCCTCGGGATCGAGGCCCAGCAGGAGGCAGGCGCTCCGAGTCAAACGCGCGACCACAAGAAGTTCGAGGCCTACGCGGACTTCCTCCTCACGAATTTCCTCGTGTCCACCGACGAGCCCACCTTTGGCACCCTGCGGGCCTTCTTCGAGGGGCGACGCATGGCGATGGACGACCGCTACGCCTCGATGCCCAAGCCACCGCAGGGATTCGTGATCGGCGGCGAAGACAAAATCAACAAACCACCCGCCACCGCAGCCATGGCAAAAGCCAACGGCGCCGAAGAGTTCTGGATCCCCGAGGCCAAACACGACTTCCCGCTGGCGGAAGACTCGGTCCAAAAACAGGTGCTCGACTACATAGACGACTTCGTTCGGCGCAAAGGTCTCTTCGAGAAGACTAGGGTGCATCGCATTACCGATCCGGACAACACCGTTCGCCCCTTCGTCAAGCTCAGGACGCGGCCTGAGCCGGTGGCGCCGTGAGGCGGCACCGAATCGACCCTGTCAAGCTACCTCGTTGTGTCGGCGGAGCCGGCGGCCCCGTCGCTGCTTTGCTGGTCCGGATATGACAGGGAACGCGCCCGAGGCTATGCCGACGTTGATCAGTCTGATATCCGCGGGCCGAAACCGCATGCTCAAGATCCGTCGGGAGCTGCCTCTGACGAGGGGGTGTCCCGGTATCCCTCCCGTCGTCTGGGACTCCCCTTTCTACTGCGGCTTCCGTGCTCGTGCTCGAGGTCCTCGCCGTATCGACGGATACGACTGCGGCCTCTCCAACTGCGCGCGAAACCCTCGTGACGAAAGGGAAATCCCATACTCGGTCCGGAATACCGGGACACCCCCTAGTTCCGCGGTTTGAGCGCGGGTTTGGAGCTCAGCCCCCCTGCCCGTGGTCGA
>CAYXVF010000196.1:0-5455 GCA_964468125.1 uncultured Bdellovibrionales bacterium | reverse complement strand
GGCAACGCGTCTTTGTACTTGTACCGACGCACGAGCCTCACGAGGTGCTCTGCACGCTCAGATTGATCGCCCGGCCACGCAGCGCGCTCGAGCTCCGTGGCGATCTCCTTGCTGCGACGAGCCGAGCGCCTCTGAATGGCATCGCGAAGTTCCAGCAGCAACGCCCCTACATCCACCGTATGCGACGGCGCAGCGCCATCCTCGGTCGAGGATGCACGCGGCCAGCGCTCCAAATACGCGCGGAGCGACCGAAGCGCGTCTTCGAGCTCGGTCAACGCTGCATCTACATCTGCGCCGTGCTCGATCCGCTTCGCGGCATCACTCACCGCGACTGCACCGAGGTTGGCAGCGGCCCCCTTGAGCGCGTGCGCGGCTCTTCGGCGAGCGTCGGGATCCACGGCCAATGCGCGCAAACGCGCCACCACCTCGAGGTTTTCTTCCCGCAACGTGTGCAACAAGCCCTGCAGCAGAGTGACATTACCACCCACCCGGCTGAGGGCGGATTCGAGATCGAGCCCAGGTGGTGTCGGAACAGGGAACGCCGGAACTGCGTCGGTGCGATCTTCTTCGATCGCTGCGCTCCCCGCCTCCTCGGCGGCGGTAACCCAGCGCGCCAGAACTGTGAAGAGCTGCGACACATCGATGGGTTTGGGAATGTGATCGTTCATACCCGCTTCGAGAGCGCGGTCACGATCCGTCAGCAGCGCATTCGCGGTCATCGCGATGATCGGCAGCTCCGAGAATTGCGGATCGCGACGAAGCAGACGAGTCGCCTCGTAACCGTCGAGCTCGGGCATCTGAATGTCCATCAAGACGACATCGAACGCGGTCGGTTTTGCCCGCAACAGGTCGACGGCGTCACGGCCATTGGCGGCCAACACGACCTCGGCCCCCGCCGCGGTGAGCAACTCCCGAGCCACTTGTTGATTGATTTCGTTGTCCTCAACCAAGAGCACCGTCGTCCCCGGGAAACGCGCGGCGCCCGATAGAGTCCGCTGCTGCAGCTCTTCGGAGTCCGCATGGCCGAACACGTCGAGCACGGTGTCAAACAAGGTGGACGGCGTCACCGGTTTGACCAGAAAGGCCTCGATGCCCGCGTCGCGTGAGCGAACGAGCACGTCCTCACGTCCGTGCGCGCTCACCATGACGATGCGAGGCGCATTGCTCTCCGATGAATCGGCCATGATTCGGCGAGCCGTCTCGATGCCGTCGATTCCGGGCATGCGCCAGTCGATCAACATCAGGTCGTAGGTCCGTCCCTCATCCACCCATTCGCGAATCGCGTCTTCGCCCGACTCGACCGCACGCACCTCGAAACCGAGTCCCTCGAGATAGCGCGAGAGGATGATCCGTGCCGCCGGGTTGTCATCGACCACCAACGCGCGCATGGCGCGCAACTCGTTCGGCAGGACACGGCGCTCCCGCGTGATCGCATCGGTCGATTCGCCGAAGACCGCACTAAACCAAAACGTAGAGCCTTCGCCCGCGGCCGACTCGACACCGATCTCGCCGCCCATCATCTCCACCAGGCGTTTGCAGATGGTGAGCCCGAGGCCCGTACCGCCGAATCTTCGCGTGGTGCTCGTATCGGCCTGAGAGAAGGCCTGAAAGAGCCGACTTTGCTGCGCCTCGGTCATCCCGATCCCAGTGTCCCGCACGTCGAAGCGCAAACGCACACGGTCGTCGTCGCTACCCACCCGTGTCACCGTCAATCGGACTTCGCCCCGATCGGTGAATTTGATCGCATTGTTGAGCAGGTTGACGAGAATCTGCCTCAACCTCAGCGGATCGCCGACCAGCCCCAACGGCACGTCGTCGTCGAGGTCGGCCAAGAGATCCAGATCCTTTTCAAACGCCTTCACCGAAACGACGGCCGCGATCTCGTCGAGGACCTGGGCGAGGTCGAAGGGCACCGACTCGACATCGAGTTTGCCCGCCTCGATCTTCGAGAAATCGAGAATGTCATTGATGATACCAAGCAGGCTCTGCGCCGCTCCGTGCACCTTCTTGAGGTAGTCTCGCTGTTGCGCGCTGAGCTCGGTTCCGAGTGCGAGATGGGTGAGGCCGATGATCGCATTCATCGGCGTCCGGATCTCGTGACTCATGTTCGCGAGGAAATCCGACTTCGATTGATTCGCTGCATCGGCTGCGGAGCGAGCCTCCGCGAGCTCGCGGTTCAACCGAAACACCCGTCGGATCATCGGATTGACGACTCGCGCATGCAAGAACATGGCGATGACGAGCGCGAGGAGCGCAATGACCCCGGTCAGGGCAGCCGAGCGCAGAAAGGGAGCGCGGATTTCGTCGATGCTGATCTTCGCGACCAACCCGGCCTCGAGAAACGGCAGATACTCATAGGCCGCGAGCACCTCGTCAGCGGAAAAATCTAGCCCACGAATGACCCCGGACTGGCCACTCAAAGCCCGAATCGCCGGCTCCGCGAGGCGGCCATTCATCGGCACTGGATCGGGGATGCGGTAGTCCAGCTTCGGCTCGGGCAGGAGAAAATGCACCATGCCCTCTCGTTCTTCGACCAACACGATCTCTCCAGTCTCTCCGAAGCCGCGGTAGCGGTAGTGCGATTCCCGGATTTGCGAGAGGGTCGCCGCCCGCCCACTCGTCCCGGGTTCCGCAGAGATCGCATCGTACTTCGCTACCGCCTCCATCAGACGGGCCTGCGAGCGGGCGAGCTCACCGAGCTGGATGCGCGCCTGCTCGAGCACGACCTGATACACCGACCAAAAAGCGGCCGTGGTCAGTGCGATCACGAGACCCACCATGATCAACAACGAACGCGTCTGAATCGCCCTCCGGTCGCCTCGCTCAGTCATCTCGGTCCACCGCTCTCGGGATGCGGCCTGGGCCACCGTAGACCTTCATGCGCAACTCATAGCTCCGTCCGTCCACGAGCATCTTCTTGAGAATCGGCGAGAGCCGCGGAACCAGCTCTGCGTGTCGTTTGTGAAGGTAGTGATAGAGCAGAAAGGCATCGAAGACCTGATTGAGCACCAGGCCCTCAGAGCCAAGTTTTTCACGTGCCCAAATCCGCGCGACCACCACCGGCGCAACCACGACGTCGACTCGCCCTTCCATGAGCGCGCGGAAGAGCGCGTCGTCGTCCTCGACCCGTTCGACATCGAGCTCCCGGACCACCTGCTCCGAAGCCAATATCCCGCGTACGATTCCGACCTTGCGTCCGCGTAGGTCGCGCCACGTGTCGGGCACGAAGAACCGGTCGAGTGAGAAGACCGCGACCTGGAATTTGTTGATCGGAATCGGGACCTGGACGAGAGCCGGATGACGCTCACTCGGGCCGTCGATGCGATGCACTTCGCCGTCGAGTTGGCCCGAGATCGAACGTTCGAGTGCGATATCCCCCGGATGACGTTCAACCGCGACACTGATCCCGAGCTCAGCATATGCTTCCCGGAGGACCGCTAGGCTCGCGTCCATCTCCGGGGTCGCGATGCCGGCGAGGGTCAAACGTTTGGGCGTCCGGTCCTCGGCGCGGACCGTAACCGGCACGGCGAGGAAAGCGACCACGAGCCATAAACGCCAATGGGTGGGAATGAATCTCTTCATCGTCATTGTTGGCGAGGAAAACACGGCCGAACGTGCAGTTCGCCCTTACCCTTCGCCACGAAAACGCGTTGGGGGCCCATGGGAATCGAGGACGGCAAGAGTCTCGCGGTGGTCTGGCTGACCAGGATCTCATCCGCCGCGGCGGCATGTTCGATGCGAGACGCGATGTTCACGCTGTCGCCGAAGACATCGAACGCAAAACGTTTGAACCCGACAATGCCCGCGACGACCGGCCCGGTGTGAATCCCAACCCGGGCGGACCATTGACCGACAACCGGATGAGGAGCGCGTTCCAGGAGATAATCGCGCATGTCTCGAGCGACCAGGACAACGCGCACGGCGTGGTCCGGGACGTGGTCCGGAATGCCACCCGCGGCCATGTAGCAGTCACCGATGGTCTTCACCCGCTCGCACCCCCGCTCTGCCACGATATTGTCGAAAACGGTGTAGATGTCGTTGAGTTCACGTATGAGTGCGAGTGGGTCGAGCTTGGACACGGCCGCGGTGAAGTTGACCAGATCAAGAAAGAGGATCGTCGCCGACTCATGGGCGACCGGTTTGGCTTCGCCGTGCTCCTTGAGCTCCGAGACCGTCGTCTTCGGGAGAATATTCAGCAGGAGCTCCTCGGTCTTGCGGCGAGCAGCGACGAGCGCGAGTTGTGTGCGCACGCGCGCGAGCACGACGGGAGGATTGAAGGGCTTGGTGATGTAATCCGATGCCCCGAGCTCCAGCCCCCGGAGCTCGTCGCGAACCTGATCCCGCGCGGTCAAGAAGAGGACGGGGATATCGGCAGTGTCCGGGTTCGCCTTGAGGCGCCGGCAGGCCTCGTATCCGTCCATCTCCGGCATCATCACGTCGAGCAAGATCACATCGGGCGCAACCTCCGTAACCGCCTCGAGTGCTTCGACCCCGTTGGTAGCCACCGCCACCTCGAAGTAGCCGCCCAGGGTTTCGACCAGGACATCGATGTTCGTCTCGACATCGTCGACCACGAGAATCGTCGGGGTGTGTTCGCCCATCAAAGAGTTACTCCCTGCGCGGCTTCGCGAAGAAACAGAGTACGCGCTCTCGCGGCCGCCCCACCACATGGAACGCCGGTCATCGCAGCACGAAATCTACCGGGGTCCCCGGGCGCGGTCGAGCCTAGATACTCGGCTGGCGATGAGGGCTTTGGTTCTAGAGCCGTCGCTCGATCTACGCTCAGAAATGGCTATCGAGCTCGCCGACCGCCAAACAGTCCGGTACCGCGGCGCGCGCGGTGTCGAGAGTCACGAGCTCACTCCGCGCTCATTCGAACGCTCGGGCCCCGCTCCCCCCAACTCCGCCGCGCGTTCGACATAACGCGGGTACAAATCATCGAGGATCGGAAACCAGGCGGCCGACTCCACTTCGCGCCCGGATTCGATCAGATCAAAGATGCGATCATCCAGACCCTCGAGCTGCAGGAGGTCACGCAACAGCGCCTCCGGCACGCGCTCAGGCGCCGCGTCTGTCGCACGCAGGCCGCGGTAGGCCCGCTGAAGAACCTCTGAGTCGTGCCGAACCAGCTCTTCCCGCCGGTTGATCAACACCAAGAGCTCCGCAAACGTGACCAGGTTTTTCCAGAGCTCCTCGCCCTCGCTTCGATTCGACTCGCTCCCTCGAAGCCACGCCAGAATGCCAGCTTGGAAGTGGCGCAGCTGATGGCGATCCCCGATCCTCAGCGTCGGATACTCCTTCTGCCCGATGAGGATCGCGATCGCCGTCCCGGCTCGCCGCAGTCGAATGTCGACCGCTTGATCGCCCATCTCGCGATCCAGCCGCAACAGGCCTAGGCCAAGGCATCAGACGAAAGGTGCCGTCCGAGAGTAGATACCGAACCGCGTTTTGTCGC
>CAYXVF010000195.1:3413-5494 GCA_964468125.1 uncultured Bdellovibrionales bacterium | reverse complement strand
GCGGCGATTCTTCGCGGTGAGTTGCCGAACGGCCCTGCTCGACGTCGGACAGACGTTCATCACGCTATCCCCGGGCTTTGGGGCTCATTGGCCGGAAATTTCGTGAACACTGCCGGGGCAAGCGCGCGCGCGGCGATCGAAAAACTGGGCGAAGGGGCAAGATCGCACGGCCGCGCCTAGTCCTCTGCGCGCGCGCGTGATCTCGAAGTCAATCGCTGTACGAAGCGCTCCCATCGGTTTGTCTCTCCTCGCTCGCTGTCGAGCGCGCGGCGCACGGCTTCGTCGAACCCGAGTAGATCGTCGTGTCCGATGAGATTCCAAAACCGATCGTCTTGGGGGATGAGATTATTCTCGAGCCCCTGAACGAGCTCTTTGGCCACTGAATAGTCGGCGCTCGTCACGAGCCTCAGCCACAGAGCGGAAAGCCGAGGAGTGAGCAGCGGGACTTCTACCACCGCGATTTTTCGACGCCGACACGCTGCCACACGCTCGAGGATCTCACGACCGGTGAGCTCCTCCGGGCCAGGTATGTCGAACACGGTGCTTTCTCTCACATCGAGCTTCGCCGCACCTTCGAGCGCGACCAGAACGTCCTCGAGTGCGACGGGGTAAGTCCGCGAGCGAAGCCAGCGCGGGAGAATCATCATGGGGAGGCGCAGCGAGAGGTCGCGGACGATTTGCCATGAGACGCTCCCTCGCCCGATCACCATTGAGGCGCGCAGCTCGACGGTTGGCACCGAGCCCGAGCGCAAGATTTCACCGACCTCGAGCCGGCTGCGCAAGTGCTCCGATGGCTCTCCATCAGGCTTAGGTCCTCCGAGATAAACCACCCGACGCAGCTGGCTCTCGTCGGCCGCGCGCACAAAGTTCTTGGCCGAGCGGCGCTCGCGTTCACGATAGTCGGTGTATTTGCCGCCCATGCTATGGGCCAGATAGTAGACGATATCGATGTCTTTGAGCGCTCGGACGACGGTGTCCGGTTGGGTGAGGTCGCAGACCCGCCATTGCACGTCGTCGTTGCTCGACTGGGCACGTCGACTCGTCGCGATGACTCGCTCGTTGTGGCTGCGTAGTCGCTGAGTGAGCTGCTGCCCGACGAAGCCGGTTCCGCCGATGATCAGGTGATTTGTGGTGTCGGTGCTCATCTAAAGCCGAAGAACTCCCATGCTGGGTGTCTCATCTCACGAAGTGAATGCAAATGGGGAATTCAGTGGCGCCTGTGGTTGCTCTTGGCCTCCGGTGCGCGGTGTCTGCTAAAAGGATCAAGTACTCGGGAGTTTCATGAGGACGGATTCGATGGGTCCCCGCTCCTCGCTGTATCTCATTCTTGCTGGCGCCGTATTGATGACCGCGTGGCCTGTCAGGATGCGCTCAACCGGTGTCAGAAGCGCGATTCGGATGACGGCGGAGCCTGATTGGCCGTCGACCGGTCAAAGCGAGCTTGGTTGCCCTTCCCGCCATTTGTGCGTCAGCTCCGCGTGAGCTTGGTCGATCCCAAAACGATCGGCTTTTCGAGAAGGGTCGCGTTTGGAATGCTCGACGTCTGCTCACCGTGCTCTATCAAGGTGTCCACGGCTCCAACGCGCTCGATGACGCCGACCAGCTCATCGAACTCGACGGTCTTCGACCGGCGACCACTCCGACCAGCAACAAGATCGCGGCACCGAAAATTTGAGGAACGTACTCGAGGAATCGGTCGATGGTTGCGGTGAGCGCCCGAACCTCGAGGGTATCGACCGCGATGAGCAGGGCGAACGCCATCAGCAACCAGAATGTCGCGCGAGCGATGAGGCCCGAAACCGATGCTACGGCCTGGAAAAGGTAAAGAAGCGGATCCTCGAGCACCTCGCGGTTCGCAAAATGACCGGCCACAACGAGGGCGCGATCCTCTGCTTCGTCGGACCTCCGGGCGTGGGCAAGACCTCCCTCGGCCAGTCGATCGCCGATGCGACGGAGCGGCCCTTCGTTCGGGTGGCGCTCGCTGGCGTGCGCGACGAGGCCGAAATACGTGGGCACCGCCGTACCTATGTCGGCGCGCTTCCGGGACGCCTGATCCACGCGCTGCGCAAGGTCGAGGTCAA
>CAYXVF010000195.1:0-3313 GCA_964468125.1 uncultured Bdellovibrionales bacterium | reverse complement strand
ACAAGCTCGGTCAGGGCTGGATGGGCTCGCCCGAAGCAGCGCTCCTCGAAGTTTTGGACCCCGAGCAAAACCACACGTTCCAGGACCACTACCTCGAGCTGCCCTTTGATCTCTCAGCGATGCCTCAGGGGGCGGAGCGTGCTAGCCCCCGAAGGACGACGTCATGACCGCGGCGCGTGGCGCGGCGGCCGGGGCCGGTGCGGGCGCGGAAGCGGCTTGCTGCTGCAGTGCTCCGCGTTTCTTGCTGTACTTGTAGTCCAAGATGACGAGTCTATATGCTCCACGAGGCGGATTGGAGTCACGGATTTTGGCTCGCCGGCCGATTCCCGCTCGTCGCCACTCGCCGCCGTTTCGTCACCCGCCCACGCCGTTTCGTCACCGCAGCCGGCGAGAATTCGCAGATCCCTGCCATTCTCCTCGTCGCACGGCACGGACGCCGCGCTGAAAGGAGAACACGAAGATGCTTGCAGCAACTCTATGCTCGCTGATGGCCCTGGCAGCCGCCGAGCCCGAAATGGTCGCGCATGCGGACGGGGAGAACGTCATCGAGGTACGGGTCCTGGGACTGAAGCTGAAGACCGGTAGCTTGCGGGTCAGCGTTTACGACGACCCGAAAGCCTTTCCGGGCGACATTCGCAAAGCGGTCGCCAAGGTCCAGATGGTCCTGGGCCCGACGACCGAGGACCCGGTGCTTCGCATCCCGGGGCTCGAACCGGGCACGTACGCGGTGTCCGTCCACCACGACGAAAACGGCAACGGCGAGTTCGATACCAATTGGATGGGGATCCCCCGAGAAGGTTGGGGTGCGTCCCGCGACGCGCGGGGCTCCTTTGGTCCTCCGAAGTTCGAGGACGCCCGGTTCAAACACGTGGGCACCCGCACCGTGCTCAACACCACCCTGGAGTACTGAGCGATGATATCGATGATGACGATGTTGGTTGCGCTCGCGTCGGTCGGCACGACCGCAGACGCGCAAGCGCAAGTTTGGAAAGGCACTGGCCTCATGTACGACGCCGACGGTCAGGTGATGTCCAGCTACTCGGTCACGCTCACTCGGATGCCGGCCGGTGAGCGCAAGATGCGCCACACGATCGAAGTCGTGTCCGACGACGGTGAGTGGTCCAAGACCTTCAACGAAGAGCTCACTCATGTTGGAAAGAGGCGCATGCGGATTCAGACCGAGGACGGCGCTGGCGGCGCACTCCTGCTCGGCGACGGTTTCATGAGCGTGTACCGGACCGCCGGCGACCGCGCATACGCGTCGACGATCTTGTTCACCGGCGAAGGGGAGATGTCGATCCTTCGGCACGAACTCTACGAAAATCGTCCGGTTCACTACTTCACCGAGACGCTGCGCGTGGTGGATTGACCGTGAATTCCGCGATCGCCATACGCATCGGTCGGGCCGCGGCGCGTGCCGTTCTGCTCGTCAATCCGTTGGTGGTCGCGGCGTTCACCCTGCTGGGCGGTTTCGAGCACTTCTGGAGCAATTTCTGGATCGGGCTCACGGTGGCGGAGACCGCCACGGTGGTTGGATTTCTTTCGGCATACTCTCTGCTCGCGCTCGAGCACCACTTCTATGCTCGACGCTCGCTCAATCCGCCGACGCGAAGCAAGCTCGATGGCCTCGCGATCGCCGCGGTGAGCTTACCCTTGGGCGTCTACCTCGGTCTCGAGCTCGCCTCGGCTATTTTTGGGCTCACCTTCGAGCTCGGCCTGAACCTCGTCGTGGGCAGTGGCGTGGGCGCGCTTGTTCTGCTCATCTATGCCTTCATCGATGCACGGGCACGCCTGCGGGAGGCAGAGAGCCTGGCGCGCGTGAAGGAGGCACAGCTGGAGCAGGTGCGCCTCGAGGCGCAAGTGTCCGTGCTCACCGCCCAGATGAACCCGCACTTGCTCTTCAACGTGCTCAATACCGCCGCGGAGCGGGTCCACGGCGATCCCGATGCGGCGGAGTCGATGATTCTCGAGCTCGCCGAGCTCTACCGGCGCGTACTCGAAGCCTCGCAGTTACACACCCAGTCGCTCGCGCGCGAGCTCGAGATCTGCCAGCTCTATGTCGACGTGCAGCGCGCACGGTTTGGCGAGCGGCTGCGTTACGCGGTGGTGCTCGCCGCGGATCTCGATCCCTCGACGGTCGACGTCCCCTGCTTGATCCTGCAGCCGCTGGTGGAGAACGCGATCGTGCACGGCATTGGACCGCGTCGTGAGGGCGGGAAAATCACCGTCCACGCCGAACGGGGGCCCGCTCACCTGTGCATCGAGGTACGTGACGACGGAGTAGGCCTCGTGGCGAGCTCCCGGGGGTCCGGGACGGGCTCGGCGCTGAAGAATCTGCGGGCTCGCCTGGCACTGCTGTACGGCGAAGCGGGCCGTCTGGACCTCGAAGATGACGGTGGGGTCGTCGCGCGGGTTACGTTGCCGTTGAACCCGAAGCGACAGGAGCACGATCGATGCGCGTCTTGATCGTCGACGATGAAGCGTCTGCGCGGGACCGCCTGCGACGCCTGCTGTCCAGTCGCGAGGACGTGAAGGTCGTGGGTGAAGCAGCGGACGGACTCGAGGCGCTCGAGCTGTGTCGCAGCACCGAGCCGGATCTCGTCCTGCTCGATGTCGAGATGCCCGAACTCGACGGGATGGGCGTCGCCGAAGCGCTCCCGGAATCTGGGCCGGCGGTAGTGTTTGTGACCGCCTACGACGCCTACGCCTTGCATGCGTTCGAACAGGCGGCGCACGATTATCTGGTCAAACCGGTGACGCCCGCACGACTCGGCACCGCGCTGGATCGGGTCAGACTCCGTGCAACATCCCGATCCGCGACGACGCCGAAGCGCATGGCGTTCAAGTCCGGCGCGGACTACGTCGTGCTCGACCCCGCCGAGATCGCCTGGGTGCGGGCGGAGGGGCCGGTCACCGAGCTTCATGCCGGAGGCCGCGCGCGTCTGTGCGACGAAACGATGAGCGAGCTCGAACGTCGATTGCAGTCGCGGGGCTTCTTTCGCGCCCATCGCTCGTCGCTGGTGAATCTCGCCTGGGTGGTCGGGCTCGAGCGCCAGGGAGAGCGACGCCACGTCGTGGTACTCGGCGACTCGGAAGGCACGCGCGTGGTGGTAAGTCGCGACCGGGTCGCCGCGCTGAAGGCACGCCTCGGCGGCTGAGCGACGTGGGTCTCCACCGAACTGCAGGTGCATGGACTCGAGCTCGCGGATCTTGTCGCGCAACTGCGCAGCCTTTTCGTACTCTAGGGCGTCGGCCGCCCCGCGTTGCGGGAGGAGCCCTGTGATGAAAGCAAAGCCGTTTGCCATCCCGAAGC
>CAYXVF010000194.1:0-5599 GCA_964468125.1 uncultured Bdellovibrionales bacterium | reverse complement strand
AGGCTTTTTTCGCAACGCCTTTCCCTCGCTGTCCGAAACTGAGATTGCGATACTGAGACGCGTATTCCCTCGAGTCTCAACGAGGACGCCGGTGGTGAAGAGGCCCGCGGTTGCGGACGCGAAACGCGTCATCATCAAGGTTGGTACCCGGGTTCTCACCCAGAGTGACGGTCGCCTCGCGCTGACCCGTCTCTTTTCCCTCGTCGAAACCATCGCGCACCTGAAGGAAAACGGCCGCGAGGTGCTCCTGGTGAGCTCAGGCGCAGTGGGCCTCGGGCGGGATGCGCTGGGGCTGAGCCGCAGCCCAACGGACGTGGCGGAGCGGCAAGCCTGTGCGGCGGTGGGGCAGAGCCGCTTGATGGAGCTCTACAGCCACGGCTTTGACCGCATGGGGTTGGTTGCAGCGCAGGTGCTCCTGACCGAGGACGACTTTGACAGTCGCGAGCGCTATCTGAACCTCGGCAACGCGCTCAACGCGCTGCTCAAACACGGCGCGATTCCGATCATCAACGAGAACGACGCGATCTCCACGGTCGAGTTGGTGGTGCGGGAACGCGCAGGACGGCAGGTCTTCGGCGACAACGACCGCTTGTCGGCACTCGTGGCCTCGGAGCTCGACTGTGATCTTCTGGTGCTCCTCACGGACGTAAACGGCGTCTACGAGCGCGATCCCCGGGTCGATCCCACCGCGGCGCTCATCTCCTGCGTCGACGATCTCGAAGGGGGCATGGCGGAGCTCACCGGTGCAGGGAGCGACGCGGGTCGGGGAGGCATGCGCTCGAAATTCGACGCGGCCAAGATCGCCGCCCGCTTCGGTTGTCATGCGGTGATCGCGTCCGGAGTCCGACACGATGCGGTGTCGAAGGTCCTCGCTGGCGAGGACGAGGGTACGTGGTTCCCGGCGCGCGGCATCATGAACGCCCGCCAGCGATGGATCGCCTTCGCGTCCCGGCCGCGGGGGGTGATTCACGTGGACCAAGGCGCGGTAGAGGCGCTCGTTCGTCGCAACGGCTCGCTGCTCGCCGCCGGGATCACGCGCATCGAAGGGCGTTTCGTCCGGGGCGACGTGGTCGAGGTGCGTGGCCCGTCGGGCGACCTCGTGGCCCGCGGCCTCATTCGTGTGGACGCCGAGCGGTACCGAGAGTGGCGCGACGGTGCCTCGGAAGAAGACCTACGCAGCTACAGCGCCGTCGTGCGCAGCAATCAGCTGGTGGTCATGGAGGAGTTTGACCAATGACCGAAGAGCTCGAATCGATCGCGAGCGCCGCGCGTGCGGCCCAAAGGACCCTCGGCGCCGCGAGCGCTGAGCAACGGACCCACGCTCTGAATCGTCTCGCGGACTTCCTGCTCGAGCGGCGCGGCGCGATTGTGCGCGCGAACGCGGAAGACCTCGCGGAGGCAGAAGCGACCGGGCTCAGTGGCGTGTTGCTCAAACGCCTCGGTCTCACGGAGAGCAAGCTCGATGCGCTCGTCGACGGCGTGCGACAGATCGCTGCAATGGACGATCCCCTGGGGCGCGAGCTCCGCGCCACCGAGCTCGACGACGGCCTCGTGCTGCGCCAAGTGTCGAGCCCGCTGGGAGTCTTGCTGATCATCTTCGAGAGCCGTCCGGATGCGGTGATCCAGATCGGCTCACTCACGGTCCGCAGTGGGAACGCGGTCCTGATGAAGGGCGGCAAGGAGGCGAAGGCGTCGAACCGAGTCCTGGTCGAGTGTCTGCGCGACGCGCTCGAGGATGCGGGACTCGACGCGAACGCCGTGTGCGGGATCGAAGGACGTCAAGCGGTGAGCGATCTCCTCGCCCTCGATCAGCACATCGATCTCGTCATTCCTCGGGGTTCGAACGCCCTCGTTCAGTCGATTCAGAGCAGCACGCGCATCCCGGTGCTCGGGCACGCCGACGGTATTTGCCACACCTACCTGGCGGAGCACGCGGACCTCGAGAAGGCCGTTCGCGTCACCGTCGATGGCAAGTGCGACTATCCGTCGGCCTGCAATGCGACAGAAACACTCCTCGTGGACCGCGGATTTTTGCCGCGCCTCGCAGAGGTCGGCCGAGCGCTACGCGAGAGGGGCGTCGAGCTCCGGGCCGACCGCGAATCAAAAGCGGTCCTCGATGCCGCTGGCGTCGTGTGTGTCGCCGCGGGTGACGGCGACTTTGGCCAGGAGTTTGGATACCTGGTTCTCGCCATCAAGACGGTCAGTGGCATGGACGAAGCGATCGAACACTTGCATGCCCACGGCAGCAGCCACACGGAATCGATCGTCACCGAGAATCGGGAGCAGGCGGAAGCGTTCCTAGCCCGAGTGGACTCGGCGAGCGTGTTCCACAACGCGTCGACGCGCTTCGCGGACGGCTTCCGCTACGGACTCGGCGCGGAGGTGGGGATCAGCACGGGGCGCATTCACGCGCGAGGCCCCGTCGGCGTCGATGGGCTCTTGACCACCCGCTGGATTCTGCGCGGCGACGGGCATGTCGCATCCGAGTACGGGGCTGGGAAGAAGACGTTCTCCCACCGCCGACTTTAGTACCTCGACCCCCTCTACACTCTGTTCGGCTGAGTCGTTCAGTTCGCATCCGCTGTATTACGCTCGCCCGCACGATTTTCGTTGCGCAACAGTGTGTATCTGTAGATAATTAAAAACACTTGTGTGCTTCCGTAAGGAGGGGAGGAGGTCTCATGATTCGTGAAAAGAAATTCGACGCGATCAGCGGATGGGTCGTGTTGCCGCTCGTATTGGGCCTGTTTTTTGGCGGGGTTTGGTCCGTCGTCGAGCTCGGCGGTGTGATGGTCGCTGGGGGCGCGGCGCTCGTTCTCTTGTCCTTCGTGAGCTCCTTTGGGTTCATGGCGATCCCCCCCAATCAAGCGCGCGTGCTCCTGCTCTTTGGCAACTACAAGGGCACGGTCCGGACTCCAGGGTTTCATTGGGTCAATCCGTTTTTCCGCAAGAGCGCCATTTCCCTGCGGGTGCGCAACTTCGAGACCGGCTCGGCGGCGACTCCGGAGGAGCGCAGCGTCGAGGGCAAGGTTCTTCGCAAGGCGGGACGGACTTCCGGACGACCCTCGAAGGTCAACGACCGTGAAGGCAATCCGATCGAGATCTCGGCGGTCGTCGTGTGGAAGGTGACCGACACGGCCGAGGCGCTGTTTGAGGTCGACGATTACGAACACTACGTGGCGGTCCAGAGCGAAGCGGCGCTTCGAAACCTCGCGAGTCGCCATCCTTACGACGGCGACCACTCGGAGGTGTCTCTGAGAGGCAACACCGAAGAAGTCTGCGAGCAGCTGCGCGCGGACATTCGCGACCGGCTCGAGCGCGCGGGGGTTGAGGTGATCGAGGCGCGGATCAGCCACCTGGCCTACGCGCCGGAGATCGCAGCCGCGATGCTGCAGCGCCAGCAAGCCCAGGCGGTCGTCGCAGCGCGGACAAAGATAGTCGAAGGAGCGGTGGGCATGGTCCAAATGGCTCTCGAGCACATCGCTGAAGATCGCATCGTCGAGCTCACTGACCAGCAACGTGCGGAGATGGTCTCACGCCTCTTGGTGGTCCTTTGCAGTGACCGTCATACGCAGCCGGTGATCGACGCCGGTTGAATCAGGCCCAGGGTAGCTTGGCTCCGCAGTGTTTGCAGAAGTTGGCGTCCGCGTCGTGCCGTCCGTTGCACACCCCGGTGCAAGGCTCCGGGCGGACCCCGTCACTGCGGGCTCGTTTGCTCGCTTCGGCGAGGTTCACGGAGACGATCCCCGTGGGAACGGCGATGATCGCATAGCCTAGAATCATCACCAGAGCGGCGATGGTCTGGCCGAACACCGTCTTTGGAGCAATGTCGCCGTAGCCGACGGTCGTGAGGGTGACGATCGCCCAGTACATCGAGCGCGGAATGCTCGTAAAACCGGCCTCTTCGCCCTCGACGATGTACATGATCGTTGCGAGGATCGATACGATGGTCAGCACAGAGCCCAGAAACACCATGATCTTGATCTGTGAGCCCCTGAGGGCCGCCAAGAGCGTGTCCGACTCGCGTACGAATCGCGCGAGCTTGAGAATGCGGAAGACTCGCAGCAATCGCAGTCCCCGCACGACCGCCAGAGCCTGCGAACCGGGCACCACCAACGCGAGAAACGTCGGGATGACCGAGAGCAGATCGATGATGCCGAAGAAGCTCGCCGCGTAGCGCACTGGCCGACTCACGGACACCAAACGCAGGACGTACTCGATCGTGAAGAGGGCGGTGAGGACCCACTCTACAATCCGGAGCTCTTCGCCGTAGAGCTCTCGAATGCTCGCCACGCTCTCGAGCATCACCGCGAGCATGCTTCCAAGGATCGCCACGAGGAGCGCGATGTCGAAGTTGCGACCGGCCTGCGTGTCGTGCTCGAAGATCACCTCAAAGAGCGTGTCCCTGAGGCCCCCCTTTCCGGGAGGAGCAAGCCAGCTCTGGCCCATCATGGCGTGGGCTCCGGTGCCGGGGTGATCTTGCTCGGCGGTGGAGTCAGTGCCTTGCGTGCGTCTCGCACGCGTTGCGGAACGCGACGGGGAGTTGGCGGCGCATTGGGGTCATAGCTGGCCTTCGGATCGAGGGTGAAGACGTATGTTCCTCCTTTGCCCACCACTTTTGCTCGCGGATCGCGGTCGAGCTGGCGGCGAAGAGCGCTGAAGTTGCCGGTGCACATGCCGTAGTGGGCTCCGAACTCGGTGACAATCACGTCGGCCGGTTGGCGCGTCTTGCCGTTGGCGACCGAATTCCACGTCTTCCAAACGTCCTGATCCCATTTGTACATGAAGTTCGGATCGAGAAAGACCATGTAGCGGTTGTGGTGATTGTAGAAGAAGAGCTCCGGTGCATCGTCCCAGTCGCAGGTATACACCTGCGCATCCTCCGGAGCATTCTCGGCGAGCCATTCAGCGGCTTCTTTCATCCCGCTTGGTCCGGGCTTTCTGAACTCTTTTCGCATCTCGAGATGCGTCGCTACCTGAACGCTGATTGAAAAAATGACCACGGTCGCGATCAACGCCCAGCGGGTCCATTTCCGCTGCAGCACCGCCGGCGGATCGGTCTTCAGGCTCTCCCAGGCGGCGCTGAATATCTCCGCGCTGACCCACACGGACAGCGGTGCCCAGTACTCGACGAAGCGTTTGCTGAGGCAGCCCATGATGAACCAGGCGTTTGCGAGGGCGAAGAGGGTGATGAAGCGCGGCTTCAAGAGGTCCTTGGCGCGGGGAAGGGTGATCACGGCGAACATGAAGGGCACGTAGAGGGCAATGTGCTCGCGCAGCCAGGAGCGCGTATTGGCGGGCTTGGTCTCGCCACCGAGGGAGAGGTTCGGACCGGCGACCCCCCACGCGTTACTCAGCACGTCGACGAGCTGAATCCAGACCAGACGAAAATTGTTCGGGAAGTGCGGGTGTACGAGCCAGCCGAGGAGCACACCGGCGGTGGCAGCGGCGAGCACGCGCCAGTCCCAGTCGTCGTCCATCGCTCCCCAGATCAAAAAGGCGAGCAGCGCGTAAACGATGATCACCAGCGGTGCGGTGTAGCACAGGGCGTAGATCACGCCGACGACGAGCGCGCCTTTCCAAGACCGGATGAACACGA
>CAYXVF010000193.1:3348-5629 GCA_964468125.1 uncultured Bdellovibrionales bacterium | reverse complement strand
GAAAGGAGAACCCTCGTCCCCTCTATGTGGTACTCAGTGTTGAGGAACCCACGAATCAGAGGTACTTCACTCTTGAGTGATCCTGCCGAAGTGTCAGACTGAAGTGATCTGTCTTGTGTCATGCGAAGCTTGGATTTGCGCCGTGCGATCGTAGACGCGTACACCAGCGGGCGGTCGGGAAGTTATTCACAGACTGCGGCTTTGTTTGGAGTTGGGCGCGCAACCGTTGGACGAATTCTTCGACGCTACCGGGAAACGGGTGACGTGAGGGCTGGCAAAGTAGGTGGTCATCGACCGAGAGCGGTTCCTCACGACTGGCTACTCGAGCGTCTGAAGGTGGATCCGGATGCGCGTTTGATTGACCACATGGAAGCTCTAAAGTCCGAATTCGGAGTGAAAGTGAGCATGACAGCCATGTGGAAGAGCGTTCGGCGGCTTGGCTTCAGCCATAAAAAAAAGAGCCGACGGCGCGTGAGCGCAACCGTGAAGACGTAGTCGAGAAGCGCACAGCTTTTCTGCTCGCCCAGCCTACGCTCGATGTTCATCGACTCGTTTTTCTGGATGAGACGGGTTTTCGTCTCGGTACACCTCTACGCTACGGATGGTCTCCACGCGGTGAAGCTTTGCCGGGACATCATGTGCAAGGAAGCTGGGAAACCATAACACTCATAGGCGCGATCGCCCTCGATGGATTCCGCGGCTTTATGACAGTCGATTCTGGCACAGGCTCGGAGGTCTTCTCAGCCTTCGTTGCTCAGCAGCTCAGTCCACGTTTGAACCCGGGGGACGTCGTCGTTCTCGACAATCTCTCGGCGCATAGGAACCCCGAGGCGAAACGCGTGCTGCGCGAAGCGGGAGCCGATCTCTTCGGTGGCCCGCGCCATGGAAGCGATCAAGCTGCAAGACATCTCAGGCTGGGTGAGCCACGCTGGGTACGCAGTTTCTTAGGCTCGCTTTTTGCGCGTCAGCCCCCACAGAAGACCCACGAGGCGATCGAGCTTCGATTCAACCTTGGCAATCCCTTGGCGGTGCACATAGCCCCTCGCCGATGTTCAAAGCAATGCTGGCCGATGAACGGCGAAGCTGATCTGCCAACGCACGGTCCCTGCGGGCAATCTGGTCAATCAATGGCTTTATGTCTCGGAGTGCCTCGAAGGCTACGGTTTCGGCAACTAACGTCATGACAAACTCGCTGTTTGGTGGAGGCTTTTTCGCCTCGCCCAGACGGGGCGGAAAAGCTGGAACCAAACACCGAGGCCGAAACGGTCGCCGACGCCGACGCTGAGTCCGTCGCCGTCGCCATGACCGTCTCCGACACTGAAATCAACGGGCGATCTCGTTCTGAAGTGGAGTCCCTCTAGGCCTGCGCAGAATCCTGTCCGAGGTTTTGCAATCTAGGCGATGGCTAACCCGGAAGACCCCCGACGGTTGAGTCGGAGGGTTTGAACGGGATGCCTCTTGACCGCGTTGCCGTGATGCTCTCGGCGGGTGAACCGGCTTTCCCCATCAAACGGACACCCCGCATCGGCATCAGTAAAGCGACCGAGCGGCCCTGGCGATTCTTTGCTGCTGGCTCGCCCTTCGTCTCTGGCCCCAAACGCCTGCGTTAGCCAGCACGGGCATCCAACTTGACTCAACGCGCCACAGCATTTACAAATGTAAAGGGTCGGTGACTCGCGTACAATTTGCCTGAAGGTCGCTCGCTCCTCGAGTATGACCTCTAGGTCGAATGAAACGCGACCGCGCAGGAGTTCGAGAGGAGCGAGAGCGCGAATATGTCCTCTGCGATCATCGGTATAGACCTAGGTACCACCAATACCTGTGCCGCATTTGTCTCGAACAAGATTCCCCGGGTCATCCCAACGGAGTCCGGCTTCAACACCATGCCGTCGGTGGTCACCTTCCTCCGAGATGGCAGCCAGTTCATCGGCCAGGCCGCAAAAGAGCATATCGTCTCGAATCCAGAGTTCACCATTCACGAGGTCAAGCGCCTCATCGGCCGTCAGTTCTCGAGCCCGCAGATCCAGGAACTGACCCAACGCTTCCGCTACACGATCGAAAGAGACGGGCAAGGCGAAGCGAGCGTCGTGGTCCGCGGCAAACGCCATCGTCCCATCGACGTCCAGGCCATGATCCTCCGCCAGATAAAACGCTATTCGGAGATCCACTTAGGTGAAGAGATACCCGAAGCGGTTATCGCAGTACCGGCTTATTTCACCGATCATCAACGAGCTCTGGTCAAAGAAGCAGGAACCCTCGCGGGCTTTTCCGTCCGACGAAT
>CAYXVF010000193.1:0-3338 GCA_964468125.1 uncultured Bdellovibrionales bacterium | reverse complement strand
TCGCGGGTTCAACCAGCGAATACTGATCTATGATTTTGGCGGCGGAACCTTCGATATTTCGATCCTGAAACTCAGTGGCAATCTATTTGAGGTGATTGCGACCGGCGGCGATGTGTTCCTCGGCGGAGCGGACTTCGACGATCGAATCGTGGCCTGGATCGTGGCCCAATTTCAGCGACAGACCAAGATCAATCTTTTGGACGATTCGAGTGCGATGCAGAAGGTTCGCTCGGCCGCCGAACGCGCGAAGATCGAGCTCAGCCTCCTCGCCAATACACAGATTCGTGTCCCTGAACTTCTCGAACGCAAGGGCAAGTGGTTGGACCTCGAACTCGTGCTCGACCGCGACACGCTGAATGAAATGACCGCAGACCTTGTCGAACGAAGCCTTGAAGTTATCAATGGCCTACTCGCTGAGCGGGGCATTTCCAAGGAAGCTATCAACGAAATTATTCTCGTCGGGGGTCAGACGCGCATGCCGCTGGTGGTCGATGAGATGACTCGATTCTTTGGCAAACCCCCACGAAAAGGGGTACACCCCGACGAGTGTGTCGCAATCGGGGCAGCTCTTTTGGGTGATTCCCTGAACAACGCAGATACTGTCACACTGACTGATGCCTTGAGCATTCCCATCGGCATTGCCGAGCCCAACGGAACACTCCGCGTCGTCTTGGACAAACACAATCCATTGCCGCAAAACGGCATCAGCCGAGTTCAGACCACCGAAGATGGACAGACCTCGCTTAACATCGATATCTTTCAGGGCCACTCAGGTCCAGTTGCGTCTGCCGAGTACTTGGGCACGGTACAGTACCGCAATCTTCCGGCAGCGCCTGCGGGTACGCACGCGGTGCGGCTGGAAATGCAAATCGACGACGAAGGCATGCTCGAAGTAAGGGCGGGCCATGACGAAGGCCCGGCCAAAGCCATCACACTCTCGACCATCGAGCGTGATTTCATCGCTGAACGAACTGACCATCAACACGTGCGCGAGCCGAATCCCAGCGAAAGCACGTCGTCCCGAGGTGGAATTCGCGATCTCGTCAAGAGCCTGTTCCGCTGAACCGTATAGCTTGGCAGCGCCTCACTTCAGCCAATCATTCTGAACGATCATCCGACCGTTGTCGCCCGGCTTAAAGGTGCGGGTCACCCGGTAGACTTTGCCGCTCTTGCACGTCACCACCACTGGGCATCGACCGACAGGCACGGGATGCTTGTACTGGGGGGCGGGGAACTGAGTCTTCCCGACCTTAACCAGACACTCGGGTTCGCCCTGAACGATTATACTCAGTGTCCCTGCATTGCCCGAGCATTTTCCGCCGCCTCCCGTATCCTCGCTCGTCATAGCCACGGGATTGTTCGTTTTCGGTCGATCCGGTCCGGAATTTCGACGGGGAGGAGATTTGTCATTCGTGCGTCGGCTCTTAAGGCGTTTAAGGCTGAACTTGAGCTCTGGCTCGAGGTTTCCGTTGAAGCGCAGAGTGCGTTTCTGCGGTTGAAAACCGTCCTTAGCGACCTCGAATTCGTATGCCTGATCCGTATCCAATCCTTCGCTCTTCCACGGCGTTAGACCAACTTTGCGGTTTCGGAGATAAACCGTCGCCTTCGAGGGCGAAGAGACTACTGTTACCCGCCCGCGACGAACTTCTTCGAGTTTAGCCTCAAGGACAACCTCACCCACACCATCTTCAAAGTTCTTCTCTAGCGTTTGGCTTTCATATCCATCGAGCACCAGATGGACCTTGACGGGTTGGCTCGTGTCGAGCCCACGCAACTCATGCGGGGTGATCCCCACCTTCTCCGTGCCGACCAGCACAGAAGCCCCCTCGGGGGTTGAGACGATTCTCGCGATGCCGTCCATCGACTTTTCTAACTCGTCGAAGAGCACATC
The DNA here is from genome assembly GCA_964468125.1 of uncultured Bdellovibrionales bacterium. GTDB lineage: Bacteria > Myxococcota > XYA12-FULL-58-9 > XYA12-FULL-58-9 > CAYXVF01 > CAYXVF01. The sequence continues at coordinate 1,447 of CAYXVF010000193.1, read as the reverse complement.
AATTTCGGCGCTATAGCCATCGGTTACGTCGACGAGATACACCTTGGGTTTGTAACCAATCGCTCGTGCTTCTAATCGATAGCTACCGACCGGCATCTTATCCATGAAGAATGGCGACTCAGTGGCGACTACTTTGTTGTCAATAGCAATTTCGATGTTCTCGGTCACAGGCTCGGACGTTACCATGAGCGAGCCGTGGGGATCGGGCTCCCACCACAACACGGCTACCAGGGTGGCAATCAGTGCCACAAATGAAACGCCAACGATAGCGATCGCGGCAACGGGCAGCTTATGGTAATCTAAGCGAATCCCCGTCGGTCTTTGCGCTCGTTCCGGTTTCAATCGACGTGAGAAGGACGAATCGGTGCCGGCGGAAGGAACGACGAGCGAACCGGTCTGCATTTGTTCGATACGCGCAACGCCGTGGTCGGCGACACTCTCGCCAATCTGCGTCGGTGCGTTCTCCAAGTCGGCAAAGTCCGACTCGAAGACCGTTGTGCTGTTTTCGTGATCGATGCTGGACGAATACGCATCCGGGGGAATGGCAGAAGCAGGAGGCGGAGGAAGCCGCATGTACTCCTCCATCTTCTGCATTTCTTGATCGATGTCGGACTGATAGTCGCTGCGAAGCAGCCCGCTTAGGCGCTTGGCATTGTAGATGGTGTTGTTGTCGATCAGGAACTGTTGGAGATCGTCGAGCAACTCACTGGCCCACTGGTAGCGTTCGTCCCGATCGCGTGCCAAGGTCTTTAGAATAACGTCCTCAAAGGATTGCGGTAGGTCGGGGTTATGCTCCGATGGGGGAGTTACTTCAGCTTTGCGAACTCGCTCGAGGGTGGAAAAATCGCTTTCGCCAATGAAGAGCCGTTTTCCCGTCACCATTTCATAGAGGAGAATTCCCACGGCGAAGAGGTCAGAGCGATGGTCGATCTCAAGACCCCGCACCTGTTCTGGTGACATGTAGCCGAACTTGCCCTTCAGTACACCAGCCTGTGTCTTCGAAGCTCGGTCCTCAGCCTTTGCGATACCAAAGTCTGTGATTTTTACTGCACCCTCAAAGCTCACCAAAATATTCTGAGGACTAACATCGCGGTGGATGACATTGAGTGCCTTACCAGCAGAATCCTGCTTACGATGGGCGTAATCGAGACCTTCGCAAATTTTCGAGGTGATATATGCAGCTGCAGGAAGCGGTAGCGTTTTGTCCTGCTTACGATATCGGTCGAGAACCTGGCGGAGGTCTTTCCCCGACAAGTATTCCATGGCGATGTAGTACTGATTCTCGATCTTTCCGAGTTCATAGATCTGGACGATATTCGCATGGCTCAGCTTAGCCGCGATGCGAGCTTCATCCACGAACATGTGGATGAACTCTTCGTCGTCGGCCATGTTTGGAAGAATTCGCTTGATCGCGATGATCCGCTCAAAACCCTCGATCCCGAAGGTC
>CAYXVF010000192.1:0-5776 GCA_964468125.1 uncultured Bdellovibrionales bacterium | reverse complement strand
CTAGTTCCGCGGTTTGAGCGCGGGTTTGGAGCTCAGCCCCCCTGCCCGTGGTCGAGGGTCGCGTGGTTTCTCGTGGCGATTTCGTAGACTGCTCCCAGCAGCGCCATAGTGACGACTATCAGTGTCCTGAGCTGCCAGCCGCGGACCTCAGCCCGAAGCCAGAGAACTGCCGCCAGCAGCGCGATGAGGATCGCCGGAATGAAGCTGAGCCGAAGAAGATCACCCCTCCCGGGCCCTACCACTCGATCAGGGCCTCAGCGCTCGAGAGACGGCGAATTCGGACAGCGGAGCATCAGCGCCCGGTTGGCACCCGCGTTGCTCATCTCCTTGGCATGAGCAAACTCGACCACACTTCTCTCCGCCCCAATTCTTCACCCCGTACCCGGCAGCGACTGGACCTCGCGGAGCCCGGAGCGCGAGCGTGGTCGAGGACGGCCGATGCGAATGCCCCCGGTTCCCTCGCGTTTGAAAGCGGTCACTCGAATGGAGTGGGCCACGACATTCGCAGCTATCTCGCCGCCCAGAGACGCGCGCTCGCGGGCTCCGAGGATCGGTTTCTTCTCGCGAGCGCCGACACTCGCAGGACGCCGGCGAAGGCTCCGCGAACGGTTTTTGGTGCGACAAAGACGGAGCTCGCACGGCTTCCGAGCAACGCACGGCCCTCCGAGCTTCGCGCGGCAATGGACCAGGTCATCGATTCGCTCCTCGACGACGGCACCTGGTTGCCGCCACTGACTCCCGGCCAAGAAGAGTACGTTACTCACGGATTTTTTCGACCCACGGAGCTCTTCGACGATCCCCTGACGCTCCAGGTAGGGTCGGCAGAAGAGGTTCGCGACTGGGAGGAGTGCGGCGGACTCGATGCATTTCGACGGTCCATGAGTGACTTCGCGCGTGCCATTGGTACGCGCTTTCCGCCGGGGCATCCCAACCGAGGCGAAGCGCTCAGTGCCGGCTACGAAGCTTTCGCACAGCGATTCTTCGTGCACCTGGGTCAGAACCTGCCCTACGACGAGCTCGGCACCCGCCGTGATGACGTTCCCGACTGGGCGGATCTGGTGAGCGTCCCCTACTCGCCGGTGAGCAGAAACGAGGCGGACATTCGCAGCGGTATCGACTGCGACGGCTTCACAATGGTCGCCATCGAGTTCTTCGAAGCTGCGGGCATGAAGACATTTTTCAACACGTCGATGGCTTTCGACGCGTACCACAAGCAAGGCATCGCAGTGGATGGGGATGCTGTCGTCGGCTTCAGCAATGACAGGGCCATCGCCCTGCCGAAACCCGGGGACGGCGAGATGGGGCTTCGTTTTCAGGAGTGGGTGCGGGGCCAAGTGAACCGTCCGGACCTCCGGTTGAATGCGGAGGTCTTCGAGAGCAAGGCGGTCATGATGCAGCTGGAAGCGCGAGAGGAGATGCGACGGTGAGTGGCTTTGTGAAGACCACACTGGTTTCGTCGATCTAGAGCTTCTTGGGCGGCAACAGGGTGCACCCGTCGGCGCTACCTCGAAGCCCATCACATCGAGCATTGGGCCAACGGCGGCGAGACGCGGCTCGACAACCTCCTGCTCCTGTGTCCTCACCACCACCGCTTCACCCACGAGCACGGCTACACCATCGAACGTGAATCGGGGTCCGGGGAGCTCGTGTTCCGCCCGCCGTCGGGACGGGAGCTGCGAGAGACACCTCCACCGCTTCCCTCTCCACCAGCAGACGTACTCCGGACGCTCCGCGAGTAGTGTCAGGCGCAGAACCTTCAGGTGGACGCGACGAGCCTGTTGAGCGGGTGGGACGGCGAGCGCTGGTACATGAACGACTACGTGGACGAGGTGATTCAGCATGATGCGCGCGTGGAGGAGCGCAAAACCAGGCACTAGACGGTGGCGAGATCGCATCGCATCTGCCATCCTCACGGACATCGATGTCAGCTCGTCGGTTCCGAAAGAGATTCATCGCCCTGTCGGTGGGAGCGCACCTCTCGCCGCTATTGGTGCTGGTAGCGCTGGAGCAGATGCTCGACACACCGCCGGAGCCACCCCCACCCCCGAAGCCAATGGCGGTCACCTTGCTCTACGTCGACAGCAAGGAGGCAGGGAGCGCCGGGAACGCTCCGAGTGAGGAGTCGAGAGCGAGTGAGAACACGAGTGCGAACACGAGCAAGCAGCGGCGGGTGCACCCGGCGAACACAGAGAAGAAGAAGAAGGCGGACAAGTCGCAGCGCACGAGTCCGACGCCACTGAGTGAGGCGTTCACGACGTCGCAGTTCGCCTACGCGGGGTTCCAGGCGCCCGTGGGTCGGCACCAGGAGAAGGAGCGGGTGCGTGACGTCGAGGAGCGGCGGCTCGAGTCGGAGGTTGAGCGCGAAGCTGAGGCTGAGCCGGAAGCACTGGCGGGTCCGCCGAAGCGAAGCCTGCGCGAACGTCTGCGGAGCGCGGGGATGCCGCAGCAGGACCGGGAACGGGCGATGGCGGAGAACCGTCGCCGCATCGACGAGGCGATGCCCCTCACCCTCTGGGATGACGAACGCGAAAAAGAGGTCATTGGCACCGTCCGAGTTCGGTTTACACTAGAACGTGATGGGTACGTGGAGGGCTTTCGCATTCTGGAAGCGTCGGAAACTGCGGCGGTCAATCACGCAGCCCATGAGGTACTGCACCTCGCCGAGCCCCTGCTCTACGTTCCCGGGCCCATCGAAATGGAGCTAGAGTTCAGAGGGTGATGACGCGAGCCTTACGGGAGTTTTCGATGAAACCCGTGTTTGGACAAATCACCGCCGTGGCGCTGATGACCCTGATGGGCGTCGGCTGCACGAGCAACTATTGGACAGAAAACAGCGACATCTTCTCCGAGCGGCTCACCTTGGACCCCGGAAGCTCGCAGCGGGTTCGCGGCACCACGCGTGTGGGCGGAAACCTGGGTGACGCGGAGGTGGGCTTCTGCGCGCTGATGTTGCTCGTCGAGTACGAGGGCCTCGAAGATTTGCCGAATGCCATCCGAATTCAACAGGGCAACGACGAGCCGGAGCCGCTCGCGAACCTCGGTCGTTACCGCTTCAACGCGTTTCCCGGCCGTCCGTCCTTCGATGATCCGGCCATTGCGTTTGTGGAAGGGTCGCAGAGCGCCGGCGTGGACTCGACCGAGTGCAGCTTTGATGTGGCCTTCCTGAACGACAGCGACGAAGTCCTCGAGCTCGGGCTCGGGATCATCGGGCGCTTCGGCGGACCGGCCAAGACCCTCGAAGGGACGGAAATGCCGCGCGCGCCGGAGGTGTCCGTGGACTACTCCGTCGAGGTGGAGTGAGGTCCGAGGGTCTTCGCGAACGTTTCGGCGAGCACGTCGTAGCGATTGTTCTTCACCGCGTCGCGGTTTCGGGTGCCAAAGGAGAGCGTTCCGGCGCTGAGTTGTTCGCCCAGGATGCGTGCGCCAGCGGCGATGCTTCCCGGGTCGATGCAGAGCGCGTTGCCCGCACGGTCGAGGAGCTCACCGGCGTCGCCGGGGGCCACGAGAGCGACGATCGGGCGGCCGCTGTTGATGTACTCGAAAAGCTTGGTGGTGAAGACCGGTGCGCCGGGGGCGACGGTGAGGAGGAGCGCGTGCGAGTCTTCTTGCACCGCGCGGACCTGCTCGAAGGGGATCTGGCCCAGAGCGTCGAGGACACCGGGGAGCTCCTGTCGGAACTTTCGCAGCACCTGAGCACTCGGCATGTCGGCGGATCCCGCCCAGCGCAGCTTGAGGTTTCCGCTCAGTCCGAAGTCGTGATCCAGGTGGACAAAGAGCTCCAGGAGGGGGTCCACGGGCTCCCAGTGTTGGTCGAAGGTGCCCGTGTAGCCGAAGCTCCAGGGCGGTGGCGCGGGCGGCTCTGCGAGGGGCGGGCCTTCCGCGAAGCCGTTGGGGGTGACGATCAGGTTCTTGCCGGGCTCCAGCGACGCGTAGCGCTCGTGTAGGTCGCGCAGCATTTGCGGAGAGATCACCGACACCACGTCCGCCCGATCGATACAGACGCTCTCGAGGGTGCCGTCGATCTGACTGCCGATGCCGCGCTCCCGGCCGCGAAAAACCGTCCCCGCCCAGGGGTCGCGGAGCTCCATGACCCAGCGCAACTCCTGATGGCGCATCTTCATGATCGCGCCGGCGATGTGGGCGGAGTATGGGTAGGAGGTCGTTAGCAGCGCGTCGTAGTTGTGCTCCTTCAGGAGCGACTCGAGTTGGCTGAGCCAGCCCGGGATGGACACCAGGTGCTCGTCAGGGATCGCAACCTGGTCGCGCACGTTCTTGAAGGCGTTTGCGATGCTGCGAAGGGCGTTGGCGTTGCCGCTGTCTTCCGTGGCCGGATCCTTGAGCCACTCGCGCAGGGACTCGAAGCTGAAGAATCGTTGAATGAACTCCGGCAACACCTTTGCGCCGAGGCCCGAGCCGAGCCCGCCGCCAATCCGCGCCCCGAGGCCAGCGCCCACCCGCGAGCCAATGCCCGCGCCCAAGCTCGCTCCCACGCCCGCGCCGAGCCAGGCGCCGACATTCGGACCCTCGACGCGATAGACCGTGAGTCCTGGGACTTCGAGGAGATCGAGGAGGCGCTCGTCACGGTGCCAACCGGCGCGGGAGGTCACGACGTCGACGATGTGACCTCGTTTTGCCCACCAGTGGCAGAATTGGGCGTAGCGGATGGCACCGGGGCCGCCGCGGGGCGGGAACACCGGCGCGAGCACGAGCAAGCGCATATACCTGTGGTCTATCGCATCTTCAGTGGTTCGACGCGAGCATCGCGACGAGGACTTCCGCCTGTACGAGGGGAATATAGGGGCCGCGCGAGATCGGAAGGCCATCGTCATAGCTGAGCCAGGCGCCGCTGTCGCGTTGCTGTTGGATCAGCCAGGCTTCCCCACGCACCGTTGCACCATCGGCGATGCCCGCGGTCCGCAAGGCGGCAATGGCATAGGCCGTCGCCTGCGAGTTGTTGACAGCCCAGGAGCCATTTGCCTGCTGCGACGCTTCGAGCGCGGTCAGGGCCGTGACGATCTCATTTTCATAGCGTTCTGCGTCCAGGCCCATGAGTGACCGGCTGAGGGCTCCTACGGAGGTGACCACGAAGGAGTCTTCCGGATCGCTGAGCACGTGGTGATCGTTCGCGAGCGCGGCGTCGGCGAGCGCCCGAGCGTAGGCCTGCTCTCCCACAGCGCGTGCGGCGTCGATCGCAAGGGCAACGTCGTAGCCGAGGAGTGCGCGTTGCTGCGGGCCGCGGATCTTCGCGAGGCGCGCGTATTCGTCCGCACCACTCGGTGCACGTGCCTCGATCCGATCGAAGAGGGCGCGCGCGCGCGCCATGCCATTCGGCGCGAGCTTCTCGTCGTTGACCCGCGCGAGGAAGTTGATGTCCGCCATGTGAGGTGCCCCGTCGTGCTCGCGGTAGTAGCGCTCCAGGTGTGCGGCGTACTGCGTCAGGGTCACCCACACCGCCGGGGAATCCTCGTGCGCGCGTGCGTCGACGAGGGCGTTCGCGATCACGCCGCCGGTGTTGTGCGCCGCTTTGCCCTTGGGGTCGTCCCAAGGCCAGCCGACGGTGGCTTCGAGCTGGCTCGCGAGGAGCTTGATCAGGCCCGCGCGCGACGGTGGTGCCTCGCTGGCGTTGCCGTCGCCGGTGAGCGCGAGAGTCGCGACACAAAGGGTCATGGCGAAGAGCCCGGTCGTGAGCGTGTGGCGCATGGTCGAAAGCGTAGCGAGCGCGTTGATTTTGCGCAACTGACACGGAAGAACCGCCGATAGTGACGCTATCCCCTTC
>CAYXVF010000191.1:0-6033 GCA_964468125.1 uncultured Bdellovibrionales bacterium | reverse complement strand
CCTTGATGCTGCAGGTCTTGGCCTCGTTTCGCGCGGACTCGGTCTTGAGCTCCATCATCCGTACCGGGATCCGATTGCCGGTGGCAAACGCTGCGATCTGACGAAGCTCTCGGCTTTTCTCTGCGCCAATGAGCGTCAGAGGGGCTTGGTTGGACTCGAGCAAGCGGCGCCGTCGGGCAGCAAAGACGGTGACGATGATGTCGGACATCTCTGGCACCAGCGACATCAGTCGCAGGAGCGCGTCGCGCGGAACCGCCAGGAGCTTCGATCGCTCTACCGCCCGGGAGGCGAGCATGGTCGCGCCGCCGGAGAGGATCGACAGCTCGCCATAGAACTGACCCGGCCCAAGGCTCGCGCCGCCGTAGCGCTCGCCGGCGAAGGGGTCGACCGCCTCGAGACGCCCTTCCTCGAAGAAGAGCGCGAAGGACATTTCCGAGCGGCTTCAGTCGCTCCGAAAGCCCGGCTCACTGACCGGTGAGCCCAGCTCGGCCGGACGGACGAAAGCGCCCGGCCGAGTCGTTCACGAGCGCGGTCACGTCACCGTTTGTGGCGCAAGCTCGGCCGTGGGCGTCGGTTCTGTCGCCTTGACCGCCGAGCGGCGCCGTTTGGCTCGCTTCTTCCACCAGATCCACACTCCGGTGACACTCAGGAAACTGACCGCCAAGCCGAGCAGCATCACGAAGACCCGGTAGGGCGGCCCAAAGACCGACGCGGTGTGAAGCGCGTTGAGCCACGCGATGAGCGTATTCCCGGCCGCAATCCCCGTCGGGGCGTAGAAGCCCACCGTTTCGCCGGATTGACCATCGATGTAGACCTCGGTCCAAGGAAACTCGGAGATGTCGAGGCTGCTCTCCACCACGTAGCCATAAACCCCGTGGTCCTCCGCGTAATAGAGCATGCGCTCGCCCTCCACCTCGAACCTGCGTTCCCGCGCCGCTTCCGCCATTGCCTCGCGGCCGCGGGCGTGAGCCTCGCGTAGCGACAGGGCGGGTTCGGGAAACGGAGGCGAGAGCTGAGGAAGCGCCTCGTGCCCGATCACTTCGGTCGACACGACCGTGGCCGTCACTGCGCGCTGCACCTCCGGGAGATTCAAACCCACCGCCGACCAAGCAAAGACCAGCAGGACGCCCCAGATCCAAAGCCCACCGGCGCGATGTCCATTGAACACAAAGCCAAAGATGTTGTTGGCCCGAAACCGCCACGCGCTCCCCCACCGCGAAATCCAGCGTTTGCCCCCGGCCGATCGTTTGGGAGTAGGGAGCGTGAGGTAGATCGAGACGAAGCAATCGAGCGTCCACAGAAGCGCTGCGATTCCGAAGATCACCGTGCCGACTGTCCCCAGTCCCAAACTGAAATGTAGACGATAGATGAACGGCATCAGGTTCTTCGTGCCCTCGCCGATGTCTCCCCAGGTCCTCGAACCCTGCACTTCGCCGCGGTAGGGATTCACGAACCACTGCCGCCATACCCCGGGCGCTTCTTCGACCCAGCTCACCAGAGCGCGATTCTCTTCCGGCGCAAAATGAACGATCCGGTAGTCGACCGGGCTCGTTTCATCGACGCGTTCGGCGACCTCAAAAGGGTCGAGAAACGCGCCGGAAGGCTCGGAATAGAACAGCTCGGGATTGATCACCGCGTCGAGGGACTCGTTGAAGGCGAGGAGGCTGCCGGTGAGCCCGGCGACCACCAAGAACAGCACGAGAGACAGCCCCACGTAGCGGTGCAAGAGCAGCGCCCCGCGCCGCAAGCGACGCGGGGTATCTTTGTCATGCGACGACACGACTCGACGCCTCAGAGCTCAAACAGGCGGAACGACCAGCCGGTGATGGCGAACGCTTCCGCCGCGCTGCCGTCGTCCCCCAGGGAATAGACCATGGTGCTCGCGTAATCGGCCCCCGGCACCATCGAATAGACGCGGTCGCCGATCGGCGCGTGAATGATGGCGCCACTGTTCCAATCGACGCCATTCACTGGCGTAGCCTCGTCGGTTGAGGGATCGTACATCCACAAACGCCAGTTGAGTCCACCGACGATCCCAAAGGGCTCGTCCGCATTCACCGCATCCGCCCGTACTTCGTCGAAGACCGACAGCACGAACTTGCCATCGCCGGCGTACTTGAACGCTGCACCCTCGTGGCCTCCGGTGATCGACGCGAAGGTCATGGTGGTCACGTTCTGCGTGCTCGGATCCAAGGTCGCCACGCAGTTCTGCGCGGTACCGAGCACGTAGTACGTCCCGGCGCCACCGGTCCAGTTGCTGAAATGCAGGATGCCTTGGTCGTCTACCGTTCCGTAGTCGAGCCCCGGGCAGGGGGCAGAAATCGTCGTCTCCACGGTACCCGAAGCGACGTCCACGACCACAATCAACGAATCGTCGGAGCGATCCGCGTAGCTGTCATCGGTCCAGTACATCGGCAGGTAGTACTTGCCTTCGTGCACGACGCTTGCGCGGTCCGACAGACCCGGAACGAAGTTGAGCCCGGTGCGCGCCGCGGGCGTGGGCAGCGCGATGGTCCCGTCGATCGTCATCGTGCTCGGGTTCCACACGATGATCTCCGCGGAGCCGTTCACCATGTAGGCTCGCTCTTCGGAGACGAACTGGTTGTTCCAGAAAGCTGCGCTCGCGAGCCCGTAGCTCGCAAAGCTCACCCGACCCGCCTCTTCCAAGGTGCGCGTTTCGCTCACGTCAAACCGGGTGATGGTCGGCGCGTCGCCACTCGCCACCAACACCGAGCCGGCGTGGGTCGCGATGTCGGCGAGGCCGGGGAACTCCCGCGCCTCATCGAGGCTCACTTCGCCCCCTTCGAGGTCGAGCTCATCGACCAGGCGCAGGTACGCATTGCTACCGTCCGGGCCAAACGTCGAGGTTCCAATCACATAGAGCGGCCCTTGTGCGGTGTTGCTCGTATCCTCGGCGACCGGGCCGTCCTCGCCGCAGCCGCTCGAGGCAAACGCTGCGATCAGGGCCAGTGTCAACGAAGTCGCGCGTGCCGTCCTGACGCGGAGCGCGTGCGGAGCAGTCTTCACTCCCACTTTCATGATGTTCATACCTTTCCCGGTCATAGCTCGACCGTGGTCTTGAGAAACAGGGCGCGCCCCGGACGTTGCGCGCCAAAAAAATCGAAGAGTCGTTCGTTCGTGAGGTTCTGCGCCTCGGCCGCGAAAGAGACCCGAGAGGCGGCGAACGACCCGCTGTAGACCAGCGAGGCCGTGTGAAAGAGCTGCGCGTCCACGGTTTGCTTGAACTCGCGTAGCCCGACGCTTTCCCAGCCACGAAAGAACTCACCAACGTAGCGGGTGTTCCAGTCAAAGGCGATGGAGTCCCAGGCGCGAAACACCTCCTCCGCTTCGAGGCGCAAGAATCCGTTTGCGAACAAATACGGTCGATTGGGGATCCGGTCCCCTTCGTACGCACCAAAAGTGCCTTCCCCCGATGTGTTGCGAAAATCGAGGTAGGTGCCGTTGCCACCCACCGTCAACCAATCACCGGGAGAGGACCACTGAGCGGCCCCTTCGACTCCGACCGAGCGGGCTCCGAAGACATTCTGAAAAACGTAGTAGCGGTCCGTGTTGAGCAGAACGATCAGGTCCTCGGACTCGCGCAAGAAGCCATTGACATCGAGCGTAAACGTGCCAAGGGCGGTTGGAACCTGGTAGTTGCCTCCCAGGTTCACGTTATGACTCGTTTCCGGCGTTAGCCCTAGATTGGCTAGGATCAGCACCCCGTCTCCAAACGCTTCCTCCACCCGGGGCAGCCGCGTGGCCCATTCGTATGAGGCCTTGAGCGCGAGCTCATCGGTGAGCTGATAGCGCAACGAGTTTCCAAACCCCGGTCTTTGAGTGTCTCGGTCTAGACGAAGAAACGCGCCCCCCGGGGCGACTTCTTCGGAACGGGCGGACTGCACGTAACCTTTGACGAAGAACGTGTTAGCCAAACGCTCATCGAAGAGACGCGCCCGGTATTCGGCACCGGCCACGAAAGAAAACAACCGCCGATCCGCGCTCAACGGGTCGCGCGCGGCGGGGTCGGACTGCAGCCGTTCGTCTCCGGTGCGCTCGGTGTAGGTCGGCGACAGCGACAGGTTGAGCTCGTGGTGATGGGCGAGCTCGACGTTGGCATTGACCCGGGCGTAGACGTTGTCGTCCCACAGCACCTGATCTCGAGCCCGAGGCTCGATCTCTCCTGGCTCGGCTCTCGTGCGAATGCACTCGCCGAACCAGTCGTAGACGCACTCGCCGCGGTCTCGAAAGCGGGTGCGTTGGCGGTTGTAGCCGCTGACCACGTCCAAGCGGATGCGGTCGCTCAGCGGCTGCTCGTAACGAAGGGTGGCGCCGGCGGAGCGCTCGAACGACCGTACCTCGCCATAGGGCACGGTCATCACCACATTGTGCTGAATGTCTCGGTCGAAGTCGGCAAAGAAGCCCTTGAGGGTGAGCTTTTCGGCCCAGTCCCGATCCATCACCCCGAGCTCCAACTGGGCTCCGGCCGCTCGGTAATCGTCGTTGAATCGCTCGATGGTCGCCGGGGCAATCCCCCCGCTCTCGTCCGACACTTCTACATCCACGGCGTAGTCGTTGTCGGCCGTGTCCAAGAAGGCAGTGGCACGAGTGAGCCAGCCACTGTCCGGATCGACGAGTTGAACGTCGCCGGTCAACCGGTGAGTGCCAAAGGAGCCGACCTGGTAGCTGGCGCTCGCCGTGGTCCCGTCCACGTAAGTCGAGACCATGTTGATCGCCCCCCCGAGCGCGTCGGCACCGAACTGGACGGGCACGACGCCGCGATAGACCTCGACTCGCTCGACCAGATTCACGGGTACGTTCGCGAGGCCGAAGGGAAAACCGGCAAGCTCTAGCGGAATGCCGTCGAGAAAGAATCGAATTTGGTCGTCAGTCAGGCCGTTGAGAGAGATTCGCGCGCCCGAGCCCAGCCCCCCAGAGCGACGGACGCCGACTCCCTGGGTGCGAGCCAAGACCTCGCCCAGGTCGGCGGCTCTTTTCTGGTCTTCGTAGGTCGAGATCACGGTGACCGCCCGGTCCGAGTCCTCCAGGCGATCGCCGATCGAAGCGCCCTGGATGCGCATCACCTCGATCTCCCCCCCGTCGTCGGCCGGGGCCTCGCGCTCGGCCCCCGAAGGCCCAAAATTTCCTGGCTCCTCGGCCCGAGCCGGCAGCGCCAGCAGCGCGACCGCAACGGCCACGCCGTATGTCGTCTGCCTTCCTGTCCTGGCGGTCGCGAATTGTGGCTTTGAAAACACGACGCGTTCCTGCTGCGAATAATTCTCGTTATCGTTCTTGCGAACGCCGAGCAATGTTTTTGCGAACGAAAGTGCGAACTGCTGTCGATCGGGATGCGAAAGTCTCGCCAGGCCGGGAGGGACGATTTAGGGGGCTCGGGCCTGCGGGTCAGCCGAGCGCGTCGAGCCAACGGCCGTCTTTGAGGGCGTGAAGCCAGCTTTGGCTGCGCCGGCGTTCGATTCGGTCGCGGCCAAATGGCCTGCTCCACGCGCGGGCTTGCCCGATCCGAATCGCCCGGTGGGCACCTTCTGTTCATGGGCCCCACCGGAGTAGGCAAGACCGAAACCGCTCGCGCGCTCGCCAAGTACTTGTTCGACGACGAGCAGGCGATGATCCGCATCGACATGTCGGAGTATATGGAGAAGCACGCCGTCAGTCGGTTGATCGGAGCGCCCCCGGGCTACGTGGGCTACGTCGAGGGCGGTCAGCGCACCGTCCATTGACGTATACGAGCAGGCTCGCGGACCCGCGGTCGCATTCGCGGGTCCACTGCCGCTCAGTCAAACCAAGCGTCGAGCGCGCGCATTTTGCTGTCGACATCCTTCTCGATGTCCTTGCGGGTCCAATAGTAGCTATAGAGCCCGATCCCAACGGCCGAGCCCAACGTCGTGAACATCATCACTGCAACAGCAGTCGGGCGGCAATTTCACCGCTGGTCAGGACGCAGACCGGGCGCGATTGCGACTGCACGACGCCCAGGTGGCGCGGAGGATCACGACTCGAGGTCTCGGGTCAGCT
>CAYXVF010000190.1:0-6058 GCA_964468125.1 uncultured Bdellovibrionales bacterium | reverse complement strand
AGGTGTCACCCCGGTCGGTCATTGCCACCAGGATCGAGCCGCAGCCGCAGCCGCAGCCGCCACCGGACTGGTCCGGGGTTCCGCAGAAGCCAGAGGTACACTCACCCGCCACCGCGGTGCTCGGGGCAAAAGCGAGGCCCATCAGCCCCATCCCCACGATGCTCAGAAACTTTTTCATCACGTCACTCCTGTTTTGCAAAGCCGGCCCGCTAGGATGGACCGACGTCCTTCGCGGATAGACACTGCTAGCTCCGTGCCAAACCACCTCTGGGTCTCGGGCACGGGCCGTTTCCTTAGAGATTTTGGGTGGTTGACCCGTTTTGTGGGGTCCATGCCTCATTTCGCATGACGCGTTGTGAGAAGACCTCACCCCCCAGAAAACCCAGTGATTTTGACCACATATCGTACACGTGGGTGGGTTGTAAGGGGGCCTGGGTTTTTCGGGTTTGCCAATCATTTCAGTTCGTTGGAGCACGTTCCGCCGGTGCGAGGACGCGAGCGCACCCCGAAACGCACCCAAAACCGAGTGGGTGATCCGTTCCCCAACCCGTGGGGTTGAACCCCCCACTTATTGCCGTGCCCCAAAAATCCAATTGTTTCCGTGACTTTAGCGAGCGTGAGGACGAGAGGCTACAGTGCGATCTTTGAGGGTGTTGTTTGGAGTCTGCATCTTCTCCGGATCCTAATTGCCTGATCGGACTGCATTTTTGTGATGGTGCGGAGTTTTGTCGTCGGCTCCATCCTGTGTCGAGCAAGATGGAGACTGTGGTCTACGCCCTACGCTCTCGGGAGCCAGTGGCCGCGGTGTTGGAGCGATTCGAGCCATTGGCGGTGCATCGGATCGGCGACTGCATCGAGCGCGCTGTGGAGCTCCCGTTTGCCCGCCGCCGGTTGGCCGCCGGCGAGGAGTGCGAAGCCGAGCTGCAGTGCAGCGTTGCTGTTGCTCGGGGAGCGCCGCAGCGCCTGGCGAAAGAGGAGGGCCGCCCGCTTGGGGTCGTCAGTCGCCATGGCGACTCGACCGGCCACCTCGGCCACATAGCTCGAGCTCGGGGCCCGGCGCAGTCCTTCTTCGGCGGCGGGCGCGGCGCCGGCGTGGTCACCGCGCTCGCACAGGAGGTCGGCGAGGGCCGCCCAGGCAAAGCCGTCTTCGGGTTGGTGCTGAACCCCCTGGTAGATCTCCTCGACCGCTTCGATTTGGTCGGCGTCCGTCGCTTCGATCGCGAGGGCTTTTCCGAGGGCGACTCGCGCTCGCCCCATTCGGGGATCAGCGGTGATCGCGGCTTTGGCGGCGGAGAGGGCGTTCAGCTTGGCGAGACCCGCAGGCCCGCCAAACCATTTAAACGTCGCGACGTGGGCCAGCGCTACCAGCGACGCCGCGATCCCCCGCAGCTCGAGGCTCCGGGCGCGATTCGCGAGCGGGCTCGCGAGGTCCAGGGCCAAGCGGTTGGACTCCGCATCGATCCGGTCGAAGGCCCGGATCGCGTCGCGCAGGGTCTCCACGTCCTCTTCGCTCGCTTCGTAGCCCAGAGCGGTCTCGATGCGCGTCTTTTTGTGCTCGATGTCGAGGGCGAGCCACATGTTCATGCCGCTCTTTCGGGCGGTCTGACCGGTGACCGCGTCCTGGAGCTCACGGCTGTTTTTTCGGCTGCGCAGGAAGCCGTCCGGGACCTGCACTACCCGGTCCACCGGGGCCACCGCCCCCGGCTCGATGTCGGTATGCCGTCGGAGCTCGTCGACGGAGACTCCCAAGGTCTCCGCAACCTGTCGCAGGGACACCCCTGCTGGAAGGTGGACTTCGGCCATGGCTCGCGCAGCCTACCCGAAATGCCGCGGACGGTGCACCGTTCGATCTGACATCCGCCGCTTGACCGGCAGGCGCCTTTTCATGAGAACCCGCAGACCATCTCACTGGGAGGGCTCCATGTACGCGTTTTTCGAACGCCTCGGCTTGTCCGAGGAAAACAGCGGCGCCGCCGCCGGCGAATTCATCGATACCCACGGCGATTGGATCGAGAGCATCTCGCCCGCCACCGGCGAAGTGATCGCTAAGGTGCGCCAAGCGAGCGGAGACGACTACGAACAGATCCTTGCGAAGAACGTCGCGGCCTTCGAGACCTGGCGACGCGTACCCGCGCCCAAGCGCGGCGACATCGTCCGTGAGATCGGCGAAGAGCTTCGCAAGCACAAGGCGGACCTCGGAGCGCTCGTGGCGCTCGAGATGGGAAAGATTCGCGCGGAAGGTGAGGGCGAGGTCCAGGAGATGATCGACATCGCGGACTTCGCCGTCGGCCTGTCGCGCCAGCTCTACGGCAAAGTGATCGCGAGCGAGCGCCCCTACCACCGGATGAGCGAGCAGTGGCACCCCCTCGGACCCGTCGGGATCATCAGCGCCTTCAACTTCCCGGTCGCGGTTTGGTCCTGGAATGCGCTGATCGCAGCGGTCTGCGGCAACACCACCGTTTGGAAACCGTCTTTCAAGACGCCATTGTGTGGCATCGCGGTGCACACGATCTGTCAGCGCGTCCTGACTCGACACGGCCACGGCGACGTCATGAGCCTGGTGATCGGCACCAACGAAGAGGTCGGCGAACGGCTGACCCACGATGCGCGCGTGCCGCTCATCTCCGCCACCGGCTCCACGCGCATGGGTCGCCACGTAGGCCGAGTGGTCGCGGAGCGCATGGGGAAGTGCCTCCTCGAGCTCGGCGGCAACAACGCTTTGATCGTGATGGACGACGCGAACCAGGACATGGCCCTGCGGGCGGTGCTCTTTGGCTCCGTGGGGACGGCCGGTCAGCGCTGCACGACGACGCGGCGGCTCCTCCTCCACGCGTCGATCGCCGATGACTTCACGAAGAAGCTCGTGGAGGCATACGGGCAGGTGAAGATCGGCGACCCCCTCGAGGATGGCACGTTGATGGGACCGCTGATCGACCGGGACGCGGTCGACCAAATGATGGCGGCGGTGGAAGCGGCCAAAGCACAGGGCGGGAAAGTCCTCGCGGGCGGCAAGGCGATCGACGGCAAGGGCTTCTTCGTCGAGCCTACGATCATCGAGGTCGCGGCAAGCGCGGCCATCGTCAAAACCGAGACCTTCGCACCCATTCTCTACGTCATGCGCTTCGATTCCCTCGAGGAGGCGATCGCGATCCAGAACAACGTGCCGCAGGGATTGTCGAGCTCGATCTTCACCGAGTCCATGCGGAACGCGGAGCAATTCACCTCGATGATCGGGAGCGACTGCGGCATCGCCAACGTGAACGTCGGAACCAGCGGGGCTGAGATCGGCGGCGCGTTCGGCGGCGAAAAAGAAACCGGCGGCGGCCGCGAAGCGGGGAGCGACTCCTGGCGCGCCTACATGCGGCGCCAAACCCAAACCATCAACTGGTCTGAGGACATGCCTCTGGCCCAAGGGATCGAATTCGGATGATCACGCTACCTGCAATCGAAAACCTCGAGTTGGACGGTAAGGCCACGTTCATGCGCGTGGACCTGAATGTCCCGCTCAAGAACGGTGTCATCACGAGCGACGCGCGCATTCGCGCGGCGCTCCCCACCATCGAGCACGCGATCGGGAAGGGAGCGCGGCTCATGCTGGCGTCCCACCTGGGGCGTCCGAAGGGCCAGCGCGTCCCGGAAATGAGCCTCGAGCCGGTGGCGACGCGTCTCTCCGAGCTGCTCGACCGCGACGTTCTCTGCGCCGACGACTGTATCGGCGATGGGGTGATGGGGCTGATGCGCGAGATGCAGCCGGGGCAGATCGCCGTGCTCGAAAACCTGCGCTACCATGCCGGCGAAGAGAAGAACGAGAGCGAGTTCGCCAAGAAGCTCGCGGCCCCCTTCCGGGTTTACGTCAACGACGCCTTCGGGGCATCGCACCGTGCGCACGCGTCCATCGTCGGCATGGTGGAGCACGTTCAGGAAGCGGCGGCGGGGTTCTTGCTCCGCGCCGAGGTCGAGGCGATCGGCAAGCTGATCCACGGTCCGGAGAAGCCCTTCGTCGCGGTCGTGGGAGGAGCGAAGGTCTCTGACAAGCTCGGCGTACTGCAATCGCTGATCGGAAAGGTCGACACGCTCTGCATCGGCGGGGCGATGGCCTACACGTTCCTCGCCGCCAGAGGTGAGGCGGTCGGCGATTCAAAGGTCGAGAAAGACAAGGTACGCGTCGCTGGCGAAATAATGGAACGGTCGAAGAACCGAGGCGTCCGCCTTCTCTTGCCGGTGGACCACGTCACCGGCGAGACGTTCGAGGAGAGCACGACCGCCATCCACGTAGCAAAGGGCAAGTCGATCGCCGACGGGACGATGGGTCTCGACATCGGCCAGGAGACCCGTGAGCTCTACGCGGCGGCGATTCGAGAAGCGAAGACCGTGTTCTGGAACGGCCCCATGGGGGTCTTCGAGTGGGATGCTTTCGCGAAAGGGACGCTCGCCGTAGCCGAGGCGGTGGCCGAGTCTGATGCATACACCGTCGTAGGGGGCGGAGACTCAGTGGCGGCCATTGAAAAGGCAGGGGTCGCGGACCGGGTGAGTCACGTCTCCACCGGCGGCGGCGCGAGTCTCGAGCTCTTGGAGCTCGGAAGTCTGCCGGGCATCGACATTCTCAAAGGCCGTTAGGAGGTCACCATGGCGCGCCGGATGTGTATTGCCGGGAACTGGAAGATGAACACGAGCTACCACGAGGCGATGGAGCTCGTGGATGCACTGGTGACGGATGTGATGGGGATTCACGATCGCGACATCGTCGTGGCTCCACCCTATCCCTATCTGAAGCCCGTGGCGGAGAAGCTCGCCGGGACGAACGTCGACCTTGCCGCCCAAGAGCTGTTCTACGAGGAAAAGGGCGCCAAGACCGGCGCGGTGAGTGGGCCGATGCTCGCGTCGGTGGGCTGCAAGTACGTCTACGTAGCGCACTCCGAGCGACGGCAATTCTTTGGCGAGACCGATGAGACCGCGAACCTCCGGGTCAAAGCCGCCTTCGCCGCCCGCTTGGTTCCCGTCCTCTGCGTCGGCGAGACCCTCGAGGAGCGTGAAGCGGGTGAGACGATGGCGGTCGTCTCCCGTCAGGTCACCGGTGGGCTCAGCGGCATTTCGGAGGCGCAACTCCGAGACATGCTGATCGCCTACGAGCCGATCTGGGCGATCGGAACGGGCAAAGTCGCGACGCCGGAGCAAGCGCAGGAAGTGCACGCGATGATCCGCGCGAAGGTCGCCGAACGTTCGCCGGAGGCTGCGAAGGCCATGCGTCTGCTCTACGGCGGAAGCGTAAAGCCCGGAAATGCGGCGGAGCTCTTCTCCCAAGAAGACATCGACGGCGGCCTGATCGGAGGCGCTTCGCTGAAGGCCGAAGACTTCGCGGCGATCGTGAAAGCCTCCTGAGCCGACCTCAGGCTTCGAGCACGATATGCGCTATTCGGCGATCAGGTAGGAGATGCGGAGTTCCGCGTAGTCTACGGCGAGTGCGCTCGGTGTGGGGTTCAACAGCTGCGTGCTCTGCGACGAGAGCAGGAGAAACGCCTTTCCCCGCTGAACGGCGAGCACATCCGCCTGCAGTGCCTGCGGCTCGATGCTGACCGAGGAGATGTTCAGCTCCGGCGTCGGCGGGCCCCAGCTGCGTGAGCCGTAGTTCCAAATCTGAAACGAGTGCCCGACCTCCGACGCCGGCGCGTCGGCGCGTGGCGAGGTTGAGCCCGAGACCCGCCTCCGACGGCACGGTGAGCCCCTCGTCGGCGAGAACGAGGGGAATCGGTGGTGTGCTGGTACTCAGTGTCCTCCGGCCGATCCCGTTGAATCCGAGCAACTCGTCGCAACGCGGAGGAGCGTTGCCCGGGCAGAAATGATCCTGAATGCGGTCGACGCCGCCCCAGACGAGCATCTGCTGGGTCCAAGGGTCGTAGACCATCTTGGCGTAGCCCCGGCCTGCCGGAGGCAAAAACGCCTCCACCGGCTCCCAATCGACTCCGTCGTAGGCCCAGACATCGCTGCAGTAGCCGCTGGTGGAAGCCCCCTCGCCGGCGGTGGGGAGCTCGCCGTGGAAACAATCTGCCATTCTGTTGCG
>CAYXVF010000189.1:2745-6135 GCA_964468125.1 uncultured Bdellovibrionales bacterium | reverse complement strand
CGTTCACCCAAGAAGTCGTTCGCCTCCCAGTAGCCCTGGGGGCACTCGGCGTCCGCGAGCCCGGTGGGCTCGTCGCTCGGTGCAGGCTCACCCGTCGGCGACGGGGTCACGGCCGGTGCTGGGGCCGGCACCGGTGGCGCCTCTGCCTGCTCAGAGCCGCGGCTGCCACACGCGAGGAGAACGATCGAGGTGAGGAGGAACGCGAACCTGAGCATGCGGCGATGGTACCCCGGCGCCCGCGCGCGAGCGGAGCAATTGGCAGAGGCCAAGACCCGCGGAGACCCCCGACCGGTTTCAGACGGTCGCGCTCGTGAGATCGATCGTTCGTCAGGTCGGTTGATGGGAACGGTCGGCGTCGTCGATGAACGCTCGGTGTTGTCGGCTCTATCGATGGGAACGGTCGGCGCGGTCGAAGCGTATGCAGGACCTGCGCTTGGACCCGAGCTTCCTTTGTCCACAAAGGGTGGTGGTGGTCGCATGTGAGTGCGCCTGCGATGCTGTGTATTCGCAATCATTGGCGTGCCCGCCTGAAGCCTTGCGGTATGCTCCCGAGCGTGCCGCTGACGAGCCCACTGACGCGGGTTGGCGTAGTGGGGGACATTCACTGCCAGCACGAGGCGCTCGAGTGCGCTCTTGATTCGATTCGAGGGCGAAGGGTCGAGTCCATCCTCGCCCTCGGCGACATTGTCGATGGGAGCGGGGACGCCGACCGCTGCGTCGAGCTCCTCCGGGAGCGCGAGGTGTTAGGGGTCCGAGGCAACCACGACCGGTGGCTGCTCGAGAACACCATGCGGTCCCTCCCCGACGCGACCCTGAAGCTCGCCCCTGAGAACCACAGCTGGCTCGCGGAGCTTCCGTCCCACCGGGTCTTGGAGACCGTCGCCGGTCGGCTACTCGCCGGTCACGGGGTCGGAGAAGACGACATGGTCGTCCTCCGTCCCGACACGCGAGGGTACGCGCTCCAGGGCGCGATCAGCGCTGTTCGCGACTATCCGGACGTGCGCTTCGTCGTGGGGGGGCACACCCACGAGCGAATGGTCCGCGAGCTCGGCCCCTACCTCTTCATCAACGCGGGGTGCCTGGTGCCCGACCACGAGCCCTGCTTCGCGATCCTCGACTTCGAGTCGCGCACCGCCGAGTTCTTCGAGCTAGAGCCGAACCTCGAAGTCGCCCCCGGCGTTCGCTACTCGTTCAACTGACCTGGGCGACACTTCCCGGCCCAGATTCGACGGCGGAAGTGAACCGGTTCACTTCCCGGCGAAAAACCGACGGCCAAGGTGAACCAGTTGACCTCCGCGCTCAAGATCGACGGGCTCAACGAGCCCATCCCGGAATTCGCCCCTCGGATTTCACGGCATAAGCGAACGGGTTCACTCCGGCCGTCGTAGGCGACGCGGCACCTGGAACCGTTCGCTTCGATCGTCACCGGCGATCCGGTGGACGGCGCGCGGTTCAGTTTGAGCGGAGAGATCTGGCCGCGGTCTCCGCCGTTCGAGAAGAAACGCCGCCGCGCCTCCGAGCGAGGCCACCTGGTGCTCGCCGGCGGAGGCGGCAGCGGAAACCCCTGGGCGTTTCGATTGGAGTCGCGGCGGGGCTGTGACCTCGCTTCCGCACTTCCACGATGCGGTTTTCGACCCGCACCAAAGCCGCATCATGGTCGCCTCGGGCAGCACCATTGGCAAGCTATCGGGCGATGCGATTCTCCCGCTGGGCCACTTGCGCGGCGTCAGGACCGCTGGGTTTCGAGCACCCCGGGGTGTTCGGCTTTGAGGCTGACCGCATGTTCCGCGTCAGCGCCGGGAGCCTCGAGCGACTCGAGGGTCAAATCCCGTTGCCAATCAGCGGCACAGCTCAGCTCGGCGAACGCCTCTGCCTGCTCCCGGCCTTCCCGTTGGAGATGTCATGTCGGGACGAAACGGGGGCGTTTCGCACCCGGCCGCTCCCTCACCTGCCGCCCGGGTACGACGTCGGTGATGTTGGTATCTGTTTCGAATGGAGCTGTTCTACACGCATGGCGAGTTTCGCCCCCATCCCATCTCCAACGAAGCCTGGTGCGAAGCCGTTTCCGTCTCGGCGGTGAGCGTTTACAGCATGGTGAAGCCCGCCTGAGCGAAGTGGTGATCGAACGCGAAGACCGCGCGGATCTTGTGCCGGGTCATCAATGCGAAGCTGGTTGCGTCAACCGAAGACAGTTTGTGGAGGTCTCGCCGTTCAAACCAAACCCAGGACTCCCTGAGGTCCTTGCCGGAGCAATCGATGAGCCGAATCCGCTTCAATGCGTACACCGAGTCCTTCCAGCGGAGTGCGGTTTCCAGGCTGGTGTTGCGAGCCAAGAAGGTGAAGGTCTCAATGACCACCGGAATGGAGGACGCGAGTCGCGCGCCGGAACGGGTGATGTCGGACCACACTGCCCGCGCGCGCTCGTGCAAGGGGTCACGCACGACCGCGAGCGCAACCCACGCGCCCGTGTCGACGAAGACGAGAGAATCGGCCCGCAGCCTCACTCGTCGTCACTCCCTTTGTCGTAGATGGAATCGTGGTCCACCGAAGCGCGCCGGGGCTCCCCGTGGAACAAGGCGATGGGGCCCTCCGACGCGGGTTCCATCCAGCGCGACCGAATCGCTTCACGGATTAGTGAGGCAACACTCTGCCCCGTGCGCTGAGCGATGCCATGTAGCGCCTCTAGCTCTTCGTCTGGCAAGTAAACCTGGGTCTTCTTCACATGTGTCATGATGTTAGCTCTGATGACCCCCGTCAAGGAAGCCCATGGCTGCTCGGGATCCCCTCGATCGAGTCGAATCGGGCTCACCACTGGGCCTACTGGTGCTTTCCCGAAGACGGTCAGTTCAACGCGTGCGATACCCGCGTGGGCCCACGGGGCGGCGGCATCGCCTTTGGCCTCGTCGGCTCGCGGCTTGGCGCGGACGGTCGCCCGGTGCTCGAGTGACTGCCTCCGCGGGACTGTGACGGCTTCCCGGAGACCGCGACGAGCTTCGGCGCCTGGTTCGACAGCGCAAGCCCCTACAACGTCGAGGTCCTCCGGACGCTCGCGATGCCCCGCTTCGGCGACACGTTCATCTACGCCCCGCGCAACGGCTGGCCCGGAAACAGCACCGCCGGCTTCTACCCAATCGACGGCGACGGCTGGATGCGCGGTGGCGGCGAGGCGAGCCGCCAATCTTTCAACGGCCTCGGGGACGACGGCCGATTCCACAACTTCGACTTCACGACCGAGACGCACTTCTGGTTCCAACATGACGGGAACGCGATCCTGCAGTTCTCCGGGAGACGCGCCTAGGGCGCCGGCCGCACGCCCTTCATCGGCGACCGATCCGACACAAACAGCGCCGCCACGAGCACACAGGCCGCGCCGACCAGCACTCCCGACTC
>CAYXVF010000189.1:0-2735 GCA_964468125.1 uncultured Bdellovibrionales bacterium | reverse complement strand
ATCACCGAGTTCCAGCCAGCGTGTAGAGCGATCGCGGGCCAGACGCTTCCGGTGCCAACGCGATGGCGTGCCATCACGAAGCCCGCCACGAGTCGTGGTAGCGCGCTCGATGCAGCACCGGGCCAAAGACGCCCTCGGCCTGCGCTCGGTCCACGACGCCGGGGTCGGCGGACTCACGTTCATCCAGCGTACCGACTCGGCCCTCCGCTTGAGTCCTCACCTGCACGTGGCTCAGCTCGATGGCCTCTACGTCCGCGACGCGGGCGGCACGCTGCAGCTCCATGCCCTGCCGGACCCCACCGAGGACGATGTCGCCGGGGTAGCGATCATGACCGCCGCCTCCCTCCGCCGCGGGCTCGACCTGGGCGAGGTCGACGCCGAAGACCCGCTCGCCGAGCGCGAGCCTCTCCTCGCTCGCTGCGATGCCGCCTCCGCTCTTGGACAGCAAGCCTTCGGTCAGCACGCCGGCAAGCCGCTGCTCAGGCGTATCGACCAGCCGAAGGCGCGTCAAGTCACCAGGTCGAGTTCCAGGCGCCGCCCGATCGCTGCGGCGGCCTTTAGCAACGTGTGAAGGGTGACCGATGGATTGTTCGGGTCGAGCAACCGATCCACTGTGGCCCTCGTGGTGGACATGCGCCTCGCAAGCTCTGACTTGGTGATGCCATCCCTGTTCATGGTGTCCTCAAGTCGCCAAACCAGGATTCGTTTGGCGGCTATGGCAGCCACTTCATCGGCCAGTCCCTCCTCCGCGAGAAAACTGTCGAAACTGCTCCCAAGGTGCTCCTTCGAGTTCATATTAGCCTCCTACCCTCTTCTGCCGCATGCGAGCCAACTCCAAATCTCGTTTCGGTGTGGCCTGAGATTTCTTGATGAAGCCGTGAAGAAGGACCATGTTCCCTTCCGCGAAGCAGAAAATGATCCGCGCTATGCGGTTCTCTAGCGTGCTTCGAACTTCGAACAGTCCGCCACCCATAGGCCTGCACACCGGCATCCCGAGGGGCCAACCGAACTGAAGCGTCTTGATGTCCTCGCCGATGATTCGTTTCTCCACCTTGGCAAGGCTCTTCAGCCATTCCCTCACTGGCTCGTGACCTGCTTCGCTGTAGAAAACAACTGCAAGCATTGCTTCATTTATGGTACCTCAAAATAAATGCAGCAGCAACCCTTCGAGTGAAGCTCCAGTGCTAGACTACCGACGCGGTCCCGCGGGCGATTTGTCCACGATGCGCGAACCGAAGCTCGCGCCGCTGACCGGGTGCAAGAAGCGGCGTGAACGCGATGACCACAAGCCCCGCTCGAGGGCTCGCCGCGACCGGCTCTCCGTCCAGCTCGAGCGACACGTCTGTGAAGTGGCTCCCGAGGGTAAGGGGCAGCTCCTCAAGCGGCTCGTCGTCGATGTTCTCGAGGAGGTAGCTTCCCTCCGCAACGAACGCGCGATCCTCAGGAACGATGGAAAGGTCGAGCTCGAGCTCCGCGATCGCCGGAAGCCGTGCGTCGCGATAGGTCTCGTGGTGCGAGCGCACATACGCGAGCGCGGCTGCCTCCGCCTTGGCCTCGGAACCCGTGCGCACCCCAACAAACAGCACCGCAAAGGGTACGAGAGCGACCGCCACGGGCCACCACCGAGCTACGACAGGCCACCCGGGGTCTTCGGGTCGCTGCGCCGCGTCACCCTGCACTCGCCCGTAGGCGAGAGTCGCCACCCGCAGGAGCGCCACCGCTGCAGCGACGACGAAGACGCGGTTCCAGAGGAGCGCGTCCCGGTCGAGCTCGAAGGGCGCCAGGTCGCTCCAACGGAGGCGCCTAGGACATAGAAAATGGGTCTCCAGAAGAGGACGGTGGGCGATCGAGCCGGTCCACGGCAGCTGGCAACACCCCTGAACGGGGACTAGGAACGTGACGGGAGAGGCTGTGGAGGCAGGCTGAATGCCGCTGGGCAAGCAGCCGGGTAGGAGAATTGGGTCTTCCGCAGAATTTGTGGGCCCACATGGGTCAACCCTGGCGCGAATAGCGAATAGGAACTCCAAAGGGGCCCTCAGAGACCGGTGGTGGGAGTGAGGTTAGTGGGGGAAGGAGTTGGATCACCGCGAACCAGAGACCGCTCTGGACCCAGGAGCCGGTCGGAAGACGGCCCGTTGTGGCGCGGAGCCGAAGACGCTGGATGACACCCGCCAGGCAGGCGGTGATGCCGGCGTCATCGACGCCGCGAACCACGGCACGGGACAGGAACGCAGACGCGCTCACGAGGGAGCCCGAGATCCGCGAGTGGCTCGGGACGAAGACGGGCGAGCTGTGGTTCTTCTCCTCAGAAAGGGGCGTTCTGCCTGCTCAGAACACCGCTGGTTCCGGGGATTCGGTGCCATCGAACCCCGAGACGTGAAAGAAGCCACCTCTCGATCCGGAGCTCGCACGGCCATTGGTTGGCCTCCTCGCTGCCCTCGGGCCACAGGGTGTGAGCAGCGGTCCAGAGCTTCTCGAAGACGTGGAAGACGTCGAGGGTGTGTTCGGCGTGCGGGAGGTACTCCATGCCGAGACGCGCCAGGTCCTCGTGGCCGTCGGTCGCGAGCTGGACCAGGCGGCCTGCGTCCGGTGCGAAGCCGCGCTTGGCCGCCTCGCGGCGCGCCACCTCGAACGCCCGGCGTTTGGAGGCGAAGGTCACATACACCCTGCGATTGCAGGGCCCCTCCAAGCGGCGGGTTCCGCGGCGACGCAGGGTGTACATGACGAGCATCGTG
>CAYXVF010000188.1:0-6191 GCA_964468125.1 uncultured Bdellovibrionales bacterium | reverse complement strand
TTCACCCCCCTCGTCAGGAAATCCGCGCTCCGGATAGACGAACGATCTTCGGGACATTCTTCCCACTCTGTCGAGTCACGAAACCCGAGGATACCGGTTGCCGATAACACCTCGGCGGGGGTGCGATCGAAGCTGGTCACCCGTGGGAGCGGAGCCTATAGTCAAGAGCACCCCCGATGCAGGGAGAATAGCAATGGCAATCGAGATGAGAACGAAGGCGAGCAAACGCCAACGCGGTCAGGGCATGACCGAATACATCATCATCGTCGCGCTGATCGCGATCGGGACGATCGCAATGGTGACGGTGTTGGGAGACAACTTGCGGGCGCTCTTTGGCGCGTCGAGCAACGCGCTCGTGGGGCAGCAGACCGGTGTCGAGGAAATGGGCGGAAAGCAGGTCAACCCCATTTCCGATGCGAAGGGTCTCGACAAGTTTCACGAGCTCGATCCCCCGTGAGCGAACGTTCTCCCGAGTTTAGCGCTTCTTTTGGATGATCGACGCGACCGCGCGAGAATGCGGTCGCCATGCTGTTGTTCGTGCTCATGATGGTCGGCGCCAACGCCGTCGACCGCGAGCTTCCTCCTCCCCTCGAGTCGTCTGCGACCCTCGAGTACTCCCTCAACCTCGGCTACGGCTACACGACCGGCTCGCGGGCCTTGTTGCGCCCGCGGCTCACCTATGAACGACCCCGCTTCTCCGTTTCCGTCGGCGCGCCGGTCATGCTCGGCGCGGAGAACGCGGGTTTCAACGACCCGGAAGCTTGGGCGTCCTGGCTCGAAGCGCTCAAGGTCGACCTCGACGGAGTTGCCCTTCACGTGGGCCCGTTGAGCGAATACGGCGGGAAAGGGCTCAGCGTAGACCGTTTGACCAGTCGCCTCGGGCCCGTCGATCTGCGCAGCGGCGCACAGGTCGAATGGGACGGTCGCCGTCACCGGCTGCGGGTGGCGAGCGACGGACTCCTGGACGTGCGCGTCCTTGCCGTCGATTTCGATTCGAGCCTCTTGGAGGGGGAGAGCACCCGCCTGCACTGGTCCGCGACCGGTGCGGTCGACCCCGGGGCCCCGAGTCGATTGGGTCCGACCCCGATTTTTGCTGCCGATCTGGCCCTGCGTCTGGATCAGTCGCTGACGCGCGCGGTGAGCTTGAGCTGGCAGGTCGCGCTCGGCAGCCTCTTTCGCGACCGACCGGCGGCTCTCGGGGGGGACTCGGGGATCACCCTCCGGTTCGGTCCCGCCGACCGCCACCTGGCGATCAGCGGTGGTTTACGCTGGGCCGGCGAAGGCTTCATCGGCTCCTATTTCGATCGGCTCTACGCGAGCGAGCGCGACAGCTTCGAGGGCGTGGCCAAGGCGGACCTCGAACAAGCGCGGGGATGGGTGGGACGCGCGAGCATCGCGACTCGCCTGGATGGGTTCGGGATGGAGATCGGGTTCGAGCAGGGGGCGCTCCCGGGGCGCCTGCGACTCGACGCGACGGTCGCGATCGCTGACGATGATTGGCAGCTCCGTGCGATCGGAGCCCAAAGGGCGATCGGAAGCGCGGTCGAAGTCGTCGAGCTCGCGGAGACGACCTATCTTTCCCTCGACTTCTCGCACCGCATTTGGCGCTCCTTTTTCGCTTTTGCTGCGGCGAATCAGCGCACCGTCGACGGATTGCGCGTTCGCGAAGGCTTTGCGGGGGTGGGGTTCGGCCAAAGCTATCGCTAGCGAGCGCTGACCCTGCCTCGTCCCTGCGCTAGTCTGCCCCCGAGGAAGAACGCTCGTGCGCATTGGTTTGATCATCTACGGCGAGCTCACGCAGCACCCAGGCAGCTACCTGTACGACCGCTACCTAGTGCGCGGTTTGTCGCGCCTCGGGCACACCCTCGATGTGATCTCGTTGAGGGAGCGGGACTACGGGCGCCATCTCCTCGATAACTTCTCCCTCGGGCTCCGGCGCCAGCTCCGTCGGGGCAGCTTTGATGTCTTGTTGCAGGACGAGACCAACCATCCCTCGTTGTTCTATGTGAACCGGAGCCTGGAGAAGAGCGCGCGTTTTCCGATTGTGAGCGTCGTGCACGGGCTGCGGAGCGCTCGAAGCTGGCCGGGGACCGAGCGACGCGTCTACCGAGAGATCGAACGACAGTATTTCAAGACACTCAACGGTATCATCGTGAAGAGCCAGGACACACGGGACGAGGTGCAGAGGCTCACCGGCAGTGTTCCGCCCTTTGTCATTGCTCAACCGGGGCGCGACCACATCCAGCCGGACATCGATGACAGGGCGGTGGCAGCGCGCGCGGTGCAGCCAGGCCCCCTTCGACTCTTGTTCTTGGGGGACGTCATTCGAAGCAAGGGGCTGCACTTCCTCCTCGCCGGTTTGGCGACCATGGAGCGCTCCGCGGTGCGTCTCGACGTCGTGGGCGACCTTCAGCAGGACCCCACCTACGTTCGGGAGACACAGGCGACCATCGTCCGCGAGGGACTCACGCAGGTCGTGACGTTGTGGGGAACGCTCAAAGGAGAATCGCTGCTCGAGCGATTGCGGATTGCGCAGGCGCTCACGGTCACCTCCGAGGGGGAGGGATTCAGCATGGCCTACCTCGAAGCGATGGGATTTCATTTGCCCGTCCTCGCGTCCCACGACGGTGCGGCGCGAGAGCTCGTGAGTGATGGCCGCGAGGGTTTCCTGGTCAATCGTCGGCGACCGGATGCGATTGCGGCGGCGGTCGACCGCTGGGTGAAGGACCGTGCACTCCTGCTCGACATGGGGAACGCGGCACACGCGCGCTTTCTCCAACAACCGACCTGGGAGCAGACCGCCGAGCGCGCCGCTGAGTTTCTCGGGGAACGCGTGCGGCGTTTCAACCGCGGCTAGGGCACGTAGGCTCAGAAGGGCAGGCGCTTGAAGACCATCTCCGGAATCAGCTTCACCGCGCTCATCACAGGTCGCCAGAACCAAGGGACGTAGAGGACGTCCGCCGAGTGATCCAAGGCCTCGACCACTCGATGGCCGATTTCCTCCGGAGTGGCTTGGAAGGATGCCGCAAGCTCGGGGTCGATACCGAGCCCCGCCGCTGCGTCCTCCGCGGCCGGCTTGACGGTGATCACCCGCACGCCTTGCCCATGGAGTCGCGACCGCAGTCCCTCCAGAAAAGTCGTCAGTCCGGCCTTGCTCGCTCCAAAAACGTAGCTCGACCGCCGTCCCCGATCTCCGGCGGTGGAGGTCAGCGCGATGATGAAGCCGTGGTTGCGCTCCTCGAAGTGATTCGCGGCGTGGGTGAGAATGGAGACGGCACCGGTGAAATTTCTGGAGATGATGGTGACCGCTTCGTCCACCCGCTTGATCGCCGCGTCCTGGTCGCCGGCGTACGCAAAGGCGAGAAACACGCCGTCTAGGGTGTTGAAGGCTTCGGTCACCGTGCTGAAGAACGAGCGGTGGGCGGCGTAGTTCTGCGGATCAAATTCGCCGCTGTGAACCTCGACGCCGTACCGGGCCCGCAGATCTTGGGCCAACCGGTCGAGCTCCCCCGAGTCGCGGTCCGCGAGATAGAGGCTGTGCCCTCGGGAGGCGAAGGCGCTAGCAGCGGCTCGGGCGACCTCTGAGGCGGCTCCGAGGATCAACACCGCGCCGGCGAGCGTGTCATGCATGGTCCACTCCTTCCGGAGAGGACCAACGGTGCAAAGCGACCCGTCGTAAAGCGGGAACGACCCGTTATTGAACGGTGCTAGCGCTCGACGTCCAAACCAGCCTCGTTCCACGCGAGCATGCCGCCGCGAAGATTCAGAACCCGCTCAAAGCCCATCCGTTGCAACACGAGAGTCATCTGCCCCGAGCGGTTGCCGGAGCGACAGACGACAACCACCGCCTCGGAGCGGTCCCACCCGTCGGCGGCCTCGGGGAGCTGGGCCATCGGAATGAGCTCGGACCCGGCGACGTGGCCGAGAGGACCCACGAACTCCTCGGGCTCGCGGCAATCGACGATCCGCACGCCCTCCGAGTGTTGATGCAACAGCTCCGGCGAGGTCTCGCTGAATCCGTGGGGAGTGGGAAGGGTCTGTTCAAACAACGGGTGTGGCACGGTCTCGTCTCTCAGCGGCGTCGGGTCATCACCACGTGCCCCTGAAAATCCTCTAGGAGGCGGGCACCGTCGAGACTTCTGACAGAAATCTTCGCGTCGCGCACGCCCCCAATTGCGTCCGGGCCGAGCCAGAGGGTCTCCACCGCGTTCGGAAGACGAATCTCGCCGGTCAGTGAGCGGTCCATGTTGAGCCGAAGCTCAAAGGGGTGTTCGTCCATCTTGGCCTCCCAGGAGGTCGGTGCGAGGCGGTTTCCGATTTCGAGGACGTAGGAGTGCGGCTCCGTCAGCCCGGTCGCCGCCGCACGCTCCGCATTGAAGCGTCGGCCGGAGATGAGGAAGCGGTCGCTCGGCAGCTCGTAGTCCTCGTCGTCCATCTCAGCGTGGCGGTCCCCGTCCTCGCGATGGCGCCCTTCGACTTCGAGCGGCTCGAGCTCTTCCTCGACGTCCGCGTCTTCGGGCTCGAAGTCGTCGCGCTCCTCCGCTTCCACCTCGAGCTCGCGCTCGTCGTCGACTTCGACGTCCGCGTCCCCCTCATCGGCTTCGTCGAGCGAGGCTTCGCCGTCGAGCTCTTCGCTCGCC
The DNA here is from genome assembly GCA_964468125.1 of uncultured Bdellovibrionales bacterium. GTDB lineage: Bacteria > Myxococcota > XYA12-FULL-58-9 > XYA12-FULL-58-9 > CAYXVF01 > CAYXVF01. The sequence goes on along the minus strand of CAYXVF010000188.1, from coordinate 1,551 downwards.
TCGGCCTCGGAGTCATCGTCCGGGCGCTCAACCTCCACATCCAGCGGCTCCACGCCGCTGTCACTCACCAGCGCGTCGATCGCGAGCTCGTCGACGTCGACGTCGAGGATCACGAGCTCGTCGTTTTCTGCCTCGGTGCTCCCGACCACGATTTCCGTCGGCTCCTGCGGGTGCTCGTCCGACTCACCGCTCGAGTCGTGCTCCGGGCTCCCGTCCCTTTCGTCGAAGGTCTCCGCGAGCTCTGCCTCGAGGTCGGCCACTTCATCGAGGAGGGCCGCGAGCTCTTCTTCCAAGTCGCGCTCCTGCTCTTGTCGATCCCGATCTTCCGCTTCGCGCTGTTCCTGCTCCCGGAGCTCCTCCTCGAGCTCCTCGAGCTCCTCGAGCTCGTCGCGCTCTTGGTCGACGCTGTCGAGAAGGTCCTCGATGTCGAGCTCCTCGAGGTCTTCGATTTCCTCGGTGAGCGCCTCCTCGAGCCCATCGCGCTCGGCCTCGCGTGCCTCCTGTACGTCCGAGCCTGCGGGCGCGGCGGGGGCACCCTCTGAATCCAGAGCCGGGTCGGCGCGTTCGGGTTCTGCAGGCAGCGCCGGGGTGCGCGCCTCGCCTTGCGTGCCCGTCTCGCGTTCCTGCTCGGTAGGCTCCCGCGCTTCGAGCCTCGGTGTGCCGTCCGGGGTGTCGGTCGAAGCCTCGCGTTCATCGACCGCCGATTCGGAAATCGTCCGTTCATGCTCGGCCGCCGCGGCTGCTTCGGCCTCGCCCGTAAACGGTGTACGCGGCTCGTCCTGGGCGCTCGGCGCCACTTCTTCGTCTCGGTCGACTTCCACCGCCGCTGGCGCGGGTTGCTCCTGGAGGCCGCTCTCGTCCGACTCGTCGCGGCGCGTGTCCAGGGTGAGCTCTTGCCCCTCGCCCTTCGCCTGTTGGCCGAGGCCCTCTTCGAGTTCCTTGGGCGACCCGAGCACTTCATCGCTCTCGAAGATCTGTGGCCGCTCAGTGGCGTCGCGGTCCTCTTGCAGAAAGCGAGCGGCGACGTTCTCCTCGGACATGGCCGAGACGACCTCTTCTGACGCGGTCGCGGCGACGAGCTCTTCAGCTGGGGGCACACCGAATGCATCGGCGAGGTCGTCGAGGGAGCTCGCGAAGAGCTCGTGGGCCGTGTCGCCGTGCATCTGCTCGGAGAACGTCTCCTGGGGCACCGCCCGAAGCTCGAACCATCGAAAGGTCGCGGCAGATTCGCCCTCGTTGCTCTGCGCCTCGGTCTGCAGAGGAGCATCTCGAAGCATTGGAGCGGGGGTGTAGTAGTCGTTCGTCGGGGTCGAAAAGAGCGGCGCATCCGAGCTGGTCGTCGAGCCCGCGCTCACGCCGTGAGCGCCGTCTGTGGTCGAGTCGCCCGCAGCCAGGGTGAGGAGCACCGTCCGCATGATTGTCGATAATCGGCGAATCGCGCTCGGGGTTGCGCTCGGGCGGCCATCTCCGATCGGAATCGCCTGTTATACGGTCGTTCCGCCCGTCTGAGAGCGGGAATTGTCGGTTTGTAAGCCGCGGAGGGTGCACGCG
>CAYXVF010000187.1:0-6202 GCA_964468125.1 uncultured Bdellovibrionales bacterium | reverse complement strand
ACAACAACAACAACAACAACAACGGCCAGACCCCGGAGGCGACGCTCCAGCAGCAGGCATTCGACGCAGGTCTGATCAACACGGTCGACGCTACTGGTTTGAACGTCACTTCGACGCTCGCGGACGGCGGCACTCCAGCGCCGGTCCTGGCGCAGCCGATTGTACGGCGTTCCAGAAATTCACTGGCACCCGACACCCAGTGCAAACTTGAATGTTTACGCAGTTGTTACGTCAATTTCTTTGCCCTGTGGATCGAATTCGAATAAAAACACTGTATGGCAACCGCTCGAAAGAAAACGACCGAAGTGACTCTGAGCCCCCGTGCAACCACGCTCGTGGAGCTCATCTACAAGAATCCCAAACCCATCGACTGGATGCTCAAAAAGCTGAAGGTGTCGGAGCCCAAAACGGTCTACCGCTATCTTCATCAGCTTCACGAGAACAAGTACGACGTCTGCCGCCGCGGCTTCGAGCACTTCGGTGACATCGTGTATTCCATCGAAGCGATGCCTCCGGGCGTTCGTCCTCCTCGAAAGAAGAAGAAGTAACACCGCCAGCCTCGAGGGCGAATCTCACGAGACGCGCCCCCGTGCTGGGTTTCTCTCACCCACTTCCATCGACGCTCAATGGCGCCCTCGTGGCGCCATTGTTGTTTCTGGAGCTTTCGTCGCCCGCGTTGCGGGCCCGGGGCCAGACTCGGCACATCTCTTGCTCGATCTAGCGGTTCGTGGGAAAGGGGCATGGGGTCAGAATCCAACTCGGAGTCGATAGATGAGCAAAACGCGCGTATTGATCCTTGCGGGCGGACAGTCGGACGAGCACCCGGTCTCCCTCACCTCGGCCCGCTCCGTGCTCGCCGCCCTGGAGAACACTTCCCTCGATGCCACCGCCGTCATCATCGGCCGGGACGGCCGATGGCTGAGCGTCGAGGAGAGCCTGCAGGTCCTTGCGGGCGATGGCCCGGCCGAAGGCGGTGCGAGCGTTCTCTCCCGAGCTGAAATCGCCAATGATTTCGATGTAGTCTTCCCGATCCTTCACGGGCCAAACGGGGAGGACGGCACGATTCAGGGCATTCTCGAGCTCGCTGGCATCCCCTACGTCGGAAGCGGCGTGCTCGCGAGCTCCTTGTGCATGGACAAGGCGATGAGCAAAGACGTCTTGGCGCACCACGGCTTTTCCCAGGTTCCCTACGAGTTGGTGCAACGCCACACACTGGCGACCGGCACGGTAGCGATTCTGGACCGTCTGACGCAGCGTCTCGAGGCCCCCTGGTTCGTGAAACCGGCGAACCTCGGCTCTTCCATCGGGATCTCGAAGGCCACGGACCGCCAGAGCTTGGCCGAGGCGCTGCAGCTCGCCGCCCGCCATGATCGAAGAATCGTCGTGGAACAGGGCGTCAAAGGCCTGCGCGAGCTCGAGGTGGCGCTGATTGGCAACGAAGACGTGCAAGCGAGCCCCGTCGGCGAGATTCGCTACGCCAGCGAGTTCTACGATTACGAGACCAAGTACACGGAAGGCCGCGCAACGCTGCACATACCGGCGGAGATCCCCGAGGCCGTCTCGGAGCAGATCCGGAGCGAGGCACGTCGAGCCTTTAGCGCCCTCGACTGCGCGGGCTTTGCGCGAATCGATTACTTCTACGAGCCTGCCAATGGCACGATCTACCTGAACGAGGTCAACACCATTCCTGGCTTCACCCCCTTCTCCATGTTCACCAAGCTCTGGGAGGCGACCGGGATGCGTTACGGGCAGGTGATCGAGCGCCTGGTGGAGCTCGCGCTGGAGCGGGCTCGAGATTCGGCTGAGCGCTAGAGGTGCACTCGCCCTTCGAGACGCCGGAAGCAGCTCCTCAGGCGAGTTGAATCCCGCAAAGAGCTGACGTGACGAGGCCGCACCTCCACCCCTTGTTCTGGCCGATGCTAGCGGGGCTCGTGCTGAGGGTTGTGGCCGCCCTCTGGGGCTACGGCTACTTCGCCGCCGACGACGTAAAATACGCGATCGAGCCTGCCTGGCGCTGGCTCGAAGACCCCCACGCGCCTCATCCCTCTGACATTCGCTCCCCCCTCTTCGCTCGCGGAATCTGGTTGACCTTCGAGCTGGGCCGGCTCTTCGGCCTCGATTCGCCCGTGGCGCTCTTGCGCTTTGCCTACCTGTGCCTGGGCCTCTACTCGCTCACGGCCATCCCCGCGACCCACGCCCTCGCCCGCGACACCGTCGGCCACCGCGGTGCTCGGATCGCCGCCTGGCTCGTCGCAGCCCACGCCCTCATGCCCCGCTTCAGTACGCTGGCACTCATCAGCGTCGCCGCGCTCCCCCCGGTAACGGCGGGGATGGCGCTCGTGGTCCGCGCCGACCGTGATCGGTCCGCGCTCTACGCCTTCTTCGGTGCCTATCTCCTAGCGCTCGCATCGATGCTGCGGTTTCAGGCCGGACTGCTCTTCATCGCCGTGCTCCTGGCAACCCTGCTCCACCTCTGGCGCGGCGCCGGGCCCACTCTGGGCCTGCTCGCCGGAGGTCTCTTGGGCGCGTTCACCCAAGGGCTCTGGGATCTCAACACCCGCGGGGAGTGGTTCGGTAGCCTCTTCGCCTACGTCTCTTACAACCTGGAAAGCTCGTCGAGCTTTGGCCGGGCGCCGTGGTTCACCTACATTCTCTTCTTTCTCCTACTCACGGTCCCGCCGCTCACATACTGGCTCGCCCGGCCTCTCTGGAACGCCGCAAGGCAGGCGCCGTGGGTGAGCGGTCCGCTCCTGTTTTTCGTGGTCGTGCATTCGGCGATTCCCCACAAGGAAGAGCGCTTCATATTCACGGTCTTGCCCTTGTTCTTCGTCCTGCTCGGGGAGGCACTGCGATCGGTTCCACGGAGGGTCGCCCGCGCGTTTTGGGGTTTGAACCTGCTCTTCCTTCTGGTCGCGACCACGTCAGACGGAAACCGAGCCGTGGCCGCGCCCTTGCGCGAGGTCGGCGAGAGATCAGACATCGCCGCGGTGGTGACCATCGGCAAGTTCTACGCTCCGAGGTTCTACACCGACGGTCGAGCGACCGTGCGCCAAACCCGGAATCTCGCGGCTGCCCTCGACGAGCGCGCTCGAGGCACCACGCGGTTCATCTTTCAGCGGATTCCGACCCCGCATCAGATGCAGCTCCTGCGCGATGCGGGCTACCGCTGCGGCGCGCCGCGGGCCTACCCCGGAGATGCCATCGACCGCCTGCTGCTCCTCCTGAACCCCGAGGGCAACAAGAGACGCCGTCCTCGTCACGTGCTCGATTGCACGCACGACGGAACCCTCAGGTAGGCCGGACCCGACCCGTCGTTACCCAAAACGACCGCATCGCGAGAAATTGGCTGCCGCTTTTCGCCATTCGTCTTTCGTCCATCGCCAGGGTCTGATTCGATGGCGCCATGTCACGACTCTTCATTAGCACGACCCTGGCATTCGCCTGCCTGCTCACCGGCATGCCCGCTGGAGCGCAGAGCCTCGATTGCGCCGATCTCCCGAAGCTCTTCACGTCCTACAGCGTCCAGCACTACACGAAGCGCGGCCTCACGGGCACGATTCGATCGCGGACGATCGAGCGCTTTACGCGTGGCCTCGACCCGTCGCGCACGCTTCTTCTCGCGGCCGAGGTCAACGAGATCCAAGGCAGCGCGAACCGCATTTTTGCCGAGGTCCTGCGTGGCCGCTGCGGAACCATCGAAGACATGATGGATCGCGTGGTGAAGCGCAGCGAGAGCGACCTGGAGCTGGCAAAGAAACTCCTCGACGCCGACTACGCCCTCGATGAGTCCATCGAGCTCGTCATCGATCCGGAAGAACGCGGGGCGCCAAAGACCCAGCAAGAGCGTCCAACTCTCGTGCAGCGGCAGCTGCATTTTCAGATCGCCTCCTACCTCACCGGTGGCCTCGAGCTCGCCGATGCGAAAGAACAGCTCATTCATCGCTACGAGCTCAACGTGAAGCGCGCCAAGGAACGGCGAGATCGCAAAACCGGACCCGAGCTCTTGGCCCGAGCGTTCGCGGGCGCCCTCGACCCCCACTCGTCTTATTTCTCCGCGGACGACCTCGAGAACTTTCAGATTCAGATGCGACTCTCTCTCGAAGGTATCGGCGCCGCGCTGCGCACGGAAAACGGGTTCGTCGTGATCCAGTCGCTCGTGCCCGGTGGCGCCGCGGCAAAGAGCGAGCGGATCCGGCCGGGCGACAAGATCATCGCGGTGCAGCAAGCGGGAGAAGAGCCCGTCTCCGTCATCGACATGGACCTGGACGATGCCGTCGGGCTGATCCGTGGGCCAAAAGGCACCGAGGTCACCCTGACTCTGCTGCGCGAGGGAAAGCAGGCGAAGACTCTCAATGTCACAATGATGCGGGACAAGGTGGACATCGCCGAGGCGGCCGCGAGCATCGACTATGAAACCCGGACGGTAGGTGGCCGCACCTGGACGGTGGCGGTACTGGAGCTTCCCTCCTTCTACGGAGGCGACAGCCAAGGACGCTCCTCCTACGACGACGTGAAGAGGCTCCTCGCCGAAGCGCGGGAGAAGAACGTCGACGGCCTCGTCTTGGACCTTTCGCGCAATGGCGGAGGGCTGCTCCAAGACGCGGTCCGGATCTCGGGCCTGTTCATCGACAAGGGGCCGATCGTCGGCACGAAGACGACCAAAGAAGGGCTCGCGGTGTTGTCGGACATCGATCCGAGCACTCAGTTCCCAGGCCCACTTGCCGTCCTCGTGAGTCCCGCGAGCGCCTCCGCCGCGGAGATTCTGGCGGGCGCACTCAAGGCCTATGGCCGGGCGGTGATCGTTGGCGGGCCGCGAACCTTCGGCAAAGGCACGGTACAGATCGTCGTCCCCCTCCCTTCGGAGCTCGGGGCCATGAAGGTGACGACGGGCATGTTCTTCTTGCCGGACGGTGCATCGACCCAACTTCAAGGCGTAGAGGCCGATGTCCTCGTCCCCTCGCTGATGAGCGGGTTCGACGGGGGCGAAGACTCGCTGGACTACGCGTTGAAGCCCCAGTCCGTGCCGGCCTTTCTATCGAAGCGCCCGCGGCAAGAATGGACGCCTTTCAACCCGAAGTGGGCGCCCCGCCTGGTCGCATCGTCAAAGAAGCGCATCGAAAGCAACGCTGGCTTCAAAGCGATCCAGGAGGCGGTTGCGGAAGCCAAACAGGAGCGCAACACCATATCCATCGCTGAGCTCCGGGCGGAGAAAAACGGCGAGGACGAGGCAGACGAAAACCGCTTTGACGAAATGCACGAGACCTTTACCGACGAAGCGGTCGACATCCTCATCGACCTGCAAGGGATCATCAGCGTAGCGAGCACGCAGAAGCCAGGACGGCGCTAGGGCAGTCCGTCCGGACGCATGCAGTTTGGTCGAGCGGGGTGCTCGCGCGCGCCCGATGGGTTTTGGCAAAGAATGAATGATGAAGAAAACGACGCAATCCTCAGTTCGGCTCAAACGTGACCTGCCTCACTGGCGGGAGGCAACAATACCGCGTTTCGTTTTCACCTCGGTGCCGTCCGTGTCAGCGGAAGTCCACAGCGAGATAAAATCCCCGCCGCTTGGAGTAGAGCAATTTGCGCGAGCGCAAACAGCGCTCGTCATGCGCTCCTTAGCCGCCGCGGCCCCTGAGTTGCGCGAGCTTCAATCAATAGACGAGATTGTCCATCCCAACGTGGGGCGGCAACTTGCCTACGAGCTGCGGTCCCAAGAACAAAGGGTTCTCGTGACGACTTTTCAGTGGTTCGTTCTCGGCAATGATTTTGCACACGTCGCTTCGACGAGCTGTTCTCCAGACGAGACTGACCTAGGGTGCAGCTCATTACCGATACCGGACAACACCGTTCGCCCCTTCGTCAAGCTCAGGACGCGGCCTGAGCCGGTGGCGCCGTGAGGCGGCACCGAATCGAAGGGCGAAGTCTGTCCTAGTGGGATCGACTCGAGATCGGTTTCTTGATCTACGCTGGGGATGGACCTGACGATTGAGCAGTGGAACGCCATTGAAGACTGCTTCCCCTCGAACGAGCTGAAATGACCAGGGCGCCGGGGTGGCCGCCCGTGGCGCTCAGCACGCGATGTTTTCAACGGGGTATTGTGGATTCTCCGGACGGGTGCACCTTGGGGTGATCTCCCAGACCGTTATCCGTCGGAGCCGGCGGCCCCGTCGCTGCTTTGCTGGTCCGCACATGACAGGGAACG
>CAYXVF010000186.1:0-6310 GCA_964468125.1 uncultured Bdellovibrionales bacterium | reverse complement strand
CGAACGACATGCGACCTCCAACCCAAGAGATCGCATCACCCTGATCCCCAGAGCTTTCGGCCAGGAGAACACGCCAATTCTGGGCGAAATGTTCACAGAAGCCATTGAGCGTCTGTAAGTCGGCGCGAGAGAACTGGCGGTCAAATCCGTGCAAGGCGGTTTCGATGTCCGGTTGGGTAAGGAAGTAGGTCGCGAGAGGATCGGTCCCCGAAGTGTTTTCCCGCCCAGAGGCAAAGAGGCCATCAGGCAACATGCGCGGGTCTGGCGATTCATCGTCATCGAGGAGAGTTCGCCGACGGAACTTCGCATGACGATCCGCCCACTGTTGATCCCGCGAGCTCCATCGGAACTGCTGTCTCCACTCTTCTCGGTAGGCAGGGGCCGTGTACCCATCGAGCCAGCAGCTCTACAGGGCCCAGAGGCAACATGAGACCGAATCTCAGCCATGCGGACGGACCCGACCCGCGGTTTGAATCGCCTATCCGCACCTAAATGGCGGAACGCTTGCTCGTGAAGCCGGCACCAGATTTCACTGCTCGACTCGTGCGCTAAGACCCGAACAGACTCATGACTGTCGCCTAGGGTGAAAGCGAAGATCCGGCTTCCTCGGTAGCGCCCCGTCTTCGCGTCGCGCACCATCGGCCCATCGCCGCAGTACGCCTGGCGTTCGACGCCTGGCTCAGTGACGATCACCGGGTGACCGCAAGTGCCATTTATGCCGCGAAGCTTTTGAACGAAAACTAGCCACCGACTTCGTCGAGACTAGAGCAGCACTCCACCTGGAGCTCAGCGACGCTGAGCTCCGTGGTTTACTCAGCGTCGTGTTCGAGGGTCAAGCGTTGCCGGCTGTGTTGCTGGCGAGCACCTGCCGAATGGACTCGCCATCGAGCTTCAGCAAGCGCCATGTGAGCTTGTTGTTCTCGCGATGCGCCTACTCAGCATCGGCGAGCATATACGGAGTCGAGCCGATCTGTGGCGTGTTGCCGATCGCTCCGTCAACCTACTACCGGGGTACCGCCAGCAGCGGCCTCTAGGTTCCGCCTCCGCGGTCGCTTCGTGCCTGCCACTGAAGGTTAGTACATGCCTCCCAACAACCGTGCCCTCATCGTACGGGCGACGATCGGGAGCGCCGGGAGCACTTTGGCATAGAGCAGGCGTCCGATTTCTTCTTCCATGATGCGCTCGAATTCGTTCGGGGCAACGTAGCCTTCGCCAGCCAGGGTCATGAGGCCCTTGAGCGCTCCGAAGCTGAATCGCTTCTCGAAGGTCACATCATGGCGGGCGAAGGATTCGACGATTTCAACGATGGCCTCACGCCAACCGGTCGGGCTGCCGCGTGCTGCCTCCAGGATGCGTTTCGCGTCTGCTTCGAGTGCCTTCGTGTCTGCGGCGCGTGCGGATTCGCGGGTGGACATGCGAAGTCCTTCGCGCACGAGCGTCGATGCATCTCCCGCACGGAGTGCCTGCATGAAGGAAGCGAGCGTGAGACGCGGGTCCCATTTGAGCGCGTGTTTCGCGTCGAAGCATTCGAGCTGCCCGAAGTCGATCGGGTAGAGATCACCGTTTTCTGGGTCGATCAGCTGATTCCCATCGTGACGGTCCGGGTCGAACCAGCCGTGCTGAAACAGCATTCGCAGTGAGGAGCGGACGATGTTTTCGCCGACGCGCGCCCGGAGAGGCTCGCCTAACGCGGCTTCATCCGTGCCGTCTTTCTTGCGGCGGTGAAAGGTGACCGTGCGTCGTCGAGCGTCTTCCGGGCCCACTTCGTCGACCCGCTCGACGAACATCACGTTGTCGCGGACCTCGAAGCCTTTCACGAGCGCAGGAACCGAGATGTTCGCGCCGATCTCCTGACCGATGGAACGAAAGAGCTCGGCGGCTTTCTCAAATTTCGGTCCTTCTCGGGTCATCTCGAGCTCTTCGGTGAGCTGCTCTTTCAGTGCCGCGATGATGGTTCCAACGAGTGCTGACGCGAGTTTTTGCCCGGAGCTCTCCATCACCGTTTTGAACACCTCTGCGAAACGAAGGTTGGTCTCGATCTGACGGCGCAAATTCGGAGGTTGCACCATCATCACGACGTCGCGGGTTCCGCCCTTTCCGTCGTCGATTTCGACCAAGACCACGGTCTTCATGCTCGCGGCGCCCAGGACCTTCTTCAGGCGCTTGATCCGCTTGCGCTCGGCTGTTGACAGACCGTTGACCGGGTCGTTGATGACTTGGAGGATTTCGTGCTTCGACATCGGCTGCGCGCGATCTTTGATCCGAGCGAGCTCATTCGAGGTCTGCTCGTCGAAGATTTTCCAGACCGAACCGAGCTGGGCGAACTTCTTGCCCACGCTGCCGAAAGCCTCAAACAGATTCGCGACTCCGCTCTTGTCGCTGCCTGATTGGCTGAGCAGATATGAAACGGTGACAGAGCGTTCCTCCTCGGGCACAACCTTGAGGTAGGCGACGAGGGATTGGTACTGCCAGGAGTCCTCAGTCATTCCGAGGTGCTCCGTCGCGATACGGAGAGGGAACTCAGGGTCCTCATAGAGGTTGCGGTGTCCAGCACGGATCAGGACCTCAAAGAAGGGCACACGCTCAAGCGGTGTCATTTCCCTGACCGCTGTTTCGAGACGGTACTTGGCGCCAAGCGCTCGCTCGTTTGCCTCGCGGCGAATGGATTCTGTATCGAGATGCTCTCCCTTGGCTCGGCGCTCGGCCCAGACGACGCGCTCGGCGTTCTGGACCAGGGTGCGCTGAACCTTCTTCGGTAGCTCCGCCTTCTTGTAGTCGCCGGTAGGGGGGCGCATCAGGTAGCGGATGAAGTCGTGTCGGTCCTCGGCGGACAGCTCGGAGAGCTGACTCACGACCCCCGAGGCCAGGTTTGCGGCCCTAGGGTCAGCGGTCTTCACGTTCGAGGATTTTCGGTCCTCGATGAAGGCCTCGAGGGCAACCCCTTCGACTTTGAGGCGCCAAGCCATGGTCTCGAGGTAGGCGTCTTTTTCGCTCGATCCGGTCGGCGCGTAGTGGTTGAGGCTTTGCACGAGGTCGTCGAGATCGTCGTTCTGCACGCGAGGCAGGCGTTCGAGCTCCGCGAGCCTGGGCTCGAGGACTCGTTTGGCGAGTGAAAGGGCGAGGCTCGCGCTATCGACCCGGCCATATCCGAGATGGCGACCGACCGCGGTCCAATCGTTCTTGCGAGTGGCGGCTGGCAGCACGCGTTCCGTGAAGAGCCGGTCGGTCTCTGGTGTCGCCTTCGGGAGGGTGAGCGCTCGAAAGAGCAGCTCACACTGTGGGTCCGTCAGCTCGAGCTCCAAGGCGGCGTCAACGATCTGCCCGCGCAGGAGTCGGAGCTCGGCCGAGTCCGCGAAATTCTCGCTCATGTTGTCGCGATTGCCGGGGAAGACCGCGCTGCAGAGGGCCATGAGGCGCTCGAATTTCCATTGCTTCTCACCGGGGGCGCGGCGAATCACGTCGACTTCGGCTTCTAGCGGACCCGCGAGGCTGTTCACCAGGGAGAAGTAGCTCGAGTAGTCGCTCCTGGCGGCGACTGTACGAAAGACCTCCTTATCGTAGCCGCCGAGGCTATTCGAGTCGTCGAGCAAACGCTCTAGAAACGTCGTCGGGCTGTCGACGAGCCCGTGTTTCTGGAGCAGCTCGAAGATCCGACCGCGATCGATCAGGCTAGTAAGCGTCCACCACCAGTAGTTGCCCTCGCGCAGGTCGTCGATCTCATCGACGTCTTCGAGGAAGAGCCCGCGCAAGGCGGTCTTCTTGAGTTCCGTTGAAATCGGTGAGGCGTCGATCAACTCCGCTTGCACCTCGGCCGCAGCGTAGAACTTGCAGCTGCCGGGGTCGCCCGTTAGAGAGCGGCAAACCTCCTCGTGAAGGGTCCGGAGGGTCTCGGTGCTCGCGGCCGAAGCGCGTTCGCGCGGCGTCCCGGAGGCGACCCGTTGCCAGGCCTTCTCGAGGGCTGCCTCAAAGCGTTCGGTATAGAGCGCGCGTGCGCGCTCCGGGTGCTCCCGCAGGAACGGCGCCGCAAACCAGGCTTTGGCCACGTGGGCGAGCGCCGGATCGTCACGAATTGCGGGATGCTTGTCTCCGGCGAGGTGGTGATAGAACGAGGGGTCCATCCACACCGGATTGCCGTCGCCGTTGCGCGCTCCGGTTGGGTGCATGGAGAAACGCTTAAGCTTGCTGTCAGCGATCGTACGCACCATCTCTACAAAGCGACTGTCCGAGTCTCCGCTGTGCTTGGAGGGGGCGGTCATCGATTTGACCGCGGAACGCAGCTGCGACTTGGCGCGTTGCGGGTCGAGGTCGAGAACCTCGATGAGCCAATCCCAATCGAAGGAATCGCTGCGCGCGAGGGCGGCGAGGGCAACCTCGCCTTTGTTGTCCCATAGGTGGCGGTAAAACTCTTTGATCTGATTATAGGCTCTTTTATCATCCTCTTTGAGCACACGCATGAGACGCCGACGCTCGAGGTTCCGCTCATTCCGTCCCGAATCCCGGCGCCAGTGGCTTGGAAAGGGCATGTCCGTTCTGCCACTACCCGCGTTTTGAATCGCATCGATGCGTTCGTCCGCTTTGAGATTCGGCCAGACTTCGCTCGCCCAGAGGATTGTGACGTAGAGCTCGAACCCCGGGCTGATGTCGTCGAGTGAGTACCAGAGGCCCGCGCCGCCCAGTGTATGCTGCTCAAGCTCGCGTAGGATCTCCGTGCGATAGCGAGACGCGAGCGCGCGGGGAGGGAGAACCTTGCTCGCCAACTTGAGCGTCCAATCCAGGTCGCCTTGCCATCCACCGTCCCGTAAGACGCCGTCGACCGTCTCCGCAACCCAAGAGCCCACTTCCCCCGAGCTAAAGACGCGGATTTTGCGGAGGTACTCCGCATGGGTCGGAACATTCGCGAATTCTTCCGACGCATTGAACGGGGTCATGAAGCGGTTCTTGGCTTGTCGGTCGTAGATCTTGCGAGCGTCTGTGATGAGCAGACGAACGTAGTCGTGGAGCGCTTGCTTTTCCGAGGCGTTGAGTGGCCGTTGGTCTCGTTCGCGTGCGAGGAGAAGCGCATCCGTCGCGAGGATCAGTCGGTTGAGCTCGAGCTCGTTCCAGCTTCCCTCCTCGATATCGTCGATGGAGTCGAGGTGCTCTCGGACACGACTGACCGCCTGAGTGAAGGATTCCGGGGGTCGAAGGCTTCGCGCGTCGCGATACTTGCTGAGCGTTGAGAGCTCGCCTACGAATCGAGCCATCGCCGCCGGGGGAATTTCGAGAGGAGCGGGATCCTCGAGCCCGTTGTCCTTGCGGTGTTTCGTGAGGAGCATGCGCAGTCCGGCGAGTCGGAGCTCTACTTCGGGGTCGGCGGAGAGAGCACCCCCTCCTGTCACCGCACCGTGTTTGACCGCTTCAAGGCGCGCGTTTGCGGCGAATCCGGCTTCCATTCCGAGCAAGGTGCTGGCGGCGTCCGCCCGGAGGGCCTCGATTTGGCCTCCGGCGAGCTGGTCGTTCAGAACGCCCCGGGCGAGCTCGTTCATGACGACACCGGCGATCCGTAGCACTCCCGTCCGGAAACGTTCCCGAGCCTCCGGCGGTAGCTCACCGGACCGTGACACGTCGGACGGGGTCACTCCGAGCATCTTGCGAAGCATGCCCGTTGTGATGACCACGTCGTTCTGCACCGACCGCACGCCGGACTGGCTGCTCGAGTAGACCTTGGCTTTTGCTGCTGGCCGGTCGACGATGTAGAGGCGGTTAGCGCTCGCCTGATGCGGAGACGCCGCGTTTTCCTGCGCGCGTGCGAGGGCATCGAAGATGGGTTGGAGCACGCCGTAGAGCGCCGGGACCTCCCGAGGCTCCATGACGATTCCCATATTCCTCACATGGACCGGAATATTGCGATGGTGTCGAAACGCCGTGCCACTCGCGGCGATGGCATCGACGTCCCAAGGCTCACCGCCCGGAGTGCGTGCCTCGGGAGACTCATAGACCTTGGCCGAGGGCACCGACGCGGGCATCGACACCTGTAGTGTTTTACCGATAGCGGTCTTCATGATCCCCCAGGATCAGCGCGTGTTGCGAGCAGTGGGAACAAGACAACCCTCATCGCGATCCCTCCTGCGTCTTATCGGCCGCTACGGGGAGCGGGGTGCGTCGATGTGTCATTCCCGATCGGAATCGGCTGTCAGACGGGCTTTCCGCCGGTCTGACAGCGGGAATTGTCGGTTTGTAAGCCGCGGAGGGTGCACGCGTCGAAGACTCGCGCGGGGTGGGAGTCTCGATTTGGCCCTCAGTCGGCCAGGCGTCACACGGCTGGGTCGAG
>CAYXVF010000185.1:0-6320 GCA_964468125.1 uncultured Bdellovibrionales bacterium | reverse complement strand
TGCTGTTGGCTAAAACAGGAACGGGCCCGAGCCCGAGCCCGAGCCCGAGCCCGAGCCGGAGCCCGAGCCAGAGCCCGAGCCAGGGCCCGGCCCGGCTCCCGCCGCTGAGACAGCGGTCTCCGGCGAGGACGTGAGTGACGAAGAGGTCGAGGTGATGACGATCACCACCCAGAAGCGCGAACAGGACATCACGGACGTCCCGCTCTCCGTCGGCGTCGTGAATGGCACCTTCCTCGATGACAACGGCCTCTTCGACCTGGACGACGCGGCCGAGTACATTCCAGGCTTCCAGCTACAGCTCCAGCAGATCAATACGCCCTCCTTCGTCATCCGCGGCATCACCTCGGACGTGGGTGATCCGGAGGCTGAGCCGAACGTGTCGGTCTTCTTCGATGGCATTCCCGGGAGCCGCTCCGCCGGCGCAGCGATCGAGCTCTTCGACCTCGAGCGCATCGAGGTCGCCAAGGGTCCTCAGGGTACGCTCTTCAGCCGTGGCGCCTCGAACGGCGCGGTGAACTTCATCTTTCGCAAGCCGACCTACGAAAAGAGCGCGGAGGTCGCGCTGCAGTACGGGAACTACCAAAATCAGCGCGCTCAGTTCGTGGTCAACTCCCCCCTCGGCGACAGCGACTACGCCGCAATTCGCCTCGGCATGGTGCTCCACGATCGCGAAGGCTTCGTGGAGAGCTCGAATGAAGAAGGCGTCACCTACAACGGCAAGGACACCCTGCATTTGCGGGGCTCGCTCCGCCTCGACCCCATGGATGATCTCGTCATCAACGTGATCTCCTACTTCCAGGTCGATACACCCGAGAACACGGCCTTCAAGACGATGGTGCCGGCGCTCGCGCAGCTGGATCCGTTCACCGAGTACAACGGCAATCCGGAGACCGACCCGGTGGATGGCTTCGGCCCCGCCGCGCAGACCCCCGGGCTCAGCCTCAGCCGTCGCCTGACGGGGGTGACGGGCCTGATCGATTGGGACCTGAACGACGTCTTACGGATTTCCTCCACCACCGGCTACCGGCGCGTCGAGTCCGACGAAGTCTTCGACATCGACGGGATCTCCTTGCCGCTGCTCCAAGGCGACGAGAGCACGAACAGCGAGTTGATCTTCCAGGAGTTTCGTTTCACCTGGACCCCGGATCTCCCCTTCAGCATGTTCGGTGGCGTGAGCTTCTATCAGGAGAAGGCCTCGCTCGATCGCAAGGTGCTCTTCGACCAGGACCCCCTCTTCAACAACGTCCTACCGCTCCTCGCCGGCGACGGCCTCTCCCTGCCGACCTTCGCGGGCCTCGGGCAGATCACCGAGCAAACGATCACGCAGAACACCACCACGAGCTACTCAGCGTTCTTGGACGGCACGTTTGAAATCATCAAAGACCTGCTCGCCATCACCGGCGGCGCTCGCATCACCGAGGACCAAAAGGAATACAGCTACACCGCGCCCACCGCGGGCGACGGCTCGGCGCTGACTCTCGCCTTCTCGAACCTCGACCTTCTCGGCGACGCGATCGGTGGGGACATTCCCGCTCTCATCGGCTTCCTGGATTCGATCCCCAGCAATCCCTTCAGCCCCGGTAACCGCACCTTGAGCAACGGCTCCACCGGCCTCTTGGACCTCCTCGGTGTGCCCTCTGCGCTCGTCCCGCCGGACCTCGAGACCAATGCGCTCGACGGCACCACCGGAGGCCAGACGTTGGTTACCGATACGGTCTTCCAGTACATCGAGCCTCGCGTCGTGCTCGAGGTTCGGCCACTCGATGGCATGCTGCTCTACGCGAGCTTCGCCCGCGGGATTCGCTCTGGCGGGCTCGACATCAACCCGCGTGCGGGCGAGACGGAAGACGAGTACCGACGCCGCATCGAAAAGGAGTCGGTCCGCTCCTATGAGGTTGGCGTCAAGGGATCCGCCGACCTCGGCGTCGGGCGTTTCACCGGAGAGGCCGCGTTCTTCCTCTACGACTACAAGAACTTTCAGACTTTCCTATTTCTCGACGGCCAGTCGGTGATCCTGAACGCCGGTGATGCGAGCGCTCAGGGCTTCGAGGCTGCGGCCAACTTCACCTTCGACGGTGGTCTGAGCATCTTCGGGAACGTCGCGTACCTCGATGGCGGCATCGACAGCGGAAGCTCGGCGGACGTGCTCGGCAATGAGATCTCTCTGGAGGGCAATCGCTTTCGGCTCACCCCGGAGATCAACGTCTCCGGTGGCGTTAGCTACACCTACGCGCTCACGAGCGATTTCGTCGCGAACGCCTCGCTTCTCGGTAGCTACCGAAGCGACTTCTTTTTCAACCCGGAGAACGAGGTCGCCGGTGACCTCGGCGGCGTTCCCCAGGATCTGCGCCAAGACGCTTACGCCCTGTTCAATGCCACCCTGGGCTTCCGCTACACCGAGCTGTACGGCTTGACCTTCCGGGCGGAAAACCTGCTCGACGAAGAATACTTCGTGGACCTAGGCAACACGGGCCGTGCGCTAGGGACGCCGACGTCGATCCGCGGGCAGCCGCGCTTCCTGACCGTCACCTTGGATGCGCGCTTCTGAGCCCTGCGATCGGCTCGATCGGCGAGACCAAAAGAATTAACAAACGAGCCCCACGCCCAAGGCTATAGTGAGCCCCTATGGGCGGGCCGACTCCCCGAGACACGCGGATCCAATTCGATTCGCGCGTGCGACTCGTCGTCGAAGACGGCCACGACCTGCGCGACCGCTACGCCGCGAACCTGAGCAGCGGCGGCATGTTTGTGCACGACCCGCAACCCCTACCCGTGGGCTCGCGCGTCCTGATCGAGCTGCTCCTACCCGACGACCGAGTGATCTGCAGACTCGTGGGAAAAGTCATTCATTCGAAACCGAGCTTGACCACCGACGACCCTACGGCAGGGATGGGCCTTCGGTTCATTCAAATGGACGAGGCAGGCAAGAAGCTCGCGCGCCATTTCCAGCGGACCCAAAGCGCTACCACCGAGCGGCCCGCGCTTCCCCCGCCACGTCCCGTCTCGCCCAAGTCGGACGGACCCGTCGTGGGGATCGACTTGGGCACGATCAACAGCTGTGTCGCGTTCGTCCGCGAGGACGGACGAGCAAAGGTGATCACGAGCGACAAGGGCTATGAAACCATCCCATCCGTCGTCCACTACGACCGAGCCGGGCCGGTGAGTGTCGGTCACGCCGCTCAAGAAAAAATGCTCCTCGACCCCTATCAAGCGGTCTACGGCTCGAAGCGATTCCTCGGTCGCGCCTTCCGCAGTGCGGAGGTGCAGGCTCTCGGGCATTTCTTCAACTACGCGCTCATCGAAGGCCCCGACGGCAACGCCATGGCGCAAATGGAGGGGCGCAACATTCCGTTGGAATCGGTCTCCGCACGGGTTTTGGCGGAGCTCACGGAGCTCGCGAGCACGGCCCTCGGCCAGAGGGTAGAGCGCGCGGTAGTCACCGTCCCAGCCTACTTCGGCGAGTCGCAGCGCGCGGCTACCGTTGCGGCGGGCCGCCGGGCCGGGCTGAAGATCGAGCGGCTCATCAACGAGCCCACCGCCGCGGCGGTGGCGTTCGGTATGGTCAGCCAGGATTTGGACCGGGAGCTCACGGTCCTGGCTTACGACCTCGGCGGCGGCACCTTCGACGCTTCGCTCCTCCGGATCCGCGGTGCCAAGCTGCAGGTTTTGGCGTCCGAGGGGGATCCATTTCTCGGGGGTACGGACTTTGATGACCGCTTGATCCAGTTCGTGCTCTTCGGCTTCGAGCGCGAGCACGGGGTCGATCTGCGCGCCGATCCGATCGCGATCCAGCGCATCCGCTTCGCCGTGGAAATAGCCAAACGGCAGCTCTCCAGCGCGAACGAGGCCTTGGTGAACGTGCCTTTCGTCGCCACGAAAGACGGTTTTCCCCTCGACATCAACGTCACCTTGACCCGAGACCTGTTCGAGTCGTTGGTCCAGGACCTGGTGGATCGAAGCCTGCAGATCGTACAGACGGTTCTCGATCGGGCACGGGTACCGCAGACCGAGCTCGACGACGTGATTCTCGTGGGCGGCCAATCGCGCAGCCCGATCGTCTCTCGAAGCCTTCGCGAGCGCTTTGGCCGCGCACCGAGCCGTCGGGTGCATCCGGACCACGCGGTCGCCGTCGGTGCGGCAGTCATCGCCGACCGGGTCTACGGCGCCAAGCCAGAGCCCGAGCCCAAGCCTCAACCACCGTCCTGGGAACCGTCCGCTTCTGCTTCACCCGCCCCTGAGCAGGCCCCCCGCCAGGTGGAACCGGAGCTCTCGCGCCAAAGCCCCGATGAGCCCATGCTCGAGCTCGAAACCCCGGCCACCGCTCCTTTGGCGGCGCCCTTGGACGTCACAGAGATCGTCACCGCCTCGGTCCACGTCGTCCTGCCCAACGGGGAAATGCGCACCCTTTTTCCGCGCAACACGCCCTTGCCGGCGGAGCGAGAGATCTTCATTCCGCCCACCGCGCGTTCTCGCACCGAATACATCGTGGTGCTCGTGCGCGGCGAGGCCAAGGACGCGGAGCAAAACGAGCCGGTTTGTGCGCTGCGTGTCCCGGAGCCGATGGCCAGCGAGCTCGCGGGCGCCAAGATGCGCGCATACGTGCGGATCGAAGACGACGGCCAGATGCAAATCATCGTCGAGCATCCGGAGACCGGTGCAGCGCTCGAGCTTCCGATCAGCTCGAACTAGGGCGCTCGACTAGGTGTTGCCCCGGCACAGAGCCGTCTACTACTGTGTGACAGAGGAGTGCGAGAGCGTGACGCAATTCGTCGTCTCAAGTGAGTTTCCCATCGTCAACATCGTCTACCCGGCAACCATGAGCCAGGGTGAGATGGAGGCGCTCGTTCAGGAGATGGAAGCGGTCCTCGCCCGCGGGACACGCTTCGTTTACGTCGCTGACATTCGCTCCGGGTTTCTGCCAGACGCCCGGCAGCGAGACACACTCGCAGCGCACTACGACAAACGTCGTGACGACTGGGCACGTTTGTGCCTCGGCGGAGCCGCGGTGCAGAAAGAAGCCACTCAGAAGCAGCAGCACGGAATCGCGGTGGCGATCGAATGGAAGTCGCGTTTCCCGTTTCCTCGGGCGGAATTCACCGACATCAACGAAGCCAGAGCTTGGGTGCAAGAGAAGCTCGCTCAAGCGGGAATGTAGAGCACGTAGTCGTCCGGCCCCTGATAGGCCACGGTGTCGACCCCGAGGTCCAAGGTGGCGTAGCGTTCGATGATCGCCGCGGCGATGGGATTGAAATGGGCCGGATCGAGCTGGCCTCCCACATCCACCTGCGGCACGACTCCCCGCTCGCTCGTCACCATCAGATTCGTATGGATCACCGAGTCCGCAAAAGGCAGGTGCTCGACGAGCTCGGGCACCGGCTCGCGCAGCGCCGCGTAGATCTTCTTCTCGACGATCTTCCCATGGACGATGCTCACGCTCGCGAGGCCCTGAGTGTAGAGGTCGTAGCCTCGAACCTGCGCATAGAGGTCGGCCATTTCTGCATCGGCGACCTTTGAAAGGTCATCCAGGAGGATGTAGGTCTTGCGTATACCGGCCATCACGTCCCAGCCGAAGCCGACCGTCTGGTCGAAGAGCGGCAGCTCGCCCGGCTCGAAACCCCACTCCCGCGAGACCGCTTCGGAGAGCCCGCGCATCGAGGGGTCCCGGTGGTGAGCGAAGAAGACCCGGGATGAGTTGACGGAGCGGCCGCGAACCCGATGGCTGAAGGAAAAGAGGCTGTAGGAGAAACCATCGTTATAGACCACACCCCACTCCTCGGGGTTTCGCTCCATACAGGCCTCGATGAAGTCGCGCTCCACCGAGGAGAGGTGCGTGTCGAAATTGAAGAACTCCCGGCGGAAGAACGCGTAGAGGCGCGCGACCTCGGCATAGGGGTCGCGCTCGTCGGTCGACGGGGCTGAATTACGGCGCGGTCGCACCGTCCCAGGCTAGTCGAATGGTGACTCCAGAGCGAGGGCGCGGTGTTTCGTCCATCAGTTCTTGGACTCGAGGCTCCGGCCGCATTATGGAAAGCCCATGTGGATCGCGATCGTTTTTTTATCTTTGACCAACTCGCCCACCGCCATCGGCTCCGTCCTGGTGGACGGGGAGCAGCTCTTTACCATCGAGCATTACGAAAAGAGCCTCGCTGATGGACGTGTGCAGATCACGCGCCGTACCCTCGACCAAAAAGGCGACCTCGCCTACGCGGTCGAAGCAACACTGAAGGACGGACTTCAGCAGGACATGAAGTCCGACCACCCGCAGCGCAAGCTCAAGGGCACCGTGAAATTCGAGGACGGCGTGATTCGCTTCGAGCTCA
>CAYXVF010000184.1:0-6425 GCA_964468125.1 uncultured Bdellovibrionales bacterium | reverse complement strand
CCATTGCCGCAGAGGTTCGACTCGCGAGTCGTTCCCTAGAATTAAAGTGCACAAGTAGACATCGTTGATGTCGACCGCTCCCTCGATCATTGGCGGGCGATACTTTTGCACCAACTCTACCTCAGCAGCCTCAAGCCGGATCGGTGCTTCGCGATTTCCAAATTTTCCGCCCATGCGAATCTCGCTAGATCCCTCCCAAGATCCTACTTTGCTGCGCGCAGGTAGCGCGCGTAAGCCTCCAAATAGCGCTCCTTCACTGTTGCGAGGGCATCCTCGATAGAGCCGAGGGCTGCCTTCACGCTCCTGGAGAGTTTTTTCAGAGCGACGCGAGCCTTCTTGCCGTAAAACCTTTCCCAGTATTGGTACGGCAGGTCGGCCACGTCTAAGGAGGCCGCACGGCGGTAGAAGTGCTGGTCTCTAGAAAGCAACGCGCTTCGCCCAGACTCGGCACCCAGCTCATCCGCGAGAGTTGCGTGCGCCGACTCCAATGTGCCACAGCTTGCGCCCGCCGCCGCCCCTCCCTTGCCGTGAATCCCATAGTAAAATCGTACGGTACGGAAACTTCGTTGGCTAGAAGGAAAGCAGCGTCGCCCCGCGCCTAGCACCGCGCGCTGGTGACGATCTAACATCGTATCCTCCGTACATTCGCTGGCTCCTCTTGGCCGTCGCCCGCCTCGGCTGTGGCTACCCACCGTCGCCCGCCAGGCCACAGACACCATTCGAGCCGATGGGGCCCGACGGACAGAGTGGAATTTCGAGCACAGCCGACCAACCGGAGGCGCCCTCGGATGCAGCAAGAGGCGAAGGAAAGGGCGATGAGGAAAACGCCCTCCACCGCTTCTCGCGCGAGCAGCATGGCTAACATCTGACTGGACGCGCATCGCTTGGTTTCGAGCACAGCCTACGATGACGAAATCCAACGTGCCGATTCCGCCAAAAAGCGATCGAATTTCTGACGTTCAAGCGTATCCGATCAGCCGATCGCGTCTCGCGTGTTGCGTTCATCAACGGCATTTTACACCGCTTCCTTCCAGTTTTGCGGCAGCAGCGAGTCTATCTCCGAGCTCGGGGTGTTCTGCACCCGGATGAGAATATCCTTTATGTAGGCCTCGGGGTTTACGCGGTTGGCGTTGCACGTCGCCACGATCGTTTGAAGGGTGGCGAGGTTTCTCCCGGCATCTTCGTTGCCTGCGAACGGAAAATCTTCCGTCCGAGCGCAACGATGCGTAGCGCATTCTCGGCGATGTGCGGGGACGAACTCGAACTCTTCGTTCACCTTCTCGGAAATAGGGACGAGGTCGTGGGCGCCGCACTCCGGGCACGCATCGAGTGAGTGGGCGACGTCCTCAGCAGGGAGTGACTCGCGCGCTTGGCTCGGCGCACGGCGCTTCTCGCGGCGAAGCGCTTGTCGTTGCTCGGGGCTGAGCTTGGCCTCTGCTCTCCGAACCGTACATGCACCTCTCAGCGCATACGGCTCTCCGCTCAGAAGCCACTCATGACTGCTGTTTCGGCGTAGCTGCGATGCACTGGAAAAGACCAATCAATGGCCAAATACGGGTTCATACGCGATGCCCCCCGACTCGGTGTTGCTTGAGGCCGTTGGGCAGCGCCGCTCGCTACGCCAAGAACCAGCGAGAGTTCATCGCGCGCTGCTTCACGGACAGGCGCTTTGAGATCGACAACGGAGAGTCGAGCGCGAAATCCGAGAGCCGGCGATCGGCCGGGAGAATTATTTGTTCGCGGGCTCCGCGGACGCCGCGAGGCGACTGGCTGGAGCCTACGCGGTCGTGCTCTCCCCGAGGCACACGGGGCTGCCGGTTCGCGACTAACTCATCGATGTCATGCGCAAGATCGACAGTGGGTGGCCCGCTCGTCGCCTCACCGATCTCATCCCCACCCGGTGGGGAGTCGAGCGCGGTATCCTTCGACCAGAGTCGTCCCGCGCCGCTTCGTGTAAAGCCTGGCGGGAGATTACCGATTGAGGCTTCGATGGCATCGCCCATCGATTCTGTGTCGCCCATTTTACCGGCAATCAACGGTGCGACCGCTGTCGCAACGTCGTCATAGTCCTCTTGGGTCGGTTCGTCCGAGTCGCTGCCACAGGCCGCGATAGACACCACCGCCAAAACTATACCGAGCTTCGCTGAGTAGTTCATGAAATGCCGTCTATGTTTGCCCATCGGGGCACCTCTCGCGATCGCTTACCAGCGCCCGGCGACAAAGTTGCGGAGAAATGTTCGATTTTTCTCTGACGAGCACGTACCGAAAGTGGCCCGCGCTGTGCTCCACGCGTCGTCTGCCACGATTATAAGCCGTTGGTCTCGAAAAGACTCCAGGGCTCGACCTGACACTGAGCGCAATTCACGTAGTCACAAGCGTTGTCATTCGATTGTAGATGACACCGCATAAACGACGTCGAAAGCTCCACCGCACCCTCGCGCTCATTGAGTTCTTGGTGGCCTGCCGACGGGTCATCTCCGGGATTGTCTTCTTGGGCTGCCTGAGCCAGGACGGCCGGTCCCGTGGCAGCGTTGTACGAAGAGACGACAAATGGCTGAGCGAAATCGGAGTCGCCGGTGATAAAGAGCCCAGGCTTCGTCAACGGCGAGCTCCGCGGGGACCCCGAAGCGATCAACACCCCAGCGACAGCGTCGAGCTCAGCCAGCTCACGGCCGGCAGCAATTGCTCCCTGAGATTTCCCCATCAGCCCAAACGCTGTGTCGAGCTTTTCAAAGAATGTGCTCTCGGGGTCTTCAGCTGCGGCCATGACAAGCTCGATCGAGGCCAGAATCGGTTGGCTGTCGGCCATAGTGAGATTGGTATGCGCCACGGCGACGACGAACCCATAGCTCGCGAGATGATTGAAGTACGCAGGATAATCGGCTCCACCGAACCCAGTCGTCCCGTTCCCCCAACCGATCACACTAAATGTGCATGAGCTATCTGTTTCGAGAAGAGCCGGATAGTAGACGGTCGTGCCGTCGTTTGCGTCGGTACTCGAGTCGGGTACGAGAACCAGGGAGCGAACTTCCAAGCCACCAGACTCCCGCGACGACCCGTCGTCATCGACTTGGCAGCTCACCGGATTCCAAACCGCATTCGGTGCATCCCCCGAATGTGGACCGTCTTGCGAAGCACCGTCTTCGCCGGCTTCGTCGGTAGGAGCATCTCCTGCGTCATCCCCCCCTCCCTGATCGGAATCGACTACTTCTGGCTCCTCTTGCGTGGTTCCTGCGACGGAGTCTCCGTCGCAGCCGATCGTGTAAGCGCCAACTAGAAGCAAACTACCGAAGATCCGGAAGGGGCGTGCAAACGCGGGAGGCGATAGCGCGCATGTCGATTCGTGAATGTGTCTCATGGTACCTCCACAGGGGACGAGTAGAAATGCGACCTCGGAGGCATCACTCGGCCGTGTTCAGTTTGAGCTGAGACCGATTCGCTCCAGACCACCATTTCAGTGAAGCTTGTGGCGTCGTACCCGACAAGGTGAGAACCGTTGAGGAATGTAGCGAAACATGGGGCCGGCTAAAGGCTTCGCGCGACCTCCGGTTTCAAAAGAATGGCTCCAGCAACGGCTCCAGGTTCCAGGTTCCAGCCACGGACCGGCGAGCCTCCCGATGGAAGCTCACTATTTCAAGCGTTGCTCGCGCCTCGGTGTAGGGCGTTAGCCGACGAGTGCAGGGTCGGCCGAACACGTGCTCATCTCGAATCGCGTGGCCCGTGTACCTGCTGACAGGGCGGGGCTGCCTCGAACTCCGTGAGCGGCGCGACCTGCAGATCGAAGTCGTTGCGCTGCACGGCGTCTAAAAGTGCACCGCCCCGCCGACCCGAACGGTCGGTGACCGTAACCTGAAACTCGGTTCCCAGAGCGCAATACTCGGTGCAGACCGATGAATGAGTGGTGTCGTCGATCGCCGGTAGGAACAGGTTGACTCGACCCGATCGGTCGCTGACCGCTCCATCGAGTATCCCGGAACGGTCCTGGTCCCATCCTCGCCGATGTACGACAACCAAAGCGTCGGGCACCGGCACGCCTCGCTCATCGCGCACGTGCAGGGTGCGCCGAACATACCGGCGAAGCTTCAGTATGTTTGGGAGATCCCGACCGATGGGCCCGCAGCTATCGTAGCCCATCGCCCCGGTCCTTAGTGGCAGATGCCCATCGACGCAAACGAGCTCCTGCCGGGAACCGCGGGGGCTCCCGGCCCAGGCGGCAAGAATGAAGACTGCGATGGGCCACCTGGTGCGGAGGGCATCCGTTCGAAGACGCTGGAGCTGCCTTAGACCGAATGGAGCGACCGACTCCGTTTCGCCGATCCATGGCGAGGCGCGCGGCTGCATCTTCACCCAAGAACCCACCGACGAGCGCTGAGGCCGGCACTAGCGCGCCAAGCGTTTCACCACGAACCAAGTTCTTTCTGTCTTCGGCTTACTCGACGTTTTCTTTGTCGATGCCATTGGCACCGGTTGGCGAAGCGCCTTTCTCGGCGCAAGCGCGGGTCTGCGGGCTGGAGCGACGACCACGGTGGTCTTGCCTGGTCGTAGGACCTTCGGGGGTTTCACGACTTCAATTGCCAAGCGCAGGTCTCCGTCGCCTGATGCATCCAGGGGAAACTCCACCTCTGCCACCCAAAGACCGCTCTTCCCGCCTTGGTGCGCGTTCGGCACCGCCTTCGACGGGGGCCACAGTCCAACACGATCGAGATGAAGTTCACGCGTCACCGCCTCTGTATCAAGCAAGTTCAGCGCGGGTTCGAACCGTACACCCGCCATCTTGGCTTCGTCGTGTGTCTCATCGACCCACAGCGTGAGTCCTGTTTTTGACAAGTGCTCCAGGACCCTCGACTCCCCGCTGGCCAGATAGATGAACAGCCGATGCTGATCGTGCTGTAGCGCCATCGTAAGGCCACTCTCGCCAAGGAGTGTCAGCTCGACACCTTCCCACTCGAGTGCTTGACCGTCCACGGCGATCCCGGGCTTGGCCGTCGTGCTCGACAACGTTGGGGCGCATCCGTTCGCGAGCATCATGAGAAGGACGATTGATCTCTTCATGCCGTTCAACGCATCTCTTTCAGAAAGTGAAGCCGCTCGCGAGCGCTCCCGTTAACTCGTGCTCGAAGATGTCGCTGGAGGGAATCCAGGCATGGGCGATTTCCAAGCCGACAGAGATCCGGTCGCTGACCCTGTAGCTGGCACCGCCAGCTGCGAGCACACCCAAGCTCAGCTCCTTGGAAGTGCCCTCTTCGGAGCGAGATCGAATGGCTGCGTCTCGGGCCAAAAGCGCGAACGACAAAGCGTCTGTGGTCGGCCTCGGACAGCGCGGCGCTGTAAAACTCAGTTGACGTCCAGGGACACACGCGTCCCATCCTCAGAGACGATCACCGAGCCGGTGAAGATCGCTCCGATGGGCGTGCTGAAAATAGCCTGACCTTGTTGCCCATTTGGACTTGGTACCATGTGCGTCAACATGAGTGTCCCAAGACCGGCGTCTTCGCTCACCTGCGCAAGCTCGTCGATGCCGATGTGGTACGTTCGGACGTCTCGGAAAATCGCGGCGAGGCGAGTGTTCCCGAGACGTTCGTACGCACATGCGGTGTCGAGCGCGAAGGTCTTATCCATGACCTCGCCAACGAGCACATCCACCCCATCGGCGAGCGCGCGCAGCCCCGCCGTCTCGATCGTGTCGCCGCTGATCCCTACGCTGCGACCACCGAACTGAACGCGGTACCCCAACGCCGGGGCGATTGGCGAGTGATCGACCGCATAGGCTAGGACGACTACACCATCTTCGTCATAGACCACTGTTCCCTGAACGTCCGCGTTATCGATTCTGCGACCCTCGGCGAATAGTGTGTTGGCGGGCAGGACCGCTTCACCATGATGCGCGATTCGATACGCTTCGTCCGGCGTGTAGATGAGGTTAAAGCCGTCGACGACGCGCTCCACCGTCGGGCCCCCGTAAACTGGAACGGTCTCCTCTCTGCCCAAAATCCAGCTCCGACTGATCACCTCTCCCAAATCCGCGATGTGGTCTGAGTGGAAGTGGGTGAGGAAGACCGCGTCGATCTCGGTCACGGGAAAGTCCAACTCTTCCATCGCCGGCTGCGCCCCGTCGCCCGCGTCGAAGAGCAGAAATTTTCCGCCGGCAAAAACGGCGGTGCAAGCCTGAGCCCGGTCGGACGGTATGGGGCCCGCGGTGCCGCAGGTGACGACCGTCATCGTATTCGGATTGAGCAACTCCGCAGCCGTCGCGGCAGCCTGCTGTTGCCCGACCGCCAAGTTTGCCTCGATCGCCGTCGAGGCGAGATTCGGAGGGCTGGCACACTCGTCACCGGGTAGCGGTGGCGTTTCGTTCAACATGAGCGGCTCATCCGGGCTGCAGATCGACGCACTCGCGTCATCGTCGTTGCTGTTCTCGTTGCTGT
>CAYXVF010000183.1:0-6539 GCA_964468125.1 uncultured Bdellovibrionales bacterium | reverse complement strand
CCATATGACTCCATGGCGCGATCCGCGAGCGAAATTCCCCGACAAACCTTAGCTAAACAGGATCTCGTGGGCCTATCGCCGTCCTGCTTGGACGGCTTGCCGTTGCTTCCAGGGGAAGCGAACCTGTTGAGCACTCGCGCTCAGCTGCGGGCGAGAATCCACTCGGCGAGGTCTTGGTGGAGCCCTGCGCGGTCGATCTCGTTGAGCACTTCGTGCTTTGCCCCCTCGCGCAACCAGACGGTCTTGTCCGGACTCTGAATCCGATCGGCGAGCGCCTCGTTGGCGGCGGGGGAGACCAGCGGATCAGCGTCGCTGCGGATGAAGAGCAGAGGCATCGGTACGGACTGGAGCCCTTTCACCCTCGCCGCGGTCTTTTCCTGCTCGATCACGTAGCCGACGGTGGCGGTGGTGAAGACGAGCGGGTCTCGGTCGTAGGCGGCGACGATCTCCGGGTCGCGGCTGACCACGTCCGGGGGAATCCCGCTCGGCACGGAGAGGCGGGGGTAGATCTTTGCGGCGAGGCGGCCCGCCGCCGCTTTCAGTGCGGGCACCTTCATTTCGAGCTCGAGGAACGGATTGCTCAAGATGAGCCCCGCAATGCGTGGGCCGTAGCGCTCGACAAAATCGAGGGCGACGAGGCCACCGTTGCTGTGCCCGAGAATGAACTTGGGTGCGTCGCCTTCGAGTGTGGCGAGGGCGCTCTCCACGTCCTTCGAGTACTCGTCGAAGTCATCGACGTGTCCGCGCGCACCGTCTGAATGTCCGTGCCCACGCAAGTCGGGGGCGATGGTTGAAATCCCGTTTGCCGCGAGCACGTGAGCGAGCTCCCGGTAGCGCTCGGCGTGCTCGGCGTAGCCGTGCACGATCAGCAGCTGCGCTCTCACCGAGCCGTCGGCGGGGCTCCAACGGTGCACCTTCAGGCGCACGCCGGAGCTCTTCAGCTCGAAGCTTTCGTGGTCCGCCGCGGTGGTCACTCGGAGTCTTCCTCCTCGTCCTCC
Source organism: uncultured Bdellovibrionales bacterium (assembly GCA_964468125.1). Lineage (GTDB taxonomy): Bacteria > Myxococcota > XYA12-FULL-58-9 > XYA12-FULL-58-9 > CAYXVF01 > CAYXVF01. The sequence goes on along the minus strand of CAYXVF010000183.1, from coordinate 5,541 downwards.
ATGCCCACTCCCGCCGAGTTCATCAACTCCTCGATCGACTTCACACTACCGCTGTCGTCGCTGTCGTCGTTGTCCGCAGATCCGCTCCCGTCCGCGTCATCGATGGTCGTGTCATCTAGGCCGACGCCCGCGTTGTTCATCAGCTCTTCGATCGACTTGACGTTGCCCTCTTCGTCTGGGCTCTCGTCGCCGCCGGAGTCCTCGAGCCCCGCTTGCTTCATCAGATCCTCGATCGACTGAACGCCTTCCGGGTGGGCGACACCACCCGAATCCGGGGCCTCGTCTTCGGGGGTCTCCTCCGCAGGCGGCGCTTCCGGAGAGGGGGCGGGGCGCTCCGAGAGCGATTCGATGAGTTGCCCAGGCCCGAGGGCGATCCCCGGGATATAGGTGACCGAGAGGATCCCTACGAGCATCAGCACGGTGAAGGGGACCACGGAACGGATCACTTCGCCCAGAGACTTGTGAAACAGCGTGCTCGCGACGAACAAGTTCAGACCGAGGGGCGGAGTGAGATAGCCGACCTCGAGGTTCACGATGAAGATGATCCCGAGGTGGATCGGATCCACGCCGAGCGCCGCGGCCATCGGCGCGATCAGCGGCGCGATGATCAAGATGGCGCTCAGGATGTCCATGAAGCAGCCGACGGCGAGGAGGAAGACGTTCAGGGTGATCAGGAACGTCGCTTTCGAGAGGTCAGCGGCAGCGATCCACTCCACCGCACGGTCCGGGATCTTCTCCTCGACCAGGTAGTCGTTGAACACGAAAGCGATCACGAGGATCAGGATGAGTGCGCCCATCATGATCGTCGATTCGGAGAGCACGTCCGGGAGGTCGCGCAGCTTCATCTCGCGGTGGATCAAGAGCTCGACGACCAGTGCGTAGACCACGGCCACCGCCGCCGCTTCCGTGGGGGTGAAGAACCCGGTGTAAATGCCTCCAAGGATCACGATGGGCAGCAGGAGGGCCCAGAAGCCCTCGAGAAAGGCCTTGCGGCCCGCGTAGATCGACAGCGCGAAGAGGAGAACGATTCCGAGAATCCGGCCCCAGGGACCAACGGCCAGTGTTGCGAGCTCGCCGATGACAATGGGTGTGGCAATGACCGCGAGACCGCGGAGCATGTCGCGGATCTCGCGCCCCCGGTCCTCCGAGGCTCGAAGGGCATGATAAATGATGTACGTCGACAAGAGGCCGCCCATCAAGAGGCCCGGGCCTAGCCCCGCGATGAACAGGTCGCCGACGTCGACCGTTTCCTGACCGCTCACGACGATCGCGTAGACAATCATCGGGATCGACGGTGGGATCACGATTCCGAGGGAGCCCGCTGAGGTCAGAAGACCGAGCGACATGCGCTCGTCAAAGCCCGCCTTCACCAGTGCCGGGAACATCATGCTTCCGATCGCGATCACCGTGACCGGAGACGAGCCGCTGATCGCCCCGAAGAGCACACAGCCCGCTACCCCCGCGATGGCGAGTCCTCCGGGCAAAAAGGCGGTGAGCTCCCGAGCGAAGTTGATCAATCGTTCGGCGATCCCCCCGTGGGTCATGATTGCGCCGGAGATGATGAAGAATGGAATCGCGAGGAGGACGTTCTTGTCCGTGAGCTCGAAGATTTTCTCCGGGAAGATCCCGTAGTCGAGCGGGGGAACCTCGGCGAAGAACTCGAAACACAGGAGCGTCACACCTCCGAGGATGACAAAGAGTGGCTGCGCCAGGAGCACCGCCAGGAGAATCGCGGCGAAAATGAGTGCGACGCCAGGAGCACCGAAGAGCAGCGGCAAGAACCCCACGCCCACGAAGACGGCCAAGGCGACCGGCTTGCTGCGCAGGAACACCACTCCAGTGACGAGAAGGGCAGCGAGGATGACGACGAGGGCGACGGTCATGCCTGCCCCTCCGACGCGCTCTCTCTCACGGCGGCCAGGGCCTCATCTTCCTCGGACAGGGGGACCGGCGGAATGATTCCTTTGAGGACCAAGGCCGCTTGCAGCAAGAAGCGCAGGAGGGTGATGCCCAACCCCACGGAGACCGCGCTCGTGACGGCCCAGTGGGGAATGGGGATCGAGTCGAATTTGGCGGTCCGAAAATCGCTCTCCACCCACCGGTTGAAGGCCTCAAAGCTGTAGATCGTGCTCACGTACCAAATGAACGCGGTGAAGAGCGCGGCGAGGACCAGGCCCAGTGCAGCGTGCACGTGCTTCAAAGGGTCGGGGACGAGCTTGAGCGCGGCCTGCACCACGATGTGCCGCCGCCGGTAGGCGGCCATGGAGGAGCCCAAAAAGACCATCCACATGAGGAGGGCGAGGGCGAGCCGTTGCGAAAAGACCAGGCCGAAGGGCAGGAGCCAGACGAACAGGTTACCCACGGCGACTACGGCACCAGCGACGGCCAGTCCCGCCGCCGCTGCGGTTGGGAGGGACCAGTCCTTGCGCGCGGTCTTTGCTGCGAAGGCGCATAGAGCCGAGAACGCCAGGAACGTGAGCGCCTTGCCACTCAAACGCACGCCGGAGGAATCCCCCATGAGGGAGACCAGCATCGACTCCAGCCGACCCTCGGGCTCGGCGAAGATTCTCCAGAGCACGGCGAGAAAAATCGAGATGGTCATTCCGGCAATGACCACGACGATCGCCCAGCGCTCCGCCTGGTACACCCGCTCGTCGACGGACTGGAGGGTCCCCCAGACGCCGCTCGCCCGTTCCTCGCTCACTTATTTCTTCGCGTAGGCGGCCTTGCCCTTGCGGATGGCCTGAAGCAGTCGCTTGCCGTCTTTGGACGCCTTCTTTTCCTGCTCTTTGTGCAGCATCTTTGCGAGGGTCACAAAGACCTTTCGCTCCTCGGGGGTCAGCTCGTAGAGCTTGATGCCCGCCTTCGTGAAGTTGTCGATCAGGGGTTTTTCGATCGCGCGGATCCCCTTGCGAGCAAACTCCTGGCCTTCCTCGACGTCGGTTTCCGTGAGCTTCTTCTGCACGTCCTTCGGTTGCCGCTCGAACCACTTCTTCGAGTAGACGATGACGCCGGGTTGATAGAGGTGTCGTGAGACCGTGTAGTACTGAATGCCCTGGTACCAGCCCGTCGCAAAGGTGAAGAGCGGGGTCTGCGCAAACCCGTCGACGAGTCCCGTGCGAAGCGCCGGGAGCACCTCCGAGACACCCATTTCCACCGGGGCTGCGCCGAATGACTTCCAGGTGGAAATGTGGACGGGGGACTCCTGCGAGCGCATCTTGCGGCCCTCGAGGTCTGCGGGTGACTTGATGAAGCCTTCCTTGCTACCAAAGTTCTGCCAGCCGTTCTCGGCGAGCTGGTAGAGGACGAAGCCGTTCTTGGCGAGAATGTCCTCGATGATCGTGCGCGCGTAGTTGTCGAGGACAAAATCCGCCTCTTCGCTCGTCTCGAACAGATAGGGGAGCTCGAGGAGCTGCAGGTCCGGCGCCGCAGTGGCGATGGCGCCGATGGAAACGCCAGCCATCTCCAAGCGGCCGTCGCGGACCTGCCGCACGATCGACTTCTCATCCCCCTTGGCGCCGCCAAAGTAGGATTTCATCTTCATTCCGCTGAGGACCTCTTCGAGCTTGTCCTCGGTGCGCTTCATCTGGCGCTCCCAGGGGGTGCCCCGAGGCGCGACGGTCGCGATCCGGATCAACAGCTCGTCGTCGGCCCGAGCCTGGGTCGGGGTAGAGACGGTGCCCGCGCAGAGCAGGGCGGCGAACAGGGCGATGCGTCGAAGCTTCATCGAGCGCTTCCTCCTCGGTTGGGTGAGTCCTCAGCCTGGCGACTGCCGACTCAGAACAATTCGTCGACCTTGGCCTTCAGCTGCTTGGCCTTTTCTTGCTCGATGCGGTTTTCCGCGAGTAGCTCGGGAACCGCGTTCGGATCGGCGGCGAGCACTTCATCGAGCATCTTCAGGAACAGCTCCTTATCGTCCTGCTTGACCGCCCAGTAGTCGGCGAGAAGCACCTTGGTGCCGAGATACTGGGGATACTTGTCGATCGAGGTGTCGAAGTGCTCCTTCGACTTCTCCATGTCGCCGCCGGCAAAGGCGGGGGCCTTGGCATAAAAAGCGCCGAAATAACGGTGAGGTGCTGCGTAAAAGTAGTCCGGGTCGAGCTCCAGCACCCGGCTCATGACCGCGAGAATCCGGTCCTTGTAGAACAGCTGGGTGGTGAAGCCCTTCTCTGCGGCGAATTTTCCGAGGTTCGAGGCGTACCAGTAGACCGCGCTCATCGCGTTCTTGTCGAGGGCTTTCACGGCCTCTTCGACCTTCTCTTCGTTGCGGACGCGTTCGGCGAACTCCGGCGACATCGCCATCATGGCGCGCTCGCCATACTCCACGCCGTTTTCCAGGGTCTCTTCCATGCCTTCTTCGCCAGCGAGGCGCATGTATCCATCGCCGAGCAGGTAGTAGGCGCGGGAGAGCTTCGCCAGAATCTCGCCGTTTTCACCGCTTTGCTCGAGGAGTTTTTCCCAGGCGGCGATGGCTTGCTCGAGCTGAGCGCGGTCCGTGCGTTGCGCCCATGCGGCTTCAGCCTCGTCGGCGAGCGATTGATCCGCGGTACCGGCCTCCGCGCCCGATTCTTCCGCGGGCGACTTCAACTGCTCCGCGTCGCGCTCCCACACCGCTTCGCGGCCCGCGCTGCAGGCGGACGCCGCGACAGCAAAACCCAAAAAGACGACGAGACGACGTGTCATGCACCTCTCCCTGTTGGCTCTCGGCCTATCGATTTTTCAAAAACGCTCTGCGGGAGCCGCAATGCCAAAGGCTCCTCAACCGGCGCTGAAATAGTCGGCCATGCTTGTAAAAACAAGGGCTTAGGACGCTTTTTAGAGACTGCGTAAACGAAGCGGCGTTTAGGTTTTTCCGTCGGGTTACTCGATGGTGCCGCCGGTGCTGTAGCAAACGCCGCCCTCGCAGAGGTCTCCAACGACGCAGTCCGGGGTTTCTTCGCAGAAATCCGGAGGGTCCGGGTATTCGATGCGGACGGTCACGTCCTGGGCGGCGAGGCCTTCGAGGCCGTAGAGGTCGACCGTGCGTACGACGACGGTGAAGAGGCCGGGGCCCGCAAAGAGGTGCTCGATCACCGGGACCGCGCTCTCGATCGGGTCGCTGCCGTCGTTCGGCTCGAAGATGTAGGTGAGTGCATCCCCCTCTGGGTCGAAGCTTTCGCTCGCGTCGAGAAAGACGGGCGCGTCACTCGGGGCGATCACCGGTGTCGTGAGCAGGGCGATCGGGGCGCTGTTGCGCTGCTCGCTGTCCACGCCGTCGATGTCGTTCGCGCAGGCGACACATGCGACGAGAAGCGAAGCGATGAGTGGGCAACGTCGAAACATGGCGAGCTACTCTACCATTCGGGACAGCGGCCGCACCAATTAAGGATCAACCGCGCTCGAGGGGCTGGGTCAGGCATTCTGAGCGCCTCGCCGGCGCTGGTTGACGCACGGACCGAGATCGCGCTGGGGCACACTCTTCGAATCGAACGACGACAATCGGGCGGGGACGACATTCCCAATTGGTTTTGGCTCGGCGTGCGTTGGAAATCGGCAGTGAAG
>CAYXVF010000182.1:0-6619 GCA_964468125.1 uncultured Bdellovibrionales bacterium | reverse complement strand
TCCGACTTCAAGCCGTGGGAAGAAACGGTTTCACACAACTATAGGGACACCACCGGGCCCCGATGACTTGACGCGAAAGGACGCTTCGTCATGACGCACGCTTCACAACCCCTCGTCGCTCTCGAGCCTGCACCTTTTTCCGCTCCGGTTTCCTCACCTCTGCGCGAAACGTGGGTACACGCGCTCGAAGAAACGGGCACCACCCTCGCGCATGCCCCTTCACTCTCTTGCTTGAAGTGACGTGCTAGCTGACTGAAGCTGAGAATTGATGTCTCTGTTGCTTGTCATTCTTCTCGCCGCACCCGCCGAGATCTCCCCCGGCGATGACGTGTATTTTCACGGCATTCGCGCCAGCGATGCATCAAACGTCGCCGCGCGTCAGCTCACCCTCCTCGTGGGCCAATCACTTCGAGAGAGCTTCTTGCCGCGACTCGTTGACCGGGATGCCGTGAACACACGTTTCGATCTCGAGCTCACTAAAGACGCACTCGGCTGCGATGACGTCTCGTGCATGACCGAAATCGCGGGAACCTTGAACGCCCCGTGGTTCGTGTACGGAGTCCTCCAGGGCGGGTCGAAACTCCTGACCTTGAATCTCACGGTTCAGCGCCGCTCGGGCGGCATCGTGTGTTCTGCAACACCGACCTTCTCCGAAAGCCGGCTCCAAGACGCGCCGCGAGAGGTCGCCCTCGAAGCCGTTCGCAGCCTCGCAGGCCAGTGCGGTCTTCTACCCGAAACCACGAACCGCGGCACCGGCGGCACGGGCACGCTGGCCGTACGGTCGAAACCGGCTGGCGCCGCGGTTTTCGTCGACAACGAGCGAGTCGGCATCACTCCGCTCAATTCGCGTCTCCCCGTCGGCGAACACCGAGTAAGTATGATTCTCGATGGATACGAGACTGCAAACCGCGGAGTCGTGATTGAAAGGAATGGCCAACTCACGATTGACGAAACGTTGGTGCGTCTTCGAGGCACGCTGCGCGTCGCGGTGAGCCCGACGTCTGCTCGCTGCTTCGTCGAGGGACGCGCCATCGAGCGCTGCGTATTGAAGCGCTTCCCAGCACGTGACGTCGAAATCACGGTACGCGCGCCACATCACCGAACCGCTCGAACCTCGGCACGCGTTGTGGCGAATACTGAGAGAGCTCTGGAGCTCACCCTCGAGCCCGATCCGGTCAAGCTGCTCTTCACGAGTGAGCCTCCGACCGCAACGATTCAGCTGAGCTCCGACGAGAACAGCTACAGTGGAAAGAGTGGAATTCCGCTGGAAGTCATGCCCGGCGAGTATTCACTCGTGGCTTCACTCCCTGGGTACGTCGACGAAGTCGATACCATCAAGGTCGAGCCAGGTCCTCCACCGGAGCCGATCTCGTTGGTGTTGATCCCCGGTCTCTCCGAAACGGAGGCTCGCCGGCGCACACGTCTCAATACGCTGCGTTGGGGCACGACCGGTGTAGCGGTGGGTGCAATTGCGCTATGGGCCGTGCAAGGTAGCCGCGCGCGGTCCATCGAGGCTGATTTGGAAGATCCAAGTCAGATCGATCGCCCGCGACAAGAGCTCATCGATTCTGGAGAATCAGCCGCGCTCACAGCTGACATCAGCCTGGCTGTTTCGCTCATAACGACCGGGCTAGCTTCGTACTTCTGGTTTGGGGAAAGCTCGCCATGAACTGGACGCATGGTGGCATCGTCTGCGCCGCTGTTTTCGTCGGTGCGTGCTCGTTCACGTTGGACTTCGAGGAGGGCGCGGCTTGCAACGGATCGAACGTCTGCGCCGAAGGTCTCGTCTGCCGTCTTGGTTCCTGCCAACCCTCAGGTACGCCAACCTGTGGCGATTTCATGGTCGATGCCGGTGAGGTCTGCGACGACGGCAATGACGTGGCGGGAGACGGGTGCAATGCCACCTGCACCTCAACTGAGACGTGTGGAAACGGATTCGTGGATACGGGCGAGGCGTGCGACGACGGCAACACGATCGACACCGACGCTTGCGTAGCGTGTGAAGCGGCACGCTGCGGAGACGGTTTCGTGTATGAAGGTGTTGAGAGCTGCGACGACGGCGATACTGGAAACGGCGCCGGCAACAACCAATGTCTGTCGGACTGCTCGGGCGTGCAACGCTGTGGCGATGGTGCGACTGAAGGAACGGAAGTCTGCGACGATGGCGATGCGCTCGATGGCGGAGATGGCTCCTGCACGGCGGATTGTCTTGCAGTTCAGTCCTGCGGGAACAACGTCGTTGAAGGTACGGAAACCTGTGATGACGGCAACATGGATTCGACCGATGCCTGCATTGCGTGCGTCACTGCCCGCTGCGGAGATGGTTTCGTGCAGGCGGGCGTGGAAGTCTGCGACGACGGCGCTCTCAACGGCACAGGCAACGGCTTCTGCGCATTTGATTGTAGCGCCGTTCGAGTCTGTGGCGATGGCGTCCTTGCGCCGGGGGAGGTGTGCGACGACGGCGCGGTTGTTGGGGAAGGGAGCTGCATCAACGATTGCTCCGGCTTTCAAATCTGCGGAAACGGCATCGCGGAAGGCAACGAGGCCTGCGACGACGGATTCACTGACGCGTGCGGCACCTGCAACGCTGATTGTACCGGGGCGGGACTAGGCCCGGGTATGTGTGGCGACGGCGTTGCCTGCCCTGAGTTCGAATTCTGCGACGACGGTTTCACGGACGCATGCGGGACCTGCAACGCGAATTGCACCGCTGCTGGCAGTGGTCCCGGTGTGTGCGGCGACGGTCAGCACTGCCCCGAATTTGAGGCATGTGATGACGGATTCACCGATTCATGTGGGACGTGCAACGCGGATTGCTCGAATCCTGGGACCGGGCCTGGTGCGTGTGGCGATGGTGCCATCTGTCCTGAGTTTGAGGCCTGCGATGACGGAAGCGGAAACGGTTTAATCTCTACCGAGGAAACCTGTCAGACCAATTGTCTGGCATTTCAACGATGCGGCGATTCGGAAGTGCAAGGTACTGAGTTTTGCGACGATGGCCCCGGTGAAGGCGAGGGGCTATGTACTGACGATTGCTTGCGTTTTCAGTACTGCGGCGACGGTGAAATCATAGGCTCGGAACATTGTGATGATGGAAATCTCTCCGAGACTCCAAGTGATATGTGCAACGCGACCTGCACCAACGCATCCGACTATACCGTGTCCACCACTCCGAATGGAAATCCTGTCCCCCGAGCAAAGGTGGCCGTGCTTGAAGACGATTCTTTCGTCGTCGCTTTCAGCGGCCCAGGCGATGTGTTCTTTGAGCAGTTCAGCGCATCAACCGTGCCGGCGCGCGCGGAGACCATCGCGCACACAACCACAACAAACAAGCAGGCCCGCCCGTACGTCGCTGCCTTGAGCACCGGTGGCTTTCTTATCGTTTGGGAAGACAACCGCGACGATCCCGCTGAGTTTAACGTCTTTGCACGCAGATTTTTGGCCGACGGTACACCCGCTGACGACGAGTTCCGCGTGAACGATTCCGTTGGCGCTGGCATCCCCCGCACGCATGGGCTGCGTGACGGGGGCTTTATTGTTGTCTGGGATCAGTCTCCTAATGAGATTCGCTTCCGACGATTCGACACTCAAGGCGCCCCGGTTGGGAACGAGGCCACAGCGAACTCCACAAGCGCGAATAACGTGTCGCTGCCAAGCGTAGGTAGCGCAGACGACGGCTCCTTCGTCATTGCTTGGACCCATCGTGAAACTCCTGTTGATGAATATTTCGTTCGATATCGCCTGTTCTCACCAGGCGGTACCCCCGTCGGCCCCGACACGCGAGCGACAACCCAGACAGCCGAGCGAGAGAATCACGTCAGCTTGAGTGTCGCTGGTACGGGAGACTTCGTGCTCTCATGGGATAGCAGCTCAGGTCTCGGCACCAACGATGTAATAAGCCAAAGGTTCTCGCCAACAGGGGAACCGATTGGCGAAGCGCTTGTTGCCGTTGCCGACGCACTCAACACGCAATGGACCGCAACCGCATGGTTGAACAGCGGTGGCTTCGTCGTAGGTTGGGGAGAAGACGGGGCCGACGGAGATGGCTTTGGAGTACGACTGCGGGAGTACGACGAAAACGGTATTGGCGTCGCCGGTGCATTTACCGTCAATCAAGACGTGGCCGGAGATCAGAAGGTGGCCGGCGTTGCGGCGTTCGGCCAAGGAGCCCTAGTGGTGTGGGATGGCGAAGCCAATGAATCCGTGATTGCTCGCTACGTGCTCTTGGGCGACTGAGGAAACGGACCCGGTGGCTTGTCCGAGTCGCGGGATTCGGGTTGCATGGTTCGTCAGGCTAACTCTTAAGTCTACGACTTGGAAGCGAAACGTTACTCCGCTCGACCCGGAGGGCATGATTTTTTGGGAGAGAGCGGGCGAGGTGGAAACCGCCGTCTCCACCGATTTCCCTCCCGCAGAGCTTTAGGCCTTAGGCCTTTGAGCCTTTTCAGAAGCCGGATACTCCTGCGGCAACTGCGAGGCGAGTGCTTCGACGACTCTACCGCTCGCGCCGCACGACGCTCCCGAAGGAAACAGAAATCCCTTTTTCAGATGTTTGGGCAAAGCAGATCGAGGTCAGCGACCGACGGCAAGCCTTGCGAGCATACGAGGCGGCCACCCTCGAGGAGCTTCGCCGCGCACTTCGGAGCGGGGAGATCTGGTCGAACAACAGCCTCCAATACAGGGAACACGAAGCCACGCTCATCGACCGAGATGACTGGGAAACCAACCGGTCCAAATACGCAATACGTCTGGCTCCGGCCCAGGGGCCTGGAGAATTTCTAGACCAGCTCGACGCAGCGATCAGGGCGGGCATGGCGGCCGTTGATGACGCCGTTGGCGCCGGCGAGCTTCGGATCCGAGACGACGAGCTGCGCCTCCCTGGCCTCAAAGAGGAGCGAACAGAAGGGGACGACCTGCGAAGCGAGCTGTTTTCTCGGCTCGGCGGAGGCGATCTGCCTGAGATCATCGTCGAGGTCGACTCGCAAGTCCGGTTCAGCTAGACACTACTCGGTCGGCCGCCAGCGACGCGCGCTGAACTCTTGAGCGTGTATGCAGCGCTACTCGGGCACGGGACGGATGTGACGCTCGGAGCATTGAAGCGCCTCGTTCCGAACGCGAGCGAAGAAACAGTCCGGCGGCTCATGACGATGCTCGAGGGCGAATCGCGCCTCAAGAGAACTAACGCTGCGGTCGTTGAGTATCTGCGAAAGCATCCGATCGCCGAAGCTTGGGGTGATGGCACCACGGCGTCGGCCGACGCGATGAGCCTCGATGCCTCGCGGCACCTTTGGAACGCCCGCGTCGATCCACGACGACGAACGCACGCCATCGGGATGTATACACACGTGCTCGACCAGTGGGGCATCGTCTATGACCAGCCGATCGTGCTCAACCAGCGCCAGGCCGGGGCAGCGATCGAAGGTGTGGTGCGAAACACGCCCGCCCTCAATATCAACCAGCTTGCGGTCGACACTCATGGTTACACAGACTTTGCGATGGCACTGAGCAAGCTCCTCGGATTTGACCTGTGCCCACGGCTTCGACACCTAAAACACCGCCGGCTGTATCTGCTGCGTGGGACGGAGATCCCCAGGTCGATTCGACCCATCTGCCGGCCGACCGTGAGTCGCGGGCTCGTCGTCGACCATTGGGATGCGCTTCTGCGATTGGCAGCTTCGATTCGAGAAGGGCATGCCTCGGCGGTGGATGTTCTCCAGCGGTACGGTTCAGCCTCGAGAGGCGATCTCGTCTACCGCGCGGGCGTCGCACTCGGACGGCTGCAACGCACGCTCTTTCTGTGCGACTACTTCACAAACGAAACGTTTCGTCGCGAGCTGCACCGGCTCATCAACCACGGTGAAACCGTGCACAAGCTTCAGCGCGCCATCCATCGAGGCGGCATCGGCTTACACCGCGGGCGTCGCGCCGGAGAATTGGCGGCGGCATCTGGCTCACTGACGTTGCCGACAAACATCGTCATGGCCTGGGTGACATCGCGGCTTCAGCGCGTGCTCGACGAATGGCACGTGGAGGGGAGGGGGTTGTCCGGAACCGAACTACGTGCGCTCAAACATACGTCGCCCCTGCACTTCGAGCGAATCAACTTCCGCGGAGTAATGCACTTTCCGATCGACGAGCACGCCCCGAGGCTCGTGCAACGAGGTCGCCTGCAGCTCGCGTGACGCGAGAAAGTCGGCGCGAATCTGGCGAAGGGGCAGGGCGTTCTCGAAAATCGCAGAAGAGTCCTGAAAACAGGTCGTCTCCGGGATCACACCCTCTAGAATCGGCGAACAAGGCCCGATTTTGGCACTTCCTTATTTGGACGATCCGTCGAAAATGTACGGAGGGTCCATCTTGATGACCTTCGACAGTTCGGTATCTTTATTCATCGGTGTTCCTCTTTGTTTTGAATTGCTGTTTGCAAATCAGTTCTCAATGAGGAGGGCACCGACCCCAAAATCTCCCTCTCCGAATTTGCGAAAAATTTCGGCTTATCGTCCAGAGAGCTCTAGACCCTATCGGCATCATCGAGGGACGGCGTTCAGATTAATGGGGCGCGCCAGGGGGTGGTGTCCCTATAGTTGTGTGAAACCGTTTCTTCCCACGGCTTGAAGTCGGA
>CAYXVF010000181.1:0-6865 GCA_964468125.1 uncultured Bdellovibrionales bacterium | reverse complement strand
AGGGCGTAGATCACGCCGACGACGAGCGCGCCTTTCCAAGACCGGATGAACACGACGTAGGCGGCCCACAGCGCGATGGTCATCGAGAGGATCTGCGGGCGCGGAACGTTGATGCGATAGCCGAAGTAGCCTCCAGCGGCGAAGAACATCAGGGTCCAGAACCAGGCGTGGCGAACTTTTTGGAGCCGCAGAATCAGGTAGAAGCTCGGGTAAACGAGCGCGCCGTAGACGACGGAGGCGAGCTTGGCACCGTACGCGAGATCGCCAAAGGTGAAGGGGATCAGCAGGACGTGAAAGCCGAACTCTTTGTCGTAGAAATGGTCGCGCCAGATGGAAAACTGCGCCCAGGGAAAACCATCTCTCGGAATGCCTTCGGTCGCATAAATCCATGCGATTTTGATGTGGTAGTAGCCGTCGGTCCCCGGAATGTTGGGGGTGAGGAACTGGCGCCAATGAAACACGAGGAACGCCGCAATGTAGACCACGAGGGCTTCGAGCGCGAGGCGCAACCACGGCCTCTCGTCGAGGCGCGCGCGCAGGCGATTCACCGTGTTCATGGCCCGAACACTCCCCTCAGGACGGTGGGTAGCGCAAGTAGGCGAGGAGCTTCTGTTCTTTGCGTCCGACCACGATGGTTTCGAGGATCAGGCCGGAGAAATAGCCGATCACCGCGATGATGGCGAGGGCCGACGCGAGGATCGCCGTGGGGAAGCGCGGCACGAGACCGGTCTCGAAGAACTCGAGCACCACCGGGATTCCAATCGCCAACGAGGTGAGCGCGAGCAGAGAGGAGACGACCCCGTAGAACAGGCGCGGACGTTCGTGCCGGACCAAGCGCACGATCAATCCGAGGATCCGAAAGCCATCGCGAAAGGTCGAGAGCTTGCTCTCCGAGCCAACCGGGCGTTCGCGATAGGGCGTTTCGACTTCCGAAACGGGCAGGTCCAAAGACAGCGCGTGAATCGTCAGCTCCGTTTCCGTCTCGAAGCCGGTGGCGAGAGCGGGGAAGCTCTTCACGAACCGCCGCGACATGCAGCGGTAGCCGGTCAGCATGTCTTTAAAGCGCTGACCGAAGAGCAGGCGCACGAGACCCGTGAGCATCTTGTTTCCGAAGACGTGACCCGGTCGGTAGGCCGCCTGTGCTTGGGCGATGCGACTGCCGCAAACCATGTCGAGGTGCTCGCGCTGCAGCAGCTCGACGAGTGCTGGAGCGCTCGCTGCGTCGTAGGTGTCGTCACCATCGACGAGCACGTAGACGTCTGCGTCTACGTCCGCGAACATGCGCTGCACAACGTAGCCTTTGCCCTGGCGGCGTTCGTGGCCGATGACCGCTCCCGCTTCCTTGGCGCGCACGACGGTCTCGTCTTTCGAGTTGTTGTCGTAGACGTAGACGACCGCATCTGGAATCGCCGAACGAAAATCGCGGACCACCGACGCCACGGTGGCCTCTTCATTGTAGCACGGCACCAAAACCGCGATCCGGGGTACCGTCCCCTCAGACATGGCCGGTCAGTCGTATTCCTTGAGCGCGTTGACGAGCTCCAGGATGATCTTTTTGCCGTCGCCAAACAGCATCATCGTATTGTCCGCCGCGAAGAGGGGGTTCGGGATCCCCGCAAAGCCCGGGCTCAAAGAACGCTTCACCACCATCACGGTCTTGGCGAAGTCCACGTCGAGAATCGGCATGCCAGCGATGGCGCTCTTTGGATTGGTACGAGCTTCCGGGTTCACGACGTCGTTGGCGCCGATAATCAAGGCGACGTCTACCTCCGGGAACTCCGGATTGATGTCATCCATTTCGCGAAGTCGCTCGTAAGGAATATCCGCTTCGGCGAGCAACACATTCATGTGGCCGGGCATGCGTCCCGCCACTGGGTGGATCGCAAAGTCGACTTCCACGCCGCGCTCGGCAAGCAGGTTGGTGAGGTCGCGCACCGCGTGCTGCGCTTGGGACACCGCCATACCGTACCCCGGCACGATGACGACCCTGCCCGCGCTCTCCATCACCATCGCGGCCTCTTCGGCCGAAGCGCTCGTCACCTTGCCCGCGTAGACATCGTCCGCCGATGCGGTCTCGGATTCTTCCGTTCCGATGCCGCCGAAGATCACGTTGGCGAGCGTACGGTTCATCGCTTTGCACATGATCTGCGTGAGGATGAGTCCGGATGCGCCAACGAGTGACCCAGCGATGATCAGGAGCTGATTGTTGAGAACGAAGCCGGTACCACAAGCGGCGAGTCCGGAGTACGAGTTCAACAGCGCGATGACCACCGGCATGTCCGCGCCACCGATGGGCACGGTCAAGGTGATGCCGAGCACGCTTGCGACCGCGACCAGCGCCCAGAACATCGGCAGCTCGGTGAATCCGGTGGCGACGCAGGCGATGATGAGCCCGATCGACCCGACGAAGAAGAGCAGGTTCAGGACCTTGAATATGGGATTGGTGACCGCGCCGCCGGGAACGACGATGCCCTGAAGCTTGAAGAACGCGATCATGCTGCCGGTGAAGGTGACCGCGCCGATGAGCGCGCTGACCGCGGTCGAGATCATGAGCTGATAGTCATCGAGGCGAGGGGCGCCCGAGCTCGGCACCGGAATCTCCAGGAAGGGCACCCGATCCACCGCGCCGACGAGCAGCGCGGGAACGAAGCTCGCGACCAGAACCGAGGCCAGACCGCCGAAGCCGTTGAACAGGGCGACGAGCTGGGGCATCGAGGTCATCTCGATCCGAACCGCGAGAATGATCCCGATGATCGTGCCGACCGCGACGCCGCCACCGATGTAGACGAAGTCGAGGATCTGCTGGTCGAAGAGGGTGACCAGGACCGCGATCATCATGCCGACGGCGCTCGACAGGTTGCCGCGCACCGCGGTCCGCGGATGACTGAGGCCCTTGAGGCCGAGCACGAAGAGCACGGCCGCCAACAAATAACCGACGCTGGTGATGAGCGTCCTGATTTCCGGGGTGAGCTCCATCTTATTTACGATCCTTCGACTTGAACATGGCGAGCATGCGGTTCGTGACGAGGAAGCCACCCACGACGTTGATGGTGGCGAAGACGACCGAGGCGGTACCGATCCACACCGCGAGATCTCCACTGCCGCTGCCGGCGGCGATCATCGCACCCACCAAGGTGATGCCCGAGACTGCGTTTGAGCCGCTCATCAGCGGAGTGTGCAGGTTGGGAGGAACTTTGGTGATCAGCTCCCAGCCCAAAAACATCGCGAGAACAAATACGGTCAAAGCGGTGATGAAGACGCTCACGAAGCACCTCCTTCGAGGAGAGGCTTCACCCGCGGGTGAACGACCTCGCCATTGTGTGTCACCAGGGTCGCCCCGGTGATTTCGTCCTCGGGGTCGAGCACGAGCTTGCCTTCATCGTCGAGCAGGTGCCCGAGGAAGGTGACGATGTTGCGCGAGTACATCTGGCTCGCGTGGTAGGCGTGGGAACTGGCGATGTTGGTGGGACCGATGATGGTGACCTCGTTGTGGATCACGTTCTCGCCCGCCTTGGTGAGCTCGCAGTTTCCACCGGTCTCCGCCGCCAAATCCACGATGACCGAGCCCGGCTGCATTTGATCGACCATCGCTTCGGTCACGAGGACCGGGGCGCGTCGGCCGGGAATCGCCGCGGTGGTGATCACTACGTCGGCGCCCGCCACGTGTTTGGCCATCAGCTCCTGCTGACGCTTTTGCTGGTCTTCGGTTTGCTCTTTCGCGTAGCCGTCCTTGTCGGATTCGCCCTCGAGCTCGAGCTCGACGAATTTGCCGCCGACGGAGACCACCTGATCCTTGACCTCGGGACGAATGTCGAAGGCCTCGACTTTGGCGCCGAGGCGCTTGGCGGTCGCGATCGCTTGCAGACCCGCGACACCGGCACCGATCACGAACACCTTTGACGCCTGCAGCGTTCCGGCGGCGGTCATCGACATCGGGAACATCTTCGGGAGGGCATCGGCGGCGAGAAGCACGATGTGGTAGCCGGCCACGGAGGCCATGGAGGAGAGCGCGTCCATGCTCTGCGCCCGGGTGATGCGGGGCATCAGCTCCATGGAGAGCGCGTTCACCTTCTTCTCCGCGTACGCCTTGGTCGTCTGTGCTTTGGCGAGAGGGTCGAGGAAGGCGATCACGGTTTGCCCTTCTCGAAGCGCCTCGACGTCTGCGGCACCCTTATCCGGATTCTGTCCCAGTCCCCGAACCTGGGCGAGGAGGTCCGCTTTCGCGAAGACCTCCGCGCGGTCCGCGAGAGTCGCGCCCGCCTTCTCGTAGGCCGCGTCGGTGTAGCCGGCGGCGAGGCCAGCGCCGCGCTCGACGATGAATTCGACCGACTTCTTCTTGAGGCGTGCGAAGTCCGCTGGGACCACTGCCACACGCTTCTCGTCGGCATAGGATTCTTTGATCACTCCAACCCACATATTCGCAATCCGTCGTAATCGGGGGGTGCACCCGTGCGGTGCAGTCTTTTGCATGGTCTTTTGGCGCAGTAAAGTGGTCAGATTTTGGGGGCTGACCAGGGGCTTGGCGTCACATTCGAGCCGCGACGATCCGCCGCAGCGTCGAAGACCTACTTCGTCCCGTACAGCCGGTCTCCCGCGTCGCCCAGGCCCGGGACGATGTAGCCCTTTTCGTTCAAGCGCTCGTCGATGGCCGGGGTGTAGATGTCCACGTCCGGGTGTTGCCGATGGAAGCTCTCGATCCCCTCCGGGGCTGCGAGCAGGCAGGCGAATTTGACCTTCTTGGGCTGGGTCTTCTTGATCCGCTCGACGGCGGCCGCCGCCGAGTTGCCGGTGGCGAGCATGGGATCGACGACGATCACCTCGCGGTCGTGCATCTGCTCGGGGACTTTGAAGTAGTACTCTACCGGTTGCAGGGTTTCCTCGTCCCGATACATGCCGATGTGACCCACCCGGGCCGAGGGAATGACCTCGAGCATGCCGTCGAGGATCCCGGTGCCTGCGCGCAGGATCGAGATCACCACGAGCTTTTGGCCCTCGATGAAGGGCGCCCGCATCTTGGCGATGGGGGTGTCGATTTCTTCGTGCATCACCGGAAGATCGCGCGACAGCTCGAAGGCCATCATCATCGAGATCTCCTTGAGCAGCCGTCGAAACTCGTTGGTGGAGGTCTCCCTGCGACGCATCACCGAGAGCTTGTGAAGAATGAGGGGGTGATCGAGCATGTGAACCTCAGCCATTTCCGTCTCCTCGAGCCTGCAGCTCGCGTTTCACGACCTTGCCGGTAGCGTTTCTGGGCAGCGCATCGATGAATCGCACGCTCTTCGGGACCTTGTAGCGAGCGAGATGGGTACGGCAATGCTCAATGAGCGTTTCCGGGTCGAGACTCGCTCCGTCCTTGAGCACCACGACCGCTTCACCGACCTCGCCCCATTTTTCGTGAGGGATCCCGATCACGGCGACGTCCGCCACCGCGTCGAGCTCGTAGATCACATTCTCCACCTCCGCCGGGTACACGTTCTCGCCGCCGGAGATGAACATGTCCTTCCAGCGGTCTACGATGGTGTAGTAGCCGTCTTCGTCCCGGGTCGCGGCGTCGCCGGTCTTGAGCCAACCGTCCTCGAATGCGTCGCGGGTCGCTTCCGGACGATTGAAGTAGCCCGGAGTGACGTTGGGGCCCCGGACCCAAATCTCTCCCACTGCTCCGGGCTCGGTCACGTCTCGCCCTTCAGTGTCTACCAGGCGAACCTCGGTGTGGAGCGCCGGTAGTCCGGCGGAGCCAATGCGTCGATGCGCTTCGTGGTGCTCCAACACCAATACCGTCGGGCTCGTTTCGGTGAGACCGTAGCCCTGCTGCAGCGAAACGCCTTTGGCTTCCCACGTCTCGAGCATGGCGATGGGGCAGGGCGCGGCCCCGACACCGCAGTTGACCAAATGAGAGAGATCGGTGTCGTCGAATTCCGGGAGCTGCATGATCGCCTGGTACATCGCGGGGACGCCAAAGAAATGAGTAACCGTTGGGTCGGCCATGCGCTTCAGACACGCTCTCGCGTCGAAGCTGCGCATCACGACGTTGGTGGCGCCGAGGTGAAAGAGCACGTTGCTGTAGCAATTCAGACCGCCGGTGTGAAAAAGCGGCAACACCACCAAGAAGACCGACCCGTTGGCGACGTTCGCGGGGCCTCCGAGGTTGACCGCGTTGTAGAACGTCATCCCAAAAGTGAGGATCGCGCCCTTAGGGCGACCGGTGGTGCCGCTCGTGTACATGATGGCGGCCGCATCACTCAGCGTCTTTGGCACCGCCTCTAGGATCGGCTCTCCGGAGCAGACGGCGTCTTCGTAGCCTGATGGTTTCCCGTCTCCGCGGAGCACGAGTCGTCGTTCGATCGCGGTGCGCCGTTCGAGCTCGAGCGCTGCTTCCTCGAGCTCGACGTCGTGGATCAGAACCTTCGGGGTTGCGTCGTTCACGATGAACTCGAGCTCGGGCACGGCAAGCCGCCAATTCAGGGGCAAGAAGATCGCCCCGATCCGCTGGCAGGCGAATTGGATCTCGTAGACGTCGGTGGTGTTAAAGCAGAGCATCGCCACCCGGTCGCCGTCTCCGACTCCGAAGTCGTCTCGGAGGGTGCGGGCGAGGCGTCCGACTCGCACGTGCATGTCGCGGTAGGTGAAGGCCCGATCGGTATGGAGATCGCGGGCGGCGATTTTGTCGGCGTAGCGAACCGAGTGGTGCGCGATCCAATCGTAGGCACGGACTTCGCTCATGAGCATCCCTCCCTCAATCCCGCTTACTCATTCCTGCGGCGCCCATGCAACACGGGTCGTCACTGCGCTGGACGGTGCACGGACGAGGCCGCCCTGACCCTCGACTCCCTGCGAGGCGCCGAGCCGATCGACAGCAACATGGTGC
>CAYXVF010000180.1:2613-7158 GCA_964468125.1 uncultured Bdellovibrionales bacterium | reverse complement strand
CCAACTGGCTGTACCGAAGCACAGAACCGTGAACTCGCGTGAGTCGCAGAACAAAGAATACCGCCACGCCGAGCACGACCACGCGCAGTGCGAGTATGATCGGGCGACGGGGCGAAGCAGAAGTGGGTGGCTAGCAATCGTGTTGGGTCAAGCGACCAGTTCTTGAACTGACTCAAAGCCCTCGAACTTGGGCGGCCCGAGGTAGAGGTCGCGCGCGGAACCGGCGCCTTGGTGTGCCTTCCGAAAGGCCTCCGACTGGGTCCACGCCTCGAAGCTGGCCCGGTCTTCCCAGACCGTGTGCGTGTTCTGGGCCCTGAAGAAGGGGCTTCCCGTCTCTATCGACTTGCGAGCTCGGCGCAACGCCCGGACTTCTGCGGCGCATAATCAACGGGGACCCTCAACCGTGTGGAGGCACGACGAGATGGCACTGACGGGCTGGACTTACGAGCGAGTCTCAGTTCCGCCCCCCGATGGCTTCGCGGATCTTGCCGACAAACATCTCGTCTTGGTCATTCTCCACGGGGAGGGCCAGTTGGAACCAGCTTTCGGGATCGATGCCTTCGACCCGATAGACGCTGTCCTGAAAGAAGCTCCCGTCTTCGAGCTTCTCTACCCGTGCGATCTGGTCGAGAGGCAGCCCATACACCTGTAACTCGCCGAGCTCGTCCGTGAAATAGCGAGTCACACCTTGGTCGCTCAAAATTGCGCCAGAGTCCGTGAAGGTGAGGCCATCGCAGTAAAAGTACTCGACGCGCTCATCGGCGTTGAGAATCCCGCTCTCCACGAGCTGTGCGCGCACCTCTTCGGTCACCTCATTCGATTCGAGCACACGCGTAGGCGCGACCCATCCGCCCGCCTCACCCGCCAATTGCGCGCCTCCGAGGACGAGGAGTAGCCCTACGGGGATCGCGACAGCGATCGACACCTTGCCAAAGAGGGACATGCGGCTCCGATAGTTGGGAGCGGCCTCGCGCTGCAGCCTAGCATAGGCGAACGTGCCCTGAACCGCCCGAGCGAGGTAGTAGGCGATGAGGAGCGTGACGATGAGGCCGGTAGCGTTGCCTGTCGTTGCGACCGCATAGATCTTGGCGAGCACGAAATAGGCGAACAGGACCACCGCCGCGAACCGGGAGCGACGCCGGACGCCGATCGCCAGGGCGGCGATGAGCGCTACGTCGATGAATGCCGTGCCGTCGATGCCGCCGAGCGCTTCCGGGCCCCCGCCGATGAGGACTGCGACCGTGGCCATCAGCGCGGTGATCCCCGCTACGATGAAACCGGCGGTGGAGCCGTTCTTGATGTGCTTCAGCGCTTCGAGCGCCTCCGGCGAGTCGAGCTGCGGCGCTTGGGCCTCGTCGGCGGACGCACCGAGTGCTTCTGGTGTCCGGTACGGATTGTCTGAGTTGTCGATTTCGTTCACTGGAAACCCAAACGCGGCCTGTTCACTCCACGATATACAGCGCACCGAGCTCGAGGGAGACCGCATCAAACGGCTCGGCACGGACTGATGGTCCCTCCTCGATGAAGGACCAAATTTTGACGCGCAAGTCATCATTCCGATCGCTCGAGCCGCGACACGGCTCGATTGAACATCGTCGCCAACTCAGAAGCACGCTCGCCGGAGTAGCAGGTCGACCAGCCGAGCTCGAAGGAGCTCGGATCCCGGGCGAAAGCGTCGAAAGTCGGGAGGGGCATGATGGATGCTTCGTTCATGCGAGTCGAGCGCTCTTCGGGCGCTGATGCCCAGGTTCGCGCGTACCTGGACGCGCTCGTGAAGCTGCGTGACGACCCGAGCACCTGGTCTGAGCTACTCCGGGACCCGCAGCTCGTGGCGCAGATGAAGCAAAAAGACTACTTGCCGATCGTCGAACATGCGCGTGCGGTGCCCGAGATGGCGACCGCGAGTGAGGAGTGGGGCGCCTGGCGCCTGGTGGTCATACACGGCGGCCCTTCGTTCTGAACGACGATTCGGCGCGCCTCGGGTTTGTGACAACGGCCGCTCTACAGTATCTCCCGAGGCATGCACCACGACTCGTTTTCCCTTTCCGATGTTGACACTCTCCTGGACGTCCACGAGGGCCCCTGCGTCACGCTCACGCTCCCGACCAGCGCGGTGACCCGTGGCGTAGATCAGGGAGAAGGACGCATTCACCTGAAGAACCTCCGCGCGGACGCGGCCGAGCAGTTGCGCGCCAGCAACGACCTGCGCGAGCGGGAGATCGACGCGTTATTGGAGCCGGTGGACGAGCTCCTCGAGGACGAAGAGTTCTGGCGGTACCTGAGCGATGGATTGGCGGTGTTTCTCTCCCCGCAGAGGAGCGCGACCTACCGAGTGGCGCTCGAGCTGCCAGCGCAGGCGGTGGTAGGCGAGCGCTTCACTTTCAAGTCGCTGCTACCGCTCCTCACCGGTGATGGGACCTTCTACGTCCTGGCGCTCAGCGAAGAAGAGGTCCGGTTGATCGAAGGGACACGTCTCGGCGCGGCAACGGTCCCGGTGGGGGAGTTTCCTGCGAGTCGCGCGCACGCCATGCAGCGACGTGGTCGAGACCGAGGGGTGGGCCCGAACAAACAGTGGCAAGGAGATGAGGGAGAGAAGACGCTCTACCGAAAGTACTTTTTGCAAGTGGACCGGGCGCTGCGTTCGTTTCTTGGTGGCTCGAAGGCGCCAGTGGTGCTTGCTGGGGTGGACTACCTTCTGCCCATTTTTCGCGGCGCCTGCAGCTATCGCCACCTGTGCGACGAAGCGGTTGTCGGCAGCCCTGACCGACTGAGCCCGGAGGACCTGCACGAGAAAGCTTGGCCGCTGGTGGAGCCGGTCTTGCATCAGGATCGCCGCGCCGCACTGGAGCGACTCGAAGGCCTGGTCGGCTCGTCCCGAGTGTCGGACGAGCTGTCGACGGTGCTCGCAGCGGCCTACGACGGCCGGGTGCAGAGCTTGTTCATCGACGTGAACGAGGACGTCTTTGGTCACTTCGATTTCGACGCGCGGCAGCTCGAAGTGCACGAGGCGCCGCAGCCGCGTAGTACGGAACTGGTCGGCCTCGCGGCACGCTGGGTCCACGCGCGCGGCGGCGAGGTCTACGTCACGGAACCGGACGAGCCCGCGGTGCCTGCCCGCCCACTGGTGGCGATCATGCGCTACTGAAGACCGCGCCCGGCAGAGCCTTGATTGGGCTCGTCAGCGACAGCTCACCCGTCCGTGGCGGCTCCCGAGCTCGAGACCCGCCAATCGTGAACCGCCAGGGGGTTCGTCACGAATCCGCCGCACAGCTCCGTTGACGAAGGCGTCATTCCGCACGACCAGTCAGGTTGGTGAACATCCCCGGCGAAGCCGAGTGCGCTCCCCCGCGTATCGAATTAGCCACGAACGTCATGGGCGTGTAGGTACGCCATGCCGGTCGATCCGTTTCAGGTTCCCCTGCGACCCGTCGCGTTTGAGTACGACGCCCCTCTGCCGCCTGCGGTCGTTTGTCACATGGGATGTCATGGCGCCGATGTGTCCATGCATCGCTATGCGTCCGAGAGGTTTCACGACCGGTTGACTCTCGCCGCGGATGTGGCGACCGCCTTTGTGCCGATTGGAGGGGGTATTTCGCTGACGCGCACGTTGCTGAACCTGCAGAAGCTGTCCTCGATCTCGGTTCTACGCGCGACGCTTCCTCACATTCGTGTGGCGACGGCTCGATCGCTCACGGATGGTTTTCACGCACTGAAGTTCCGGGCTTTCCGGACCTCTCCGGCCGAGGCAGTGTCGCTTTCGCCGAAGACCTTCCTCCTGCAGACCTCGCCATTTACTTGCCAGCCGACGTCGATCTTGAATGGCGTGCTCGCCTTGCGACGCGAGGTTCCCATGGCGTTGGCAGAGTCGACGATCACTGCAGCCCATGCGGCGAAGGGAATGAGTATGGCGGCCGCCCTCGAGCGACTGGGCGGCGCGCTCTCGGACGTTGGGATCGCCGTGGCTTCGGTCGGTCGCAAGGCGACGGGACTGGCGAAACCTCACCACAGCGTGGATGAGCTTTGGGAGCTCTTCGCCGGTAGAGTCGGTCGCGACTCCGTGGGACTCGTTGGCGTGAAGTTCAAGCCCTACAATGGAGGCGCGGGACGCCACGCGATTGCGGTCACGGGGACGGGGCGCAGCGCGCAGGGCGAACGCATGTTGCAGATCCTCGATCCGGAAATCGGCGAGTTTTGGGTCCGCCTGACCGACTTCGCGCGTGTCCTCGACCACGCGCAGATTCATCTGATGACCCGCGTCTAGGCCTCGAAGCTCTTTGACTCCAGGAGCGCCCGAAACCCTCCGCTCTCTGCATGGATCGAGCGTCAGCGGGTCGGAAGCGGCTCGAGTCCCAGGGCGATGCGGCCGGAAAATGCGTGCTGAGGCTGCCAAGGCCCCCGCTCGCGCGACAGTGCGATCCGGTTCCGCGCATGCCATGCGTGTCCCAGTCATCCGAAACTCGGACGCCCTCAGCAGACAAGGGAAGCGGGAAGTGCAGCACCATCGCCCCTTGGACCGGGTCGTCGTACCGCCCGCTGGTGATGAAC
>CAYXVF010000180.1:0-2513 GCA_964468125.1 uncultured Bdellovibrionales bacterium | reverse complement strand
CCGCTGCGCACGCTCCGCGAGCTCCACTGCCAAACCGCGTGCCGTTTCGTTCCAATCGTGTTTCATTGGTGACCTCCTGTGACTGCTCGAGGGTCACATCCAACACCCGATGTGTCGATGGCCGCGCGTTTTCTGCACATCGAGCGAGATGACGGACCAGACGCTGAATGGCTCCAGACCAATCTCAGCCACATCATTCGTCACGCGGAGCGAGATGATCTAGCACGTCGAGGTTTTCAAAGGTGGTTGCGAGCGCCTGAGCGTAGGGCAGTCCCATCAGGATTCGGTAACTCAGAGCCGGCTCAAGCACTCGAGAGCTTCTTTCGTGTAGGTCCAACCGCAGCGCCCATCGCTCTGACGTTCGCACACTGCTTCGGCGAGGCAGGCATACTCCGGAAGCACGACACAGGCGGTCGCGAGCTCATCGGCGGTGCCTGATTCTCCGCAGAGCTCACGATTGCAGCCGCCGGTGACGCAGGATTTGGCTCCATCGCTTTCGGCGGCAGCGCCGTCCATCGCGTAGCTGACGCGTTCTTCGCCGATACGAAGAACGAGCTCATCTCCGGCGCCAAAGCCCGCGTAGGCAGAGGCATAGGTGTGTTCGAGGGAGCGAAGATCAAAGGTGAGGCTCTCACTGAGGAGTGCTTCACAGGTGTCGTTGGTTTCGTGCTGCAGGCGCAACTCGACCTGCACCGGTTCGGATTCGAGGAACGCCGTCGCGTCGCCGCCCCAGCAGAGGCTGAACGCGTGAGTGTCGCAACCACCGGCAAACTGGACCCCGATGCTCAGACGGTCGTCACGGATCGACGTGGTGGTGACGAACACGGGATTGGGGTGCGTGTCACGAAAGGCGTCGTCTGCTCCCTCTGGGCAGGTGAGGAGCGCGAGCTCGGCTCGGACGGATAGCTCTTGATCGCGCATCCCGACGTTGGAAGCGTCGTTGCCACGCGTTGCTGGCCGTAGAGTTGTGGCTCATCGCGCGCCCAGCGGGACGACTTCGACCCCCGCGCGGTCGCCGTAGATCGCGCGGGCGATGAGCCCGAGTCGGACCAGGCGATCGAGTGCCGCTTTGCCCAAGCCATGCTCCTCGGTGAGAATCCGATAACACGCGTGCGGCTCCTTCGTGGTGCGCGCCGCACGGAGGGCAGAAAACTCGTCGGGCAACGTTTCCTCGAACTCGCTGACTCTGTTTGCGAGCCTCTTGCGCCGAGCTTCGAGATCTCCCGTTTCGAGGCCTGCGAGCAGATAGGGATGACCCACCGTGACGGCCCAGGCGTCGTCGTCGACGTCTCGCGGTAGGTGCCGACGCGGAACGGTCGAGAGGGGGACGACCTTCGTTCCCGCGGCAACGAGCGTGCTCGCTGCGGCCAGGGTGAGCACGCTTTCGAGCGGAGCGAGAGACAGTTTGGCATTCGCCTCTGCGGCCGAGACTTGCGCCTGGAGAAAGCTCTTTCCCAGGAGTGGACCGGCGAGCACGGTGACGTCGCGACCCTGCCTCAACCAATCCAGCACTCGCCGGGTCGTGCCCGGACGGAGGTCGCACTGAGTCGTCACGCCGGTCGCCGTCTTTCGCAGGTCACCACGTGACTTTGGGCCTGGGTCGCGCCTTCTTGGGGATCTCGAACGTCGACGACCACTGCTCCTCGTTGGAAGTATTTCGCAAACTGAGTGTCACGTAGTATTTGATTCCGCCGTCTTCGAGCGGTGACTCATGGAAACGAAATTGGGCGATGACATCCGCTTCCGTCTCGATCGCGACGGGAGTGCCGCGTTGGGATTCGATCAGTCCACGCTCCAAGATCGAGGCGAGGGCCGTCCCGTCAATGTGTTGAGGCGTCTTGTTGACGCTGTCGGCGATGTGCACCCGACCGGAGGTTTGCGCAAAGACGGCATCGGTAGCGGCGCCGTTCACGGCGATCGGTACGAGTGCGTTGGCTGAGCGTTCGAGGTCGCAGGGATGCCACTTGTTCGTGCCCCCGTATTCCTCCTCCTCGCAGTCGGGGGTGAGCGGGTACTCGAAGACGGGTCTTGCTCCTGATGTGGAGGCGCAGGAGACCAAGAAGAGCGGGAGGAGTAGGGCGCGCATGCTCGTCTCGAGGTTGCATCAGCCCGAAGCGGCTCGCAAGCGTGCTCGGGCACTGAGGCCGCCAGGCTGC
This sequence comes from uncultured Bdellovibrionales bacterium, assembly GCA_964468125.1. Taxonomy (GTDB): domain Bacteria; phylum Myxococcota; class XYA12-FULL-58-9; order XYA12-FULL-58-9; family CAYXVF01; genus CAYXVF01. The sequence continues at coordinate 357 of CAYXVF010000180.1, read as the reverse complement.
GTGTCACTCGGACCTGCGAAAGAACCCGCAATTCGACCGCTCGAACGGCTACTTCACGCTTCTTCCCGGAAAGGCTCAGTGCCCTTTCCATGGAGGGTGAAGGGGAGCTACAAGCCGGAGCGTTCCACACACAGCCAGGGCACGGGACCTTCCGAGCTTTCGCTGATGCCGCACCTGATCGGTGGGGACGAAATCTCATGCAACGCGCGAACAAGAGTGGGGCGGGTTCGCAGGGGCGCCGCCTGTCCGAGCTCGAATTTCTGTTGATGGTTGACGACGAAGCACGGTTGCGGTTTCGTCGCGTAGATGGACCCTTTCTCGCGCCGCCCACGCCTGCCGGCCGTGTGCCCCCGCTCG
>CAYXVF010000179.1:0-7169 GCA_964468125.1 uncultured Bdellovibrionales bacterium | reverse complement strand
CAATCAGTCTCGACGTGGTGCCCATTCCCGCCGCGACGAACGAGATGGGCTTCTTTCGCCGCGCGTTCGAAGACGACAAGCCTTGGACTCCCTATGCACCCTCCGCGGCTTACAAACCGACAATTCCCGCTGTCAGACGGGCGGAACGACCGTCTGACAGCCGATTCCGATCGGGAATGGGCGGGGACGACGCAACCCGGGACTCGGGTCGCCGATAAGGTAGCTGTCCGGGACTCAGATCCCTTTCCCCACATCGAGGCAACATGCAGCGAGAGCAAAATCGACGGCGACGTCGTGCGGTTCAGTGCGCCTTCTTCTTGGGCGTGGTGTGTCTCGGGGCGGCCTGTGGAGACTCGATGATCTCCTCACGCGAGTCCCCGCAGCGAGAGCCGGAAGTCATCGTTATGGAGCCGCCCGAGATTCGGGCGATGGCCCCCGCCGCCCTCCGGGCAGGGGACACGGTCACCGTGCTCGGCTCCGGATTCGTGCAAGAGGCCGAGATCGTCCTGCAGATCTCCGGCGTGTTCGAGCAGAGCAACGGCGCCCAGGACGAGGTGGCCTTCGAGGTGCCGGCGAGTTTCGTCAACGCTGGCCGTCTCGAGTGGACCTTCGAGCCGGTCCAGCCGCCCGCGGGCTTCGGCCACGAAGTGGGCACCTTCCGCGGGACGGTCTCCGCCGTGATGAGCGCCTCGGACGCGAGCACCGACCCCTCCGAGCCGATGAGCGTCGAGATCGAAGTGGAGCCCTCGCTCGTGATTTGGCGGGCTCGTCGCGATGGCAGTGAGTGTCCAAAGCGGATCGCGACGACGATCGCCATGCGCACCCCTGGGGCCGGTGAGATCGCCTTCGACTGGGATAATTTCCTAGAGCCCCCCTACGAGCTCGGTGCGGCCCCCAAGGTCGTCGTTGACGTCGAGGCCATCGGCTTCGGATCGGGGAGCGTCGTGGCGCCGCTCGAAATCTCCGCTGCCTACGTCGATCTGACCGGAGATCCGGTGGTGGAGACGCGGGACATCACCATCGGGCGAGCGACCCGCTTCGAGCTCAATCCAGGCACGATCACCATGTACGAAAGGGAGCAACAGACGTTTCCGATGGCGGTGAATTTTCGAGTCGTAACGAGCGACGGCGAGACCCTCGACCGGTCGATCCGCTTTGAGTACGCCTGGGACCAGTATGTCGCCTACGACGGCGACGTGATCCTCGAGGAGCTCTATCCACCGGTGCAAGTCAGTGGCTGCCTTGCCGGCGGAACGCTCGGCCGAAACGTCAGCTACAATAGCGGCACGAACGAGACCCGGGGCATTTCCACGTCGCTCTCCGGGAACTTCGCCGTCGAGACCTGGATCCTCGACATCGGCTTTGGATTCAGCACGTCCTCGAGCCGGTCGAGCTCCGAGTCTGAAAGTCTCTCGATCTCCGGACGCATTTTGCCCGGCCAGTACGGCGTCTTCTATCGCCAGACACAACGGCTCGAACGCACCGGTCGGATCTTTCGCCGAAACGCCTGTGGCGAGGCCGTGGAAGTGGGCCAGGCATTCGTGACCGATTGGAACTGGGCTCCCGATCTCGCGTTTACCACCGACGGTGTCTGCCCGCCGGCGCCGCCGTCGAATCTTCCGCCAGCGCAGGTATTTGAATGATGCGGTGCACTTTCCTCTTCGTGGGCGCGGCCGCCTTTTTGGGCTGCGGCGAGCTTCCGGCGCCGGAGCGGCCGGACCCAGACGAGTTTGCGGTTCCCGAGAACCCAACGACGCCCGACCCCGGTGTGGGGGTGGGAGAGGGGCGTCCACCCGTCGTGCCCCTCCTGGATTCAATGCCGGCTGAGACGGGATTTTTAATCGTGCCGCTCAGTGGCGTCACCGGCCCCCTTGCGGCGGTCGTCGTGGAAGGTGGCGCGGGGACGGGTTTTACCGATGCGGACTCGACCGGGCGTTTTTGTATCGACGTCGCTCTGCGCGCAGAGGAGACGCAGACCCTGAGCGTCTATGCGCAGGACGAGCAAGGCCGCGCGTCGGAGTCGACGGAAGTCGTGATCACTCACGACCCGTCGATGAGTCCGGAACCGGTCGAGCTAACACCCGAAGAGCTCATTGAATCCGTGGTGGAGGCTGGGGTGACCCAGGTCTATGCGGACGCGATCCCTGACGGGGGGAGCCTCGCGCACCTGGTGGACAACGATCCGAGCACAATCCTCGAGATCGGCGTCTCGCGCCTTGCCATCGATCTCGGTGCCCGCTTCGACCTCACGGAGATCGAGGTCGTGTTCCCCGACCGCTTTGGTGAAGGGAACGATGAGTACGCAACACGTTATGTCGTTTCGACCTCCGAGCTCGACCAGAGCAGCGTCCCCACCGCCTGGACCGCCTATCGCACCGTTGACGGCATCGGCGGGGGGTTGGGGGACGGCGGTAGCGATCTGTTCACGGTCGAACCGACCGTGAGCGCCCGTTGGATCGCACTCGAGCTGCAGGAAAACGCGAAGAGCTTCGACCTGTTCGAGCCGTTCCGAATCGCTGACGTACGAGCACGAGCCCGTTTCATCGAAGTCCCCGAACCCGATCCCCAACCTCAGGCGCCTCGTTGCGCCGAGAGCCTGTGAGGCCCAACCGAGATGCTACTCGCCTTTGTCATGACTGTCAGTCTGAGCGCGGACGCAGCGTCACTCATCGTCGACCCGGAAGTGCAGCGCGTGCTGAAGATTCTGAAGCAGGATCCACCGGTCTGGGTGGTCCAGCAGGCGGCGCTGAACTACTTCCGCGTGAACCAGGGCGACATCGAGGGCTACCGCTCATCGGCGCGCCTGCGGGCGCTGCTTCCGAACGTCAACGGTGGCTATACGTACAACGACAACCGCTCCGATGGCCTATCGACCGACCAGAGCGTCTTTGGTCGTCCCTTCGATCCGACGAACCCACAGGTGACCGACATCACGAACGGCACCGGACGCGGCTACAGCGCGGGGCTCTCTTGGGATTTCGGCACTCTGGTCTTCAACCCGAGCGAGATCGATGCCTATTCCCTCGTGGGTATTCACGAAGATGTCATGAAGCAGGTCACGCGGATCTACTACACGCGCCAGCACAACCTCCTGGCGCTCGCCCTCGATCCGCCCGACAGCCCGCGCGCGAAGGCGGGCTTGATCCTTCGGACCCAGGAGCTCGACTCGATGCTCGACGCCTACACGGGCGGTGCCTGGACCAAGCTGAAGGAGGGGGACGCGGAGGACGACTGAGCGCCCGTATGACAAAAACGATCGTTTCGATCGGATTTTTGTCGCGGAACCTCGTTTCCTCGTGGCTCGCGCTGGCGCCCGGCGGCCGCCCTGCTGGCACTGAGGGCCTGGAATCGGGGGAAAACGGGGCCTGCTCGGCGATCTGAAGCCGTGTTTGGAATGCCGCGGCGTACCCCGAATGGGCCCCGATGCGTCGGTCCGGAACTTGGCAATCGCGGGTGCAATCTCCGATGGTTGGTCTTGCCGCTCGCGATCCCGTCGGCCTATAGGTCGTAGGCTTCGCGCGGGCTTTGGCCTGTCGCGGCTAGGATTTGAGGCAGCCCTGTGAGTAGTCAGCTCAGCTTTTTCCCGGACTCGAAGCCGACCCGTTTCACTTGGTCGGTCAGCCGGGACAAGCGTCTCAAAACCTGCCTGCGTCGCTACTATTTTCAGCACTATGCGAGTCGCGGGGGGGCCTCGGCGAGCGCGAGCGCGCAGCAGCGCGAGCTCTACGTGCTGAAGTGGCTTCGAAACCGTTATATGTGGGTCGGAGAGATCGTCCACGAGCTCATCCAATACGCCCTCGAAGATTTTCGCAGCCGCGCGGAGGTCGACCCGGAGCGCTTGATCCGTCGCGGCGTGCAGCGCATGCGCGTGCAGTACAGCGAGTCTTTGCACCGAGTCTATCGCGACAAGCCGCGTTCCGCTTGTGGCCTGTTCGAGCACGAGTACGAAGAGCCTGTCAGCCGCCAGGAGTGGCGCGATGCCCGTGACCGCATGGAGCGCTGCCTGCGCAACTTTTTCGAGCTCCCTCTGGTACGCCAGATCAAGAATACCCCCGCCTATCAGTGGCTGGCGCTCGAAGACGCATCGACGTTCATCGTCGATGGCGCGAAGATCCTCGTGAAGCCAGACTTCGCCTGGCGCGACGAAGCAGGGGTGGTACATCTGGTCGATTGGAAGACCGGTCTCGCCCGACCGGACGACGAGCGCCTGCAGCTCGCGGTCTATGCGATCCTCGGACAGCGAGAGTGGGGCGCCCGACCGGACGAGCTGGTGGGCCATGCGGCCTATCTCGACCGCGGCGAAGTGGCCGACATCCGGATCGACGCGGACGCGCTCGCCTGGGCCGAGCAGACCATTCGTGAATCGGTGAGCACCATGCGCAATCTGCACGAGCCGGAGCCGCCCGCGGAGCTCTTCCCGATGACCGAAGACCGTGACGCGTGCAGGATGTGCAATTTCAAGCGCCAGTGTGGGCGCTGAACGCCGCAAGAGCGTCTGTCGACGGCTGACGTCTACGTCCAGTTTCGCGCTCCACGGGGTCTCTACCGAGGCCCGAGGCCGGTTGAACGGGCGGGCGTGAATCCGTCGATCCTGCGACTCTATCGCCGTTGACCTACGCCCGCTGCGTCTGGAATAAGCTCGCGCGATGCGAAAATGGTACGGATTCGGTGGTGGGCGCGCGGACGGGAACCGAGACGATCGCGCGCTGCTTGGTGGCAAAGGCGCAAATCTGGCGGAGATGTCTCGTTTGGGGCTGCCGGTCCCTCCGGGCTACACGCTTCCTACGAGTCTGTGCGCTGAGAATTCGTCGACTCTGAGCGGTGATACGCTCAAGGCAATCGATGAGGGCCTCTTCCACATCGAATCCCTGCTCGACGGCCCAAAGCTCGGCGATCCGAAGAATCCGCTGCTCGTATCAGTCCGCTCCGGGGCTGCGGTGTCGATGCCCGGGATGATGGACACGGTCCTAAACCTCGGACTCACCCGCGAAGGCGTGGACGGCCTCGCTGAGCTCGCGGGCGACCGTCGCTTCGCACTCGATTCCTACCGTCGCCTGATTCAGATGTTCGGTGATGTGGTGATGGGCGTCAGTCGCGCGGCCCTCGACGAACCCCTGCGCAAGATCAAAGAGGCATGCGGGGCTGAATCCGATGCGGACCTCGACGTCGAGGCGCTCACGGAGGTGGTCGATCGTCTGGAAGCGGTCTACGAACAGCACACGAAGGAGCCTTTTCCCCAGGCTGCCGTGGAGCAGCTGCGTCGGGCGGTGCGAGCGGTCTTCGCGAGTTGGAACACGGAGCGGGCCAGGGCCTATCGGCGTATGCACCGAATCGACGGTTCGACCGGGACCGCCGCCAACGTGCAGGCGATGGTCTTCGGAAACTTCGGGCCTGGCTCCGCCACAGGCGTGCTCTTCACCCGGAATCCTTCCACCGGCGAGAAGCGTGTGTACGGTGAGTGGCTTCCGAATGCGCAAGGGGAGGATGTGGTCGCGGGCACTCGAACTCCCGGCACCCTTTCCGCGGTCGACGTGGACAGTGAGCGTCCTGGGCCAGGCTCTCTAGAAGAGTCGATGCCTGAGGCCTACACGGAGCTGATGGGCATCATCGACCGGCTCGAGCGCCACTACCGGGACGTTCAAGACGTCGAGTTCACGATTCAGGAAGGCGAGCTCTTCATTCTGCAGACGCGCAACGCCAAGCGCACCGCCGCGGCGGCGGTGAAGATCGCCTGTGATTTGGTTGAGGAGGCGCTGATCAATCGCGATGAGGCGGTGATGCGTCTCGATCCTGCCGCAGTGGACACGCTCCTCCATCCGCAGGTGGATCCGAGCGCCGACGCCAAACCGATCGGCAAGGGCCTCCCCGCATCGCCTGGGGCGGCGGCGGGACAGGTCGTCTTCGACAGTGAAGATGCGGAGCGCGAGGCGGCCCTGGGCAAACGTGTATTGCTCGTTCGCGAAGAGACGAGCCCGGAAGACATCGTAGGGATGGATGCAGCGGCGGGTATTCTCACCCAGACCGGCGGCATGACCTCGCACGCGGCGGTGGTCGCGCGCGGGATGGGACGCCCGTGCGTCACCGGCTGCGACTCCTTGCGCATCGGAACCGACGGGCGTTCGGCGACCTTCACGTTCCGTGGAGAGACGGTGACCGTGTCCGAAGGCGACTTCCTCACCATCGACGGCAGCAATGGCCAGGTTTACCTGGGCCAGGTGCCGACGGTGGAAGTGGATCTCGGTGGCGAGATCGCGCGCCTGCTCTCCTGGGCGGATCGGCGCCGTCGCCTCGAGGTCCGTACCAACGCCGATACGCCGAAGGATGTCGCCCGTGCCGTCGAGCTCGGCGCCGAAGGGATCGGCCTGTGCCGTACGGAGCACATGTTCTTTGGCGAGGATCGGATCATCGCGGTGCGTCAGATGATCCTTGCCGAGAGCAGTGCCGAACGGCACGCGGCCCTCGAAAAGCTCGAGCCGTACCAGCGTGAGGATTTCGAGGGCATCTTTCGCGCGCTCGGTGGTCGCCCAGCAACCATTCGTTTGCTCGACCCGCCGCTGCACGAGTTCCTCCCACGGGAAGACGACGAGGTCGAAGCGCTCGCGCGCAGCCTCAACATTTCTGCGGAGAAGGTCTGGGACAAGGTGAAGGCGCTGTCCGAGCAGAATCCGATGCTCGGCCACCGCGGCTGCCGTCTCGGGATCACTTTTCCGGAGATCTACGCAATGCAGGTGCGCGCGATCTTCGAGGCCGCGCTGAAGGTCGTGCACGAGGGGACCTATGTGTTGCCCGAGATCATGGTGCCGCTCGTCATGCATCCGACGGAGCTGCGCATCATTCGCACGCAGATCGAAGACGTCGCGGAGGAGGTCTTCGAGGAGGCGGGACGGAGCGTTCACTTCCACATCGGAACGATGATCGAGCTGCCCCGGGCTGCCGTGCGTGCCGACCAGATTGCACGCCACGCGGATTTCTTCAGCTTCGGCACCAATGATTTGACTCAGACGACTCTCGGCATCAGCCGGGACGACGGGGGCAAGTTCGTGCCACACTACATCGAGCAGGGTGTCTTTCAGTTTGACCCCTTTGCTCGCCTCGACGACGACGGAGTCGGCTATCTGGTGGAGATTGCGATCGAAAAAGGCAAGATGGCCAAACCCGAGATCAAGCTC
>CAYXVF010000178.1:2386-7220 GCA_964468125.1 uncultured Bdellovibrionales bacterium | reverse complement strand
CTAGGGCACATCTCACAAATCCGGACCGAACCAGCGCTGCGACACGCGTCGCGAGGGCGACGCGCGCAGGCTGTCGACAGCGCCGTCGTATCCAGTGATACGGCGAGGATGACGGCAGTCGAGTACGACGGCCGGAGCAGCGGGTCTCGGGGTCTGGCGACGCGAGCGGCGGTGAGATGTGCACTCGACCGCGGCGCATCGTGGGGGTGTCTCTGAGTGACTGAGCCTTCGCACGCCTTCCGATCGCGACTGCAGCTGATCTTCTTTCTGGTCCTGTGGCCCGGCATCAATCTGCTGCTCATGTCGACCATCTTGCAGACCGTCGGCTACTTGCAGCCAGATATCGTCGCGGCCGCGGCGTTACGCTTGTGGGGCGTTTCGATTCCTTCGCTCCTTCTCATTCGGGTGCTGGAGAATCGCTACCCGTCGGTCCTCCACCCGGACAAGTTTCTCAGGCAGATCGCACTCCATCTGGCGGTCATCATGGGCTTCGGACTGCTCGGAGGGTCGTTCGTCCAGCTTCCGGTCGTCATCCCCCTTCCGGTTAACCTGTTCGTCCCGCGCGTCGTCGTGGCGCTCGAGATCATCCTCTACCTGTCGGTGTTGCGAATTCTCCGGCTGCAAGAGCGGTCCTTCGAGGCCAGCGCAAGGATTCGCGAGGCGGAACTCAACGTCCTGCGCGCGCAGAGCAATCCGCACTTTTTGTTCAACACCCTCAACCTCATCACCGCGGAGATTACCAAGGATCCAGAGAGTGCCCGGGAGATTGTTTTCGACCTCTCGGACCTGCTGCGGAGCAACGTCAGGATGGCTCAGCAGAGCATGACGAGTTTGGCCGAGGAGATGGAGCTGGTGTCGCTCTATCTCAAGTTGCAGCAGCGGCGGTTTAAGGATCGACTCCACTACACCATCGATGTGGCTCAAGAGACCCGAAAGGTTCGGGTGCCATCGCTCCTGCTCCAACCCGTGGTCGAGAATACGATCAAGTGGGCGGTGGCCCCTTATGCGGCAGCGGCACATCTCAGTGTCGAGACGCGGCTCGCCGAAAAAGCGCTGTCGATCGTATTCAAGGACTCCGGGCCACCCTTCGACCCGGAAGAGGTTGTCGAAGGGAATGGCATGCGGATCTTGCGTCAGACGCTCGAGCTTCACTACCCGGGTGAGTACGAGGTGCAGCTGCAATCCACGACCGAGGGTGGAAAACTTTCGATCAGGATTCCGGCGCAGCAAACAGGAGGCGGCTGATGGACCAGAACAAGAAGCGAGTCATCATTGTCGATGATGAGCCAGCCGCACGCGACAATCTCAGATCCGTCCTCGAGGGGTTCGAGGAACTCGAAATCGTCGGGGAGGTGGGTGACGGAAAAAAGGCGATTGAAGTGATCGCAACACATCAGCCAGACCTCGTGTTCCTCGACATCGAAATGCCGGAGCTGGACGGATTCGACGTCGCTAAGGCGACCGCTCATCTGAGCTACCAGCTGGTGTTCGTCACGGCCTACGATCAGTACGCACTCGACGCGTTCGACACGAATGCCATCGATTATCTGCTCAAGCCGGTGCGGCCATCGCTACTCGAGAAGTGCATCCGAAAGATCCTCTATCAAGAAGGATTGGTCCTCGAGGCTTTGGAGAAGAAGGAATCGCGCGACCACCGTCTCGTTCTTTCGGACGGCAGCGCGAGCCGCCTGCTTGAACCGTCACACATCTCCTTCATCGAGGGCATCGGCCGATACCGACGGATTCACCTCAACGCTGCCGGCGTCAAGGACCATCGAATGCCGACCATTGTTTCGGATACGACCCTCGACGAATTCGAGAACCGGCTCCCGTCGCCGAGCTTCATTCGGTTGCACCGAAGCTACATCGTGAACCGGGAGAGCATTGTCGAACTCGCCAGTGAGTCGCGTCGCCATTACGTGAGAATCGCCGAGCTCAACGTCAAGGTCCCGGTCTCCCGCGCCAAAGTCGCGCAGCTCAAAGCCATGCTCGCCTAGCCAGCGTTTGGCCGCTCGGTGTGCCGCTCCTTCGCGCACCACTCATTCGCGGATCAGCACACCTCATACCCTCCGCCCTCTACGTCGCACCGCGGCCGGCAACCGCTCCGCGGCGTCCCCGTTGGTGACCGATGCGGTGCTCGCAGCGCTGGCGATCGAACACGGGGCGGCGGTGAGCACCACCGACTTGGATTCTGCGCGCGGAGTCACCGTGGTGGATCCCACGGCGGCGTGATCCCTGACAGAAAACGGCGTCTCGTCACCGTTCGACCGCGTCGATGATGCAGCGCGGTCCATGAACCTAGATCGTTGTCACGCGTCCTGCTAGTTTCGAATGTCGGACACAACGTTGACTCGCGACCAGCTCCGCGGAAGGCCAAGAATGACACGTCGTGCGCGCGTGACACCCTACATCGCTCTGCTGGTCGCATCCTGTGCGTCCACGTCGCCCAACCCTCCGACCACGGAGCGTCGCCCCGTCGAGACGACGCTCTACGGTGAGACGCGCACCGACGAGTACGCGTGGTTGCGCGACTCCGATGACCCTGCCGTCATCGCCCACCTGGAGCGTGAGAACGCCTATACAGACGCAGTGCTCGCGTCTCTGAAGCCGCTCCGAGAAACGCTTTACGCCGAGATGCGCGCGCGCATCCCCGAGCGTGAGGTCTTTCCCCCTGAACCGGACGGACGCTATGAGTACTTCGAGAAGCAGGAAGCCAACCTCGAATACCCGATCCATCTGCGAAGACCACTCGGTGGCGGTCCCGAGGAGGTCGTGCTCGACCTCAACGAGCTATCGACCGGGCACGATTACTACAACGTACCCCACCACGCGGTGAGCCCCGATGGTCGTCTCGTCGCCTTTCTCGAAGACACCAACGGTGATGACGTGGCGGCGCTGCGACTCCGCGCCATTGACGGCTCGTCGACCCGAGAGATCCATCCAGAAGAGGTGTCCGCCTACTCACTCGCCTGGAGTCGTGACGGGACCGCCCTTTACTACACGCGGCCGGACGAGACTCAGCGGCCCTGTGAGGTTTGGCGTCATCGCGTCGGCTTGGACCCTTCGAGCGACGAGCGTTTGTTTCGTGAGGAGGACGGACGTTTCTGGCTCGACCTTCGATCTTCGCGCTCGGGCGAGTGGATCGTCGTCCATGCGTTCTCCGACGACACCTCACACATCGTCGTGCTCTCTGCCGCCGACCCTGGCGCACTCCCGCGCGAGGTCGTCGCGAAACGGCCTGGGCTCCGCGTGGTCGACATCGTCCACCGTCGCGCGGACGGACACGCCGGCTGGTTCTACGCGGTAGACGACGCGGAGGGGGCCCGTGATGGTCGCCTGGTCCGAAAGGCGGTAGACGCCTCTTTCGATACGCCTTGGGAGGTCGTCGTTCCCGAGCAAGAGCGGGTGCAGATTCGAGCCTTCGCGGCAATTCGGGACTGGTTCGTATTCGAGGAGCGGCGAGACGGCCGCCGGGTCGTGCGCTTGACCCGACATGACGGCTCCGACGAGCACATCGTGCCGGTGACGCCGAATCCAGGTTTCAGCGCGTTTCGCCTCGGCCCCGAGTACGACCGCGACACCGTTGGGCTTTTGACCTCTGGACCGCTATCGCCCTTTACCGTCCACCGCTACGCGCCAGAGACCCGCGAGGCGACCGTGCTGTTCCAGCGCAAGCCAGCGTACGATGTCGATCTCTTCGTCGCGGACGTCCTCTACGGCGAGGCCGAGGACGGAGTGCGCATCCCCGTCACCTACCTGCGGCCGAAAGATGCCCCTGCTGACGGGTCCTCTCCCGCTGTCCTCACCGGCTATGGTGCACTTGGGGTCGTCTACGAGCCTGGCCACCACGTGTTTCGCGAATACGCAGAGCTTCTGGAACGCGGGTTCACGGTCGCGATTGCCCACCCACGAGGTGGCGGCTACTACGGCAGGCGCTGGCACGACGCGGGAAAACTCGAGCACTCCGCAGTAACGTTCAGTGACTTTGTCGCTGGGGCTCAGGCATTGTTTGATGCAGGCTTCACCGCTCCAGAAGAGTTGGCGCTCGTGGGGGGAAGCGCGGGTGGACTCCTGGTGGGCGCAGCGATCAACCTGCGGCCTGACCTTGCAAGGGTGGTTGTCGCTCAGGTCCCCTTCGTCGACTGCCTCAACTCGATGCTCGATCCAACGCTGCCAGCCACCACCCTCGACTATCCCGAGTACGGCAATCCGGCGGCCGAGGAGCGCTACTATCGAGTGATCAAATCCTTTGCCCCCTACGAAAACGTTGGAGCACACGACTATCCGGACATCTTCGCGACCGGTGGCCTGAATGACGCGCGCGTTGCGTTCTGGGAGCCGGCCAAGTGGGTTGCCCGACTTCGCGACCGAAGAACCGACCGAGACGGGCTGACGCTTCTGCGCATGGCTCTCGGTGCCGGGCATGGCGGCGCGAGCGGTCGGAGCGCCGCGCTCGAGGCGCGCGCAGAGTGGCAAGCGTTCATTCTCGACCGGATCCGACCCGCCAGCAGCGTAGACCCGGGTCAGCGACGCGAGAAGGCGAACGAATAGGGCCCTCGCCTCCCGAACGTTTCCATTAGAGCCTTCGTCGTCCGCCTGAGCCACGCACCACTCATTCTCGGATCAGCACACCTCATACCCTCCGCCCGCTACGTCGCACTTGGGGCTGGTAGCGTCGTTGTGAGTTCGCCGCTTCGATGGAGCGGCGCTAAAGACGCTAACCAATTACACGGGTGACGAAAATGAATGGCAAGATGACTCTTTTGTTTGGCTGCGCGGCGCTGCTGCTAGCTGGGCACCTCGCGGGCTGTAGCGACTCCGACAGTGAGGCGTC
>CAYXVF010000178.1:0-2286 GCA_964468125.1 uncultured Bdellovibrionales bacterium | reverse complement strand
GGGGCCGAAGCCGTCGACGACGTCGATGGTCCAGTTGCCGTCTCAACCGACGGTTCCGTCGACACCTCAGTGGCGGGCAACTATCAGTTGACCTACACGGCGACCGACGCCGCGGGCAACCGCTCCGCAATGTTCCGGGAGGTCATGGTACTCGAGGATGAGTCGCTGACCTCGACGGTCGCGTCGCCCACGAACCCGGTCGTGGGCGGCGTCTTTGACGGGCAGCTCTGCGAGGCGGACTACTGGTCGAGCGAACCTGCGATCTTGTCGGCTGGGCTGGGCTTTTCGGACATCATCGGAGTCGCCGAACCGCAGTTGACCGAGGACGTGGTCCGAGCGGCCGGCGGCGCGTGGTCGAGTGACATCGACTGTGGGACGGGTCCGGCGGATGTCAGGAACTACACATCAACAACCACCCAAGCCCTCGTGGGGCAGGTCTACCTCATGCGCACGCCCTACGGTCCGCTGAAGGACGGCGCTCTCGGCATAGACGGCCTGCCCATCGTATTCAGCTGGCCGGTGGATACGAGCTCTATCGACCTCGACGATTTTCAAGTCACGATGAACACGGGCGACATCGTGCGGCCCCTCGCGGTGAGCCCCTTCCCGAACTTAGAATGCAACGAGCGCAATACGATCCCGATCTTTGGCGAGTTCGGTAACCGACTCCCCAGCGACGATCCAAGCGCTCGATTTCCGGCGATCGTCAGCATTGTTGGTGACCTCTTTCTCGTGGGTCCGGGCGGTGCCGTCGCAAACGCCCGCGGACTGACATGGGAGAATTCCACGAGTCCGTACGATGAAAACAACGGACCGCGATTCGTGGGCGCCAAGCTCACTCGTTTGGATGCCGGCACGCTCTTGGGTGAGGGCATCCCGACGGCGCCCGCGCCCGTTCCACCGAACGACGCATTCGCGCTCTACGGAGACGAGGGCGATTTCATGATTCGCACGCTGTCGACCGGTGGGGTGTCGCCCGACGGCGTGTCCGGCGTGAAGCCGAATGACTTCGAGCGATTCTTCCGCCTCCACGCCACGGGCGAGGACGGCAGCACGGTCATCATCGATTCGGTCGGTGAGAGATACACCGTCCGTGGCGGGACGCTCGAGGTGTTGGGCCTCTCAGACCTCGGCCAGCCCGAGAGCGCGGAACGCCCGTATGACGAGTGCTACGACGAAGATCTCGACAACTACATCGACATCATTCTCGCGGGGGATGAGGCTGCCGCCCGAAGCATCACCCATGTAGAAGTGCCGAGCCTCGAAGGTGGCTACGGCGCCTTCTACAACCCCGGCGGCCCCGGCCGAACTCCTTTTGATGGTGTGACGTACACGCAGCCCGGTCCACCCGACATGGAACCGGTGACCATCGCGCTGGATGATCCGATGCGGGTGACCTACAGCCCCGACGAGACCCCTGCCGAAGACGTGCTGACTCTCAACGTCGACGGTGCCCCGCGGCAGTATCTGCTAACGGTGCCGAGCGGATATACCGGCGGTCAGCAGATCCCGCTCGTCTTCAACTTTCACGGACTCGGGAGCACCGCACAGGAGCAGTTGGCCGACAGTCAGTTTTCTGCCGTCGCTGATCGCGAGGGCTTCATCATCGTCACGCCGCAGGCAGTCAGTGGCGTGTGGGCCGTGACCGGTTTCCCGATTCCAAGTACGTCGGATGACGTGGGGTTCATTTCGGCGCTAATCGAGAGCCTTTCGGCGACTTACAGTATCGACCCCAACCGGATCTACGCAACCGGGATGTCCCTCGGTGGGTTCTTCGCCGTCGAGCTGGCATGCACACTTAGCGAGACTTTCGCCGCAGTGGCGCCGGTTTCCGGCGCAATGACCCCGGCGTTGATGGAATCGTGCGCGCCCACGCGGCCGATCCCCATGCTACAAACTCACGGCACCGCCGATGAACAGATCCCCTACGAAGCCTCACAAACAACGATTCAGTGGTGGGTCGATTTCAATGAAGCGGACTCGACGCCAGGTGTCTCCGAGCTTCCAGATCGCTTCCCAACGAATGGCGAGTCTGTCGACCGGTTGACCTACGCGAACGAGCAAACCGGGATCAACGTTGAACACTTCCGTATCAACGGAGGTGTGCACGTCTGGCCAGGCGCGGACAGTGACAGCGACATCGAGATGGCCGAAGCCATCTGGAGCTTCTTCCGTCGATACGACTCGACTGGAGCTGTAGCGACCCCGTAACGTGTGGCGTACGCTCGCGCCGGCTCGCTCGGGACACGCGAGTGGTGCAGACGCGGCGTACTCTTCCCTATTGAC
>CAYXVF010000177.1:0-7223 GCA_964468125.1 uncultured Bdellovibrionales bacterium | reverse complement strand
ATGGGAATTTCTACGCAACGGGGAGCCCGGGAATTCGATAACTGAACCTGTACCCACAGGTTGCGGGAACGCGTTGGGCATGCGCGGACCCGAATCCCTCTATCAGAACCTTTGACGCACGAACGGGTCGGCCATTGAGGGTCGTGGTGCGTCGGCATGGAGATGTAAATGGCAGCGGCGCTCGTTCTCGAGCGCGTCGCCGCGGACGGGCGCATTTCCGCCCGAGAATGGCGTGATCTGCTCGCGCCGGAGCTCCGGGAGCTTCCGGCGCGGGCATCACCCACGTCCCGGCGTCTGCTCGACCTCATGGCGGATCCGTCCGTGCGTTTCGATCCGAGCGCGCGGGCGGGGGCTCGGGCCCTGCTCGAAGAGCGCTTTGGCTATCCCCTCGCCCCGTCACCGGTGCGCGAGCAGAACCGCATGCGCCTTGTCAAAGACAACGTCAGCGAGCCCGACGCTCTCCTCGAGCGCCTCCTTCGGCGAGCGGGGTCACCGATGCGTCCGGTTCGGGTCGGGATCGTCGACCTCGGCTTCAGCGACGATCCGAGCAGCACGCTCTGGACAAATGCTGCGGAAGCGGAGGGCGAGCCTGGCGTCGACGACGACGGCAACGGATGGATCGACGACGTCAACGGATGGGACTTCAAGTCCGACGAGGCCAACCTCGATGCCCCCTATCCTGCCTTTGCGCGCCACGGGAACCACGTGCGCGCCCGTGCGGTCGCAGGCTCGCCACTCCTCGAGGCGATCTCAACTCGCGCCTTCGGCATCAGCACCACGACGCGCACCTCGGAGATCGTTGCTGCGCTCCGCTACAGCGTCGAAAACGGTGCCCGGGTGATCAACGTCAGCGCCAACGTGCAGGGGCCCGAACGGGTCCTGGCGGTGCGAGCGCTGATCGAGGAGTTCCCAGAGGTCCTCTTCGTCAAGAGCGCAGGAAACCGCTCGGAGATTCTCGGCAGCGGAAGCCTGAGCCCAGAAAACGAGCTCGCGGCGATTCGCCTCCCGAATCTCGTCGTCGTTGCTGCGAGCGACGGTGATTGGCTCGCGGGCTTTTCCAACCGAAGCAGCGAGCACGTCGATCTCGTAGCCCCAGGGGAGCGGGTCCTCGGTCGAGTGGGAGCGGAGGAATTCTCCCGCGCTTCCGGCACCTCGATGGCTGCGGCCGCGGTCACGAATGCGGCCGCAAAGTGCCTCGCGATTCACCCGGAGCTCACACCCTCCGAGCTCGCCTGGATTCTTCGCGTCACGTCGCAGAACGAGGAGCCGGAATACTGGCAGGCCTTCGGCCGGAGCACCGGTCCCATCGACCCAGCAGCTGCGATTCAGCTCGCAGCGCTTCTGCGTCTTCGGGACGGCGGCGTAGAGCTACACCGGGCCATTGCTTCCCTGGAAATCGGTCCCGCCCGCGGCGCAGCCTGGGAACGTGCGCGAACGCAGCACGCGTAGCGACGCGCCCTAGCCCTTGGTCATCTCTTCGTAGGCGACCGTCAGCATGACCGCGGTGAAGGGGGCCGTGATCAGGACACCGATGGCCACCGCGCCGCCGATCGCGTTGATCACGCCGGAGATGACCAAGATGATCAGCGCGAAGAGCGCGTTGTCGAGGGTCACACGCACGCTGCGTTTGATCGACTCGACCATTCCCGCGTCCTCGTAGGCCATCACGTGAAAGGTGTAACCGGTGACGAACACGACAAAGAGTCCCGGCAGCACGAGGAGCACCATCCCGATGAGCGTCGCAATGAAGATACCGATCGCCGCCAAGAGCGACGGTACGAGCTTCGACAAGCCCTGAAACACGTCCCCGACGGAGACCGAGGCGTCGCCCGCGATCTTGCGTCTGATCACCATCACCAGACCGACACCGAGCGGCGCGGCGAGAATGCCGAGGGAGACCGCGCCCACCAGACCCACGAGGAGGGTTGCGAGCAGGTACAGCACGAAGTCTTCCTTGAAGAGGTCCCAGGAACGACTGAGTGTCGTGCTGATCGCGGTTTCGAGGGGGGGGGCTTCCATCGACATGGCGGTCTCCTTTTGTTCCTCGACGATAGCTTCCGACGTGGGGGGTGCTCAACATCGGGACTCACGTTCGATCCTCGTGTAAAAGGCGGCCATGGACATCCTCGATATCAGCGCGATCCTGCTCTGTCTTTCAGCGGTGATCGCTTGGCTCAACCAACGCTTCCTTCGCCTTCCCGCCACCATCGGCCTGATGGCGATCGCCCTGGCGTGCTCCCTCGGCATCGTGGCGGTGGGCTCGTTGGTCCCGAGCCTTCAGGAGCAGGCGACGACCTTTCTCTCCCAAGTCGACTTCAGCGAAGCGCTGATGGACGGAATGCTCGGGGTCTTGCTCTTCGCCGGCGCGCTCCACGTCAACCTCGACGATCTCGCCGAACAGAAGCTCCTGATCGGGGTGCTCGCGTCGATCGGAGTGGTGGTATCGACGTTCTTGGTCGGCGGGTTAATTTACCTCGTGCTCGGTGCTCTCGGCTACGAAGCGCGCTTCATCATGTGCCTGCTCTTCGGCGCGCTGATCTCCCCCACCGATCCGATCGCCGTTCTCGGCATTCTCAAGACACTCGGTGCGCCGAGACGACTCTCGACGCAGATCGCCGGGGAGTCGCTCTTCAACGACGGAGTCGGCGTCGTCGTGTTCCTGGCGATCTTTGGCATCGCAGGCCTCGGTGCGGATCATGGCGAGGTCGGAACGGCCGGGATTGCGCTGCTCTTCGTGCAAGAAGCCTTCGGCGGTGCGCTCTTTGGGCTCGCGGCCGGATACGTCGCCTTCTTGATGCTGAAGTCGATCGACGACTACACGGTCGAGGTCCTCATCAGCCTCGCCCTCGTGCTCGGCGGCTACAGCCTGGCGATGCACCTGCACATTTCCGGGCCGATCGCGATGGTCGTGGCCGGTTTGCTCATCGGCAACAAGGGGCGGCTCCTGGCGATGAGCGACAAGACCCGCGATCACCTGGACACCTTCTGGGAGCTCGTAGACGAGATTTTGAACGCGGTGCTCTTCGTGCTGATCGGGCTCGAGGTGTTGGTCTTCGAGTTCGGCGGCAGCCTCTTCCTCGCCGGGCTGATCGCCATCCCCCTGGTGCTCCTCGGCCGCTTCATCGCGGTCGGAATTCCGATTCTTGCACTGAACCGCTCGGAGGCTTGGAACCTGACTCGGATCATGACTTGGGCGGGTCTGCGCGGCGGAATCTCCGTCGCCCTCGCCCTTTCGATCCCGCGCATGGCCCACGGTCACGTGGTGCCCGAACGCGACGCGATCCTCGCCATGACCTACATCGTGGTCGTCTTCTCGATCTTGGTTCAGGGCCTCAGTGTCGGGACGCTCATTCGACGACTGCAGCCGGGCAGCACGAGCTCGGTCTAAACCGCTTCCACCCCTCGCACGCGGTCAGGAAAGGCGCGCTTCAACACGGACTCGACGCCCCGGTGCAGGGTCACCGTGCTCGACGGGCAGTTGCGACAGGCGCCGACCATGTTGAGGCGAACGATCCCATCGCGAACCTCGACGAGCTTCAGGTCGCCCCCGTCGCGATACACCGCGGGCAGGACGCGCTCCTCGAGGACCTCCGCCACCGCCTCCTCGAAGGCGTCACTATAGCGGGGTCGCCTCGCTCCTTCCACGACACGCCCGGCGCCGAGCCAATAGGCGCGAAGGGTTTGGTCCACGTGCTGGTCGAAGCTCGACCACTCGAGCTCCGGTGCGCCGCGGTTGACCGTGAGCGTGTGCCCACGCAGCAAGACGGCCTCCACCCCCGGATGTTCGAGCAACCGCTCGACCAGAGTCGGATTCACCGTGCTGCGGGTGAAGAATGCCGGGGCGTCACTCGCGATACGACGGCTCGCCTTGTAGAGGCGACCGTTTGGATTCGGGGTGTCGCTTGCACGGAGCGTGAGCTCAAGCACAAAACGCCAGCGATGGCGCATCGGGTCCCAGTCGAGGAGGAGACCGCGGAGCCGCTCCGGGTCTACGCCGTCCACGGTGACCCGGTCCGATGTAGGACCTTCGCGAACACGCAGGTCGAGAGTGTCTTCTTCGCTGCCATCGCTTTGAATGACGACTCCGAAGCCCTCGTCGAGGGTTCCCAGACGCCCTTGTCCGGTCTGGGTGATGCCAAAGGCATCGGCTTCGGGCACCGCGTCGTCTTCCGGTATGAAAGCATCGACGATCCGCTTCAAGAGGCTCATGGCGCCTAGTCGTCGCTGCCCGACAAACGTGACACGAAGGTATGCAGATTCGCGCTCTCCCCGGCCGGGTTGGAGAACGCGGCGAACGCGTCACGCCCCCAGACCTCTCGATGGTGCTGCAACGCCCACTGAACCGTCGGAAAGGCGAGCTCACCCCAGGGAATCTCGTCCCAGCGCAAGAGCGCAACTTCGAGACTCTCGGGCCCTGCTTCAACCCGGTCGTGCTCGAGACGCGCTCGATACATCAGCTGCACCTGAGAAATCCGTGGCACGTTGTAGACGGCGAGCAAGCGGTCGATGGTGAGCACCGCTCGTGCCTCCTCCCATGCCTCCCGCGCTGCACCCGCTTCGCTCGACTCGCCCTCTTCCATGTAGCCCGCGGGGATCGTCCAGAAACCCCGGCGCGGCTCGATCGCGCGGCGGCACATCAAGATCCGCTCGCCATGGGTCGCTACAACCCCGACGACGACCTTGGGGTTGGTGTAGTGCACATACCCACACTCGTTGCAGACGAGTCGTTCCCGGTCGTCTCCTTCGGGGATTTTTCGGTGAATTGGGCCTCGCGCATTCATGGAGCATCCTCGCCGATCGGCTAAACTTTGATCTCATCCACAACGGAGACACGCAAATGTCCGATCGTCGTGCCCCGCGGATCATCGCCGCCATCGGGGTCATCGTCAAAGACGGAAACGGCTCGACCGCCTGCATGACACGCACAGTGAGCCGCACCGGCGCCTTCCTGCTCACGAAGAAGCGCTGGGATCCGCGCGACGTGCTCGAGCTGGAGATGATCCGCGACAATCACCGGTTTGCCGTGCACGCCAAGGTTGCCTTTGCCGCCGACGACGGTGTGGCCGTGGCCTTTCTCGACCCACCGGCGTCCTTCACCGAATCCTTTCAGGCCTTCCTCGATGAGCTGGTGGCCCGCCGCCCGGAGGACGAAGCCCTCTCCCAGGAGCTCGACAACGTCCTCACCTGGAAGAGCGACGGCAGCCGGGGACTTCGGGAGCTCTTCACCGGCGGCGCGAAGAAATCGACACTCGTCAGCCTGAGCCTCGACGGCGCTGCGGTGGACGCGAACCGGCCGCCGCCCGTGGGGGACGAGCTTCTCGTCTCGGTCCGCGCGCGTCCGAACGGACATGTGCTCCCGGACGCGACGGAGATCGCTCCGGTGGAGTGCCGCGCCGAGGTCGTCCGCCACACCCAGAAGGGCTTCGCCATGCGATTCCTCGAGCCGTCGCGTCAGTTCCGGGCCGCGGTCACGCAGCTGCGTCGAGCGCACAAACACTGATGTATCGAGACACGGAATAGACGGGTGCTCAGATGAGCCGGCGGTAGATCGCTTTGTATTCCTCGGTAGTGGTCTTCAGGGTGAAGCGCTCCATCGACTCGCGCATGATGCGCGCCAAGACCCGGTGGCGTCTGGGGAGCTGATAGAAACGCAGCGCTCGCTCCGTTGCCGCCCAGAACGCCTCCGCCGTCTCTTCGCGAAAGAGAAAGCCGTTGCCCACATCGCCGTTTAGCTCCTCCACGGAGTCGGCGAGGCCACCGGTAGCACGCACCACCGGAAGTGTTCCAAAACGGGGGCACTCGAGCTGCGGGAGACCGCAGGGCTCGTAGCGCGACGGCATGAGCATGAAGTCCGACCCCGCCCGAGCGAGGTCACTCAGAGTCTGATCGAAGCGGAATCGAGACACGGAACCGCGGCGCGCAATTGAAAGCCTGTCGAAGGCACGCTCGGTCTCCCTATCTCCGTTCGCGACCACCGCGAGCTGGGCGCCGTAACGCGCGATCGCGCGATCGATCGTCAGAAGCACGAGGTCCGGATGCTTCTGGCCGTAGAGGCGGTGAGGCCAGAAGAGGATCGGCCGCTCCGGCGCGAGCTCGAGCCCCATCGCAAGCTGAAGCTTGGCTTTGTTCTTCACTTTGCCCTCTTCGACCGTTTCCGCGGTGAAGGTCACCGTTCCACGGTTTTCGAGGTCTGGACGCACCGTATCATTCGGAGCGTTCAGGATTCCCACAAAGCGCGGATGCTGCTTGATCGCCCGCATGAGGCTTTCGGGAGCCCACGAGTCGTGGTCACCCCGCCTCACCTCTTTTGCGAAAGTGGGGCTCACCGTATTGACGACGCTCGCCGCAAACACCCCCGTGCTCGCGAAATCCACGTGATTGTAGTGCCAATCGTTGTCACCAAAATCAGGGAACCACTGGAACCAAAAATGCCCCTGCAGGCGATGCACGTCGATCCCGTGAAAGTCGATGTGCCGTGGCGTAGCCCAATAGGTGAACAGGTTGTGGATCGTGAAGACGCTCGGGATTCCACGCTCGCGGCAGGCCGCCGGGATGAGGCCCGTCATCCAATCGTTGCAGTGGACGAGATCCGGGGTGAGGGTGTCGAGAAAGCGATTGATCACCATGCGCTGCAGCGCCAATGAGCGTCGCACCGGAGAATTCTCACCGGTCTGTTCGTACACTTCTTGGATATTGCTGAAGGCGCTGTCGGTCACGAGGTGAATGCCGCGACGCTCCCACTTGGGCGCGTCGAGCTCGAGCTGGCGAAAATTCGCCGCCTCGCCGACGAATTGCCGATCGTACTTCGGCATCGCGATGTGAACGTCGAACTCGTCGGTTTCGTGAAGCTGAGCAAAGAGTCCCGCCGAGATGTCCGCGAGGCCACCGCCCTTTGCCCGCACGAAGTTCGCCGCGTTGCCGACGCCCTCGGGCAGCTCGGTCACCTCCGGGGTCACGAGCAGCACGCGCGGTTTTTTTCGTCGACGACGTCCGGGGTAGGGGTTCGATGCGCTCACCGCGCCATGTTGGGCGAGACTCGGGGGGGGTGCAAACCTACCGGCAAGAAAAATGGCACGGGCTCCTCACTTCCCGCTCACGCAGGACACCACCGTGAGTAACCCGGCCATAGGCAATCTAATCGCGTGTCCTAGCGAGGACTCGGGTCAGCCCTCGTCGTCGTCGTCGTCGTCGTCGTCGTCGTCGTCGTCGTCGTCGTCGTCGTC
>CAYXVF010000176.1:0-7449 GCA_964468125.1 uncultured Bdellovibrionales bacterium | reverse complement strand
ATGTTGAGCGGGATACTGGAGGCCGACCGCCGAATCTGAGTGGCCAGTGAACGGTCCCGCCGACCGATGCGGTCGATTGCCGTTCCACCGAAAACCGACGCCGTGGCCGAATCTGTGACCCGTCACCGGAGAGATCCGGAAAGCACCAACCGGTCGAACTTCACTGCCGATTTCCAACGCACGCCGAG
Organism: uncultured Bdellovibrionales bacterium; assembly: GCA_964468125.1. Lineage (GTDB taxonomy): Bacteria > Myxococcota > XYA12-FULL-58-9 > XYA12-FULL-58-9 > CAYXVF01 > CAYXVF01. The sequence goes on along the minus strand of CAYXVF010000176.1, from coordinate 7,261 downwards.
CCAAAATTAATTGGGAATGAAATGTGAGGGTTTTCCTGCTAGGGAAAGACCGGGCGCACGATGAGCTCGCCCTTGCCTTTGGCGGTGACACCTGCGACCACCGGGACGGAGTGAACTCCGACCCGTCCGCAGCGGCTGGTCGAGAGGGTCTCAGCAGGTTACCATGAGTACGTCTCTGATTCGTGCGGTCGCCCTGTCGGGGCTGATCCTCGCGGCCTGCGGCGAGGGGACGGAGACCCTGCCGCGGGAGCCCTTCGCGAGCTTCGAGCTCCCCCGGACCCTCGTCGACAAGCTGCTCACGCGACAGAAGAAAGCGACGAGCTTTGCCGAGTACCAGGTCGAGCAGGGCACCGTGCAGCTCGCGGACGGAAGGAGCATTCGCCTGATCGACCTCGAGACCCGCGACTGCGAAGACACCGAGCTGCGCTGCGACATCGACCGCAACATCGACATCGGCCCGACTATGCTCCTCGAAGACTGGAGCGTGCTCCGCGGCACCGTGCGCAACCAAGGGATACGCGGCACGTGTGTGGCGCATGCGTTGAATTCGGCGGTGGAGATCCTCGCTCGCCGGCAGGGCTACGCGCTCGATCTCTCGGAGCAATACACCTATTGGCTCGGACACTCAGCGATAGACAACTGGAGCCTACCGGGTTTGCCCACGGTACCGGCGATCGCGGGACTGGAGGAGCAGCGGCTACTCCTCGAAGAGGTGTGGCCCTACAACCGCGACGAATTCGATTGCACCGCCTATCTCGCCGCGCACCCCGGCGCGACCTGCACGCCAACGGAAACGCAAGGGGCGGGAGCCGACGGCTCGGGAAGACCGCCGGAGACAAACGGTGAGCCCGGCGTATTCATCGAGACGCACGAAGTCCTTCACGGTTCACTCCAGCAGCTGCGCGAAGCGCTCTGGTTTGGTGAGCCCGTGGTGCTCGCCCTCAACGTAGACCTCAATTTCGCGATCGCCACCGAAGTCAACGGCATCGTCGAGACGCTGCTCGAAGGGGAAGTCTGCGCGGGCACCTGTGGACACGTGACGACCGCGGTCGGCTTCGTCGACGACGAGCGTTTCCCCGGCGGGGGCTTCGTGATCGTGCGCAACAGCTGGGGTGAAACCTGGGGAGATGAGGGCCTCGCCTATCTCACCTACGCCTGGCTCGAGCAGTTCGTCCATGGAGGCATCGCGATCCGCGAGATCCGCATCGAAGACGGTGTCGCGTCGAACGCACCACCCTAAGCTTCGACCTTCACCACATCCAGGGGCTCGGCGACGTTCTTGAGCTCGATCGTGCCCTTCTTCGCGAAGCGAATGTGCGGGAGCGGGGTCTCCCCCTGCCAGTCTTGCGCCGCCATCAGCGCCTGACGATGCGTTTCCCGAGTGGTGAGGATCTCATCGCCCTCCGCCTTGCCACACAGGCGCGCCGCGAGGTTCACGGAGCGGCCGAGCGCCGTGTAGTCCATGCGACTCGGGGTCCCGATGTTGCCGATTCGTCACCGACAAGCTTGTCGACGGTGCCGTTGAAGTGGTCGATGCAGCGCACCATGCCGGTCAGGAAATCATTCACCGTGTCGCGGACCTCCTCGGCGTTGAGGCGCTCGCACATCGAGGTGAAGCCGCGCAGGTCGCCGAAGAGAATCGAGATCTCCCGCGACTCGGTGAGGAGAATCTCGTCCGAGGATTTACCGTGGAGGACCTCGATCACCTGGGGCGAGACGTAGCGGGCGAACATCGACTCGATCCAACGCAGCTTCGTGACGTCCTGGGCGATCACCTGAAATTGGCCCTTCGAGGTGTTCGCGACGATTCGAAGGATAGGGTCCGTGTTGGGACTCGCGCTCTTGCCCGGCAGCGCGCTCGCGGGAAGCCCGGGAAACACCGTCTCCACCAGCGAGGGCTGGCTGCTCGCTTTACACGACTCGATGCAGCCGATCAGTACCTCTACGTGGAATCCGCCCCCCGGAAGGTCGGAGTCAGCGAGCACTGCGTCGAGCGATTTTCCGAGTGCTGCCTTGCGATCGGCAATGCCCATCAGCGTCGCCATCGGTCCATTGAGGTAGAGGATCCGTCCCCCCGTGTCGACCTGCAGGAGCATTTCCTCCGAGCCCACCACGGTTCCGGTGGCGAGGCGGCCCGAAGGGGCCGCGATGCTGGCGCCGGTGAGGCGGATCCCGTTCTTGAGGCGCGCAAGCTCCGCTTCGAGGATTCTGACCCGTTCTTCTGCTGTCTGGCTCATAGTGTCACGCCGGCGAGTGTAAACCGCCCTTTGCTGCATTTTCGCCTAGCTCCGGTGTGTCCGCTTCGGTTAAGAGAGAGCAACACAACTGCGAGGTCTATCCATGAAGAAGCTCGTGCCGCTGATTTCTCTGCTAGTTTTCGGAGCCACGTTCGGCTGTGATGAAGTCGACGAGGCCTTCGATTGCCAGGCGATTTGCAACGAGTACCAAGATTGCTACGATGCGAGTCTGAATGTCGACACGTGCATCGATGATTGTTTCGACGCCATCGACGCGGATGCAAGCCTCGATACCGATGCGGACCAGTGCCGCGATTGTATCGAGAATGCCGCCTGCACGGACATTTCCTCCGAGTGCCCGACCTGCGAGACCGTGTTTGACGCCTTCACGGGCTGACGTGATGCCTCGACCACTGAGTCTCAGCGCGGCTCGGTGAGGGGAACGAGGTCGACGCCTTCCACGCCGTTGACGCTGAGAGAGGCGAGGCACTCTTCACCGACGAACGTGACGGAGCTGACGTTTCCGTCGTGCCCTTCGAGGGTCGCCTTGAGCGTGGCGGTCCCAGAGCTTGACCCGGCCGTCCCAGCTGCCGCTCGCGATCAGAGCCCCACTCGGAGAGATGTCGATCGCCGCCACGACCGCGCCGCGCGCGAGGAATCGGCCACCGCATAGGCACGGCTTCGCGGGTCGAAGGGCCCCTCGAACACGCGAACGTCGAACCATGCGGGCGGGGCATCCTCCGGAGCCGCGGCGAGCAGCGCCCCGGTGCTGTCAAAGGTGACCGCTCGCACCTCGCGCGCACCCACCCGAGCGAGACGCTCGATGTCACCGGTTTGGCGATCCCAGATCGTCACCCGCCCGGAGCGTCCCCCGGCCGCAACCCGCCTCCCGTCTTCGGACAAGGTGACCGCGCGGAGGTCATCGTTTGCACCGACGAGCTCGCTCGGCGCGACCCGCTCGCCGACGTTTCACAGGCGTATCGCGCTCGTCTCCTGTAGCCAGCACCGGTGCCCGGGAGGAGGCCTGCAGCGCACTGACGCCTCCGTCGTGCTCGCCGAGCTCGAGCAGCTTCTCACCGGTTTCGATCGACGAAAGGACCACGCGGCGGTCGCTTGAAGCGGTGAGCAGCTGCAAACCATCGAGCACCTGGAGCGCGACGACCCGGTTTCGGTGCGGTCGAAAGCGTTGGAGCATTTTGCCGTCCGCGTCGCGCACGACTACGACGCCGCTCTCATCACCGCTTGCCACCAGCTGGCCTTCGGGCCCTACGGATACGGCGGTCACCGAGTCTTCGTGTAGCTCATCCCGCCAGCGCTCCACCGGTGTCTCGCCGGTCCAGCTCCACGCGACCACGTTGAGGTCGGCCCTCCGGTGAGCAGGACCTCACCGTTGCCAGCGAGGGCGAACGCTTCGTTGCCGTGCGCTTTCACCGCCGCCACCGGATCGCGGACCGGCACGCGCCATACGCGCAGCAGCCCGTCGAATCCGATCGCCGCGAGCGCGCTGCCGTCATCGCTCCACGCGGCATCGCGAATGTAGCCGTTGCCGCCGACGAATCGGCCCGATTCTTCGCCGTCCTCGACCCGGAGGAGGTCGACGCCCGATAGCGTCAGGCAGGTGAGGGTTTTGCCGTCCGGGGAGAACTTCATGTGCGAGCAGGACCAGCCGAAGCGCTTGATCCACGCGAGCTCCGGTCGCCAGCGGTCCTCGAGGCTGAGCAAGAGACCGCGAAGCGGTGGCCTGCTCTTCCTGGCATCGAGGGCGCTCACGATCTGCAACGCGCTCGCCGTGAGGGTCTCCGCTTCGATCCAGTCCTTGCGTTCCACCGCAAGCTTGGCCTTCTCGTACAGGCCTCGGGCGAGGTGCCCCTGCGACTGGCGCTGGATCGCGAGCGCCCGGTCGCGCTCGTTGCTGACCTGAGCATAGGCGACCGCCGTGAGAACGATCGCGGCGAGTACCGCGACGGCGCCGACCAATACCGCAGAGCGATGCTGCTGGACCAACCGTCGCAGCAGCTCCCAGGCGGTGTACTCGTGGGCCTCCACCCGCCGTCCGGAGCGGTAGGCTTCTACCTCTTCGGCGAGCTCCGCCGCTCCTTGGTAGCGCGCATCCGGTGCCCGGTTTAGTGCCTTCTCCGCTACGGCGACGAGCTCGCGCGGAACCCGCGGCTCGCGCTCGATGATCGGTGGCGGGTCCTCCACCATCACCTTGCCCACGATCTCGTAGGGAGTGTTCCCCTCGTGGGGCGGATGGCCGGAGAGAATCTCGTAGAGGACTGCGCCGAGCCCCCGGACGTCGCTGCGCGCGTCGATCGACTCGATCTCACCGGCCGCTTGCTCGGGACTCATGTAGGCCGGCGTACCGAGGGCATGGCCATCGAGTGTCCCACCGCCCTCTGCTGCGGCCATCGAGCGCAACTTGGAGGCACCACGGTCGCGCTCGCCCTCCTCGGTCAGGACCTTGGCCAAGCCCCAGTCGGGTCCGGGTCCAAGGGGCGCGCCTGCACGCGGCACTCCTCGCGCCAGGCGTAGAGGGTCGGCACGACGAAGAGGGTCAAGAGCTCGAAGATCATGCCGCCGACCATCGGCAGGGCGATCGGGAGCATGAGATCCGCTCCTTTGCCCGAGGCGGTGATGACGGGCAACAGCGCGAGGACCGTGGTCGCCGTGGTCATCAGGCAGGGGCGCACGCGTCGGACGCCGGCCTCCAACACCCGCTCACGGACCTCTTCGCGGGTTTTGGGAGGCTCGGCCTCGAAGCGTTGCCGCAGGTAGGTGGCCATCACCACGCCGTCGTCGGTGGCGAGGCCCACCAGGGCGATGAAGCCGACCCACACCGCCACCGAGAGATCGATGCGCCCTATGTTGAAGACCTGGCGCGGGTCGAAGCCGAAGAGCTCGAAGTCCAAGAACCACGGTTGGCCGTAGAGAAAGAGCAGGAGCACGCCCCCGGAGAGCGCAACCACCACCCCGGCGTAGATGATCGCACTCACCAAGAAGCTTCGAAACTGCAGCTGGAGCACGACGAAGACCAGGAGGAGGGCCAACGGTACGAGCACCCGGAGCCTCGCTTCGCTGGCCAGCTGCTGTTCGTACTCGCCGGCGAAGCTGTAGCTGACTCCTTCGGGAACTTCGAGCCCGCCCTTGGCGATCGCGTTTTGCAGTGCCTCCCGGGCGCGTTCCACGGCGGTCACCGAAGGCACTCCCTCCGCCGCATCGAAAATCACGTAGCTCGTCAGGAACGTGTCCTCGGAGCGGATCATCTGAGGGCCGCGGCTGAACGCAAAGCTCGCGACCTGCGCCAGGGGCACGCTCTCGCCCCCTGGGGTTGCGACCGCCACGCGCTCGAGCGCATCGATGCTGTCACGCTCTTCGCGCATGTAGCGCACGCGCACGGGATAGCGCGCGCGCCCTTCAACGGTGCGGGTCACCGTCGCGCCGCCGAGCGCCACCTGCACCACGTCTTGAACGTCGGCGACCGCGAGCCCATAGCGGGCGGCCGCCGCGCGGTCCACCTCGACCTCCAGGTAGGGCTTGCCCACCACTCGGTCCGCAAACACCGTCTCGCTGCGCAGCTCTGGAACCTCTTTGAGGATCTCTTCGACCGTGACGCCAAAGCGCTCGAGGGTCTCGAGGTCCGGGCCGCGCACCTTTAGTCCCATCGGGGCGCGCATGCCGCTCTGCAACATGACCAGGCGGGCTTGAATCGGCATCAGCTTCGGCGCACTCGTGGCGCCCGGCCATTGAGCGGCGGAGACGATCTCCTGCCAGATGTCGTCGGGCGTGCGAATGTGGTCGCGCCAGCGCCGTTTGCGCTCACCTCGCTCGTCCGTCTCGTATTCCGCATGATAGCTGATCACCGTCTCGACCATCGAGATGGGCGCGGGATCGAGGGCGCTCTCCACGCGTCCGATCTTGCCCACCACGCGCTCGACCTCCGGGATTGCGGCGATCGCCGCGTCCATGCCCTCGAGCATTTCGAGTGCTTGACCGATCGACGCGTGGGGCATGGTGGTCGGCATGTAGAGGAAGGCGCCTTCATCGAAGGGCGGGAGATGCTCGCGCCCGAAGCTCGGCAGTGCCGCGACGGCGAGGAGCACGGTGAGGGCGGGGGCGACGAGGAAGGTGCGCCGGTGTTCGAGGACCCAGGGGAGCAGGCGCGGGTAGACCCGGCGGAACCCTTCGAGGCCCCAGAGCACGATCAGGATCGACGCGGCGACGAACGCGAGGCTCGGAAGCTGGCCCGCGCCTTCGCCCAGAGGGCGCCAGATGAAGGAGAGGATCACCGCCCCGACAGCCACGATGCTCCATTCGCGCGTGCCGATTTTCGCCTCGGTCGGCGTGCCGCGCCCGAAGCGCGAGAGGGCGGGTACGAGCGTCATGCCGAGGAGGAGGGCGGCCCCCATCGCGTAGGTTTTGGTGAGGGCGAGGGGTCCGAAGAGCCGTAGCTCCGCCGCCGGAAGACCAAAGACCGGCAGAAAGCTCACCACCGTGGTGATCACCGAGGTCATCACCGCGGGGGCGACCTCGTGAGCCGCGTCGGTCACGGACTGGACGGTGAGTGTTTCCCGCTGGCGAATGTTCTCAACGAAGACGATCCCCACGTCCACCATGGTTCCGATCGAAACCGCGATGCCGCCGAGGGCCATTACATTCGCTCCAACGCCCGACAGCCGCATCGCGACGAAGGTGAGTCCGACCCCGAGGGGCAGAAGCACGCCGATGAGCCCGGCGCCGATCAGGCTTCGGAGCATGAACACCACCACGATCACGCTGATCAGGATTTGTTGGAGCAGCGCCGAGGACAGGGTCCCGAGCGTGTCGAAAATGAGCGCGCTCCGGTCGTGGAACGGTACGATCGTGACCTTCGCGACGGTGCCGTCGTCGAGGCGCCGCGAAGGCAGTCCGGGGGCGATCTCCTCGACCTTGGCTTTGACCCGCTCGATCACCTGCAGCGGATTGGCCTGCGCGCGTGCGACCACGACGCCTCCCACCGCGGGTGCTCCCCCGTCGTCCAGTGCCCC
>CAYXVF010000175.1:0-7559 GCA_964468125.1 uncultured Bdellovibrionales bacterium | reverse complement strand
GGCCGCGTCGACCACGACCGCCCGCACCCGTTCCGAGAGGACCACTTCAGCCGCGTCTCGATTTCTGAGGGTCACTTCACGCACGCGCTCGCTGATCACGAGGCCGGTGGGAGCGACCATCGCGTTCGGTACGCTGACCGCTTCGACCGGCGGAAACACCTCGGTCGCGCATCCGATCAGGAGCAAGAGCGGCGCCCAACGCATTCTTTCACTCCAAACCCGGCGGACACGGCAGGTCCGGCGCCGGCAGCGGAAGGGGCGCGACCCCTGGCCCGCGAAAGGCACCCGAGGCGTCCACATCGAGAATGATCGGATTCGTGACTGCGAAGGGCGTGGCTTCGCGTACCGGCGTCGGGGCACGGAGCCCATCGCCGCGAGCGTAGGGATCGGCCACGCCGAAGGCCGTCGCAACCGCACCCAGGGCACCGTCGATCCCGCCGCGCGGAGCCTGGAAGGGGGTGATGACCGGGAAGAGGCTCTCGGACCCTTCCGCTTCAGCGGTGACGAAGGAATCCTCGAACAAGGTGAGCTCGACGGGAAAAAGCCATTCATTGGCGACTGGCTTTCCGTCCTCGCGCAATGCATCGGGAACCTCGAGAGTTTCGACAACGGTGCCGTTGATCAGAAGACGCACCGTATCCACTCGGATCCAGGAGGGGGACCGCAGGCGGACGAGCGCTGTCACCGCGGTGCCCTCTCCCGGGTCGGGCGCCTGGGCGAAGCGAATGAAGCTCCCCACGGGCCAGAGCACGACATCGGTGCCATCCGCATTTCGGGTTCGCAGCCGGAGGTCCAGGAACGGGCCATTGGACAAGAGCATGCGGCCCTGAAAGATGCCGTTGAGCACGTCCGCATCGACCACTCCGGCTGGCCGTCGATCGATCACACCACGTTGCTCGTCTGAGCCGACCCAGACATAGGTTCTCGGAGCACCGGGCTCCTGCTCTGGCCCGCCGCTTCCGGAAGCGGCGAAGGCGACCATCGGTCGCCCGAGACCGATCTGACGCTCAAAATCGGACAACGGACCCGGATAACGAATGTCCCCTCCTTCCCGGTAAACCACGCCGCCGAGCGCGTTGTTGGGGTGTCCATCGCCGCACTGGTAGTCCCGAAGGTCGAGAAGCACATCGTTTGCGACCGCCGGGTCGAGCTCGTTCTCGCTCGGGGGCCTGAAGTCGCGAAGCGTGGCTGTCGCTTTCCCGTGCCACACCACCAACCCGTCGTACTCCCCGAGGGGCAGGCTCTCCGGGTTGAGCGCTCCCGCGCGGTAGGTGGTCGAGAGGGGCCAACCGTTCCAAATGTCATTCAGCGTCGTAGGCAAGCGCCCCTCGCCGTCACCGGCAACGGAAAGCTGGTTGAGCTGCCCCTGAATGCCCCGACGGGGGTGACTCGCCGCAAGGATGGAAAACGCGGAGCCCCGGCTTCCAAGCGTTCGCGTGCGCGCGAAGAGCTGCGGCATCGAGCACTCAAACCCACCAACGACCACGCCGAGGGTGTCCGCACCGCTTCCCGCGATGCAGCCCGCGTCCGTGGGGAGCCCATTCGCGCGGCTCGGGTCCGGCAGGATGGGAAGCACCAGGTTTTGACCGCGTTCGAGCGTCGTGAGCTCGAGCGCGTCAAAGGAGCGGATCCACTCCTGCACCTCCGCAAGCGCGGGTTCGCCCTCGGCCTGGCGCACGCGATTCTCGTCGGCGGCAAAATAGGCCTCGAGTCCTTCAGCCGCCGCCGCGCGCGCGCGTTCAATCCGTGTGAAACGTCCTCCGACCGACGCATCGGTCTCGAGATCGAAATCCACCGCGAGATACCCCTCAGTGTCGACGGTCTTCTCCAACGTGACATCGTACGATGCGACCTCGCCGGGGCCGAGGTCGACCCCCGCGATCTCGACGCGCTCGTATTCGGGTCCGCGCGAGACGACGATTCGATAAGGCCCACGGCGAGCGCCCGTGGCGCAAGACGCCACCGAATCACAGCGCGTCGGACGCACCTCTACCCGCACCGGGTCTCCATTCCCCCACTCCACACCCTCGACGTAGCGGCTCGTCCGCTCGAGAAGAGGTTTGCGCTCGCCCAGATCGGTCGGGCGCCGACGCTCCCCCAGCGCGAGCTCGTTAACCAGGAGCTCCACCGGTTCGCTCCGACCGGTCGCGTCGTACTCCCCCACCACGCTGACTTTCACCGGAAGGGGCCGACCGGAGGGATCACGGGCACGCACGACGACCCGCGCGGGCGCGGTCAACGCGACGCGCCGAAAGACACTCTGATTCGGCACGATCTCGATCCCCGACGCGAGACTCAGCTCGATGGGAGTCGCCGGTGCCCCGCTAGCGATCGCCCGCAGGAAGTAGGCGCCTTCCGGCAAGAGGGCCCGAAAACGGCCCTGAGCGTCCGTCCGTACCTGGCTGAAGGGTCGCCGGTCCGCGTCGAAGATCGCGAGCTCCGCATCAGCGAAGGGCTCGCCCCCCGGGTCCGACACGATTTGACCGAAGAGCACGCCGGTCGGAATGCCACGGAGTTTCAGGAGCTCCTGCCGAACCGTCGAGACATCGCCGTCGGTCACGATGAAAAATCGCGTGACCTCGAAGCTGCCTCCGGGTGCGAGTCGCTCCGGCAGCGTCGCGTAGTGTACGCTCGCCCCGCCCTCGGTCGCGTAGGTCACCACCATCGGGTCGTTCGCCGGCAGAGTCTGCCCGCTAGCACCGTAGAGAATGGGCGCGCGCTGCACCGCGTTCACGCTGCGGGGCACGGAGGCGCTCCAGCCGTAGCTCACGCCATCGCCGACCGCTGCGAGTAGATCGGTGAGCATGCCCGGAAGTGCGGGAAGTGCGGGCGGTGCAGCGCGAGCGAGCGCATCACCCGCCGCCACGTCGAAGCCCACTGCCCGCTCACCCTCGCCGTCGGGCACCGCGGCGGGAACAAAGAGCTGGGCACGCGCCCCCGTCACAAAGGCGTCCCCAAAAACGAGCTCGATCTCTCCAGTAGCCGTCGCTCCCGCGAGATCGAGCTGCCGACGGAGGACAGAGCCATCGAGCAACGCGTCCGCCGCACCCTCATTCCGCAACCGGGAGACGACCTGCACGTGACGGGTGTTTGGCTCGAGGATGTAGTCGGTCTCGAGCACGAGATCGGGATTGGGCGTGATGTCGCCACCGAGAACCTCGAGGACCCGAAGGAGATCGCGCGGGCGTCCGCGCGCTCGGACCACCGCCGCCCCACCCGCGCTCCCGTCATCGAGTACGAAGACATCCGATTCCGTTTCCGGATCGAAGCCCGCGACCATCGCCAGCGGAAGAATACCCTCCAGATAATCCAGACCTTCAGTGGCATCATCCAACGCCCGCATCGGCGAAGCGTCAACGATGATGCCCGTGACCGGAAGCACGCTTTGCGAAGGTTTCCGGCGCGCGATCACGACCCGGAGCAGGTCGTTGCCGAGAACGATGTCCCCAATGTCTCCGCTGGAGGCGGGCCCGCCGACGAGCTCAGAGGCGGAGGTTGCAACGCGCGCATAGGCGCCTCCCTCGCTACCACCACACGCGGCCGCACCGAGCGTCAGTGCGATGAAGAACGCGCGCAACCTCACTCGAAAATCACCTGCAGTGCGGCCTCGATTCGGTCGTTCGGCAGCTCCCGGCCTTCCTCCTCGAGGGCGACCGTATACTCGAAGAAGCCCATCAATGGCAGGCTCTTGGAAATCCACTTGATGCCAACGGTGTGGTGCATGACCTGGTTGCTGTCCGCGGTTTCGATCGGCGTCACTTCGGCGATGGCTTCGCGTGGGTCGAGGAAGGAGAAGCGATAGCCCGGGTAGAAACCGGTCCCGAGCACGTCGAAGCTCAGCTGCACGTGTCCCCCGAGTCCGCGCTCGTCGGCACTTCCGCCTCGGGTCAGGTGCTGCACTTGCCGGAAGAGGATCTGCCCCTGAAAGATGAAGTAGGAGTACTTCGACGAGACGTCCAAGCCGGCGCCGAGGACGCGGTCGTTGAGCCGATTGGGCGGCTCGCCAAATGTGAGGTCGTTGTAGAAGCCGCCGAGGCCGATGCGCAGTCCGTCCTCGAGCCACACGGTTGCTGGACCTTCTTCGTCACGACGGTGGTAGTCCGCGTAGCGGTCCGAATCCCGCAGCTCGAAGGTCACCCGGCCGTAAACCGCGGCGCGGTCGTTGTCGTTCAAACTGGTGAGCCCCGAGCTCCCGTTCGTCACCGCGACATGGTAGCCGAGCCGCACATCGTCGCCGCCTAGAGCGTGCTCACCGGAGACCATGGCGCCGAGCTGACGGCCAGGACTGAAATTGCCGTACTCATCGCCGGCCCAGCCTTCCTGTGGCAAGACACCGCGCGATTCGAGGGAGCGGTGCACGAAGAGCAATCCTTCGAGCGGCGTCAGTGACTCGACGTCGTAGGGCGGACGAAAGCGACCGAGATGAACCTTCAACGCGTTGCTCAACCGATAGGAGAGATATGCGTCTTGCATCTGCGCCTCGTAGCGGCCGGCGGGGTTGACCGAATCGTCGTAGCGCACCGCCTCGCCGGCGAGCGACAGGCGAACGTAGAGATCCTCGCCGTAGCGACCTCGCAGGTTGACGCGTGCGCCGCCGAGAGCGAACCAATCGCTGCGCCCGACATAAGGATTACGCCCCGCGTCCTGATCCGCCGGGGTACCGATTCCGCAGAAACTACTCGGGTAGATGCAGGCGAGCTCGGTGCGAAGGTAGCCGTCGAGTCGCAGACTGAAGCGCGTATCGGGATCGCCGTAGACCGTCGGCGGACCCATCGCAGTCGGTACGCTCGGAGCAGAGGCTGCCGCGACCTCGGGTTCTTTCGCCGGCGCCTCCTGTGGTTTGGCGGCGGGCTCGGGAGCCTTCGCTTTGGGCTTCGCCTCCGGCGCGAGCGGCGCGAAGGGGCTCGGACCGACAGGGCTCGGACCGACAGGGCTTAGATCGCCTGAGTCCGCGTCGGTCTCGGGCACCTCGCCCCTCTCTTCGGGCGACAGGGGTTCCGGCTCTGGGACCTCCTCCGAGGCCGCATCCGTGGCTTCAGACCGCTCTGGCTCAGCCTCGGAAGCATCGGGCGCCTCGGTCTGCGCGGCGGCGTTGAAGGGCAGCAGGAATGCGAGGAGAACGGCCGTTCGTGACACGAAAAACGCTCCGAAACTGAGGCACTCGGGGGGCGGCTAGCTGGTGAGCTGTCAATAGCCGGTCTTTGGTCGCTTTAAAAGCCCAGGAGATATGCAGGAGATTCAAGACCTCGGCTCGCTGGAGCGCTAAATTAGGAATCATGTCCACCTGGATCTCGCCTCCTCCCATCGACGCCCGCGTCCGAGGCCATCAAGACCGTCTCATCCGAGCGGTGATGCAGCTCTTTCTGGTCGTGGCCGTCGTTGGCATATCCACCGCCTCCCTGGTCTCGGACAGGCCCTCCCTCACGATCGCGATCCATGCAGCGGTCTTCGTCTTTGCGACACTCGGGCTCCTGATGGAGCGCATCCGGCCGCGCGGGTGGCACGGAGGCGCGGTTCTCCCGATCTTCGCGTTTCTGATCAGCACCGTCGCCCTCTGGGCCCTCGGCTCACCGAGCTCTGTCGCCCTCGTCGCCTACGTAACCACGCAGCTGATCGCCGCGGCAGTGTGGGGACCAAAACCGGCGATGGTCCTCACGGCCCTCATGCTGCTCGTGAGCGCGGGCGTCATCGCCTACCCCTCGCTTCTCAGTCAAAACCCCCCGAGCGCGACCCACAGCGGTTTCTGGGTCGGGTTCGCTCTGTTGAGCCTCGTGCACGTCACCCTGTTTCAAATGGCTGGCCGGACCCTGAAGGACCTGATGGACGGTCTTCGGGACAGCGAGGAACGCCTCAAGGGGATCATCTCCAATCTTCCGGACGGGCTCGTGCTCCTTCAGCTCGACGGCACGATCACGAGCGTGAACATCGCGGGGCAAAGACTCATCGGTGAATCCCTGCCCGGCCGACGACTCGATCAGATCCCTGGACTCACCCCGGAGAGCGAAGAGCGAGCGAGACGGCTGGTCGACCAGAGCATCAGCGGGGTCGGTCACGACGAGCGCCTCGTCCTCCAACGTGACGGCGAGGAACGCGTGGTACAGGTTCGCCTCGGGGCCGTCCCGTTCGGGGGGACCCGAGCGGGGATGGTCTTGGCGATCCGCGACATCACGGCCCAAGTCGCCGCCCAAAAGGAGCAGGAGGGGCTTCGCCAACGGGTCGTACGCCAGCAGAAGCTCGAATCGGTCGGCCGGTTGGCCGGCGGCATCGCCCACGACTTCAACAATCTTCTGACGATCATTCGCGCGAACGCGGAGTTTCTGGAGAGAGATCCCACGAACCCCTTGAGCAGGGACCAACGAGAATCGTTGGCCGATCTCAAACAAGCGGCAGAGCGCTCCGCGAGCTTCACCCAACGCCTTCTGACGCTCAGTCGCAGTCACGAGTTCGGCCGAAACGAACTCGTCGCGGACGGTGTGGCGAAAGACGTCGTGCAGGTCTTCTCCCGCACCCTTCTCCCAAACGTGAGTCTCGAGCTCGAATTCGACGCGCCCTCGGCGTGTATCGAAGCCAACACCGCCGAGCTCGAGGCGGCCTTGCTGAATCTGTTGCTCAACGCAAAGGATGCACTCGGTGAAACGGGTCTGATTCGGGTCTCGAGCACGACCCGGGAGCTAGGACCGGAGGATCCGATCTATCTCCCGGTTCCGCAACGCGACACCTATTGGACCCTGATCGTCGCCGACGACGGCCCAGGGATGGACGAGGCAACCTTGGACCAGGCCACCGAGCCCTTCTTCAGCACCAAGAGCGAAGGGCGCGGAACCGGACTCGGCCTTTCGACCGTCTACCAGCTGATGAAGCACCTCGACGGAGGCATGCACCTGGAGAGCGCGGTGGGCTTTGGAACGACCGTCACGCTGTTGATTCCCCAGCGCGGGACCGTGGCCACGGTGGAGACCTTGCATCGCCGTGAGTCGATGGAGGTTGAGCTTCGGCAGCGCATTCTCTTGGTGGAGGATGACCCAGCGGTGCGCGCAGCGACCGTGCGCGCGCTCGAGCTCGGGGGCTACTCGGTCAATGCGGTGGACAACGGGCGCTCGGCGTTGCAATGGTTCGAACGGAACGAGCCACCAGAGCTGTTGCTTTCCGACATCTTGCTGCCTGGGATGAGCGGAACCGAGCTCGCCGAGCAGGTCTCAAATCAATATCCGGACACGCTCGTGCTGCACATCTCCGGATTTACCGGCTCCGAGGCGGATCGCCCGAAACACCCGGTCCTGAGCAAACCTTTCGCTCCGTCCGAGCTGAAGGCGTTCATCGAGCAACACCTCGAGGACCGATCGCATCGAGACGCGCAGGCCCCTTGACGAGCCGCACCGGTTCAGTGCATGACCGCGCTCGGACGGCACGGTAGCTCAGTTGACGGGTTTGCCTCTTCGAGGCACAAACCACGTCGACCCAGTCGACGCGGTCGACACCTGGCGCAAGCGTCGGTGAAAGCCAAGGTAGCTCAGTTGACGGGTTTGCCTCTTCGAGGCACAAACCACGTCGACCCAGTC
>CAYXVF010000174.1:0-7708 GCA_964468125.1 uncultured Bdellovibrionales bacterium | reverse complement strand
CTCGACGCGAGGCGTTGGTGGACATGCTGGCCTTTGGCGAATCGCGTGCCGCTGAGGCGAGCTTTGGCGAAACGCAACTCGACGACGACCGAGACCGTCTAGAGGTGCACCGGGCGCTCGCACGACTGAAACCCTATCACCGGGAGCTGCTCGTCCTACGCTACTTCTCGCAATTGAGCGTCGAAGAGCTCTGCCAGGTCTACGAAAAGTCGAACGCGTTGATCCGCAAGGATCTGCAGCGCGCCCGCGGGCAGCTCGAAAAGCGTCTGCCCAATAGGTTTGGAGGGAAGAAATGAAAGACCTGCTCGAACGCGAGCTGAATGGCGAGCTGACCGCGAGCGAAGCCCTCGAGCTCAACCGCTGCGCCGATGAAGAGACACTCCGTCGCCGTCGCGAATGGCGCTCAGTGTCAGAGACCCTGAGCGAAGAGGCCCCTTGCCCCAGCACGGGCCAGGCTCGAATCGCTCGCGGTGTCCGTGACCGGTTAAACCTGAAGGACGCGCAGAGCTCTCCGGGCATCGCGCGCGTGTTGCCTTGGGCCGCCCTCGCGTGCTGCACGCTAGCACTGGCGATCCTCGGGACCTGGACCGAACCGAACGAAGAAAACGAAGAAGAAGTCGAGTACGCGCCGATTTCGATCGCCGCCGATGTCTCCGCCCAGCCCCAGGCCGGCCCCGTAGAGATCGGCGTCTTCGACACCCCCCTGGCCCCAGACGAAGAGCTGATCGAGGTGGTGTTCTAGCACCCCCGCTCGTCGCGGCGTCGGCCCGGGCTGACCTATGGCGCGCCCTGCAGGATTCGAACCTGCGACCTACGGCTTAGAAGGCCGTTGCTCTATCCAGCTGAGCTAAGGGCGCTCGCCGTCCACGCTTTTCACCTTTTCTGATCGGGCCGTCAACTCGCGGACGGCCCGGCGCTTTGTGCAAGTTCCGAGGGAACTACTTCCCAAGATGCTTTGGTTGAAACCCAATTTCGGTGGTAAATCAGAGTCATGCAGGACCTCACCGGACGGCGTTTTGGCGCCTATCGCTTGTTGCGCCGGTTGGGAGAGGGAGGCTCGGCGTTCGTCTACCTCGCCGAGCGCTCCGGCGAGTTTGAGATTCGACAGCTGGCCGCATTAAAGCTGCTCAAACCCCAATTCGCAGCAGACTCGGACGCGAGGACTGCATTTCTCGACGAGATGCGGGTGGTCAGCAAGCTCCGGCACGCCACAGTGGTGCAGATGCTGGACATGGGAGGCGATGAGGATTCCCTGTACCTGGCGATGGAGTTCGTCGACGGGCTGAATCTCTCCCAGATCCTCGACCGTGCCATCGAGGGGCGCTTGCCAGTTGCACATGCTTGTTTCTTCGGGGCTCAAGTCGCCGATGCGCTTCGTTACGCGCACGAGCTGAGCGACGACCATGGACAACCCTTGGGAATCGTCCATCGAGACGTGACGCCTGAAAATATACTCATCTCCGCAGCCGGGGCGGTCAAGCTCTCAGATTTCGGGATCGCGCTCGCTGCGTCACGCACTTCCAAGACAGAAGTGGGGCTGGTGCGAGGAAAGCCTCATTACATATCTCCTGAGCAAGTCGCGGGCGAAGCCGTTTCGCCTCGAACCGATCTCTATTCGCTGGGTGTCGTCCTCTACGAAAGCATCACAGGCAGCCTGCCCTTCGTCGGAGACAACCCGATGGCCATTCTCACACGAGTTCGCGAAGGCGGAGCGCGACCCATCGCTCAGCTTGCACCGCAGATTCCCGAGGATCTGGCGAGACTCATCGACTCGATGCTTCAACGCGATCCGGGAGCTCGGCCAGGAAGCGCCACCGAAGTGCATCGGCGGCTCCTAACCTGCGCGGTAGATGACGGAAGGCCATTGTCTTCGTCCGACCTTCGAAATCTCATCGACCGTGCGCAATCGTCCGAGCGAACCAGCCGAGCCAGTCCAGAAACTCCGCTGAACGAGCCTCCGTCGGGATTGTGGCAGGGACCAACCGTTCGGCGAATTCTACCGTCGTCGCGCCCGCCGCGCCGGCCCTATGCGGTCGTGGGGACTTCAGCCGCAGTCATCCTGTTGAGCGTCGTCGTCGCCCTGATTCTTCTCTGGCAGGCCTCGGGTCGCCGCTCTCAAACGTCGCCCCAAAAAACCCGACAGCCGCCTCGAGCGGAACCAAGCCCACCCATGGAGCTCGCGGCCGAAGAGATCCAGATCGCGCCGATTCTCGAGGCGGCGTCGAAGGCTCCGAAGAAGGCGACCGAAGACAGCGAAATCGCGGGCGGTCAAACGGAGACGACGCCGGCTCAACCTGAAGCCCCCCCGGTCCCCGCAACACAGCAACAAAACGAACGTCTCCAGGAGAACAAACGAGTGTCTGTCGGTAATGGTGGGGAACAGGCTGCACGCCCTGATCGAGCGAGTTTGAGGAGTCTGGTCGTTCGCATTCTCGACAGAAACGAGCTCGAGCTGGCCGACTTTCCGGCGCTTCGCAAGAGAGTCGAATCGTTCTCGCCTCGACAGGAAGAAGAGCGCAAGGCGATTCTCGATACGACGAAACTTCTCGAGGCAACCGCGGAGTCCGTTCATCGGCGCATAAAGCGCTGCAAAGGGAAGATCAGAAACCGAGACACACGGCAAC
Organism: uncultured Bdellovibrionales bacterium; assembly: GCA_964468125.1. Taxonomy (GTDB): domain Bacteria; phylum Myxococcota; class XYA12-FULL-58-9; order XYA12-FULL-58-9; family CAYXVF01; genus CAYXVF01. Next base: position 5,084 of record CAYXVF010000174.1, on the reverse strand, counting down.
TCTACGAGCAGGCGAGAGTTGAGTACGCCTTCCGCCGCATCGACATTGCTAACTCACTTCTCCACGCGATGTGCGCTGAGTCCCAGTAGACCGTAGCCCCTAACGTACACGCTTCTCGGCCAAGCGGGCGTCTTTGTCGGTCCGGGTTCCGAGCTTCACCACCGTCGAGACGCGGGGGACGCCGTCCTCGTGCAGCATCTCGTGGATCGCTCGAACCGTTGCGAGCACTTCGGAGATCGGGCCCTCGATGTTCGTGCCGTAGGCATGGCTCTCTGGGGCGAAACCGCGCCCCTCGATGAGGCTCACGACCTTTTCGATCCACGGGCGCACGGAGACGCCCACCCCGATCGGAATCACCTGGATCTCAGCGATCGCCCAGAGCTCAGGGGGCAACATTGACCTCGTCGGTGCAGATCGGATCGACGAGGGTCCCCGGCTGGCAGGTTCCCTCTTCGCAGGTGAAGCCGAGCTCACATTGCGTGAAGAATACGAACTCGATGATCTGCGGCTCGCACTGGCCCCCCGCCGGGACCCGCGATCGGCACTCACCGCCGCCGGTCAAAAAGTCGAGGTCGCAGAAGGCGGACTCGAGTGGCTGACAGAACGAGTCGCAGGCCTCGCCCACCGTCGGCAACTCCTGGCACTGAAAGGTCTCCTGGTTGCAGACGAGGCCGAAGAGCGGGTTACAGTCCGGCGCATTGCCCCCCTCTGGATCGCAAGGGGCACCGAATGTCGTCGCCGCCGGTTGGCAGACGCGCCCGCTGCCACCGCTCTCGGGCACACAGTAGAGCTCGCCGAAGGCGGCCTCCCCGCACGACTCGGTGCAGGGCTCACCGAGTCCCGGGCCATCGACCACGTCAAAACCTTGCTGGCATTCGTCAAAGAAACAATCGTCCGACGCACACTCACTGTCTTCGACACAGGTCGCGCCGGCCGGCAGAGGCTCACCGCAGGTCCCGCTGGGAAGCCCGACGCACACGTAGGGAGCCGCACAGTCGAACTCGCCACAGGACTCTCCGAAGGCCGCCGCCAACTGACAGGTGACGGCGGTTTCGCCGGGCACGCAGCGCAGCCCCGCTGCGCACTGGGCATTCGAGCAGTCGCCATTCTCTGGAACGAACGCAACACACAGACCCACGGTCTCGTCGCTCGAGCCTTCGCAGTAGCTCCCGGGCTCGCAACCCCCGCGCTCGTCGCAGCAGGCGCCCACCGGGAGGATGCCCACGAAGATCTCCTCAAAATCGCAACCCTCCGGCGGCTCATCCCCAAAGACCGCGTCGCAGGAGAGCGAGTCGACCGTGCTGATGCACGCGCTGAGCGCCTGCTGGTTGACCTCGAACACGTCCGGTGACCCAAAACCCAGGCCCGTACCGACGAGGATGCCGTAGAAATCCTCGCACTGGGCGGTTGATTCAAAGGTCGGGCCGAAGGTGCTTTCGCAGCGTTCGATGAGGTCGCAGAACGCATCGGCGAGCGGGTCGAGAGGGCTCGTTGCGCCGCCGCTGCCGCCGGAGCTCCCATCGCCACCGTCGCCATCGCCCCCTTCGTCGCCCGCCCCGGGGTCGACGCCGCTGTCGATGATGCCCCCGACGTCGTCTCCGCCGCCTGGGCCTCCTCCTTCACCGGAGTTGGAAAACGACTCAGGGCTCGATGCGCCGGTACAGCCGACGCCCAAGCCCAACAGCACTACCCCGATCCACCTGGTCATCCTCGAACCTCCCGGCCGCTTTCGACACTCGATCTTCTAGCGAAATTCGAGGCGTTGCAACGGAACTTCAGCCCGAATGATAGGCCTCGCGAAACGCCCCGAGGGCCGCCCCTGCGTCCACCCCCCAGGCGCCGAGGTCCGCGAGCGCATCTGCGACGGCACTGATCGTGGCCTCGAGCATTTCCTGCTGGGTCACACAGTAACCCATGTGCCCGACGCGGAAATAGGTCTTCTGCAACCCGGGATAGAGTCCCCCAGCGATGGTCACGCCCCGTTCCTTCACCGCCGGTGGCACGGGAGACTCGACGCCGGCCGGAACCTTGAGCGCGTCGAGAGTCACGCCGCGCAGCTCCGGGTTCTCGGCGAGGTGCTCGAGGCCCATCGCGCTCCAGGCGGCCCGCATCGCGTCCGCGGCGTTTCGGTGCTGCGCCACCCGGGCGGCCATGCCGGTCTTGCCTTCGAAGCGCGCCTCGAGAATCTCACGGAGACCCGCTTGAGCGGCCATCACGAGATTTGTCGCTGGAGTGGCAAAATAGCTCGGCCGGCGCTCGAGATATGCCGCCATGATCGGCTGCCAGGACTCCACGTCGAGGTAGAGCGGCGGGGCATCGACCATGAAGCGACGCTCCATCGCGCGTGCGCTGAACACCGCCACGGCTAGCCCCGGTGGAAGACCTAGCGCCTTCTGGGAGCCCGTGAGGTAGACGTCCGCTTTCAGCGCTTTCATGTGAAAGGGCTCGGCAGCGGTCGCGCATACGCCGTCGAAGACCGTGAGCGCACCGGTCGACTGCACCGCTTCGGTCACGTGACAGGGCTCCATCTTCACGCCGGTGGAGGTATCGACGTGCGTCGAAAACACCACTTCCGGACGGTGAATGTCTGCTGCTTCGCGGATCGCTTGGATCGTCGGCGCGTCTCCCGGGTCTGCGTCCACGGACGCCACCTCGGCGCCATAGCGGCGAAGGATCTCCATCATTCGCAGGGAGAAGTATCCCGTGTTGACCACCAGCGCCCGGGTCCCCTGCCCGACCAAGTTTGCCGCGGCGAGCTCCATTGCGGTCGTTCCGCTCCCGGGAATGATGAACGGCATCGCGCCTTCGCCTGCCGACCAGACTTTCAATGTCATTTCCAACGCATCACCATAGGCCTCGATCAGGTCTGTGGCTTGATGGCCGGGCGGAACGACGTCGTGGGCGGCGCGGACCGCGGGTGAGACCTCGATGGGACCAGGGATCATCAGGAGCTGTCGCATTCCCATGGTCTACGGGGTGCGGCGGTCTCTAGCAACACCCGGGAGTGCACCCGCAGGTGATCGGCGCCTGCCGTTCCATGCGCGCAACGCGTCCCGCCTCATCCACTGAGGCGAAATAGCGCATGGTGTCGGTCTCGAAGCGCAGCTCGAGGCGGCCGTCTCGAATCACCCAACCCGGCTCCACCTCGGGCAGCATGCGCTGAGTGACCGCCGCGAGGTGCTGTTCCACCTTCGGATCGGGCAGCTGGAGCACGGGACGCACCTCTGGCAGTCCGCGGAGAGCCACGGGGTCGAGCGTTCCGCTCAAGCGTTTCAGATCGGCGGCGGCGGCCGCCATGAATCGTCGTTCAGTCGCCTGGCGCAGGGCGGGAGAAGGCAGCACCACCTCCGGGTTCGCGCTCGCTGGCAGGACGCCCGCCTGAGCATGAAGGCTGCCGTCGACTTCACGGATCAGCGTGAGCGAATCATCCACGAGGGGCGCCTCGATCTCGCCGAGGGAGCGCCAGACCCGGTAACGGCGCAGCTCTTCACCGCCCGGGAGGTGCATGCGCTGAATCTCCTCTACCCGGTGCAGCGACGGATCGAGCCCATGGGCGGCGAGGCCCGCCCTCGCCCCTTCGGAAAAACTCGTCACGCTCAGGGCCTTGCGTTCCATCGGTGCGGCCGCCCGCACCGAGCCCGCGTCGTCGTCCACGCGCGAGACGTCGAGCTCCCGCGCTCGAGCCGAGCGCTCGAGGGTCGCTAGGGCGCGGTTGCGGTCGAAGCGCGGATGAAATTTGCCCGCGCGGTCGAGGCGAACGATCGCATCACGCATCGCGTCGACAAACACCGGACCATCCGGCCGGGTCGTCCCCTGGAGCGCTGGGTAGGTCCAATAGATCCGCTCGAGGTCGTCAGCGACCGCCTGGTCGAAGCGACCGCCCTTCAGTGGCTCCCCGGTGTAGAGCTCATGAAGCACTCGAGCGAGGTCGAAAAAGGTCCCGGACACGACGAGGCCCCGGTCGTGCCCCGGCTCCGTGTTGCTCCAGGTCGCGTCGCCGTCGACGCGTCGGAGCGAACCGTTGGCGCCGTGCCAGGCCTCGGCGATCACGGGATCGCGCCCACGGATCATCGCGAGAACGTCCGCCCGGCCTTCGTTCATCGAGCCGGTCGCAACCCCCGGAACGAGGGCGTCGTAGTCCCAATGGCTGAGCTCGTGGAGCACGACCTCTTGGTCGTCCGCCGCGGACCAGTCACCGTTGAAGGTACCGAGGGCGATCGTACCACTGAGCGACCGGAAGTAGGCGTTCTCGTAGTCGCCTTCATTGACCAATACGCGTAACTCGTGCCGATCGGGGCGCGCTTCGATGAGCGAGCGGAAAAAGCCGTCGCCCATCACTCGATCGGTTTCATCCATGCTGTGTCGCAGGGCCGTGGCGGCGACGAACTGAGAAAAGGAGTCGTGCCGCTGCGTGCGCGTCCCCTCCGGCGGGTCTTCCGGTCCCTTTCCCGCGACAAAGGGTTTCAAGCCGGTGACGTGAAGCCCGTTGCCGCGCAAGCGCGTAGCACCTTTGGGCACCCCGCGAAGGGCCACCTCGCGGGTCTTGCCATTCGCCGTAACCCGGTTTGTTCCCGCCCAGGTCAGAGAACGGACGTAGGGGCCCTCGCTCGCGCGGCCGGAGACCGCTGGAACCTCGTCGCTCGGCTCGGATCGTCGGGCACGTGGGAGGGGCACCTCCAGCCGCGGGTCAGGGCGACGACCGGTCGCGGCCGCGTCTGCGTGCTCCTTTCTCGGTCGCTGTGCGCGTGGCGACGCAACTCGCCCCGGAGCACGAGGACGGATCTCTCCGCCCCCCTCGTCGCGGACGAACGTCGACGCCACCCTGGTGCCCCCAAGGCGCATATCCCATCTCCCCAATGTCGTGAGGTCACATTCTTATCGGCGGGATCGGCGCAGATGTTGTGAAACAGTCATTCCCGATCGGAATCGGCTGTCAGACGGGCTTTCCGCCCGTCTGAGAGCGGGAATTGTCGGTTTGTAAGCCGCGGAGGGTGCACGCGTCGAAGACTCGCGCGGGGTGCGAGTCTCTATTTGGCCCTCAGTCGGCTAGGCTTCACACGGCTGGGTCGAGCATCCGAAAGCCA
>CAYXVF010000173.1:0-7756 GCA_964468125.1 uncultured Bdellovibrionales bacterium | reverse complement strand
GCGGACAGCGCAGCCTGCCGGAAAACAGAACCGATCCCGAATGGGCTTTTTCCGCGCACCATCGGGCGGAGCACGCCGATACTAATCATGGCTCACTAGGGCAGGTGAGCCTCCAGCGAGTCCCACGGACTCAAACCCTTCACAACTGAAAACACCTCTGGGTCACGGGTCGCCGTGACCCGTGAGATGAGGAGCATCACGATGGCGGTATCCGCAACGGCCCCCGCTGGCCGTGCACGACCGGTCTCTGGTCCACTACTCCCGGCCCCCCGAGCCACTCTCGGCGGCCCGGTCCGGACCGTGCGCTCGTCCCAGGACGACGCGGTCGCAACACCGCGAGCCGCGCTCGACGACACCGAGACGAGGAACCTGGAGCTCTTGCCCCAGGACCGAGCGTTTCGCCTGCGCGATGGTACCGTGCTCTCCGTGCCCCGGACCCGCGCGGAGCTGCGCTACGGCAGCTCCGACCGCGATGGCGTCATGACGTTGCAGTCCCTCTTGGTTGCGACGGGCTCGACGCTCGAAATCAATGGGGATTTCGACCGCGCAACCCAGGCCGCCTTGACCGATTTTCAGGGGCGCCACGATCTGACCACCACCGGTATCGCCGACGCGGCAACCTGGCAGACCTTAGTTTATTCGGTCTTTCCGGACAGTTTCATGGTCGCGAGCACCGAGACAGTCAGTCTCGCGAGCCACTCAGCAGATGACTACGCATCGCTTGGCGACCCGGTATTGCGCCTGGGCGACCGCAGCGACGCGGTCGAGCTGTTGCAAACCGCATTGGCGACGCTCGGCTTTGCGGTCGACGTGGATGGGATCTTTGGCGGCGGGACCGATCACACGGTCCGCGACTTTCAGTCGCGCTTCAATGCGAGCCACAGCCCGACCGATATCGACGGGATCGTAGGGCCGAACACTGGCGAACGAGTACGAACCGCGCTCGCCTGGCAGGATTCAAACCCTGGCGAGCTCTGGGCAGAGGTGAATACGGCCGGCGCCCTCCTGCCCACCACCGGCACCCCGCCGATCGAGCGTTCGGTCGGCCCCGGCGGTGCCAACCGCAGCTCCGATGTGCGCCTGTTGCAGGAACGGCTCATCGACCTCGGCTATCTTCGCGGTGAGGCGGATGGACAGATCGGTCCCATGACGTTCGGTGCCCTCGCTCTTGCAACGGGCGTGGTGACAGGGGCGACGAACCCAGTGTCTCGGACCCTGAGCCCGAGCTCGCTCACGGCGAAGCGGCTCTGGTCTCCGGCCATGCCGCGATGGGTCAAGGTTCACCAGGACAATGACGGGCACAGCTACGGCACCTCCTTCACGGACGAGGTCGTACAACGCGCCGAGCGGACCTACGACACGATTCGCCCCTCGGGCGTGCGCGTCGATCTACCCTTGGGTGATCTGAGCCTCATCGGCGGCCCCACGCCGGATCACAAATCACACGGGACGGGCTTCGACCTGGACGTGCGCATGCTCCAGCCGGACGGCTACAGCACGGGCTCAACGGTGGCGGGGGGACACACGGACGGGAACGCCGCCGTGCTCGCGTCGCTCCTCGCGCAGCCAGAGGTGGGACGGGTGCTCGTCGATTGGCGCCATTCCGCCTTTCGCGAGCGCGTGCGTCACTACCTGGAGCTCGCCGGGACCCCGGAGGCGATCTCCAAAATCGTCAACGAGCCATCGCTGCACTACCATCACCTGCACGTGGATTTCGTGTTTGCGCCCTTTGGCCATAGCGTTCGGTGAAACGATCGCCCCGGCTTTGTCTCGGGGATGATCCGGACTAGAACCGCGGGCAGGTGAGTCCTCTCGACTGGTCCATTCTGTTCGTCTACATCGCCGCAGCCCTCGCGACCGGGCTGTGGATGCAGCGGCGCGCATCGGCGAACGTCGACGAGTACTTTGCGGCCGGGCGGCGCCTCCCTTGGTGGCTCATCGGCACGAGCATGGTGGCGACCACTTTCGCCGCGGACACGCCGCTGGCGGTCACGGGGTTCGTCGCTGCCAACGGGATCGCGGGCAATTGGCTTTGGTGGTCCTGGGCTCTCGGCCACATCGCGGCGGTGTTCTTCTTCTCGCGCATGTGGCGCCGCGCCGAGGCGATCACCGACGCGGAGCTAATCGAGCTGCGCTATTTTGGCAAACCCGCCGCTCTGCTCCGAGGATTCAAAGCCTTCTACTTCGCCATCCCGATCAATTGCATCACCATGGCCTGGGTCATCAAGGCGATGGGAAAGATCGTGACGGTGATCTTCCCCTGGGAGCAGTGGCTCGGCCCGAATGCCTACGGCGCCCTCGAGGCGATGTGGCCGACAGGGATCGGCATTTCGACACCGAGCGAGGGCTTGTCGATTCTCCTCGGCGCCACCATCGCAACAATCTACGCGGCTTTGGGTGGCCTCCCCACGGTGATCCTCACCGACGTTGCCCAGTTTGCGTTCGCGATGATCGGCTCGATCCTCCTCGCGGTCTACGCGGTGGATCACGTCGGCGGGCTGAGCGAGCTCACCGTACGGCTCGGCGAAACCTACGGCCCGGAACGCGCTGAAGGCATGCTCGCTTTCTTCCCGGGTCTCGACGCTGCGTGGCTGCCGTTGAATGTCTTCCTGGTCTACGTGCTGGTCTCCTGGTGGGCACAAAAGTTCTCCGACGGGGGGGGATACCTCATGCAGCGAATGGCGGCAGCGCGAAGTGAGCAGGACGCGCTTCAGGGGACCGCTTGGTTCGTCGTAGCGCACTATGCGCTGCGCCCCTGGCCGTGGATCCTCGTCGGGCTCGTCGCTTTGATCGTCTATCCGCTGGACACACCCGCCACCGGCGAGCTCGCGAGCGCCGTAGCGGCTGACCGGGAAATGGCCTACCCCGCGCTAATGTACGAGCTGCTGCCCTCTGGCGCCTTGGGGATTCTCGTCACGGGCATGGCTGCGGCCTTCATGTCGACGATCGACACGCACATCACCTGGGGCTCGTCCTATTTCGTGCGCGACTTCTACCAGCGCTTCATTCGGCCCGACGCCACTCAGCAGCAATTGGTGCGGGTGGCGCGCATCGGTATCGTCGCCATGGTCCTCCTCGCGCTCATTTTCACCCTCTTCATCAGCACGATCGGCGGAGCCTGGAAGTTTTTCACGCTGATGGGCGCGGGCGCGGGGATCATCGCGATCGTTCGTTGGCTCTGGTGGCGCGTCAACGCCTATTCGGAGCTCGCTGCGATCTCCACCGCCGCCGTCGTCACCCTGGTCTTGACCGCGGTCGACAACGAGCGCTTCATCGAGCGCGACTATCACGTGGGACTGCTGATCGTGGTGGGCCTCTCCGCGGCGGTCACGGTCCTCGTCACCTTCCTCACGCGACCGACCCCGTTGGAGCGCCTCCGTGAGTTCTATCTGAAGGTGCGACCGGTGGGTGCGTGGGGCCCGGTGCGACATGTAGAAGATACCCCCACAGACACGAGCTTCGCACGTCTGCTCGCCTCATGGTTCTCCGCGGGGGTTGGACTGTTTGCACTTCTTTTCGGAATCGGCGAATGGCTGCTCCACAGCGCCTTTATCGGCATGTCCCTGAGTTTGCTGGGAATCGGCGCCTGGGTGCTCGCGCTCCACTGGGCGGGCGCGTTGTCACGCGCAAAAAGCGACTGAATTCGAGTTCCCAATTTTCCGTCGTTTATCGACAAATCTTTGAATCCTGAAGATCACTCTCGGCGTATGGGTTCGCCGTGAGTGGTTTTCTCGTAACGCAAGGAGAGCTCGTGGGGCCGGCAGTCACGCTGAGACAAAGCGCTGATGCGACTCATGGTGCACCCGCGATGGCGCCTGCTCGGGCGTCCGCCACCCACGAGTCCGCTGGCGAGAAAGCCCAAACGGCCCGAGCGACCACTGACAGCGAAGAGCGCCAATGGCTCCCGCGCCATGCGAGCGGTGACCGCACGGCGTTCAAGGAACTCATGCGACACTATGGACCGGCGGTCATGGGTTACGTGGTGCGCTGCGGTGTTCCGGCGTCGATGCGAGACGATGTATTTCAGGACGTCTTTTTCAAGATTCACCGCAACGCGCCGCTCTACAGTCCTCGCCACCCACTGCGGCCGTGGTTGTTCACGGTGACGGCGAATGTGGTGCGCAGCCATTTTCGCAAGCAGGGCGTCTTTCAGCGCTACTTCTCGAATCGAGAGCTGGAGATCGAGCCCACGGACCCGACGCCCTCTTGCCAGGTGAAGAGCGAAGGTCAGGAGGTCGCCGAACGCCTCGATTGCTCGATTCAGCGACTCCCGATGAAGCAGCGCGAAGTCCTCTGTCTCGTGTGCCTCGAAGGCATGGCCCTCGACGAGGTTGCGGTCGCCCTCTCGATGCCGGTCAACAGCGTCAAGACCAATCTTCAGCGCGCGCGCAAGGCCCTACGAAAAGACCTCGAACGATACGAGAAGATCATGAAGCGAGAGCTGACGCGGTGAAACACGACCGGCCACACGTGCCGGTCACCGAAGAGCGGCTGGACGAGCTGCTTTCATCGGTTCGATCGCATACGCCACTCAGAGACGTGGAAAGGGAGACCCTCGCGTGGGTCGACGGTGACCTCGAATCCATGGGTGGCTGGGTCCCTCCCGTCTTGGGGGACCGAATGGAAGCGGAAGGCGTCGTGAGTGAGAGCGCCGCGGTAGCCGCCTTCTCCGTACGCAGCCGCGCGCCGATGCCCATGGCTGCGGCAGCCTGCTTGCTGCTTTTCGTGGTGAGCACCGCAGTAGCGGTCAGCGAAACCCATCGTCCCCTGACCGGCCCGGGACTCGGCTTCGGTGAGATTGCAACTCTCGAAGAGCTGCTCCACGAGCACCGACGCGACCGTTTTGCGACGATATTGATCAATCCGGAGCCTCCTTCTGATCGCAGCCAGCGGCTGTTGGCCGAGCTCCAACGCACCATCGACGAGACCCCTGCCGGCAGTCGGCGCATTGGCGACGCACGCGACGACAAGAAGACGGTCCGTCTCACCCACGCGCAGTTGGGTGAGGCATTCGCCGCCCTCGACGGAATGAGCGCCATCGGCGACATCGCCGACGCGGTGGGTGAGTCCCTGGAAGTCGCCCGGCCGTCGGTCCTCGGAGGCCGCGAGTTGCCTCCAAAGACACCGGAGGCGTCTCGGTCGGTGGTGGAGGTGTTTTCCGGCGAGCTCGGCGGAGACGATGCCGGCTTCGCACTCGGGACCGTGCTCGGACCACGCAAGGAGCGTGCGCCCGAAGTCGACCTCGAAACGGCGGAGACACTCGTTCGAGACGAAGCCGCCCTACCGGAGGCGGTGATTCGTCGCGTCGTTGCGCAACACCGACCAGGGCTGCGCCAATGCTACGAAGCGGAGCTGCGTCGGGCATCGGGGCTGCGCACACGCGTGCAGCTGCGTTGGACGATCCTCGCAGACGGCTCCGTCGCAGCGGTGCAGATCCTCGACGCCACCCCTCGCTGGCCTGCCCTCGAGACCTGCCTGAGCGATGAGGTGGGCTCCTGGCGCTTCCCGAAGACCCGTGACGGCGCGACCGTAGAAGTGAACTACCCGGTCATCTTCCGCCCGATGGTGCGCTGAGCTCGACTCACCCTCGTTTTCGTTTTGCTGAGCCGTGCTCCTCGTCGTCGTTGGCCGCGTCCTCCGCCTCGGAAGCCGACGCGTCGCCCAACGTCACTTCGACGACCTTCAATGCATCGGTCTCCTCGGCGGCCGCTTCATCCTCTTCCCATGTCGTTGGGTCGACGGGCGCGAAGGTGCTCGTCTTCAAGAGCTGCTTCATCTGCTCGTCGATGCCCTTGGCATAGTCGCAGTAGTTGTGGCGCAGGTCTTCGATGGTCGGCGCATGCTGCACGTCCGGCTCGACACCGAGGTCCTCGATTCGCTTCTGACTCGCGCGCATCGCGACCGAACCGGTCACGCTGATCGATCGTACCCCCATGAGGTTGCCGCTCTCAATCCCGGACACGTATCCGCCAGCGCCAGCCGTTCGGTTGCCCATCACCGTGGCGCGACCGGCGTCTTGCAAGATCGCCGGCATGAAATCGCCTCCTGAGAAGCAACGCTCATTGGCGAGAAAGAGAATCGGTTTGGTGTAGCGTGCGTCCACGTCCGGGTAGGGGTTGATCTGATCGACTCCGAAGACATGGCTCGGGCCGGTCATCGACTTGCCGGACTCGAACTCCTTTAGGATGTGCTTCGCATAGTCGTGAATAAAGTGCGCGAACTGACTGCCTACGGGATAGCCCTGCACGGTTTCGCCGAAGATCGTTCGGGCGAGGTCTCCGGATTTCGGCGCTCCTTTGAGCGCGTTGGTGACATCGACGAGCTGCTTGGCACGCATCACCTCCGCCTGGGTGATCTTCATTTCGTGCTTGGGGGTCGGCAGTGGCTTGTCGGTCAGAAGCGACGCCAGCGCATAGAGATAGAAGACCGAGCCACCTGGGTTGTTATGCTGATCGATGACGAGCCCGTCGGTGCGCTCTTGCAAGTGACGGGTGATCTCCGCGAAGCGCTCCACTGACAGCTCTGCGTCGTCGGGGGTGTAACTCGGAATACGAAGCACGCCGACGCGTTTGCCGTCATCGTTCTCGTAGATGTACCAGTCGAAGAGATCGTCCGCCTCGGCCTCTTCTACGACCTCGCCGAGTCGCGGCAGAAAGCTGCGCTTCGCGCCGAGGCCGTGCGGGTCGCCATCCGCCTCGAAACGCGCGTCCCAGCTCGGGAGCTGCATGTCGTTCGCCGACGCCTCGAGCACGAGCGGGGCTGCGCTTTTCGACGGAACGCCCCCAGCCGCAAGCATGTGCGGCTTGAGCGTTTCACCGCCGAGCTCCGCTGGAGTCTTCGCCGATTCGCTGTAGTGGTTCCACGCGAGCTGGTGCTCAAACTCGCGACCATCGGCGTCTCGCAGGGTCAGAATGATCGGGCGGTCCGGGGTGTCCATGCCGCGGACACCGCTGCGTTTCGTGAGCGCGAACTCCGCGAGGGCCCGATCGGTCAGCTCCACCGCTTGCCCGGAACGGTCCATCAACTCCTGCACCACCTCGCCCACAGGACGCCCATCGAAATGGGTCACCTCGATCCCCGGCTCGTAGGGAAAACTGCGCTCATCGAGATGCTCACGGTCGATGTGCGTTACGAAGTATTTTCGCGTTCCGTTCTCATCCGCTCCGCTAACACTGAACGGCAGCGTCGAACGTGCACTCGAATGAAAGTTGACGCTGACGTGGTAGTCTCTTGCAGTTGCGACCAGGCGCTTGAGGATCTGCTGAAATCCCTCAACGGTAGGCGGCTTCATTGCCTGGACCTGTCTCTTCGCCTCGGCAAACACACGGCGAAGGTCCCAGCCATGCAGCTGCTCCTTGTGCTCGGCGGGGGCGTAGAGGACGGAGAACTCGTACTCCAGGCCTGAGAGATAGTTCAGCATGTCTTGCTGAAGCCCCGGACGGCCCGTCTGCTGCGCAAGCGCCCGCTCAATGTCGCAGATCCCGCTCGTTGGATCGCAGGCCTGCTCGGCGCCGACCTTTGCGGCGGCTCCTGGGCGCACCTCACCCGAAGGCTTTCCTGGCACAATTTCCGGGCGTTCGAACGCACCGGTGCCCCCGGTGGCCGGGCGGCCACCGCTCACACTCAACTCTGACATTGAAAACTCTCCTGGTGAGACAGGATCGTTTTCGCAGTTTGCACGCGGACGTTGCGCAAAACGCGTCATCTCCGATCGGAATCGCCTGTTAGACGGTCGTTCCGCCCGTCTGAGAGCGGG
>CAYXVF010000172.1:0-7760 GCA_964468125.1 uncultured Bdellovibrionales bacterium | reverse complement strand
CCCGCGCCTTCGCCTCGACCCAGCCGTGTGAAGCCTGGCCGACTGAGGGCCAAATCGAGACTCGCACCCCGCGCGAGTCTTCGACGCGTGCACCCTCCGCGGCTTACACACCGACAATTCCCGCTCTCAGACGGGCGGGACGACCGTCTAACAGGCGATTCCGATCGGAGATGGCACACAACAGGAAGACAGCTTTTCGCGATAACTGGGGTGTCGCTCATGGTTGACTTCTATCGCCAGGACGCCCTGCCAGGGCAGAACCCGTTTCGGGGTTTCGCCGCGTTGGCGCTCGAAAAGCAGCTCGAGCGCCAGACACGGACCGCTCTCGGACCGATCGACGTCGATAGCGCGGCGCACTGGGTCGGAGTCGCGCATCCGTCGGACGCGGCCGCCTTTAGCCAACTGCCTTCGCTCACGCTGCCCTATACCTTCGATGGTCCGGGTGTCGACCGCCGCAACGGCGCCCTCGTGCATCCGCCGGGCGCGCTCGCCTCAGCCCGCGACGCGATGGTGCGGCGCGAGCACCTGATGACGAAAGATGCGCAGGGTCGCCCCACCGCCGTGATCACCGCCAGCCTCCCGCACCTTCTCCCGATACCTCCGGAACACCATCGGCTCTTGCCGGAGAGTGCGGCGGAAGTGCAGGCGATCTTCGAGGGCGGCCGCTTCATTTACCTCGGCGGCCTCGCAGTCCATCCTCAGGTGCTTCGGGCGGGGTTGGCCAACACGCTCCTCGACTACGCGAAGCAGCTCTACAAAGGGCCGCTCGTGCTCCACGTTTTGATGGCACGGGAAGACGAGATGGGCGCAACGCGACCCGAATCGCTCAACGAGAAGGCCATCGCCTTGTTTCAGAAGGCAGGCTTTCACTTCGGCGGATGGACCTCCACATTCACCGACGTTCCAGGCTTTAGTCCGGAGCATCCCGACGTGAACGTTAAGCCGATCAACGAGCGGCTTCTCGGCGGCTTGTTCTATATGCCTTCGGACAGGCGGTCGGCACCGGTGATCTCGGCAACGGAGCTGATGCGGCGGGTCTATGACGCACCCTGGAGCGACGCGGACCGTTCGAGGCGATACGATCGCTCGGATCGCTGGTATCCGGCGGGCCGTTCCGGTGACGTTCATCGCCCGAGTCCGTCTCACGCTCGCACTCGAGAACAGACCTATTTGAATCTCGCGCGGGGCTCGTTCTGGGTGTCGCGTCGACCTCAGAGCGACCCATTTGCGGTCGATGACTACGAAGGAGTGAAGTGATGGACCACGCGGAGCTCGAAACGATCGAGATCTGGAAGCTGCTGCCGTTCTTCAACGCCGTCGCTGCCACCGGAAGCATCAGCCAAGCGGCGGAGGTGACCCAGACCAGCGCGCCGACTGTCTCGAAGGGCGTGAAGCAGCTGGAGGAGCGACTCGGTATCGAGCTCTTCATTCGCACCGGACGCGGAGTCGACCTCACCGAGGCCGGTCGTTCGCTCTATGCGAACAGCAACCGATGGTACCAGGAGTGCGTGCAGTTCGTCCGTCAGCACCAACACCGCGAGAGCAGTGGTGTCGTGAATCTCGGGTCCACATGTGCCACCGCTCATTGGCTCTTTCTCGAGACCCTCGGAGAAACGGGAAAACGCTTTCCGGACGCGGTTTTCTCGATTCGGCAGTACCGCGAGGAGGATCCACTGCGCCACTTGCGCGAAGCCAAGCTCGACGTGTTTGTCGGATCCAATTTTGCCGCTCCGAGTGATGTCGTCAGTGAGACCCTCTGCGAGCTCCCAGTCGCCATCTATGCCGGTCGCTCCCACCCACTCTACGGTCGAGAATCGGCGACGGTCGAAGAGATCACTGAGTTTCCCTTTGCCGTGCAAACGCGTCGACCGCTCGTGAAGCAGGTCTGGCCCAAAGAGGTCGCTCGGCGCATCGGTTTGGTGGTCGATAGCCACGCTCTCGGGGTCGAAGCGTGTATGCGCGGTGGCTATCTCTGCGTCTTCCCCGACGTTGAAGTTGAAAGCCAGCGTGAGGCCGGCGACCTGTGGCGGATCCCTTGCGAGCTTCTTGGGAGTGCGAGCCTCGTCGTCTGCGCTCGACCAGAGGCCCTCCGACGCGATGTTGTCGCCGCATTCATCGAGGGGCTGCGTTCGGGTGTGGCCCCGCTCGCTCGCACTGCCTGAGCGGGTTCAGGAAATTTTCCGATCCCTCCGACGGTTCGTCCGATGACCCCGGAGACAGACCCGTGTCTCCTTACCATTGAGCAGGCACCGCGGTGTCGCATAGCCTGTGCCGGATGGAGCCGCGCCGGAAGATGTCTCTCCTTCGTGCTGCGATCGCGCTCGCGGTCTTGGTCATTGGAGTCGTGCTCCTCGCCAAGATGCGTTCGGGCTGGCACGCGCACTCGGATGCGCGGGGGGGACGCTTGGAAGCGCTCGGCGCCGACCTCATGTTTTTTGACGCCGAAGAGATCGTCGAGCGAGGCCCGTCTCGGGTGATGGTGCTCCGCTTTGATGGACCGGTCGAGTGGGTGCCCCACCACTATCGCGGCGCGGGACTCGAGGGTCCCACCACCGCTGAGGCCTGGCGCAAACATCTCGGTGTGCCGGTGGTGTTCAACGCAGGACAGTTCGACGAGGACGACGATCACCTGGGCTGGCTCAAAGGTGAAGGGGTCTGGCTCTCCAAGCTCTACCGGGAGCAGTGGAAGGCCTTGTTGGTAAGTACGCCGCGGGAGGGCGCAGCGTGGAGCGGTATCGTCGACCTCGAGGAAAGTGATGTGTCGGAAGTGAAACGCTACCGCAACGTGCTCCAGTCGATGATGCTCGTGGATGATCGAGCAGGAGTGCGCGTGCGCGAGTCTCGACGCACCGCCTGTCGCACAGTCGTGGCGCAGGACAATCAGGGGCGAATGATGCTCGTGATGACTGAAGGCGCGGTTACCCTCGCGAATCTCGGGCGCTGGTTGGTGGAGTCTGATCTCGGGGTCGTTCGGGCGATGAACCTCGACGGCGGACTCGAATCCCAGGTGTCACTCGAGTCCGGCGACGTGTCGATGAGTCTCTATGGGCAGTATGGGTCGGGGAGCGAAGTCTTCGATGCGGGGGCGGGGGCGCTGCGCCGGCCCGTTCCAGCGGTGGTTGCCGTTCAACCCGTCACCGAAGGACCTTCTCAGGCTTCTCGATGAAGCCCTGGCGGCTGGTCGCGAGCCAGCTGGCGTCATAGCGATCGAGGCGGGGTAGGGTTGCACGTAAGGCGTCTTCGTCTTCGAGCCAAAAGGGCGAGGGAAGCGCGGGTCCTGGCCAGAAACTGTCGCCGACGAAGATCATCGATTCCCACCGATAGGCGACAGAACCTTCCGTCACCCCTGGTAGGCCGATGCACTCGAGCTCGGTTGGCCCAATGCGCAAGACTTCGCCCGGAAGCACCGTCCGGGTGCGGCGCGGTCGTTCCGGGCGCCCAAAGAGACGCATGCGGATGCGAGGGACCGATGACCGAATTCTGCGCACGTGGTCGATCAGATCGAGATCGTCGCTGGATGCGTAAACCCGCGCCGCGGGAAAATGCTCGAGTCCCGCACAGTGATCGTAGCTCCCGTGCGTCAGGAGTACTGCGGCAACGTCGCGTGGCGAACGGCCCATGGACTTCAGCTCTGCTAAGATCGCTGCCGCGGTCGGATCGTCGCCGCTGTTGACCAAAACGACCGGTCCCTCTGTTGGTGCAATGAGATAGGTGACGACTGATCCGCTCACGACTGGCACGACGTTTCCCCGGGGCGCGAGATCACCGTGTGGCGTCGGTGCCTGATTCGTGCTCCAGAGGCCCCATGTGGCCGCGGCGGCAAGAGCGATCGCCGCGGTGACGCCAACGACGACGCGCTTCACGGGTAGAGCTCTCCGAGCGCCGCCTCGAGGGTTGCAAAGCCGTACTCGAAGCCGTGCTCGAGCGCCACTGTGGGTAAGGCACGCTGCCCCTCGAGAATGGTCTCCTTGGCCATCTTCCCCAGAAAGGTCCGCATCCAGACCTTTCCGGCACCCATGATGTTCGGCTTTCCTAACGCCTTTGCGAGCTCTTGGCTCATCTCCGCGTTGCGGACCGGTTCCGGCGCGGTGACGTTGAGTGGCCCCGCGAGCTCTTCATGAAGCAGAACGAAAATCACGAGCCGGACAGCGTCTTCGATGTGGATCCAGCTCATCCATTGGCGTCCTCCTCCCAGAGGCCCTCCCATCATCATGCGATAGGGGACAGCCAGCTTCGGAAGAGCGCCGCCGTCGCGAGACAGCACGATACCGAAGCGGGTGCGGACGACACGCAGAAGACGCTCGCTTCGAATCGCTGCGCTCTCCCACTCGTTGCAGACCCGCGCTAGGAATCCCGTGCCATTTGGACTGCCCTCATCGAACGTCTCGCCCTCGGAGGTTCCGTAGTAGCCCACCGCGGATGCGCTGATCAGGACCCGAGGCTTCTCAGTGGCAGCTTCGATCGCATGATAAAGCGCGGTGGTGACACCTACGCGACTTTGGACGATCCTTTCCATCGCCTTGCGCGTCCAGCGTTGAGCGACGGGCTCACCGGCCAAGTTTATCACCGCGTCGCAGCCCGACACCGCCGGTCCCCATTCGCTCACGGCGGTCGGCGTCCCGATCACCCAGTGTGTTCTGGATGCAGGGGGGCGGGGGCCACGGGTCAGAGCGAACACTTCATCGCCGCGGTCGGTGAGTGCGTGGCGTATGGCGCGGCCGATGAGGCCGGTCGCTCCCGTCATGAACACCTTCACCGGGCGCTCAAGCTCCCTACGAAGGCGCGAACGGCCTTACCTCGGTGACTGATTGCGTGTTTCTCCTCGGCCGAAATCTCAGCGACGGTCAGTCCTCGATCGGGCAGGAAAAAGATGGGGTCGTAGCCAAAGCCACCGGTTCCGCGTGGAGTGTCTGCGATCACGCCTTCCAGTGTCTCGCGAAACACGCGGGGAGACTCGCCCGGGATGACGTGTGCAAGGGCGCAGACGTAGCGTGCGGTGCGCTTTTCCGGAGATACATCACGGAGCTCAGCGAGCAGTTTTTCGAGATTGGCCCGGTCCTGCTCGGGGCCCTCTACGCCGGCGTAGCGCGCGCTATAAACACCCGGTCTGCCGTCGAGAGCATCGACCTCGATTCCGGAATCGTCAGCAAAGGCGGGGGCACCGGTGAGCTCGGAGAGGACTCGCGCTTTCTTGAGCGCGTTTGCCTCGAACGTGTCTCCATCCTCTGCGACCGAGTAGCCCTCTACATCGGAGACGCCTCGGACGTGGTAGCCCAACGGCTCTAGCATTTCACGGACTTCGCGTAGCTTGTGTGCGTTCTCCGTGGCCATCCAGAGCTCGTTCGCTGGCGCTCCCGACCGATTCACGCCGTGATCGTCACTTTCTCAGCGGACAGTGGGGTCGCGATCGCCTTCTTCTGAATCTCGACCAGAGTCGGAAGGCATCCGTAAGCGAGATCGAGCATGCCATTGAGTTGCACACGCGCAAAACTGTGTCCCTCGCCGGTCCCCTGCACCTCCACGAGTTGGCCAGCGCCGGTCATGACGACGTTCATGTCCACCTGGGCGTTCGAGTCCATGCGGTAGTCGAGATCGAGCTGGAGCTCGTTCTCGATGATCCCCACGGAAATGGCGGCCACGTGGTCGCGCAGGGCGTTGGCTTTGCATTTGCCCTGAGACTCAAGGAGCGCCACGGCGTGGGCGAGGGCAACGTAGCCGCCGGTGATCGACGCGGTGCGCGTCCCGCCGTCTGCTTGAATCACGTCGCAGTCGATCGTGACGTTGTTCTCGCCGAGTTTTTCGAGGTCGACCACCGCGCGCAGGGCTCTACCGATCAAGCGACTGATCTCTTGCGTGCGGCCGTTGATCCGGCCCTTGCGCGCGTCGCGCTCTTTTCGGGACGTCGTCGCTCGCGGCAGCATGTCGTACTCGGCGGTGACCCAGCCCGAGCCCTTGCCCGCCATCCACTTCGGCACGCGGTCCTCTACGCTCGCGGTGCACAGCACCTTGGTCTCGCCGAATTCGACTAGGACCGAGCCTTCGGGGTGAATGATGTAGTGCGGGGTCATCCGCACCTGACGCAATTCGTGGGGTGCTCGTCTCGGCATGCGCACCGTCTCCCTCGCGACCACTACCTTGTCAAGGCCACCTCGGAGGACGCGTGCTTCAAGTGGGCGATGATGCCCCCTGCGAGGCGTCGCGCGACCTTTCGCTGGTGCTCGACGGAAGCGAGCCGGCGGCACTGCTTCGGATGGGTGAGGAAACCGACCTCTACCAGCGCCGCGGCCATCTTCGCGCCCTTGAGCACGATGAAGGGCGCCTGCATCACGCCGCGGGCCCGATGGGCGGTCGTGCGGGCCAACTCCTCGTGGAGCCGGAGGGCCAGACGTTGGCTCTCATGGTGGGAGGCTTCGAGGGCGAGACGCTGCAGCATCGCATCGAGCGGGTCGCTCCCGAGCGCAGCGTCGAGGTCACGTCCGCGATTCTCGCGCGCGACGAGCGCTCGATGCTGCTTCTTGGCGCTGTCGAGGGACAGGAAGAAGGTCTCGACGCCTGCGTTCTTCGGGTTTGGGCTCGAATTGGCGTGAATGGAGATGAAGAGGGTCGCGCCGAGGTCGTTCGCGAGTTCGGCGCGCGCTTCGAGGGGGACGTCCACGTCTCGCTCGCGGGTGAGGACGGTTCGAGCGTGACCGCTTGACTCTAAGACCGCAGCGAGCTCCTGTGCGATGGCGAGGACGACGTCTTTTTCGAGGACTCCGCAGGAGCCTTTGGCGCCGTGTTCGTCGCCACCATGGCCGGCGTCGATCACGACGAGCGGGGCGGCGAGAATCAAAGCGGCAACGATCAGCATGACGCCATCTTGCGCGGGTCAGCGCCGTTTCGCGAGTTTCTTGCGCATCCGGTACAACGGGGCAGGAGGAGAAGATGAGCAAGACGGTTCGAGGACGCACCATGTCAATCGGCCGCCCGTGCCCGAACGACCGTGCGTACATCTTTGGGGCCCTTCAGTCGCCGGCGATTCACGTACCCCTAGGGCTTCGCGATGCCCCCTCGAAGGAGCTCTTCGACTCGGACCATCTCAGGTTGACTCGGGGAGACGAGGTTCGCAACGAGCCGGTTCGCTACCACGTCTTTCGCACCTTGGAGGAGGGGCGCCCGGTCGGGTTCGTGGTGGACTTCGGTTGGGACACGCCGAACGATCCGGTGCGCGAGATCGACCTGGCTTTTCCGGACCCCGCGGACCGAAACCTTCTGCGCTACTTCGACTCGAGCATCCTCATCGCGCAGTACCTGTTCAAGAATCGTCTCGCCAAGCGCTTTCGCTGGCGCGTGGAGAGCAAGACCGGCCAGGAGCCGAAACGCAGCGAGCGCCAGTCCGGGCGCTTGGTCAGTCGCCAAGAGGAGCGGCACCCGGTCACCGGTGAGTGGCGGCTCACGCACATCTATGAATTTTCGCGAAGTGACTTCGAGCGGATCGGCGAGGAGAATGGTTTTGATCCGTACCGGGACTACGCGGATTTGGACATCTCGATGTGGCGGATTTTGGCGTAAAAAAAATAAGAGAAATCGACCTGCTGCCATTCTCCGGAAGCGACCTGCTGCCATTCTCCGAAGAGAAAAAAGAGAAATAAGAGAAATCGACCTGCTGCCATTCTCCGAGGAGAAGAGAAATCGACCTGCTGCCATTCTCCGAGAGAAGCGGAGCGGAGAAATCGACCTGCTGCTATGCGCTGGTGGCTGCAGCGCAATGTCGACCGAAT
>CAYXVF010000171.1:4422-8137 GCA_964468125.1 uncultured Bdellovibrionales bacterium | reverse complement strand
GGAGTTAGCAACGCATTGCAGCTTCTCTCGGTCGAAGACGTGCTCGACTACGTCGGAAGGCGCATTTGATAGGAGGCGACGCCAGATCGCCTACTGCAGCGTCAACCCGAGCAGTCGGCGAGGTGCGCCGGTGCTGCGGCAAGCGCTCGGCATCAACGGCCCGGGGGACCACAGTGCAAGCGACTGGGACCAGGGCGGTGGTGGCGGTGGAAACAACGCTTGGGGGGACCCCCACCTCACGACCCTCGACGGGCACGCCTACGATTTCCAAGGCGGCGGCGAGTTCGTCCTCACCCGGGCCACCGATGGTTTCCCGCTGGAAGTACAGTTTCGCACCCAACCCCGGGTGAGCCCGATCGCCGCGTGCGGCAACGTGACCTGGACCACCGCGGTCGCGGTGCGGGTCGGAGACCGACGCATCGCCTTCTATGGCCGCGGAGAGGCGGAGCTTCGCATCGACGGGGTGGCGGTCGAACCGACCGCGGCCGCCCCCACCGACCGCTGCGCTCCCCGCACGCCGCCGGAAACGGGCGGAGCCTCGAGCTCGGGATCGACCTCTTCGAGCTCAGCGAAGACCGTCGCACCCTACGGATCCGCTCTGGCGCGGACCTCGACCACCTGCGCGTCCTCACGGAGGTGACCCCATGAAGCGCTCGATTCTGCTGTTCGGAGCCCTCGTGCTCGCCGCGTCCTGCGCCTCGGACGACGAACCGGAGGAGATCCTCCTGGAGGCGAGCCGTCCCGACTACACCATTCCAGACGCTCAGTGTGACCCCGAGCTCATCGGCGAGGCCTCCGCGTCGACGGAGACGACCGACGCGACCGGGATCGCCGAGTACGCCTGGAGCGTGGACGCAGAGGCGCTCACGCTCGATCTGAGTGACGACGCCTGCGGCGACCTCGGCACCATCACCACCGAGCTCGATTTCGATCCCTCGCGGAGCTCGGAGTGCTTTCCGTTCGTGGTTGATGGCGAGGTCAACGACGCGAGTGGTTGGATCGCGAGCGAGGGCCTCGAGAGCTAGCTCGACGACGCCACCTGGCAACGCTTCACCACCGCACCCAACGACTTCGCGTGGCTCGACGTCGCCGATGCTCAGGCCCGCCAGTGCGAGGCGGCCGGAGCGGACTCCGCCGAAGACGGCCTGCTGACCTCCCGCGACGCGATGAGCTGTCGATCGACGACGGACAAGCTGAAGGGTGCAGACGCGGGTTGGCACCTCGTGGGCGCGGTGAGCTCGGCGATGGCGATCGCCGGATCGTTGATCGCCGCCAAGGTGATCACGAGTGGTGCCGCAATCGGGGGCACGCTGATCGTGGCCGGCGTTGGCGCGTACTTCGCGGGCAAAGCGGTGGAGAGTCTCGTGAACCCAAACCGGGATGCGGTCATGGGGGGCGCGATCGATGGCGTCACCGCCGCCTTCAACGCGGCTCCGGGCGACGCCAGCGTCGATGGCGGCGCGGCAAAATCGTTCTTCGTCGGCGGCGCAAAGACCTCAGGCGACCCGCACCTCGACACCTTTGACGGAAGAGCCTACGACTTCCAGGCCGCTGGAGAATTCGTCCTGGCACGTTCGGTCGCCGACCCTGACCGCGGCGAGGTGAGCTGCGCCACCGCAGGCCCGCTTCCCGAGCTCCCAACCTCCGGTGCCTTCTTGGTACCAGGAGACGCCGCTTACATCGTAAGCACGAACCTGTTCGTCGACATTCCCATGACCGTCGAAGCGGGCGCGGTCCTGTGCATGAAGGAGAATGTCGCGGACGACGTCAGCGGAGGAGGCAGTCTAACACTGAATGGCACCTCAGAGGCGCCGGTCCGGATCCAGGGCGATGCGCAGAGCCCGGCGTTTCGGCGCGGTATTCGAATCGCCTCGGCGAGCGTCGACAACCGTTTCGAGCACGCGGAGATTTCGGACGCAGGTGGCACCGCCCAAACCTCGGTCTTCCCCGCGAATATCGCGTTGGATGGCAGCGGTAAACTCGAGCTCCGCAATTCGACGGTTCGCGATTCGGCCGGTCTCGGGGCATACGTGGAAGACGGCGCAGTTTTCGCCGCCGTCGGTGCCAACCGCTTCAGTGGCAACGGCGACGCGGCCTTACGCATCGCGCCAATGCACATGGCGAGCCTCGACGGCTCGGGTCAGTACCTCGGGGGGAACGGAATCGATGCGGTCTACGTCGTCGGCGGCACCGCGAATGCAAATGGCACCTGGGCCGCACTGGACGCGCCCTACTGGCTGGAAGGAATCGCCAACGTCGACGCGGAGATCACGATTTCTGCCGGCGCCTCGTTCCGACTCAACAGCGGGGGTGGGAGCAATGTGCAGGGCGGAGCACTGGCAGCGGTAGGCAACGCCACAGCGCCGGCTGGGGCGTCTGCGCGGAGGGCACCTTCAATGAAAGTGGTAACAGTTACTCCAACAATGCGAGCGGCGATGTAGGCCCTTGAACGAGGACCCGTGCGGCGGCGGGCGCGCGGCCGCGACGCCGTCAGTCCGCCGGGAACGTCACCACGTAGCCTTCGTTGTATTGCTCCACCTGTTCCTCGACCATG
This sequence comes from uncultured Bdellovibrionales bacterium, assembly GCA_964468125.1. Taxonomy (GTDB): domain Bacteria; phylum Myxococcota; class XYA12-FULL-58-9; order XYA12-FULL-58-9; family CAYXVF01; genus CAYXVF01. Next base: position 5,583 of record CAYXVF010000171.1, on the reverse strand, counting down.
CCGAGGGACGGGGTGAGGAAGCCGACGACGTAACCGTCGCCGGAAAGCGTCCCCTCGAGGCTACTGATGGCCGGGTCGCCAAAGTCGTAGCGCAGGCTCACGCGCTCCGAGGTCCCGCTGACGCGGTCGTAGCGATAGACATCCGCCTGGCCATCAACGTCGTCGCCGATGACCGCGGTGGTCACGAAGGTCAGGTAGCGCCCGTCGTCCGAGATCCCCGGTGGCTCCGGCGTAGCGCTGACCACCGCACCGCCGTCGTCAACGCTCGCGACGACGGTCGCGCCGGTCTGCGTATCGTGAAGATACAGGTGCGGTTGACCATCCGTCACCCCATCCACCAGATTGTCCGCCGTGCTGTGATAGGCGACATAGCGACCATCGCCAGAAATCGCCGGATACTGGGAAATCGAATTGCCGGGCGTGCCCATATCGTCGGCACTGATGAGGACCGGGTCGTTGCCGAACTCAACCAGGAAGATCTGTCTGAGCCCGTTCGAGCCGAGCTCTGGATTCGTCGCTTGGGATTCGAAGACCACCCGGTCGCCGTCATCGTCGAGCTGAGGACGAAGAGATGCCTGGTTCAATAAACTGCCATTGACCGTCGACACGAGAGTCGTGCTGTCCGCCATGAGATCTCGGAGATAGAGGTGATCCTTACCGTTGTCGGCTGGAAGATTCAGCCCCGAGGAAGTGAACGCCACGACCGTGCCGTAGCCGGAAAGTGCGCCGTCATCGACATCGCCGATGACGCGTGCATCGTCGTCGGTGAGCCCGACGAGCTCCGTCGTCCCCGCAACCACATCGCGTACAAAGAGCGACTTGGCGGAGCTAATGTCGCCGTCGAAATCATCCCGCCGGCCCTCGAAGAGGATCGTTTGGCCGTCATCGGAGATGCCCACGGAGTCCAGGGTGCCCATCGCAGCATCAGAATCGTTCAAGCTCACCAGGATTGTCGTGTCGGTCTCCCGGTCTCGACGGAATAGTCCGACTCCCACCGGCGCGGGGGTCGATACGTTTGAGGCGGGCGACCGAAAGAGCGCATAGCGCCCGGTCTGTGACAACGCGAGCGTATTGGCGTTGGCGTCACTCTCTACGTTGCCGCTCCCAACCGTCACGCGTTCGATCGGCCAGCGGCTGTCGTTTGTGTTGCCGTTGTCGTTC
>CAYXVF010000171.1:0-4322 GCA_964468125.1 uncultured Bdellovibrionales bacterium | reverse complement strand
GTATTGGCGTTGTCGTTCGTATTGGCGTTGTCGTTCGTATTGGCGTTGTCGTTCGTATTGGCGTTGTCGTTCGAATTGGCGTTGTCGTTCGAATTGCCGTTGTCCGTCGGAGTGCTCGACTCATCGTTCCCGGAGGTGCCGTCCGATCCACAGGCGAGCAGACCCAGCGCGAGAACAGTCGAAGCAAGAACGGGAAGACATCGACGCATGATAGAGCCTCTCGGTTGAGGGTCCCTCTATGGCACCGGACTGTCCCGGCATTCAAGGAACCTCGGCGGAACCCGGCTCAGGCCGCCCGGCGTCGCTCGAATCGCCGCACCTTCTCGGCGAGGCCGGTGCGATAGTACTCGCGAACGCGAGAGCGCACTTCCCGCGGGCCGCGAGCGTGAGAGAGCTCCCGACAGAAAGAAGCGGCGTAGCGCGTCGCGTGCTGATAGCGATCGACCTCGTCGTCCGCGACGTCGTCTCTCAAAGACCATTGCTCGAACAAACGTCGACGTAAGAGATGCGCACTGGAGCGCAGCGCGACCCCCTGCTCCGCCAGAAGCAGCCACGAAACCACGAACTTGTCGACCTCCGCCTGAATCTCAAGCTCAAGGCCACTCACCGGCCGCTCTTGCTGCGTCCGCCAGGCAAGCATCACAAAATGACTCACCCCTTCGAGCACGACACAAAAGGGCTCAAAATTGCCGCTGTGAAGGCGTCGCGAGGGGGGGTCACGTTCCACGTGCTCGAGCATTCCCTCGTCGAGGTAGAGGGCGAGGTCCAGAGCTTCGTCGTTTTCATGAATGAAGAGCTGTTCAGGAAGTCCTTCTCTGGCGCCGGGTAACGCCTCTCGCACGCCGTCGTCCACGATAAACTGAGTGACGCAGGCACCGGCATCGACATCATGAAGAGATTCGAGCGTGTGCTGCAAACGTCGAAGCGCTCTCACTGAACGAATTCCGCCGTGCCAGAGTCCACCGGAATCAAACCGCGGGCGGTGAGCTTGCGTTCGATGCGCTGACTCTTCGTACGCTTCCAGCGGTCGTACAGTCGTAGCAACTCTGCGTCTTGCTCGGTCTCGCGCGTACGGTCGTTCACCTCGTTCAGCAGATCGACGAGTTCCGGAAACCGATCCGCGAGTCCCGTGTAGATCTCCGCAAAGGTGTCGCCATTCGGCTGCGCGCCGAGGAGATCAGAAAGGTTTGCGTACGCACTCCCACCCATCGAAATGTAGTATTCGATATCGACGAGAGATCGTTCGATGAACTCGGTGAAGAAACCCGCGATGTAGAGCGATAGGTCGCCCAACTCCTTGAGGTGGCCAATGCGTTCAGCAGGGGCTGCCTCGACCGCACGCTTGTAAATGAAGGCGAGCGGCTCCTCCCCCGGAGTGGGCGATTGGTCGGAACGGCTGAAATCGCAGAGAAGATTGACGACGTAGTATTCGAGGAAATCGTCGAGATCGAAACCGAGTGAATCGGCGGCACCTGTGATTTCGTCCCTGAAAAACTCTCGAAGATTGCTGCTCAGGATCAAACGTGTACTTCTCATGCGGATCGAAACAGACTCCTCGTTGAACGACAACCCCTTCTTTCAGACTACTCAAGGATCAGATCCTTGCAACAAGAAAAACATCGAGTCGTCAAAAAGGGAAGCTGAGTGGCATGGACCGTTTTGGACTCAAAGAGCTGGCCGCTCCCTTCTATCGTAAGCAGCTCCCTTCTCTCCGGGAGGATCACGCGGATCGAATCGCGGCTCTTGTCACTAAATGGCAAAAGGAGATCGAAGAGCCACTCGATGGCGACCTTCTCCTCGCGATGGGGACGCTCTACGCAGTGGAAAAGGAAATTCGCTCTTCGCACCAGACTCGAGTGGGCGTGGAAGCTTGGTTCGTCGAGCAAGGCTGGGGAAACGCTCGAATTCGGGGTCTCATACGCGCCTTGGAGCGGCTCCCGGACACACCAAAGTCGATGGAAGAAAAATTGGTGGCCGACGCAGACACCGCTTTACGCCTTGGGCTCCTGGGTTTGAGCCGAGCCCTCCTCGCCGCCGGAGCCGAGCAGGAAGAGCTGCAAGTGGCCCTAAACGCTGCACAAAAGGACCTCTACCGTCGGGCTTTCACCGCGCCGGGACAGGCGGAGATCATTCCTCTCAAGGCCCGGCTCCGGGACCTTCTCGAAGAGCTGCGAGCAGCACTCTAGCGCGAGGAGTGCCAAGCAGAGTGGGCCACCGAGTGCCAACACGCACTCGCCACCGCCGACTGCGCCTGGGCCCTCGAAAAGCTCAAGAGATTCGAAGGATTTAGAAACCCCAAACCAAACGAGCCAGAAAGGCTCGGTCATCAGGGCCCAGCTCGCCGCCGAGCTCAAGGGCGACAAAACCGTCCCGACTAACGTAGCGGCGCAGGCTAAGGAACGCGAGGCCGGTGAGGATCGCATCCACTTCGTCCACATCGAGCGCGACGCCGGCGGAGAGCTCGGGCACGAGCGTCAGCACATCAAAAGCGTAAGCAACGGTCAGCTCGAGGCGACCGGCGAGCGGCTGGTCCCCCAATCGAGCTCCGACGCGCGCCCGTGCTGCGAAAAAGTCGCTCAGGCCGATCGTCCCCCCGACGAGCACATCCGCCAAGCTCCGGGTGCGGTAGCCCCCCGCGAGCTCCAGCTGCAAGTCCCCCGCATCGGCCGATGCGAGAGAGGGAACCAGAAAGACGGCGAGGAAGAGAAGCCGACGCATGGGAGTTGAGACGCGGCTCAGGCGCTCTTCTTCATCGGCGCATCGGCGGCGTTCTCGAACATTCGTTTGAGCTCGGCGACGAGGCTCTGAACCGCTCCCTTCGAGTGATCGCTCACGGTCAGGGCCTCGAGAACCGTCCCCAGACGCTCCGCTAGGAGCAGCGCTTTCTTGACCTCCGCCGGGCCGCCATCCCCGGGTTTGACCGCTGGCTTCTTCGGCGTCTTGAAGGCGTCTGGGTCCACCTCGCGAAAGCGCTTGACCACCGCGGCGCGAGACGGCGGCGGTTGGTCCTCGGCGAAGACATCGCGTCGAATCTCATCGAATTGCTCGTCGCTCACCGTAGCCTTCTCCCGCGCCCGCGAGAGCAGGTCGACGACGTCGAGAGGCGGCAGCTCTCGCGCCTGGGACGGGCTCTCGAGCACATTCGGCTGGTGATCGCGCAAGAAAGCGTAGCTTCGGGTCAGCTTGTTCGCCGTATCGCGCTTGATGTGCAACTCCCTTCGGCAATAGGTCTCGAAATCCGAATAGCCCCAGGCGGTAAAGGCGTTGCTCTCCCGTACCTTGGTGAGCTTCTCGCCGAGCGCGATCCACGACGCCTTGAAGTCACGTGCGGCGAGGAGAACCTCGTAGCGCGGGCTCGCCGGGTCGAGCTGCTCGAGCTGAACTTCCATTTCGACTTCGCTGCGGGACTTGCGACGGGTTTCGCTCATGTCTTCCTCCGGACTCACAGGGCACTCGCCCCGACTCGTGTTGAACAGGGAAAGAGGTCGTAGCAGCCCTGTCCGACAGTCCGCGTGCGTGCGAATCGAAAGCTCAGTGCCCGCGGAAGAATGTCCGGGTGTGCGGATAGAGTTGGCAAAGAGCGTAGACCGGCGGCCTGGGTCGCACCCTCGGCGTGCGCAGCACGGATCGGTCCGCGGAGCTCCCCCCAGGAGCGCTAGATGGATCGATGCGACGCTTCGCGTGGCGCGGCGAAGCCATGGGTGAGCCTCCGAAGTCGGTTGAAGAGTTTGGGGGGAACACACGCCGGAATGCGTGTGGTTCGTGAGGTATCGGCGCCTACAAAGAAAAGGTTGCGTGTCGTTGCATCTCCGATCGGAATCCGAATTGACTCACAATTAAGGTTACCGAAGCGCCAGATTTAGCGAATCGTTGACTCACAATTCCTGGTTACCGAGCTGGCCCGAAATATGGGGCCATGATGAGTTCTGGAGCGATTCAGGAGTACGTAGGCGCGATACAGCGACGCTACGACGCAGCGAGTAGTCGTCGGGAGAAATCGGAGATTCTGGACGAGATTTGCAGGACAAGCGGGGTGCACCGCAAACATGCACTTCGTTTGCTGCGTAAGGCTCGCCAGCCGGGCCTCGGTGATCACCCAAATCCGGCCATAGAAGATCACCGCAAAACCGGCCAAAGAGTGCTTGGCTGAGGACATTGACGGCGTACCGCGACTTTGGTCGTCGCTCGTATCGAGAGCCTCAAGGAGGCACAAGCGTATCTCGATCGCTGGGAGACACGCTGGGCGGACACGCGAATCCACGGCACAACCATGCCTATGCCCCAGTTCTGTGGACAGTTCTCATCGACGCGTCTCGAAAACA
>CAYXVF010000170.1:0-8186 GCA_964468125.1 uncultured Bdellovibrionales bacterium | reverse complement strand
GTGGGAATCGCGGAGTGGAATGACTGACTGCGGCATTGGAGCCCGCTTCATCTCCTGTTTGAATTTGCGCGGGGGCGTGTACGCAGCAACACAAGGACAAGGATAGCGTCGCTAAAAAGATGATAGGACTAAGCTTCATTCTCTTTTCTCCAGACAAGATCGCTTCTAAACTGCCGAATTCTGCAGGCCTAAGGCCTAAAGGCCTAGCTCAAATCACTTCTGGTGATCGATCCGGGATAGGGCCGCGAATTCATCTCCGTTGCGAGCTGGATTCGGAATGAGAAGCACGTTATCCGGGATCGCGTTGCTTGGGTGATCGACTCGGTATCCGACTGTTTCTTGGGTCGAGTTGGCGGGAACCCTCGGATCCGCCACTCAACGGCTGCGTCAGATTCGAGAGGCGTGATTATCACCCCACGAGGCTCGCGCCATGATTGCGAGCAAGAGTAGACACCCAGCTGCACCAAGGGAACGAAGCCCGTGGAACCTTCCGAGCCCATCCTCCCGCTCGCCAAACCTGGCATCGATTCTGCTCCTCCCCTGCCGCGACGCCGCTCGTCACCGTTTGTATTGATCGGTGCTGCCGTTGCTCTGCTCCTCGTCGGAGCGATCGGCGGGATGTACATCCAGGGGCCTGCGCTTCGGGCATTCTTCGCGTTGACGGGCCTCGAGCCTGGGGGCGGCGCCTTTCGCGAGCCGATCGCGGTTCCCGCGCCACCCCCTGCAGAGGAGAAGCCGCTCTCGAACGGCGTCGTGGCCCTCGGTCGGCTGCAACCGGTCGGACGGGTGATCCAGGTTGCGGGGCCCACCGCGGCATCAGCGCCACGGGTGCTCGACCTCCTGGTCAAAGAGGGCGACCAGGTCGGATTCGATGCTCCCCTCGTCGTGCTCGATACCTACCCGCAGCTGCTCGCAGCCCGTGACGCTGCCGAGCGCGCGGTCATGGTGTCCGAGGCGGCGCTCGCCAAGGCGCGACGCGACGTGGGCGTGGGACAAGAAGAAGGTCGCGCCTCCATCGAAGCCGCGCGCGCCGCGGCCGCGAAGGCCAAGAGCGATCTCACGCGTCAAAAAGCTCTGTACGAGCACAATGCGATCTCTCCAGCCGAGCTCGAGGCGGCACAGGCGACGGCGGAGAAGACCGCCGCCGAGCTTCGACGCGCCGAGGCGACAGCGGCGCGTCTCGGTGGGGCAGACATTCGGCTCGCCGAGCAAAACCTCGAAGCCGCGCGCGCCGAGCTCGCCCGGGCCGAGGTCGAGCTGCGAAACGCGACGGTCTTCGCCCCGTCCTCGGGAACGGTGCTGTCGATCCTCGTGCGACCAGGCGAGCGTGCGCCTTCGGGCACACTGCTCACCCTCGCGGACCTGTCCCGCATGGAAGCTGAGATCGAGGTCTACCAAGAAGCGGTGCCAAGGCTCTCGGTCGGCCAGACCGTCCGACTCGAATCGCCGGTGCTTCAAGCGCCACTCACCGGCTCGATCCGTCGGATGGGCCTCGAGGTCGGCCGCCAGTCCCTCACCGGCACCGACCCGGCGGCGAACGTCGACGCGCGCGTCGTCAAGGCCTGGGTAGACATCGACGAGCCGTCCAGGCCTCGAGCCGCCCGCTTCGTCGGCCTGGAGGTGATCGCTCACATTGAGCTCGAGTCTCCGCCGTGATCCGGGCATTGACTCAGCTCCTCGGGCGCTTACCCATTGGATGGCTCCAGCTACGGCACAACCCCGCCCGGCTCCTGGCGGCAATCGCCGGGGTCGCCTTTGCCGACGTTCTCGTGTTCGTGCAGCTTGGACTGTCCGGCTCGCTCGAAGAGACCGTGCTCAGGCCCTACCGCCTCTTCGACCGCAATCTCTTGCTGGTCTCTGCCATCGACTCGGACGGGCTCGACGACGGCTCAAACCTGCCGCGCGCAAGGCTCTACCAATCACTGTCACACCCACAGGTGACCGACGGAGCCCCACTCTACGTCGGTCGCAGTGCATGGCTCACGGACAACGGCGAAACCTCGGTTCTCGCGCTCTACGCGGTCGCGCCTCATCATCGCAGCTTCTTCCGTGACGACCTAGAGGCCGAGCTCGAGCTCCTATCCATGTCGGACACGGCTCTGACCGACGCGGACACGCGATTTGTGGACATGACGCGCTTTCGCAACGCCAGCCCGAGCTCACCGGTGCCGTTCGAGATCCAGGGTCGACGCTTGCGTTCCGTCGGCACCTTCACGCTAGGCGGAGGCTTCGGTGGGGACGGTGGCCTGCTCGTCGGCGAGCAGACTTTCTTCCGCTTGGTGCCGAATCGCTCATCGGCTGCCCCGAGTCACGTGCTCCTACGCGTCGCTCCTGGCGCGAACCGCCAGGAGGTCGCAGCCGAAGTCCAGGCCCTCCTTAGTTCCGAGAACGCGAAAGTCGCACCGATCGAAGTGGCGATGGCCACCGCAGCAAAGGTACAATTGAAGGATCGCCCTACCGGCATCATTTTTGGTTTTGGTGTGCTCATCGGGGTGTTCGTCGGAATCGTCATCGCCTACCAGGTGCTCGCGACCGATGTGGCGGACCATCTCGCGGAATACGCCACCTTCAAGGCGATGGGTTACCCCCATCGATTCTTCCTGGGCATCATCGTCGAAGAGGCCCTCATTCTCGGAGTCTTGGGGTTCATGCCTGGGGTCTTCCTGGCACAGCTCTTCTATGACGGGCTAGTTCGCAACGCGAACGTACCCGTGTTCATGACCCCCGAACGCGCGGTCCTGGTGTTCCTCGGAACGCTCGTGGCCTGCACGGTGTCGGGCATGCTCGCGATTCGTCGCCTGAAGGCGGCAGACCCAGCGGATTTGTTCTGATGGAGCCGATCGTCGTGCGCAACCTCGATCACGCCTTCGGCGAAGGCGAAGCGCGTAAGCAGGTGCTCTATGGTATCGACCTGACCGTCACGCGCGGCTCGCTAATCGTTCTCATGGGTCCATCGGGTTCGGGCAAGACCACCTTGCTGACACTCATGGGCTGCCTTCGTCAGGTGCAGTCGGGCAGTGTGCAGGTTCTGGGGACGGAGCTCGCCGGGGCCGACATGCAGACGCTCGAGGCGCTGCGTCGACGCGTGGGCTTTATTTTTCAGGCGCACAACCTGCACGATAGCCTCACGGCCAGCCAAAACGTGCTCATGGCGCTACAGGTCCACGGTCGCGGCGAACCGGAGCGACAGCGCGTGGCGGCTGAGCACGTTCTCGGATTGCTCGGGCTCGCAGACCGCCTTGACTATCTACCGTCGAAGCTTTCCGGGGGGCAGAAACAACGAGTCGCGGTCGCACGGGCGTTGGTCGCAAATCCGGAAATCGTATTCGCTGACGAACCGACGGCTGCGCTCGATAAGGTCACGGGCCTCCAGGTGGTACAGCTTCTGCGCGACCTCGGACGCGCTCGGGGTACGACGACGGTGATGGTCACCCATGACCCACGCATTTTGGAACTCGCCGATCGCATCGTTGAGCTCGAGGATGGCGCGCTCGTGGAGCGCTCCAGCGCCGTCGGAGAGCAACCCTAAACCGAGTTAGGCCTGATGGCGTCCGATGCGAGTTGCTCGAACGCCTAGACGCACCAGAGCGTCGGGTTCGAGAAATCGATGCAGTCGACGACCCGAAGCACTTCCGAAAGCGGTGCGCCTAACACGTGCTCGGTGACAGCGCCGAGCGACGCCAATGAAAATCACGTGCAACTACGTCAATGTGTCAGAGCAAAGCGGTCAGCGTGTCTCCGTCGAGACGTCCGGTCGAGTCGACGAGCTTGACATAGAGGCCATCCAGCAAGACCAGCTCGAACGTTATCAATCGCGCAATCCTACCGCCGAAGTTATCGTTCGCTGCTACCCACACGGACTTCAAGCGCCCAACCCTCGTTCCGTGCTCGAAGAGGCTCTTCGCACGCAAGCTGATGATCAAGGAGCACGGTTCGTGGCTAGATATGGTGAGCTTTATAGCGAAGTGGAGGCCGGTAGCAGGACGTTTTCTGACATGATGGAACAACTAGAAAAAGAATTCCGGAACCCGTAAGTCAAATTTGAGCACTCCGAGATCGGTCTCGCTCGATACCAGGCGAACCCTCCACACCTTGCATAATTAGGAGCCTGTGGCGCATAGCCCCGAGCGCCGATAGGCTCAGTGGCGCCTGGCGCCGTGTTACCGTGTGGTGCCGAATCTGGAGATATTGCCAAGAGTTGTGTTTGAGCCTCTTGTTGAGCGCTCCCTTTAGGCCTGCGCCGAACTTCTTCATGACACCGGGCTTCTACCAGATTCTTACCGACCCCGATCGCGGTGCGGCGGAGAAGATCGAGGGTCTGTACGAAGTTCCTGACGAGGTCGCCGAGGAGGCTTTGGGAAGCACCGCGAAGGGCTTCATGAAAAGCCTCCGCGCCCGGCGCAACGAGATAAAGAACAGGTTCCGAAAATGCACGACCAAGGCTTGTAAAGACAAGCAGGACGCGCTCCTGTGCAAAGAGACCGACCTGCCCGGAGCAGACAAGGGCGATTTCGTCGACCCCAAGACCGGCAAGCGCGCGCCCGCCGGCGACGGGATGTTCGTGCCGAAGGAGGGCACCCCTCTCGACGACGCGCTTAAGAAGTTTCGCGACGAGTCGGGCAATCCCAAGAGAGTGCCCGACAACGACGGGATCCCGGACTTTTCCGGGTTCCCGCCGAAAGGCTTTGCAGGCCCTAACGGCAAGACGCGCTCCTTTGAAGTGATGCAGTCAATCCCGACGAAGAGCCGCGACGCCGACATCTATAAAGCGCGCAAGGCCGGCGCGCATCGCACCGATATTAAGGCCGCGAAGGCAGCCAACAAGGCTGAATATGGCGACACGCCGCGCGGCGGAGCTTGGCATCACAAGCCTGATGGAACGTCGATCGAATATGTCGATGGGGATGTGCACGCAGCCCTGAGCCACCAAGGTGGTGCCAGCATGAACCGCTCGCCAGAATTCTGAGGAGACGCTCATGGAACTGAAGGTCCGCGACACATGGCGCTTCGAGCCGCCTGAACCGATCCCCTTCAACGCTGACGGCTCGGTCTCATTCGGCGGCCGGGTCGGCGACGTCGTCCTCCCAGAAGACTACGTCGCTCTCATGGCACGGCGTGGGCCCGTGACCTTCGAGGGCGAGGACAACGCCTGCATCGCAGTCTACGAGGACTCCAACGATGTCGTAGTCGTGGAATACCTGCTAGATCTCTCCAGCGTCTCCCTGCAGAGCCGCATGCTCTACGAGAGCGCCTTCCACGATTCTGTGCTGGTCCCTCCCGGATTCATTGTGATCGCTTCTGGAGAGATCGAGGACATTGTGATGAACGTCGACCCCAACGGCCCCGATTTCGGACGCGTCTACGCGCGTGAGCGCGCGCAGGATCCGTGGGGCGAGGGTGACAACACTCGCGGACTCGGTCTCATCGCGGACAGCTTCACCGAGTTCATGAACGAGCTCACCCAAGAGGACGCACTCTGAGATGGCGTCGGCAGCGATCTGGGACACAGCGCTGGAGAACTGGCCGCCGCAGATGATCTCCCATCTTTCGCCGTTCAATGCCGTGCCTCTCGAGGTCGCCGATCTTGTGTTCCTGCTCGCCCATCAGCCGGGCGAGTTGGCAGTGGCGTCGCCCAATACGCTGAGCGAGGAGGCTCGCGCGGGACTCGCGGAGGCGCTCGCAGCTCATCCTGAAGGGTTGCATCTGCGGCTCGGGCTGTGCAGCTTCCAGACCACGACGGCGCAGCCGCCCGTGACGTCCCTAGAGGACGCACTGCGCCGGATCACCATGCCAAACCGGCGCGTCGCCTCGATCCTCGATCTCTACTTGGCCGACGAGGTCAGGGCCGAGCTCTTCTGTTTCCCATGGGTGCAGATCGCGCCCTGGCAGGAGTTAGGCCTAGGCCTAGATCGTAGATCAAATCCGGGGTCATGCGACTCAGTGTCAGATTGCGGCGTGCATGGCGAATGCTCTCGTGCCCCGCGGCGTGGGGGATCGAATGGGTGAAGCCTAGGCATCAGACGAAAGGTGCCGTCCGAGAGTAGATACCGAACCGCGTTTTGTCGCGCATCGAGTCGTTCCGAGCTGCACTCTGTCGCCTAAGTCACGGTGCGCGTGCCGCGCGGCATCGTGGCCCGCGAGGTCGAGGTAAGTCCTCGGGTTCCCACGCTTTCGCTCGGTTTCCCGGTTTCCCATTCGTGAGCGAGAAATCAGCTCTGCCGGTATGTCGCGCGGCCGCCTATCGCCAATCCGCGTCTTCGGGAGCTCGAGGATGGGCGCGTAGCCTACGGACTCAAGCGCGCGTGGTCGGACGGTACGACCGAGGTCGTCTACGAGCCGCGCGAGCTCATCGCCAAGCTCGTTCCATTGATGCCGCCACCGCGGGCACATCAAGTGCGCTATCACGGGATTCTGGCGCCAGCCGCGAGCTATCGGGAGTTCGTTGTGCCTGCCGGAAGGGCCGAAAGCGGTGATTCACCGACGCGCAACTACACCTAGGCCTTTGGTGGATTTCGTGGAGGCGGACCGAAGGTCACGACGCTCATCTGGATGCGGTAATGAGCCTGATGGCGGGAACGGAATCACACGACAAGAAGCTCGAAGCGCTGCGCCAAATCGAAGAGCAGCGCGCGAGCGTTGCGACCCTGCTGCAAGCGGGCGCGGCCCACGGAGAGACCTACGCCCGCAACAAGCTGCAGCCGGTGTTCAGGGTTAGCGGCTCTTGGACACGCAGGTACCGGTGTAGTCGGCCATGGCGTCGCCCGCTTCGGTCATGCCGGTGCCCACGAGGTCGAGCTTGCACTCGTACCAGCTCTCGCCGGCCGCATCCTGGCTCTCGCGCAGAAAGACCTTGCCGATGGTCGCCCCAGTGGTGAGGTCCACATCGAAGCGAAACTCATTGTCGAAAAGCAAGACCGGCTCCGAGCCCAGGACGCTCCCCGAGAAGACCTGCTCACCGGTGTTGACCAGGGTCTGGGCGGCAAAGTCGAACACCGACACCGGGTGGTAGAGCACCTTGCCCTCGAGGTCGCCGGTCAGCTCCACGATGTCCGTGCTACGCTGAATCATCCCGGTATCCGTCATTTCGGTGGAGTGAATCACCTGGGTTGAGAAGTAGTGAATGCCAGAGCCCGATACGCTGATGGGGTCTGAGCTCGCAACCGCGGTATCGTCGGCGACCACCGGGTCGTTTTCGTTCCCACAGGCGACGCAGGCCGCGGACACGAGGAACAGGGAGAGAGCAGAAAGGGTGAAACGCTTCATTGTCGATTCTCCTGATGTTTAGGGCGTCATTGCCCTTCGCCCTTACCCACACGGCCCGCGGCGAAAGCGGGCCATCGAATTTTGAAAAAAGAATCGACTTGAGCTCACCGCTCGAATGGACCATTTCGGTGGAGAACCATGGACACCTCAGACCTCACAGAGCTTCTCCAACAGCACGAAGAGGGCGACGCGCAGGCCCTAGAGACCGTTTTCGCACGCGTCTACGAGGAGCTACAGCAGCTCGCCCGCCGTCAGCGCCAGCGCTGGCGAGGCAATGAAACCGTGAACACCACCGCCCTGGTCCACGAGGCGTACCTCAAGCTGGTGGGTCACGCGGAATTGGGGCTCAATGGGCGTGCTCATTTCTTCGCCCTGGCCTCCCGGGCCATGCGCCAGATCCTCTGCAACTACGGCCGGGAGCAGCGCGCCCAGAAGCGCGGCGATGGCCAGGCCAAGCTCGAGCTCGACGAGAACCGCCTCGCGGTCGACATGGCTACGCTCGGACGCCTTGCGGAACTCGACGACGCCCTGAAGAGCCTCGAGGGGAAGTCTCCCCGAGCGTGCCGGGTGGTGGAGTGCCGCTTCTTTGGGGGCATGACCGTGACCGAAACCGCTGCCGCCCTCGACAGCTCGGAGCGCACCGTCAAGCGCGACTGGGAGTTTGCTCAAGCGTGGCTGCGCCGTGCGATGGAGGCAGACGCGTGAGCGATCGCCTGTTTGATCTCTTTGGTGAAGCGATCGAGCTTCCGGCCGAAGAACGCGATGCGTTCGTCGCGCGCGAGTGCGCCGACGATCCTGAATTGCTCGCAGAGCTGCGCTCGCTCCTCGCCTCGCACGAACCCGACTACCTAGATGGCATGGCTGCCTCCCTCCTACCCGATGCGCTCGGCGGCGCGACTATGGCCTCGGTGCCGGTGGAGGTC
>CAYXVF010000169.1:0-8189 GCA_964468125.1 uncultured Bdellovibrionales bacterium | reverse complement strand
GGCCTACGACGGACGTCGTTTTTACGAGGTGGTCGCCTTCTCCCGGGACGCATCCCCTCCCTCCGATCCGCTCGAAATGCTCTTCGGCCCGGTTCTCCTGCGCAATGAGCGCGTCTCGGAGTACCTGAAGCAGCGCGTCGAAGACTGGCGAAGCCTGCTCGAGCACCGCGGAGCGGCCCTCCTCCCCCTCGAGCGCTGGCCTGAGCCCATCGCGGCAAACGCCGGCGAGTACCAGCGCATCAAGGTGCGGGCCCTAGACGAAGCACGCCGCCGAGTGCGACAACGGTAGGGCCTTGAACCGACCGGCGAACAAGAACACCTGGCAAGCCCTCTCGCTCAGCGAGTTCGACCAGGAACGCGTCGAATTCGACCGTCTGGTGGCACGAACCCCGGACATCGACGGCTTCTGCTCCTCCACGGACTGGATCCTGCCGGCGCACCACGCCCTCATGCCTGAGCGGCAACCGCGGATCTGGCGCTGCGAGGACGGCTATCTCGCCACCACCCTCGCCCTTGCCGACGACGGACGACGGTTTCTTCAGCCGCTCGAGGCTGCCTGGTGTTTGGCCTGTCCGCTCGTCGGTGAGAAGACCGACAGCCTCGCCAAACGCGCAGCCCAGCTCCTGCACGGCGAGCGCGAGGGCTTCGACCTGGCGCTTCTGTGCGGCCTCACGCCCAACTCTCGTTTTCTCTCCCAGGTGGCGCGCGCGCTCGTCCCGTTTTTCGAGCTGCGTCAAGGGCCGAGCACGGTCCGTCACATCGCCGACCTCCGCGGCGGCGTTGACGCCTATCTCTCCCGCCGCTCCCGAAACTTCCGTCGAAGCGCCGAGCGCGCCAAGCGCCGTTGTGAGGACGCGGGAATCGAGCTCGTCACCGTGTCCCCCTCGACTAGGGATCCGGACGCGCTCTACAGGCGCATCCTCGAAGTGGAGCGCCGCAGCTGGAAAGGTCGGGAGCAGAGTGGAATCACCGAAGGGGGCATGCGCGAGCTCTACCTGCGCATCGTCCGCCGACTCGCCGAGCGGGGCACGCTCGATCTGTCTTTTGCGCGACACAACGGCCAGGACGTCGCCTACATTCTCGGCGGCCTGTTCGGAAACAGCTATCGTGGCCTCCAGTTCAGCTTCGACTCCGCTTACGAGCGCTTCTCCTTGGGCAACGTGGTGCAGCTCGAGACGATGCGACGCCTGGAGGAACGCGGAATCGTCGACTACGACCTCGGAACGGACGTGCCCTACAAGACGCGCTGGGCGGATCGTCAGCACGAAACGATCATGCTGGTCGTCGTCTCGGGCTGGTGACGACTTTCACTGGCACGCGGGCGGGCACGCGGCGGCATCCCCAACCTCAAAGACCATGCTTTCCAGCTGGAAGCGCAGATAGGTCTGGGCACGACTCGAGTCCCAACACTCGGTCCCCTGAACGGTCGCCGTCGGTGGAACGTCACCTTCGCTGACGGTGAAGGTCGCTCTCCCCGCACTCGCGAGGTTCCAGCACGAGTCGATCTGCGTCAGCTCGAGATTCTGCGGGTTCGTGTCCTCCGCATTCTCGGCAAACTCGACGTAGAAGCGCACGTCCCCGCCTCGTTCGAGGGAATAGGCCCAATAGAGGTCCGGCAAACCTGGAATGGGCTCTTCACGGGGCGTGAAGGTCACGTCCAGATCCTTCGCCACTCCACCCTCCGCGTAGGCATACTCGAAGGAAAAGCGTCCTTCGTCGCCGGGATCGAGCTCCGTACCCACCGCGCGGGCCGCCTCGAAATCGAGAGTAAAGACGCCCTCCCCCGTGCGAGCCCCTTCCACCGCGTTCAAAGGCGATGCCGAGCCATAGAGGAAGGCGCGCCAGCCGTTGCTCCCGTCGGTCACTCGGCGATCCGGCGAACATTCAGGGTCACCAATGATGCTCTCCGGTCGCGCGGCGTGAAGACAGAAGGTGTAGGTCGGCTTCCCATCGACAAAGGAGCGCCTGATCTCCAAGCGCAACACCGGACCCGTCTCCTCCCGAAAGGGCCCCCAAACCCGGCGGTCTTCTCCCCGCTCGGTCGGCTCCGCTCCACGGCCGAGCTCGTTGACGAAATCCAGAATGAAGTCGACGTGCGCGTTCAGATCTCGGGCGATGCCCGACAAGGAGGCGTAGGTCCCGGAAGGCTCGCCTACCGTTTGCGCGCTTTGCTGCTGCAGGCTCTGGCCACTCGCTGAAACCTGGGACTCCTCGACCACGACCTGCAGCTCCTCGGCCGTGGGAACGGCGGCGAGAAAAACCAGGTCCTCGTTGGTGATCTCGCCGCATCCGCACAGCAGCATCGCGCCGATGGTCATGAATCGTCTCATGTCGGTCCCTCGTCTTCTTTAGACCCCGCAGCCTCGCAAAAGGAAAACCTCACAGGTGAAAAGACACGAGCAAGCCACCGTCCAAGAAGGTCAGTGAGCTGTTGTCGTCCACGTTGAAGAACATGTAGTGCAGGCGCAGCTGCGCTCCCACACTCAGCCAATCGGCCATTTGAGCGCGCAGAACACCGCCGAGCCCGGGTGTAAAGGTCGAGAGCCCCTGACTCGGCGCTAACCCATCGCTGAATTCGCGCGAGATGAAGATCATTCCCAGGCGAACGCTCGCCGCCGCGGTCAGCCAATCGCCATAGAGCGGCAATCGCCCGGTCAAGGCCGCCCCCCCGGAGACCTGGTTCACACGCGAGTCGTATTGGATGTCGCCTACAAACGGATCGGTGGTGCTCAGCGTTTGTGAGCCGGCACCGCCGAAGCCCAGGTCCAGGGCGACGCCGACATTGCGGCGCAGCAGGTTGTCAAAGTCGAAGCTCAGCGCGAAGAGCACAACGTTGGGCAGATACTCGTTTCTGATCGGAGACGAGAGGAACGTCTGAGACAAGACTCCGACGGACAAGCGCATCTCCGACGGGCCCGTGAGCACGTCCTCCACGGTGATCGTGGCTCCCTTGGCGTAGTCGTCGTCGAACTCCACGCGTTCCATCGCCGAGGTGTCGACCCGTGCCTCTCCTTTGGAGCGAACGGAGAGCTTCGCCATTCTGAGATGGTCGCGCTCGCGCTTCTTCACGACGTAATCGCCCGGGATCACACCGATTCGCGCGGGCTGCCCCGCCTCTTTGTCGAGCTCGGCAACCACCACTTTTCGCTGGGTGTCGAAGACGATGAAGGAGCCGGACACGCTGGCTGGAAAGACGATGGCGCTCGGCGGCGAGGCGGGTCGGGTGAGGATCACGTTCCCCGCGCCCTGAAGGTCAAAGCGGTAGGTCGGATGCTGCACCCCACCGCGAGTCCCGATCGTGCGCGAGACGGTGTAGGCGTAGGCGTATCCGTAGGCCTCGGCGAGTGTGACGTCCCCATCTAGGTTTTCGTCCGCCGCGCCACGAAGACCACTGGTCATGTAGTGAGTGAAGAAGCTTCCTTGGATCGCATCGGACTCCTGCGCGTCTTCGTTTTCGCTGCTGGCGGTGATCAAGACCGTGCCGTTTTGCGAGACCGCTTCATCCACTCGAATGGGGACGGCGCCGGTGAGCTTGGCGCCTTTCATCCGGGTGATCGCGCCAGAGCGGCAAGAGTCCAGAAACCCAATGCGCAGCTCGGCGCCGCTCTCGGCGATCAAATCGTTCACTTCTGTCAGCGGGAGGCGGGTTTCACCCAGGCGAAGGGCGCCGTCCTTCGCATGTCCCGAGTAGTAGAAAACGAAAATGTCGTCGCGCCCTCCCAACCGATCGCTGACCTCGTAGAAGCGTTGCACGACTTCATCGGCATCTTCGCCATAGGAAAGCACGATGTCGTCTTCGTCGAAGCCACCGAGGCTGCTCAACACCTCGCGCATGCGCTCGAGGTCGTTCTCCGTGTAGCGCAAGGGCACGAGACCCGCACCTCCGAAGGGATGCGCCACGAGGAGCGCCACCCGGCGGCCGGCTTCCGCCGCGCGCGGAACGGCGACCGCGGCCCCGAGGACCGCCCATAGTGCCAGCATGTTCCACGCCGCTCGCATTGAGCTCCCGCAGCGAAGGTTAATCGTTTGTCTCCGGCTCCGGCTTCTCGATCCAAGTAGTTGCAACCGCCACTTCGGACGGCCAGGACGGCTCCCCGTCCCCTGCCGCCTCGAGCGCAGCCCGAAGGGCATCGAGCTGCCGCGGCTCTTCGGCGAACACCGCGTAGAAGCGCTCTCGCCCGGGCGTCGCATCGAGCTCGAGTGCAAAGGGAAAGCTTCCCTCGTCGGCGTCGAGTCGCGCCATCGCTGAGCCCTCTGAAGGCCAAAACTGAGTGACCAAGCCGTTCCCGTCGAGTCCGAGCAGAGCACCGTAGCGCTGCCCCTTTGCCTCGTAAGTGAGCTGCACCACGGCTCCGGCGCTCAGGCGCTGCCCCGGAAGGCCCGCTGTGGCTTCGCCGTTCGGCTGCACCACATAGAGGCTGAGCGCGACGGCGTCCCCCTTGAGACGTGTGCCCGCGCTCGGGCCCGGACCGTCAACGCTGGGCTCGACCATCAGCAGCGCTACCGCCGCTGCGGCCACGGCGAGCGATGAGGTCAACGCGGCGATCCACCTCCACGGGCGCCTCGCACGGACCCGTGCCTTTCGGCGTTCGTGCTCGATCCGAAAGCTCGCATAGGGCACCCGTTCCTCAAAGCGCGCTTGTTCGCGTTTCAGAGCGTCGAGCGCTGCCGCGACCTGTGGGTCGCCTTCGAGAAGCCGCTCGAGCTCGGCGCGCTCATCGCCTTCCACTTCGCCGGCGAGATAACGCTCCAGTTGGAATCGTCGAATCGTCATCGTTCACTGCCTCGTTGCCCGTTCCTCCCCTAAAGACCGTGCCGAGCGAAAAATCCGAAAAACAAAAAAGCGCGGCTCACAGCGGGGCCTCACCGAAGACCACGTCTGCGTCCTCCGCTCGAATGTGTTTGCGGGCAACGTCGATGAATCGACGCAGCTTCTTGCGCAGCGTCGGTACGGAGCAGCCCACCGCCACCGCGGCCTCATCCTGAGTCATTTCATCGACGAAGTAGTAGACCGCCGCAGCTTGCACATCCGCAGGCACCCGCGAGAGCACCTCGCGAATGAGGTCGCTCTTCCACAGATGCCGTCCATCAGGCTGCGAAAGGTCCGCCTCTTGGACGGCGGTGCGGTGAAAACGTTCACGCCACCCTGCGCGCTGAGATCGGAGCACATTGAGGCAGTGATTCGTCGCGATTCGAATGCTCCAGGTCAGGAGGGAAGCGTCACCGCGAAATTCACCGTAGCGCTCGACGATCTTGAGAAAGACCTCGTGCATCGCGTCGAGAGCGTCGTCTTCGTTGCGCAGGAAGTAGCGACAACGTCGGTACACCGCACGGCCGTAGCGGCGGTACAGCTCTTGGACATCGGGCGGAGGGCCCTGGTGGGTCGTATTCACGGTCGCTGCGAGCGCGCTCATTCGCTGCTCCTCACGAGTGTAGACCCAGCCCTCGCCGAATACCGAAAAAGAAAATCAGCTGCCGTTCACTCAGGAATTGGCGTCGACGGGCGCTCGCCACGCATCGCCGCGCGCACTCGATCCACCGCGATCGCTGCCAGGATCAGAAATCCAAACTCGATGGCGTATCGAAAACGGGGCGAGCCGTAGAACGTCGCGTAGACCCCGGTGGAGACGAGGGCCAGCCCGGCAAACACTGAAAGGCCACGCAGATAGGGTCTCGCCCGGTAGGCTCCCGCTGCGGCGGCAGCGAGGAGCGTCAAATAGACGATCACGCGCACAGTCTCGAAACTGGTGGGCGTATGCGGATCGAACCACCAGAGCGCTCGGAGCTTCGCGGGGACGAGGGAGAGGTATTCGCCGGGGTTCTCCTGGATCCACGCGATCGCCTGCTCACGAAAGAGCCGGTCTTTGCCCAGGTCGTCGAGGGTGAGCAGGCGGGCGCGAAGCGACTCGGGCACGGTCTCGGGCATGGGCACGCCCCCAAGCGCATGGGTCGACCCACTCGCGTGCGGATTCGCTCCGACGTAGAGGTTCCATCCCCCGTTCGACGAGATCAGGACCGGCTCGCCGAGGACGATCCAATTTCGTGCGGTCCAGGGCAGAATCACGAGAGCCGCGGCCACTGCGAAGGCACCGAGCGGCTTCGAGAGCCCCTTCGTACCCCATCGCCAGGCCGCCCAGGCGAAAATGACGGGCAGAAACACCAGGTAGAGCGACTTCGACAGGCAGGCCGCTCCAAAGAGAACGCCGGCGCCAATGAAACGGCTCAGGGTGGGTCGCTCGAAGGCGCGATCGATCAAAAGCAGGAGGGCGATCAGCAGCGCGACCTCGATGGTGAGGGCCTGTAGGCGTGCGGTCCAGTAGACGTAAACCGGGTACACCGCCGCGAGCAGCCCGGCGATCCGCCCGATGCGCTCGGTGCTGACCCGCGCGCCCAGGCGCCAGAGGAGCACGCAGCTGAACGCGCCCACCACCGCCTGAAAGAGCTGCAGGGGCAGGTAGTGAAAACCAAAGAGCGCGAAGTGGCCCGCCATGAGGAAGCAGTAGAGGGGGTATTGGTGCGCGGTCGCCTGCCTCGGGCCGAAATAGGGCATGGCGTAGCCGTCGCCCTCGAGAAGGCTGTGGCTTATCGCCTCGCACTCGTAGCCGCGAATGCTCGGCAGGTCCCCGACCACCGCAACCGCAGCGACCCGAAGCACGAGAGCGAAAACGAAGAGCAGCGGTCCAAAGCGGGGCACGGGGGGGAAATGACACGAGTGCGGGGCCGAGGTCGAGTGCAGGTGCGTCCCTTCGCAAAACGTGCTGAAATACCTCCATGCGGATTCGATTGACCAGTTGTTTGCTCGTGCTCACCGCCTGCGCGCCCGACGGAAATGTGCGCCTCGACCTCGGCTCGCTGCGCTCCAGCGCTGCGCTCACCGGGGTCCCCCTCGATCGGATCGAGGTTCGCGCGAGCGCGCCCGACTTCGGCGAAGTGAGCGTCGCGATCAGCGCGGACGAGGACACGGTGAGCCTTCAGGTTTCCCCGGGTCCGGAACGGCTCTTCGAGCTCGAGGCGGTCCGCACCCTCGACGACGGCACGGAAGTGGTGGCCTATGCGGGCGAGACGACGCAGACGATCGTCGCGGGGGCCAACGAGGTCCTGTTGCGCTACCGCGAACAAGGGCTCCTACAGATCACACCCGAAGTCGTGGGCGACGACGTGATTCCAGAGGGTGCGTTCCTCGTTCTGGTCGACGAACGGGGCCGAACCACGAAGGTCGAGTTCGACGCACCAACGACGATCCGAGCGACGACATACACGGTCGCTGGGAGCGGTCTCGGCGCTCTTCGGGCCCCGGACAGCACTCTGATCCCGGTCTCGGTAGGCGAGCGGACGCTCATCTCCCTCCCGCTCTTCCGGAGCAGCACTCAGTGTCTTCCCGATTCGCCCCCGGAGGTGCGCGCGGACGGCGCGGGGTGCGCCACGGTGGAGCTTTCCGTCGCCGGGCTCGCTCTCCCCGAGGTCGAAATCCTCGTGAACGGCGTGCCCCTCGTGGTCAACAGGGACGGCAGCTTCTTCGCGGAGAACGGTGTGCCGGTCGGCGAGCCGTTCAACGTGACGGTGCAGGCTCCGGGCGGCAACCCCAAGCAGGAGTGCGAGATCATCAACGGATCGGGTGTGGGTGGCGCATCGGAGCCGGTGACGATCAACTGCGGGCCGGTGCTCTACCGGGTGGACTTTCAGCCCTCCGGGGACGTCGGTACGGGGCTCGTATTGGCCGTGGCCGAATCGGAGAGCTCAGCGGAGCCCAACACCATCCCCATCACGGGCACGGACGTTCTCGAGACCGACCTCTTCTTTCAAGCGGACGGAAGCCTGGGTTTCGCCAGCATCTTCGTCGACCAGCAGCCGAATGACCCGACGATTCGTTGCGTGGTGGCGGATGACTTCGTGGTGGACGACGGAGTCGTTCCGCCCCTCAGAGTCATCTGCATGCGCGAAGCGCAGCTCGTCTATTCGGATCGGGACTCGGTCGGTGACTTCATTCAAAACGACGGGCCCAACCTGTTCAGCGCTCAGAACGTCCCGTGCCCCAGCGACGCGACTGGCTTCGACCGATGTTTTGATGCGTCCGCGGTCCGGCAGCTCACCGTTCCCGGGAGCAGTGACTGCTCGGAGGTCTTCATCGAAGATTTTAGCATTTTGGACTGGACCTGTGACGACAGCACCGGGACGGTCGAGCTCAGGAG
>CAYXVF010000168.1:0-8249 GCA_964468125.1 uncultured Bdellovibrionales bacterium | reverse complement strand
TGGTAGGCTCGAGCAGGATCGAACTGCTGACCCCTACCGTGTCAAGGTAGTGCTCTACCACTGAGCTACGAGCCTAAAGTCCAGCCACCGTGCCCACGGCGAGCGCCGCGTGCTCCGGGACGCGGGGAATAGCTCTCGAATCTGCGGCTGTCAAGGCGGTTTCGGCGGCTATGGGGAATGCCGCGAACGCCCTTCCCAGCGCCTCCGCTCACCAAGGACGGCGCTCGTTGAGCGCGTGAAATTCCTCGGGGGTCTGCCGCGCCCGTGCCAAAATCGCTCCCAGGTCCCGCTGCAAGGAGTGCTCTGGCGCCCAGCCGAGCTCTTCCCGAGTGCGAGAGCTGTCGATTTCGTAGTGCTCGCCGGCGTAGCGCACCATCCACGGGCGAACAAAGCGCCTCTGCCCGAAGAGCCTAGCGAGTCCGAAGAGCATCAGAGCCCCAAGCCAGGCCAAGAGCTTCGGAACACGAATCAAGGGCATTGGGTGACCGTGGAGCGCCCGAGCCGTGCGGTCGTGGATCTCCTGATAGGTGACCGGCTTCTCCTCGGCGACCATCAGGCGATGGGTCTCACCGACGGTCCCGCTATAGCTGTCGATCGCGCGCTCAAACGCTACCGCTACGTCATCGACGTGGACATAGGTGAGGCCGCGATCAACGCGCCCCGGATAGAAGAGTGCCTCGACGGACCGCTCGGAGATCCGCTTGATCTGCTGGTAGAGCGGCACGAGCTCTCCGAAATCCGAGTATACGCCGGCGAGGACGAGCTGGGCACGCGTACGCCTTGAGTCGGACGCATCCAAGATCTGCTCGCAGGTGACCTTGTGTTTAGGATAGGCCCACTGGGCACGCGACTCAGTGTCCGGCCCCATCGGCACTCCAGGAGGTGTCGTAGGCAGGGTCGACATACTGCTCGCGTACAGAAGGGGCGCCCCGATCGGAACCCGCGCGTCGAGCGCATCCAGAAGATGCGGGAGCCCGCTCTCGAGCGCGTGGTAGCGGGAATCGTCGCGATTCGAAAAATCGTAGTAGGCGGCCAAATGCACGATGGCCGTGATGCTTTCGACCTCGTCACCTAGCTCTGAAAAGATCCCATCGATGTCCTCCGACACGCCGAGGTCCGCGACGATGCGGGTTTCCTCTCCTGTCACCTGGAAATCGTCCAGGGTCGAGAGCTCGACCTTGTCGACCGAGATCAATCGGTGCCGGGGCGCCAACCGTCGCCGAAGGGCGCGGCCTATGAAGCCCTCAGCCCCGAGAATCAGGATACTCACGGCGCACGGCCTGGGGGCCACAAACGGAGGGCAGCGCTCAATCCCACCGTCATCAATCTATCAGCCACCTCCGGTGCGTTGCGAAAGAGGCGCGCGGCCAGCCAGTTTAGCACGCCCGGCACGACCACTGTGCGCCGCTCGTCGATGCAACGGCGTACCGCTCGCGCGACGCGGGACGGCTGCATGGCGCCGAAGGGCGGGGAAACAGCTTCTGCCATCGCCGTGTCCGTATAGCCCGGCATCACGGCGCCGACGTGCACCTGACTATCGCGCAACTCGATGCGCAACGTCCGTAGGAGATTGTGCAGCGCGGCTTTGGAGGCCGAGTAGGTCCCGTTCCCTGGAAATGGCACGTGCACAGTCAAAGAGCTCACCACCACGATCGAGCTCCGTCGGTCGTACATGAACGGCAGGAGACGCTTCATCAGTGCCACCGGCGCCAGGTAGTTCACCCCGACCTCCCGAGTCGCCGAGCCGACGGGCGCGTCGAGAAAGGCCGCATCGTTTGCAACGCCCGCGTTCAGTATCAAGACGTCCGGCGGGCCCACGCGCTCGAGGATGGCATCGGCCAGCGTCGTTGCGCTCTCGGCGCACGAAAGATCCGTCGTTAGCACCCAAGCGCGCGCGCCCCGCTCTTCGCACCGGCGTCTCACATCCTCCAGAGCATCTTTGCTTCGCGCCACGAGTACGAGCTCAGCATCAGCTCCGGCGAGCTCCAATGCCGTCGCCTCCCCGATTCCACGAGACGCGCCAGTGATGACGATGCGTCGGCGTCGCTCAGTGTCCATATCAGGGAGATGCTCATCGAAAGGGCGGCGGTCAAGCTCCACTCGAGCCCCGACCGCGTACGACACGCACACCACCACTGCGCCCTATTTGCACCGGATGCATGGACGAAGCCGCGAAGAAGAATCGCGCAACAGCTCGTTCCTTCCCTATGCGGCGATCGCCGCGATACCCACGTTCTTCCGTGCGCGTAGACGGTGCGCCGCTGGTCTCTGAACGACGGCTACGGAGTCTCGACGGGGACTGTCCAGCCGTAGGCGGTGATGCTGCGCAGACAGCGATCCCGTTCCACGGGCCCCACCTTGAGCGCGAGCTTCTCTGTAGGCTCGCGCAAGGCGCCGAGCTCCACCGCAGCCTTGCCCGGCTTCTGACGGCCCGAAGCGCTGCCGAGGAAAACACCGTTTTCAACCGGGCCGCCTCCCGTGACGAAGAGCGACGGTCCATCCACCGAGCTGAGCTCGAGGGTGGACGGCGTGCCGAGATCGCAGCCATGGCGCACCTTCAACAGCACGAATGGCCTCTTCGCCGAAACACGCAGCACATGCGCCTGACCGGCGCGCAAGACGAGGTCGTTCTCAGCACTGGGTGGCTCATCGGAGAGACTCGTGACTTCGCGCGTTGTCGACGCAGGGTTCAGCAATCCGTTTTCACTCACGATCGCATCCGGAGGCTGAGTGCTCTCGCGCACCCATTCGAGATCGACCGCGACCTCTTCGAGGAGACTCTTTCGGGCTTTCCGCCACACGCTGCCCGAAGCACCGGCAGCGCTCCCCTGCCATTGGCGCACGTTGACGGCGGTGATCACATCGAGGTGGCGGTCGACCCCGCGCAAACGGGTGGTCGAGGGCGAATCGACGATCAATAGGCGGCCATCGCGTGCCACGCGCAGCCCAATCCGGACCGGCCCCGGGCTCAGCACATCGCCGGGAGGTTTTTCGAAGCTCTCTTCCCCCGCGAGGAGTGGCTCGCAGGGGCTCTTGGGGTCGTAGACAGCAAAGTCGATCTTCAAGCGGTCCGGGTCTTCGACGATTGCGGTCGCGAGCAGACGCCGCGCATCCCCGTCGTTGACGAAGCG
Organism: uncultured Bdellovibrionales bacterium; assembly: GCA_964468125.1. Taxonomy (GTDB): domain Bacteria; phylum Myxococcota; class XYA12-FULL-58-9; order XYA12-FULL-58-9; family CAYXVF01; genus CAYXVF01. The sequence goes on along the minus strand of CAYXVF010000168.1, from coordinate 5,118 downwards.
CAGACGCTCGAGGCGCTCGCCTTGCAGCGGCATCCCTTCGCAAACCCGCACCCAGCGGGTTGTCTCTTCCATTGGCTCCTGGCGGTAGAGCACCGGCGAAAAGCCGCCGTCGGTTTTCGAGAAGATCAACCCGTCCGGGTAACCGTTGTCGTCGGCGTCGACTTCGTAGAACGCGACGATGTCGCTCTTGAGCTTGCGGTACGCCGCGCTCTCCGCAAACACGACCGGCGGAACGGACGGGGTACTCGCGCAGCCGACCGAGAGCACGAGGAGCGCGAGCGCTCTGCGCATTCTCAGCTCACTCGTAGAAGCCGTCAAAGACGTCTTTGTAGCGCTCCGCCACCACTTTGCGCTTGACGCTCAGTTTCGGCGTGAGCTCGCCCGTTTCCACGGAGAAGTCGTGCTCCAGGATCTTGTATTTCTTGATCGTCTCAAAGCTCGCGAGCTCCGAATTCCTGGCGTTGATGTGCGCTTCGATTTCCTTCTGCACTTGCGGATTGCGAGTGAGCTCCGCGTGCGAGCCACTGAGTCCGTGTTTGTTCGCGAACTCCTTGAGCGCGTCCGGATCGAGAGTGACGAGAGCGCTAAGGAACTTGCGCTGGTCGCCATGCACAACGAAATTCGCGATGAGCTTGTGCAGCTTCATCATGTTCTCGATGTTCTGCGGCGCCACGTTCTTACCGCCCGCGGTGACGATGATGTCCTTCTTGCGGTCGGTGATGCGCAGGCAACCATCGGCTGTCAGCTCGCCGATGTCGCCGGTGTGCAGCCACCCATCCTTGAGGACTTCTTCGGTGGCGTCCGGCCGTTTCCAATATTCGCGCAGGACCCCGCGACCCTTGATCAGGATCTCGCAGTCGTCGGCGATCTTCACCTGAGTCCCGGGAAGCGGCGGTCCCACCGTTCCGATTCTGTTTTGCGTGGGGCGGTTCACGAAGGAGGCCGCGCTCGTCTCGGTGAGACCGTACCCTTCCAGGATCTCGAGCCCCGCGTCCTGGAAGAAGAAGCTGATCTTCGGCGAGAGCGGCGCACCGCCGGACACCATGACCCGCATGCGACCGCCCATCAACTCGAGCAGCCCCGCGCCGATCTTCTTGAAGATCAGCGCCTTCAGGATCTTGAACTTGATCGCGTCGAGACCGGAAAGCCCCGCTTTTCCTTCGCGGATGAGCTCGCCGTTCTTAGTCGACAGCTCGAGCGCGGCGTTGAAGAGCTTGGCCTTCAGGCCCCCTGCCGACGTCGCCTTCTCTACGACCGCCGCGTGAAACTTCTCGTAGACCCGCGGGACGGCGCACATGAGCGTCGGCGCGGTCTCACCCATGTTCTCTTTGATGGTCTGAAAGCTCTCGGCGAAGGCGAGCTCGTGGCGTGTGGTCAGCCACGAAACTTCGAGCACCTTCGCAAAGACGTGAGCGAGGGGCAGGAAGAACAGCTGCACGTCGCTCGGCAGCACGACCCCGACTTCTTGAATGGCCTCGCCTTCGTAGACCATCGCGTCGTGTGGCAGCACCACGCCCTTCGGCTTTCCGGTGGTGCCGGAGGTGTAGATGATGGTGAGGATCGAGTCTTTGTTCACGGACGCGACGCGGCGGTCGAGCTCGGTCTCGTCCTGGCCTTCGGCACCTTTGAGGAACTCGTCCATGGAGACGATCCAGCCGTCGGAACCGTCTGTGACTTCGCCGTCGAACTGGACCACCTTCGTGACCCGCGTGAGCTTCGACTTGTTGTCCCGGAACTTGCTCGCCTGCACGTCGTCTTCGACGAAGGCGAGGACCGTCTCCGAGTCGTCCACGATGTAGGCGACGTCGTGGGTGAGCGTTGAGGGATAGATGGGGACGGTGACAGCGCCGGCCCAGAGAACGCCCATGTCGGTGGAGCACCACTCGTAGCGTGTGTTCGCCATCACGGCGACGTGCTGACCGGGCTGCACCCCTGCGGCGGTGAGCGCGAGAGCGACGCGTTTGGCGTCCTCGCCCATCTCACCCCAGGTGACGTTGACGTACTTGCCGCCGCGCTTCGTTTTTGCCGCCACTTTGCCCGCGTGCTGCGTGACGTTTTCGAGGAAGAACGCGATGACCGTGTCCTTTGCGCCTCCGGCTTTGGTTTGGAGCTCGCTCTCTGTGCTGTGTGCGATCATGAATCTGCTAACCCTTCTGGTTGCCCATGCGATCCCGCCCACGGCCGCCATCGTGCGTACCCAAGCAGGCCGCAGCCTCCCAATCGCAAGCCATAACGAGAACGTCACCCACATTGCAACCATCGGTGATCTCAAAAGACGCGCTAATCCCGGGACTTTGCTGCGGTGCTCGATTGACCGAAACCTGCGAATTGAACTACTCAGGCGCAAACTATTGGGGTTGAGCGACTGGCACTGCACACACGTCGGTCGCGGGAGGACATTGCGAAATGCTTATGAGACGAGTGTGGGTGCTCGCGTCGATGGGGCTCATCGCCTGCGCGCCGACCGCCGAGATCGACCCAGAAGAAACCACGGAGAACCTCCGGTCATTGAACCCACCGCAGGTGGCGTTTGATCCAGGCAACGGGGTCATTCCAGTGCCGAACACCCTCGGCTTGGTCGACACGGCGACCTTCCGTCTCGATCTTCCGGCGAGCTGCGGTGAATCTCCAGCTGAAGCGCTGATCCGAACCACGATTCTCAACACCCTCAACGGCTGGCCCGCAACACGCCCGCAGCCGATCGACATTCCGCTCACCGCTCCCGTGGACTTGGATTCAGTCGCGAACTCGGTGCTGGTCTTCGATCTCTTGGCCCCCGATCAACCGGTTCCCTACGTCGCCTTCGCCGCGAGCACGGACATCACCGACGACGACTGCAACGTGATCGGCCAGGCGCCGATCCTCCGACTCGTCCTGACCGAAACCCTCGACCCCGGCACCGCGTACGGCGTTGCGATCCTCCGGGGCCTGCTCACGCAGAGCGGCACCCCCTACGAGGCATCCGTCACCTGGAACCTCGTGCGCCAGACCAACAACCCGCTCGAGCTCGAGTTCTCCGAATCCGGTGATTCCTGTGGAATCGATTCTTCAGGGAACGTCGTTCGCTTCAATGCGATCCGCAACGACACGCCCTTTGACCCAGCGAGCGGCACGCTCCCAGACGGCTCCTGCAAGCCGCTCGGCCTCAACGCCGACGGCGAATGCATCGACCCCGACGGCCTTTGCGCCGCCGAAACAGCATCCATGCTGGGAACCGACGTGCTTTGGAAGTACCACAACAACCCGCTGCTCCCCGGTGCGCCTGGCTTCCTTCCGGGCGTCGAGCTCGGCCTGGCCCAGACCGGCACGGTGATCTCTCGAACCGACATCCTGCACGCTTTCCTCTTCCTCACCCAGGACGTCACCCCAGTGTTCGACCCCGAAAACCCGATGGGTCCGCTGACCGAGGTAGCGGGCGCAGCCCCAGCCGCGCTCGTGCCTTTCTCTCCCGACGGCAACCCGGCGAACGCACCGAGCGCCCCGGAGCTGATCGACGGTACGCTCTGCGCGTTGCAGGGCGCACCACCCCCTTGCGGCGTCTGTGACTTCGATCCGGCGGACAACGGCGCCGCCGACGACACTCAGCTGCCCTGTTGGGCCGCCGCCCAAGCGAATGCGTTCCAGATGGTCTCGCCGAGTTTCCTCTCGGATAACGGAACTCCCGTCCCCGGCCAGTGGAGCGACCCCTATTTCCCCATGAAGACCGGAGATGAGACCCTCAATGGCCTCTACTTCGAACCAAACGGCGCGGTGGTACCGGGAGGAACGCCGGCGAATGGCTGGCCGGTCGCGGTGTTTGGTCACGGCCTCACGCGATCGCGCCTCGATGTGATCGCCATCGTCGCGCAACTCAATGCCGCGGGAATCGCAGTGGCGGCGATCGACTTCCCCTTGAGCGGCGACCCGACTCTAGGCGGGCGAGCCATTCAGATCTCTTTTGACGGAGACTGCGCCGGCACGCCGGACACGACACTCAATTCCGAATGCTTCGCGCCGCTCATCGGCACCGATCTCGCGGCGTCCCGCGATTATCTGCGTCAGGGCATGATCGACAACTTGCAGATGATCGAAATGCTCAAGTTCTGCGCGGACGAAGCCAATGATTGTTCCGACGACACGTTCTCGCCGGTGGACATCAACATAGACCCGGCGAAGATCGGCTTCATCGGCCAGTCACTCGGCGGCATCATCGGCGCGAGCCTAGCTGCCGTGAGCGATGACATTCAGGCTTCCGTGCTCAACGTCGCCGCGACCGAATGGGTGGGGATCCTCGAAAACTCGCAGGAGCCGCGGATCATCTGCCCGCTCATCCAGCTGCTCGCCGCGCCCTTGGACATGGGTGGCCTCGGCGTGATCGACATTCCCCTCGCGGACATCGACTGCGACCCAGAGGGTACTACGCCGCCGGATCCGACCACCTGGAATACGGACCCCGGTTACCAAGCGTTCGTGCTGATCGCCCAGTGGATCCTCGACCCCGGCGATTCGATCCAGCTCGCCCGGGACCTCGCGGACCAGGACACAGCGGTCTTGGTCCAGCAGGTGGAGAACGACAATGTGATCCCGAACGTGCAAACCGCAAAGCTCGCCGCTGAGCTTCTCGGCCTGAGCGAAGCGACCGCGGCCAGCACAAATCCGGCAATGCCAACCATGGGAATCACGGATACGGCGTTGGTCTTCGTCAACTACGCGGACGTTCCGGGAACCATCGGGTACTGCCACGGCTCGTTGTTCTCGCCCGCGGATGAGGACTGCGACCCGAACCGTCCGCCGAACGTTCCGAAGCCCGGCGGCGCGATCGGAACTGCAATCATGCAGAACGATGCTATCACCTTCCTGAACCTCAACCTGAACGCCCAATGAGGAGGACGACAATGAAACTCAAGGTCATTGCATTGGCAACCGTGCTCCTCGCCGCTTCAACGGCGCAGGCGGCAGGATTTCTTCTTCGGAACCAGGGCGCTCGCGCCTCGGGCCGAGCCAACGCGTTCGTGGCGGATCCGTCCGACGCGTCGGCGATCTACACCAACCCGGCGGGCATCAATAACCTCGACGGGCTGCAAATCAACGTCGGGGGCAATGTGATCGTGCCCGACAGCTCCTTCACAGGAGTCGACG
>CAYXVF010000167.1:0-8257 GCA_964468125.1 uncultured Bdellovibrionales bacterium | reverse complement strand
CGCCGCTCGACGCAGCACCATGACCACCAACGCAGCATCGGGTGCATAGGGAGTCTCTCGTCGAGCCCCTTCGCCTCTAACAACGACGTGCTCAACGGAGGGATCGGCAGACACGATGCAGTTGGATCGTGTTTGTCGGTCCCTTTTTCATTTGCGCGTACGCGCTGCGAAGTCAGGCGCGCTTTCGGGGTGGCATCCTCAAAGCGCGCTAACTGATTGCCGCCCCGGCTGTAGCAACCCTCTCCGATGTTGAGCGGGATACTGGAGGCCGACCGCCGAATCTGAGTGGCCAGTGAACGGTCCCGCCGACCGATGCGGTCGATGAGAGGTTTGATGGCTTCGATGATCTCGAAGGCGACGGTTTCGGCGTGCAACGTCATGATGAGCTCCTCGGTACGGTTCCGGCTTCAGCGCCTCACCCCACAGGGCGCTGAAGCCGATTTCCAACGCACGCCGAGCCAAAACCAATTGGGAATGCCGATCCGGCATCGATCCGGCAGGCGAATGCGGTGAATACGCTTCAGCCGGGGGGCGTCAGTGATAGCATTGAGGAGGTGAACCCGTGCTCCATGATGCGTCCTTTGCTAAAGCGAAGAAGAAGAGTGGACCCCGTCTCGTGGTGGATGGGGGCAAAGCCACCCGCACCGTGATGACCGAGCCTTTGACCGACAAAGTGCTGGTAGAGCGCGCCGCCCGCGGCGACGAGATCGCGTTCTCCGAGCTGGTGAATCGGCACTACAAGCGCGCCCTCCGGGTCGCTTTCGGTCTCCTCAAGGACCGGCACGACGCGGAGGACGTGGTTCAGGATGCCTTCGCCCGGGTGCACAAGCGGCTCAAGGACTTCGAGGGCCAATCGGCGTTCTACACCTGGCTCTATCGGATCGTGGTGAACCTGAGCATCGATTACATGCGCAAGCGCAAGCGTGAGCGCCGGGTCGACGTGGAGGACGAAGGGGTGCGCGAGGCGTTGCGCGGCGGCGAAGACCTGTGGCCGCGATTTCAGGACAACGATCCGGGCGAAAACGCTGAGCGCGTTCAGCTCCGCAAGAAGCTGCAGACCGCGTTTCAGGAGCTGCCCGAGATCCACCAGGCGGTGCTGATGCTGCGCGAGCTCGAGGGCTTCTCCTACGAGGAGATCGCCACCACCTTGAACATCAAGAAGGGCACGGTGATGAGCCGGCTCTTCCACGCGCGAAAGTCGATGCAGGCGCGCATGACCGAGCTGATGACCGACGACGGGCGGAGTCAGGAAGGACTTTGACGATGAGCAGCCATGAAATCAGTGACGAGCTGCTTCAAGCCTGGATGGACGGGGAGGCGGGGGCGGAAACCGCCCGGGTAGAGGCGTACGTGCAGCGGCATCCGGAGGCGAAAGCCCGGGTTGCGGAGCTGAGCGCGGCGTCCAGGATGATGCGAGAAATGATCGACGGGGCTCTCGGGCCCGTGGAGCCCCTGGCCGGGATGGCCGCGATCCGCCAGCGCATTCGCGATCGCGAAGAGGCGCGCTGGCAGAATCGAGTGGCAGCCTGGTGGCAGGACATCTGGATGTTCAACCGCGGTGCGGTGCTAGGCGTTGCGCTCGCCGCCTTCGCCGGGGTGGTAGCGGCGCCAGCGGTCCTGTGGCTGATGGCCGAGGAAGAAGGCGTCGAGTACGGGATCTCGCCAGATATGGCGCTCGAAGCGCCCGAGGGCGACAGCCTCTACGCTCCGGCGGGCATCTCCATCGAGTCCCTCGAGGTAGGGGGCAACGGCTCCGCCCGCGTATTGCCCTCTTCCGGGGAGACCACCTTGATTTGGGTAGACGGCGACGATAGCCAGGGAGTCGATGATGACGATGTCGCCGGCGGGGACTCACCTTAGGCTAGGTCTCATGACTCGTACTCTAGCAGCGTTGTGTCTGGTGACGATCGCGCTGCTGGCGCGGCCGGCTGCGGCCTCGGAAGTCCCCCTCGGCATCAAGGTCATTCACGCGACCAAGGGCAAGAACAGCGTCGATGCCAAGCTCAAGGGCCTGGTGAAGGACTTCAAGGGCCTACCCTTCAGCTCCTACGCGCTCCTGGACGAGGCCACCTTCAAGATCGAGCAGGGCAGCACGGGCCGGATGCAGCTTCCGAACAAGGCCTGGATGACCCTGCAGCCGCAGGATCTGCGGGACGGCAAGCTCCGACTCGACCTCGAGATCAAAGACCTCAAGTTCAAGACGACGGTGGTCATCCCCAAGGGAAAGACGATCGCGGTCGGCGGTCCGCGCTACGACGGCGGCGCAATGATTCTCGCGGTCACCTACGAGAAATCCTGACCTGCCTTTCATAAATCTCGCGGCCGCGGTGTCACTCATTCAGTGAACCGCTGTTTTGCACCTGCCGATAACAGTGAATAAAACGGCCCGTCGAGCCGTTTATAATTGCAAGAATCGCGGCTTTTCGCGATTCGCCTTTTTTTAAAAGCCGCTTCGGGCCGCTGGAGTGTATGTAGGCCCATGTGGGGACGAGTCGTGATTGAGAAGAGCGCAGAACACACGCAACGCTGGCGCCGCGCGGGTGCGTTGACCCTGCGTTCGAGCCTGCTGGTGGCCGCGTGGGTCGCGCAGCTTCGCTACGGCAAGAACCGCCGGATCTCCGGGGCGGACAATCCGAACCTTCGCCTGAACGACTTCGAGCGCCTGGCGCGCGTCCTCCAGGACCGCGTGGCCGTGGTGCGCGCCCAGCTCAACCGCGGCGTCGGCGAGGTGGACACGCTGCGCTCGGAGCTCGCCCAAGACGTCGACACCGCGCTCCAGGCTCTCGGTCAGGTTGCGCTTCACGAGGATCGGCCGTTTCTGCGCCGGCAGATGGCGCAAATGCTCGACAGCCTGAACGGACTCGCCCGCCAGTACGGCGAAGGCGCGGTTCGAGCCGCCTAACGCTTCTTTCTACTCCACGCCGCGTGCGCGCGGTGTAGGGTCCCGTAACATGAACACACGATCCCGGATCGCCGGCGCGATTGTCGCGCTCGTTGTCGCTGGTTGTGAAGAGGCGGGCAGCGCCACCTCGGACGAGGTCGCCGCGCTGCGCGATGAGATCGCCGCGCTCGAAGCCCGGGTTGCCGCCGCGGAAGGTGGCCTGCAGGGCCCGCAGGGCGATCCCGGTCCGGAAGGTCCCGCCGGTCCGCAGGGTGAGACCGGTCCGCAGGGCGCGCCCGGCCCGCAGGGCGATCCCGGTCCGGAAGGCCCCCAAGGTCCCGAAGGCCCGCCAGGTCCCGCGGGTGAAACCGGTCCCACCGGCGCCCCCGGCCCGACGGGCGCCCCGGGCCCCGAAGGCCCGCAAGGTGAACGAGGCCCGCAAGGCCCCGAAGGCCCCCGAGGTCCGGAAGGTCCCGAGGGCCCCGCCGGCCCCGCGCCCCTGCCGCCGGAGCTGCAGCCAACGCCCGCGGCGATTGGGACGATGGAGATCAGCGAGATCCGCGATCCCTTCCCGCTCTATCGCGTCAGCTTTGAGGGGGAATCGAATGCCGATGCGGGCTCGGGCACGGGCGGCGGAGGCGGGGCAGGCTCGGCGGCTTTTGAGCAAGTGATCGCGACCGTGGGCCTCACCCCGGACTACGTCGCCGCTCTTCAGCCGCTGCTCGCGCAGAACCCTCGTGACGTGACGTTTAGTAACGGCGCCCCTTTTCTCGAGCTCGAGGCCGCCACATTCGAGAGCTACCGACCCGTCTTGCCCCGCACCGCCGGCCAGGAGCTCCTCCTCGAGCTCGTCTTCAACCTGGTTTCGACCCAAGACGTGGTCTTCACCTGGGACGGTGGGTGTTTCTCCGCGGCGCGAAACGGGTGTAGCGAGCCGAATTCGGATCCTATCCTGCTCGCCGCTGACCCGAACGCGGTGGGCAGCGACCCCGGATTCGTGCTCGTCGACGAGTGGAGTCTCGGATTTGGGATCACGATCCCGGAGCAGACGGGTGGCGGCGGCGGGGGAGGGAAGATTCTCGCCCTACCGATCACCGCGGTCGGAACCGGCAGCCGCGAATCCACCCGCTTCCTCGGCATGCTCCTTCGGGGCACTTCCGCGGATAACAGCGCCTTTGTGCTCCGCGGCTTCGACGCGCTCGGGGACCCCGCCGACGTGCTGCGCGCCGAGATGTCGCTCGTGCTCGTCAAAGCGTACCGTTTCGAGCTGAGCGCCGACGGGGTGGAAGAGCGGGTGACCTTCTCCGTAGGCGACATTCTCTTGACCGGTGAGGGACAGGGTCAGGCCGGCTGGGACTTCGTCACCAACCAAGCGCAGTAGCGTTTCGCGAACCGACCTCCTCGACCTCACGCCGAAAGTCGTGCGGGCGGTCAGGTTTTCGAGTTTAATTCCAGCATGCTACGAACGGGTCTGGACGAGAGTTGCGGGCGATTGGGGTACTCGGTTTTCGCGACGGCGATGGCATCTGTGACGCTGTTCGGTTGCGACTCGCCTCTGTTGCGTACACTCGAAGAGCGACTGCCGGCGAACGACACGCCGGAGAACTGCAAACCCGCTCCGCCCCAAAACCTACGAGTTGTCCCCGAGGGCCCAACTCTGGCCCTCTCCTGGGAGCTTCCCGACCTCACGCAAGATGGTGTCATCGTGCAGCGCCTCGGCGTGGAAGCAGGCTTCGGCGAGATCGCACGTCTCCCACCGGGTAGCACCCGCATGAACGATGCGGCGGTCTCGCTCGACCGCAGCTACTCGTACCGGGTCGCGAGCTACCGCGTTCTCGGGACCGAGCAGTGCGACGGAGACTTCACGGAACCCGTGGAGGCCCTGACCGTTCCCCGACCCTTGACCGGCGTCACTGCCGAGTTCACCGGCGGTGCGCTGCTCTCATGGACCAATCCCAACACGACCTCGCAAGACGTGCTGATCGAGCGCAGCATCGATGACGGCCCCTGGACGTCTGTCACGGTCAGTGATTCGAGCTATTTCGATGACGTCCAAGGACTCGGGGGCACCGTGCGTTATCGGATTGCGGCTTCGAATGCCTCAGGAACTTCGGACGTCGAGGAGCGAGAGCTTCAGATTCCGACAGCTCCTACCGTCTCCTGGGCCGGTGGATTCGAGCTCGGTGACGCCTGCTACCTTCAAATGCCGACGTCGGTCGCCTACGCAGACGACGGCACCTTTGCCAGCGCGACGAGTGACAGCACGCGGGCGAACGGACCGGTCTCCGCGAGCGAAGGTGAGTTTTCGATTCAGATCACCGATTTCGCCGAAGGACCCATGAGTGTCGCATGGACCGTACAAGACACGAACGGCGCCGCCGCGGTGCTAGAACGCGAGTTTACGATTTCTCGTGAACTGAGTACGCGAACGGAGCCCAAGATCCCCAATCGCGGCAACTGGCTCACCGGGAACGGAATTCAAGCGATCAACAGTAGCTGCCAAGACTGTGAGGGTCATCGTGCGGTCATGAAGGGGGGGCCCTACCACCGCTGCTACATCGATGAAGACCAGACGGTCAATTGCTTTGGATACAATGCGCTCGGTCAGCTCGGCATCGGCAACCCGCAGACTCCTCGACCTGGCTTTCCGGCGGTGTGTCTAGATGAAGCCTGCACCCAAAGCCTGACCGCGAATGAGGTTTTCACCGGCTACGAGTCGGTATGCGCCACCCTCGGTGCAAACGACGCCTTGTGGTGCTGGGGCGAGTACACCGACGGAGCGATTCCGCGCGGCGATTTCTCTGGCGAGGCGCCTCGGCCCGTCGTCGCGTGCGCCAACGATGGAACCGATGGGTGTGCACCACTGACGGGGATCGCCGATGTCGACAGCTACCGGCACAGTCGTTGTGCGGCGACGACCACGGGAGAGGTCTACTGCTGGGGAGACAATGAGGACAATAAGTTCTTTGTCGATCCGACCACCGACAATGTGTATCTCGCCAGACGAGTCTGTCTCACGGGCTCGGATGCCACGGGTGATTGCGTGCCTCTCACCGGCGCAACGTCGGTGACAGTCGGGCAGTATCATCAGTGCGCCCTGATGAACGACGACACCATCCGCTGCTGGGGATGGAACTACTACGGCCAACTCGGGATTGGATTCGAAGGTGGGTTTAGCGAGTATTTCCCACCGGTGCCGGTCTGCGCCAATGGTGTGCAGTACAACGACGGCACGGGCCAGTGCGGGGCCAGCGATGAACGGCTGCTCGCGAAGCAGGTCGAGGCCAATTACCGCGGAACGTGTGCGCTTCTCAGCAACGATAGCGTTCAGTGCTGGGGTTACAACAATTACGGGACCGTGGGTGATGGGACATACACTGACCGTGCGACGCCTGTCCCGGTCTGTCTCGAAGATGGCGCGGGCGACGGTACGAGCTGTCCGGGGCCAGCGCTCACCGGTGTCGCGCAGCTCAGCGTCGACCACAACACCGTGTGTGCTCGTTTCGCAGACGAGACGGCCGTGTGCTGGGGGGATGGCTCCGACGGGCAACTCGGCAATGGCGGCTTCCCCAGCTTCCAGAACAACCCGACGCCGGTGTGCGCGAGCGGCGCCTCGGATGAGACGACCCCGTGTCTCGATGAAGCCGCACCTTCCGGATTGGGAGAGATCAAGGAGATTGCGGTCGAGCGATTTCGGACCTGCGTGATCGTCGGAGCTTCCGGCGAGGTTCAATGCTTCGGAGACGGTCAACTCAACAATCCGACGCTCGGGAGGACGTATTCGGCTCTGCCGGTGCCCACCTGTACCGATGTGGTCGACGGTGTCTGCGAACCGCTCACCGGTCAGACCCGTATCGCGCTCGGCTACTTCACGGCGTGTACGCAAGACTCGACGGGTTTGGTGCGTTGCTTCGGAGAAGAGGCACTATCGAACGAAGTGCTCGAGTTCTATGCGATACCGGTCAAGGTTTGCCAGGAGGGCAACCTCTTTGACGGCTGTGTGCCGGTGAGCGGAGTCGTGGATCTCGCGCTTGGAAGCGCGAGCACGTGCATGCTGCTCGACACCGGCCAGGTCCGTTGCATGGGCTGGAATTACCGGGCTGCGCTTGGGAACGGTATGTCGACAGACAGTTTCAGCGACTCTGAGATTCTCCCGCCTCAGGGCTTGTGCGAGGCTGGGGTGTTCGACGGGGAGGGAGGCTGCGAGCTCTCGAGCATTCGAATCGGCGACGAAATGGCTGGCTTCGTTCAGATCGACGGCTATGGCGTGATCCAAGATCGCAGCTCTCCGGTGCCTTTTGGCGCGGAAGGCGAGAGGTTTTGCGCCGTGCACGAGTCTGGGCGGGTTTATTGCTGGGGACGCAACCTCTCGCTCGGTATTGGACTCGGAACCGGGTCGAGCTTTGAAGACTTGGCCAACCCTCAACCGGTTCTCTGCTCGGCAGTCGGTCCAGGGTGTTCCTCGGTGGGCGCCATCATGGACGGCATGGTGAACGTAGCTGTTGGACGCCGTCACGCGTGCGCGATTCACGAGACCGGAGTGGTCCGCTGCTGGGGTGACAATCAGTATGGTCAGCTCGGGAAAGGAGATGTTGCGGACACAGACGGCGGTAGCGTCGAGGCGATCCTGCCGGTGCCGGCGACTCAGTTGGCTCTCGGCTATGACCACAGCTGTGCTGTGGGCCTCGACTCTCGCGTCTACTGCTGGGGCTATTCGAGCAACACCTATGCGAGCTTGGGATACATTGCCGATCGAGACAATCCCGTTCCACGTCCCGTCTGCGCAGGCGACCCCAGCGAGTGCGTGCCGTTGGAAGGTGCGGTCTCAGTCAGTGCCTATCGAGACACCTATTGCATCCTCCGCGACGACGGAACGCCTTGGTGCTACGGCAAGAGCCTCTACGGCGTGCTCGGTGACAATGCGTGGGGCGAATTAGCGGTGGCGGAAGGGGCGCGGCCCGTCTGTGGGCACGTCGAGACGTGCACGGAGCTCAAGGAAACGCCAGAGGGCGACTACGACTATTCGTGTGACGTCCCCTTCGATTCGCAGCTCATCAATCTGAGTGTTACGCGGTTCTCGGTCTGCGGCACGGATGTCAATGGCGCGCTTCAGTGCTGGGGGACGGGAACGAGAGGAAACGGCACCGTCTTGCGCGAGTATCCAGACGAGGCATGCTCAGTCGGCCCCGTTTGTGCGTTAGGGGACTTCTCGTGCGCCGCGAACGAAGAAGCCGTAGCGATGAAGAGCTGCAACCTCGTGCGGTTGACCGAGAACTGACAGGGCAGCTTAGAAGTTGAAGCCGAAGGTCGCGGTGCCGAAGCCGACGTTGGCAAAGAACCCGTCGTCCTCGCTCGGTACCGCCGCCAGCCCGTCAT
>CAYXVF010000166.1:5451-8355 GCA_964468125.1 uncultured Bdellovibrionales bacterium | reverse complement strand
TGACCGCGCGCGGCTGCGGGCCCTTTACCGAGGTGTCGGAGGACGGGACGGCGTGAACACTCAAGGTCACAAGAGGAGTCGATGGTGAAACCACGCACCGCAGTGAGCCTGGCTATCCTCACCGCCACCGTTGCTGCCTGTGCCGGGGGGCTCGAGCGAGAATGCGGCTTTGGAACCGAATTGAGCGGGGAAGAGTGCGTGACCGTTGCGACCTGCGGCCCGGGCACGACGCTGGTCAACGGCGAGTGTACGGCAGAGCAGCCGGGCTCGCTGGGCTGCACCGCGGGGACGGTCGCAACGAGTGATGGAAGCGAGTGCGTGCTCGCCTCGCAAGCCTGCCAGCCTCCGTCGCAGCTCGACAGCGGCACCGGACGCTGTGTGGCGCCGACCTCCATCGCGTGCGGAACGGGTACGGTCCTCGACGGCACCGTCTGTGTGCCGTCGTGTCCGGGCCCGTTCGAGACGCAAAACACAGACAAAACCGGGTGCGTGCCGGCCGCACGCCTGCAGGTCTACAACGCGCTCGCGGGCGATGCGGTCAGCACCGTCGACATCTGGGCCGGTCCGCGTCTAGCGGAAGATGAGAGCGGCACCGTCGTCGGGGATGACCTCGCCTACGGCGAAGCGACTCCGGTGTTCAAACACCCGGTGGACGCGCTCCTCCTGTTCTCGCGTCCCGATGCCTCCTCCCCCGAGGATGCTGGCTTCACCTCGACGGCGGACGAGTTCAACGCCGGTGAGGGTTATTTCGTCGTTCTGCACGGCGTGGGGCCGAGCGGCACCTACGATCGATCGGTGAATCCCGCCGGCAACCTCACGCTCGACTACGAGTATATCCCCAACCTGGAAGAAGCGAATGGCGGCCCGGTTGCGCGGCTCGGAGCGGTTCACGCGGTCGCCGATCTCTCGGCGGTGGGACTCGGTCGACAACGGGTCTTTGGCGTCGAGCCGGCCACGGAGCTCATCTCCGACATTTCCTACAGCAATCGTCAGACCTACATCGACGCGCCGTCCGAGCGGGCGTTCGATGTCTACGACGCAAACACCGATCAGAGACCGATTCTCTCGTTGCAGCTGTCATCGCTTCTCGCCGGCCCGGTGACCGAGCCGTTCCCGCCCGGCGGCGTGGCGGCGCTGGTCTTGCAAGGCTTCCGAAACCCGGCGGCCAATCCCGGCAACGATGGCGTTTCCGGACCACCACTGACTGTCGTTGCGGTCACGCCAGACGGAAGCGTTTACCCGCTCGACGAGGCCGCCCGCATCCAAGTGATTCACGCCGGTCTCGCCCCGGGCTCGACTTACGACGTCGCGGCTTCGAGCGAGAGCTTCGCTGCCGGCCTGGCCCAGTACGCCGCAACGCCGGTGATCAGCACCCTGTCTCGCGTGGAGCTTCTCGTCGCCGTGAGTGACGACGGCGGCACCACCGCCGCGCTATCCGAGACGATGGAGCTCGACCGTGACGCACACGAACGATGGGTGATCATCGGTGAGGAGGGCGATGTCCCGGGCCTCGAGCTCGCGCGCGTTCGATTCAACGGAGATCGCCTGAGCCAACCATTGAGCGGCCTGTTCTCCGCACATGGTCTGAATGCAGCCGCAAACGTAGGGGCGGTCGATTTTCAGGTCTCACCGCTCGCGGCCCCTGCCTTCGGCGCTCCCGAGCTGCCCAACCTGAGCTTCGGAGACTCGTCGTCCGAAGACGTCACCGAGGTGTTCGAGGACCAACGCGTGACCATCACTCCGGCGGGAAGCCCATCGCCGCTCGCCTCCTTTGACGTCACCCTCACCACCGATGGCTTCAACGGCGGCGATACCTTGCTGTTCATCGTGACCGGTTCGTTCCAGCCCACCGGCCAAAGCTCGCGGTTGCTCGTCGTCAATCAGGAGGGGACCGCGGTGCTGTACACCCCAAACTGAAGCGCTCCACTGAACGAGGACCAAATCCACCGGGGGTCGAGTCGTGCTGCAGAATGAGACACCTCATTTGATTCATTCTGAGGCACCTAAGGTTCTAAGTGCCTGAAAAGAGGCTCGCTCAGCGGTGGCACCGAACCTGCTCAATCCAAAACCATCGGAACGCAAAGCAAAGGAGTCCACGCCGTGATGCACCACTCGATTCTCGCTTGCTCCCTCGCGTTGGGGGCTGTCGGCTGCGCTGGCGGCAGCTACCGGTTTCAGAACACCTCGGCGGATCGAGTCACGCACTCGAGCGGACCGCCGATCCGTGCGCGAGTTCGCGTCGTTGACCCCGAAACCGCAAGCGGCTCGGCGATCGGCAGTGACGTTCGCAACCTGCTCCGCAGCTCACAGACGTTTACCGAGGTCGATCCGAACGCTCACGGCTCCGGAGGGCTCGTCCTCGAGGTGAGATCGCGTCACAAGGAGAGCTCGATGGGGGGCGCTATCGCCTCTGGAGTCGGCAAAGGGGTGTTGAACGGACTCGCGTCGGGGCTCACGTTCGGGATCGTCTCGAGTACCTCCGACTGGACCTACGACTACTGGGTGGTGCTTAGCGGGGTTCTCGCGTGCAACGGAGCGCAAATTGGGGAGTATACGGCGCGCGGCAGTTTCGAGGCACAGCTCCCCGACAGCGCACCGCTCTCGCAGAAGCAAGATGAAGTGCGCCAGGCGGTCGCCAAGAGCTACGAACATGCATTTAGCGTGCTCATCTCCAAGCTCAAAGAAGACCGAAATCGCATCGAGAGCAGTGGGTGTCAGACGACGGAGTCGCGTTCGATGGCAAGTGCGTCGGAACAGGAAGAATCCGAGCCTCCGACTTTGGATCGGCCGGTCGCAAAGGGAGCGACTGCTTCGCGGCTCTCGCCTGGTCGCGCTCCGGTGCAAGGGGTGTTTGACGAGCCCAACTACGGACCGAACGTGGTCACAGCGCCCGAACCCGAACCC
>CAYXVF010000166.1:0-5351 GCA_964468125.1 uncultured Bdellovibrionales bacterium | reverse complement strand
TCTCGCCCGGACGCGCTCGCAGCAGCGGAGGACAACAACGATCCGATACCGCCCGCCCCCGAGCTCCGGGACCTGGTGGTCGGCGATGGAAATCGAAGCGAGAGACGGAAGAGGTACGGAGCGCTCAGCTACCACCTGGACCGAGTGAAGGCTGGCTTCTCGGATACCTATGGGCATGGGCTCGAGGGCTATGGAGCCTTCGTCCTCACGGAGCGCGAAAAGCTACGCGTGGCTCTGGGGCCGGTAGCCGGGATCAGTGCGTACGGCGATGCCGTGACCGAAGAGCTCGGGCGCTCCTCCATGAGCAAACTCTTCGCTGGCCTTCGATTCGACGTTCTCGGCAAGCGAGGGCGCCTTCGATACGGTGCGGCCCTGGTCGGGCAGGCATCCCGTTGGCGTAGCGATGGTTGGGGTGGCGCAAATAGCCTCGAGGCTCGCGCTCTGGGAACGCTTCACCTGCTGGTCAGCACGCGCGCGTTTTTGACTTTGAGTGGCGGCTATCGGCTGTCCCCCACCCTCTATGAGTTCTCGAACGGCTTCGTGCTCGAGCCCATTGAGACTCGCGGACTCGATTTCAGCGTTGGCCTCGGGTTCGAGTGACCCACGAAAGGAGGATTCTCATGACGAATCGAACGGCGAAGTGGCTTTACCTCTGCTCCATCGCGCTCGCGATCGGTTGCGGTGGCGGATCACGCGACGAGTGGCTGGTCGTGGACGCCGCGCGGGATGCCGAATCGGACGACTCTAACGACGGGTCGTTCGGAGATTCGAGCGGCGGTGGGTCTGTCGGTAGCGATCCGGGAGACGATTCCAGTGGCGGAGGCTCATCCGGAGGATCGAGCGGCGGGGGATCCAGCGGCGGCGGGTCCGATGGCGGCTCGAGCAGCGGCGGCGGCACCGACCAGTGTCCAGGCATCTCTTACTCGAATCCAAACGTCTGCACCGAGTGCATCGAAGGGAGCTGCTGCGACGTCGTCACTCAGTGCCGAAACGATAGTGCGTGTGCAGCGTGCGTCGACGGGATGGGCTCCAACTGCGACACCAACTGGCTGTATCAGTCGCGGATCAACTGCGTCGCGGAGCGCTGTGACGAGTCCTGCAACTCGCAGCCGGATGCCTGCACCGAAATCAGGTTCACCGGTTACAACGAATGCACCGGATGTCTCGAATCGAGATGTTGTGGGAGCATGACTCAGTGCCTAACGGGCTCGACGTGCTCGGCATGCTGGAACGAAGAGGCGACCTCCAACTGCGACAACTCGGTCGAGTACGTGCGAGCCAACACGTGTGCGGCCGAGCTATGCGGCGACGTCTGCAGCGGTTTCACCGACTACTGCCCGGAGATCTCTTTTGACGTGATCGACAACTGTACCGTCTGCCAGCAAGCGCTCTGCTGCGCAGAGATCGCGAGCTGCTTGGCCGACGACGCCTGCGACGCCTGCTATCGAAGCAACGCGTCGGTGGATGATCCCGGCTGCGACTCGGCGCTTTATTCCCAGCTCGTCGCCTGCGAAGGCGGCTGCAGCGACTTTTGCGCGCCCTGAGGCGCCGCAAGGCCCCCCGGGCAAAGACCCCAGGCGGCCGGCGGCAGATTGCACGAGCCGCGCTTGCCAAAAGTCGTAGGCTCCTTCAACATTCAACCATGCCACCCGAGTTTCTTCGCGCCGAAGAGCTAGGCATTCGCCTGGAGATCGTGGCCGGACTGCCAATCTGGGAGGCTCATCCGGTTTGGAAGCACCGAAAAGCCGTCGATCGCATCCGGGGCACTATCCAGAAGCACAACCCGAGCAGCGAGAGCGAATGCGTTCACGCGGCGGCCGTCTATGTCCAGTTTGGCGATGGATCGCTCAAACGGCCTGACGTGGCCATATTCTGCCGAGAGCCTGACGAAGACGAAGATGCGATTTCTCTGGTCCCCGAAGCGGTCGTGGAGGTTGTGAGCAAGGGGTGAAGCCAAAGACCTCGAAATCGGCCCGCCGTTCTACCTGTCACAAGGGGTCAAGGACGTCATCGTGTTTGACCCGGCCACCCTGCTCGTTTTGCACGCCCGGCGCGACGGCACTCGCCGCCTGACGTCGAAGGTGAGGATCGATCTCGAATGTGGTTACCTGCTCGAGGCGTGAGGCGTCATTCTACCTCGGGCGCGTCCGCTCTAGCGCGGCCCCGGTGGCACGTGGCGGCGGAAGAAATCCTCTAGCTTGCCAAAGGTGTAGATCGCGTAGTGCTCGGTGCCGGCCCACCAGTGGGGGGCGCGGGGCATGCCTACCAGGTCAAAGTCCTTGCCCAAGAGCATCAGCTTCTCGGTGAGCATCAGCGTCGTCTTGAACGGCACGATGTCGTCGTGCATGCCGTGAATGATCAGCAGCGGATCGCGGAGCTCCTCGCCCAAGTCGAGCAGGCTTCCGGTCTCGAAGATCTCCGGGTGGGTCTCCGGCCGGCGGGTCAGGTGTTGGTCGAAGCCGGTGAAGTGATAGACGTCTACCGCCGGAGCCCCCGCAACCCCCGCCGCAAAGACCCCCGGCTCGCGAAACAGCGCCGAGAGCACCATCAACCCGCCGTAGCTGTTGCCCCACAGCCCGATCCGGTCCGGGTCGACGTAGTCGAGGGTCTTCAGGTAGTCGACGAGCGCGACGAGATCGGTCAGGTCACCCCGCCCCCAATCGCCCTGAAACGCCTCGCGAAAATCGACGCCGTAGCCGACGCTGCCGCGCAGATCGACTTGCACGTGAATGTACTCGCCGGTGAGGGCGAGACGCTGCTGCAGGTGGGTCGTCGGCCGCACCGCGTCCCAGCTATTGCGCACCGTATTCGAGTAGATGTTGCCGATCAGCACCGGGTAGCGCCCTCCAGGGACGCGGTCGCGAGGCTCGACGATGCGCGCATGCAAGGTGTAGCCACCGGTGCGCGCCGGAAACGTGACGTAGCGCGGCTCGATCCAATCGAACCGATCGAAGGCGTCGATCGGCGAATCCGTGACCCGCGCCGACTCGACCCCCGGCGTGGTCTGCCCCACGTACAGCTCCGCGGGGTGGCGATCACTCGACATCACCGACGCAAACGCACGACCGTCCGGAGAGACCACCGGGTCGTGAAGCCCTGCGCGCGTGGTGATCTGCTCGATTCCGCCCGCCGCCGGCGCGAGTCGAAACAGGTGGCGCTCGTAGGGAGTTGGGCTTGCCGCTACGAAGTAGAGGGCCGGCCCCGCGAATTCGAGATATGCCCCAGAGCGAGTCCCGGCGACATCGTAGTCTCCGGTGAGCCGGCGCGCCTTTCCGCCGCTGGAGGGCAACGCATACAGACGATAGAACTCTTCGTGGTCGGCGATGAAGTAGATCTCCTTGCCACTCGGCGCCCAAACCGCGCGGAAGATCGGGTAGACCCGCTTGGGGCGTTGATCGTCCCACACGGTTCGGACCGCGCCGGTCGCGGCGTCAACCACGTGGATCCAGCGGGTCTCGGCGACGTCGATCCCCTGATGCACCATCAGCTCGGGAGCCGCCGGCGACCACGAATACTCGTAGGTAATGCGGGTCTTTGGATCGCCGAGCTCGGGCCAGCTCGTCTTCTTTGACTGAGTGTCATAGATGCCGACGCGACGAGCCTCATCGCGATCGCCGGGGTAAGGCCTTCGCACCTCGTGGAGCATCGGCTCCTTGCCGTGGAGCCAGGCCGGAATGGGCACCCGGCGAACCTCGCTGCGGTCGAGGTGCTCGAAGGCGAGGTAGCGACCGTCCGCCGACCAGGTGGGGCCTACGACGATGGAGTCTGGCCCGGCAAAGGCCCCGACCGGCACGGTGCCGATGCCCGGCTTGCCGAGCTCGGTAATCCGCGTCGTCTCGTCGCGCGCAAAGTCGTGCAGCCAAAGATCCAGACCCCGCAGGAAGGCCAGGCGCTCGCCGGACGGATCGAACTGGAGTGATCGGCCGTCTCCTTCGTCTGGCAGCACTGCGACCGCTTCACCGCCCTGGGCCGGAACCGAGAGGAGCGTTCCGTCGTGCGAGAACAGCACGCGTGAAGCATCGGGCCACCAGGTGATCTCGGAAATGCCTCGCGCCTCGCGGCGGGCGACGCGTTCGAGCATTTCTTCCCGGGAGAGACCCGGCTCCGGCCTTGGCGCTCGCTCCGGGGCGAGCGCGGTGAGCCGCTCGAGGTTGTTGCCGTCCCGGTCAACGACCCACACGTCGAGAAAGGGCATGCCTTCATCGTTCCAAAGGAAGGCAACCTTGGAGCTGTCCGGCGACCACACCGGTCGCTGTGGCGCCGTTCCGGTGAGGCTCGGCAGACCGACGATCTGCTCGAGCGATGGGGCTTCGTCGGACGGCGTGAAGGCGGGCGCATCGTGGGCCACCGGCTTCGCGCCGGAGTGACAGGACGATGCGAGCGCAGCCAGCACCACGAGATGCGAAGAACGAGTGCGATTCACCGCGGGACTGTTGCGCGAAACCCGAAAGCCATCAAGCGGGGCGCACCGTGCGTCCTGAGGAGCCGACACCGACGGCGTCGGCTAGCTCGCGCCGCTCTCCTTCGGTGACACGTAGCTCGGGTCGTGGTGGAACGGAAGGTCGTCTCCCCGCTCGAGCGCGCGCAGGAGCGCTCCGAAGTCCGTTTCGTACTCGAACCCCAAGACCTCTCGTGAGCGCGTCGAGTCGTAGACGCGCTCGATGGATCGCGGAAACACCCAGCCGCGCGCGGCGTAGAGCTCGGCTGCCTTGGGGAAGCGTCGGGCGATGACGGCGGGGGCGTCGTTGAGGAGCTCGACCGCATCTTCCCTGGTGAAGGGCGTTGGCGCCGACAGAATGAACGTACCGAACCCGAGCGCCGGGGCGCGGTCGAGGGCGTGCAGGTGCGCTCGCGCCGCGTCTTCGACGGTCAGGCGACGGTTCAACAGCTCGTTGGCCTTGAGATTCTCGCCCGCCGGCTCGGTCAGCATGTCATCGTCTTCGGGACGTCAGACGCGGGTGGAGCGACTCCACTCTTGGTTCTGGGCTGCGTCATTTTGGACACCCACGGATGGCGCATTCTGAGGCAGCTGCGCCCCTAACTCCCTGAAATCTCGATGCGTCGCCGGTGGCACCGGATCTGCTCATTCCTGCGCCACGAGGAGGAGCACGAGCAATGTCGCAGGTCCAACGATCATGGGGAGAGTGGGCGAGCGCGGTCGCCCGGGAGGCCGGGGCCGCCGCGGGATCGGCGCTCGAGAGCGCAGGCGAAGCGGTCCACGACGGCGCGGAGCACGCCCTCGACGCTACGGGGGTCACGACCGCGGTCGAGTACTGGTCGTCGCACGCACCGGGGGAGGTGACCGAAGAGTTTCGTCGTGCGGCCGACGAATGGGCAAGCGATCGCCTCGG
>CAYXVF010000165.1:0-8583 GCA_964468125.1 uncultured Bdellovibrionales bacterium | reverse complement strand
GGTGCCTCGGGCTTGGCCGGTCTGGCCCTCGCGCTCTTCGGCATGGGTCTTCGACGCCGACGACGAGCCTGATCGAGGCTTCGATCGCTGTTCACAATTCGCCCCCTCGAGCGCGCTCGAGGGGGCTTTTTTTTACGCAATTTCAGCGACTTAGGCCCGCTCGAAAGTTGTAAAAAGGTGCGTTCTGGGGAGAAGCGCGGGGCAAAGTGCGCTAGGATACACAAACGCAAGCGAGATGGGGAAATCGAGGAGAACCGCAGACTATGTTTAACCTGCGAACTCGGGCGCGACCCGGGGTCCCGCGGCTGTTTTGGTCCGCACTGGCCCTGATTTCACTGGTCTCCGCATCCTGCTCGGACATCCGTCTCGAGCCCCCGGACGTCGAAGATGAGCCGGAGGTGATTGCCGGTGAGCTGTCCTTAGAGGGCGAGTTTTGCACGTCGCCGGCGGCCGACATTGAATTTCCAGTGAAGATCATGTTCATCGTCGACGGCTCCGGCTCGCAGCAGTTCACGGATCAAAACCGTCAACGGGTCGTCGCGGTGGAGCAGACGATCAACCAGCTCATCCGCAACCCATCGACCTACTTCAAGATCATCACCTTCAACGCATCCGTTTCCGCGACCCCGACGGTCAACAGCGGCGACGTCTACTCCAACGACCTGAACGAGCTACTCCCAGCGCTCAACAACCTCGCCGAAGCGGACACCTTGACCGACTACCAAGGGGCCCTGTCGGTGGCTTTCTCGGAGATCCGCCGCGACGTGGAGGGCGTATTCAACGACCCACTCCGTGGCCCCGCCGAGCTCGCGCGCACGAAGTACATCAATATCCTGATCACGGACGGCTTACCCGATCCTCAGTGCCAGGCTGGACTCGGCAACGACCAGGACCCGAACTTCCCTGGCGGCCTGAACTTCCTGTGCGAGGACAATGAGTTTCTAGCGTGTCTGCTGCAGGCAGGCATTTGCGCGGACGGGTCCTTCTGCGACGGCATGAATCCCTGCGCGGGTGGAGGCTGCCCGGATCAAACCACCTGCTCCAACGGCGTATGCGAATTCAACGACACCACCTGTTTCGAGCAGACCGATGCGGCTGAGCTCTTCGGCGGCATTGCGAACGCCGAGATCTCCGCGGGGAATGACTACAACCAGCCGTATCAGATCCTCGGCAAGGTCGAAGAGATCATGGATCTCGAAAACGACTTTCAGGTCGGCGAGATTCAGTTCAACGCGGGCCTCGTGCTCGACCCGCTCGCGGACCCGGCGATCATAGAGATCTTTGGCGACGCGTCGCAGGCCGCGCCGCTCCTCGAGCAGATGGCGGAGATCGGCAACGGCGAGTTCCTCCAGTTCTATGGCGGCGACGCGATCGACTTCTCGAATCTGGATTTCGATTCGCTGAAGCAGGGGCGCGTGGTTCGCGCCTTCTACGCGGTCAACATGGCGTCGCGCTTTCTCTCGGATGGGCTGCACTTTGATAGCGACTTCGACGGGCTCACCGACGAAGAGGAGTTCGAGATCGGCTCGGATCCCTACCGACGCGACACGGACGCGGACGGCTACAGCGACTTCATCGAGTGGAATCGACGCGGCTTCGGCATGGATTACGACGATCCTTGCAAGCCCGCGGTGATCGACCAGCCGGGCCTGAGCGGCACGGGCGTGATCGACAACTGCACGCCGAACGACGTGACCACCTGGTTCAACTGTCAGGTGCAAAACGTCGGTGGGGTGCGCTCCTATCTCGACAGCGACCAGGACGGCCTGAACGATTGCGAGGAGGAGGCGCTCGGAACGGCGAGCGATCTCGTCGACAGCGACGCGGACGGCTTCACGGATTTGATCGACTACCGCTTTGGCCTCGATCCAACAATCTGGGACGTCGACCGGGACATCGACCAAGACGGCCTCGCCAACGGCCGGGAGATCGAGTGGCACCTGAATCCGGTGATCGAGCAAACCGAGCGGCAAATCCGCGACCGCTATCGCTACGATCGCCCCGAGCTCGGGGTCACCGTCGACGGGCGCGCCTGCTACGACTACTCGGTCCGGCGGCTTCAGATGGCGCCGACGACAAAAAACTTCGACCTCGAGGACGAGGGACTCACGGGCATCGGCTGGAACGAGATTCGCCTCTTCATTCTCGAAAACCTCGCCGACGATCTCTCCGGCGTGCCGCTGGTGCGGCAAGCCTGCATCCGCACCCGCTACGTGCCGCCGACCTTGCAAGTGCCACTGTCCGGCACCGTCAGCATCAACGGACGAGAGTCGCCCCGAGACGACACGATCGATGAGATTCAGCTTTCGGATTACATCCCCGCGGACCCGCCCCTCCCCGCGGATTTCAAATACCTGCCAGGAAACGACCCGATCTTTAACGATCTAGACATCAACGACCTCTTCGACCCCCGGCAGGACTGCATCGTCATCACGGACTGATGACTGCGCGGAGCGCTCGCGAATGACACGAATGACCAACACCGCTCGGATTTTGGGAGTGGGGCTCGCCATGGCCGTGGCGAGCACCGGCTGCTCGGAGACGGAAATCTTCATTCCGAATCAGCTCCTCGACGAGGTGACGGACAACCGGACGGCGATTACTGGCTCATTCTGCGCCGAGGGTGCGGACGCGCTTCAGTCGTTCCTGAAGATCATGTTCATCATCGACCGCTCGAACTCGATGAACGTCACCGACCCGAACCGGCAGCGCATCAGCTCCGCGCAGGACGTGGTTCTGCGCTTCGTCGACGACCAAGCGAGCCTCTCGCTGCGCGACGGTGTCGAGTTCGCGGTTTTGAGTTTCTTCGGCAACGTGGTGGTTCACACGCGGGACGAGCGCGGCCTGCCGGGTTTCACCGGGGACGGTGCGCTCGCTTTGGGCTCGCTCGCCCAGCTCTCCCAGACCGGAGCGAACACCAACTACACGGGCGCGCTCGCCGAGGCGCTCATCGTGTTGGACCGAGACATGGCCCAGCTCGACGAGGAGGCCCGCGGCAGAACGCGCTACGAGATCATTTTCGTGTCCGACGGCATGCCTTTCCCGGACCAATGCCGCGGTGAGGGCAATAGTCCGACGGCGGCGGTCGAAGCGGTCCGGAGAATCCGCGGTCTCTCGACCCTCTATGGCGCGGAGGTGAGCTTCAACACCGCCTTTGCCAGCGACCCGCGCATGTTCGAGCCCGGCTCGGACGTCGACTTCCAGTGCGAAGAGCCCGATCGCTACGAGCTAGACTTCAACGAAAGCCTCGGCCAGGAGACGCGCGCTCTTCTCGACGCCATGTCCACCACCGGCGGCGGAACCTTCAAGCAGTTCGCAAACGGCGACGCGATCAACTTCCTATCCTTCGACTTCGCGGAGTCGCGGCGGATCTTTGCTCTCTCGAACTTCATCGCCTCTAACGTCAACGCGCGTGCGTTCGTGGATCAGATGGTACCGGACTCGGATGGCGATGGACTTACGGACGAGGAGGAAATAATCCTCGGCACGAGCCCCGTACGCGTCGACACGGACCTCGACGGCTACCGGGACCTGATCGAGTTCCGCTTCCGCCTCTCCGGTTTTGATCCGCTCGATCCCACCGACGCCAACTGCGACGAGCGCGGTCGCCTCGATACGGACGGTGACAGCCTCCTCGACTGCGAGGAGCAGTTCCTCGGGACGCAGCGGCGGCGTCTCGATTCGGACAACGACGGGATCCCGGACCTCCTCGAGGTCACCTTCGGCGCGGACCCGAACTCGGCGACGCCGGTGCAAGACCGCCAAACGGACTCGGACGCCGACGGTGGCAGCAACGCGGACGAAATGCGCTGGCACACCGACCCGTCCAACGACGACGTCGCCTTCCGCTCGAAGATCGCCTACGACTATTATCAACGAGAGCTGCCACTCACCGACGGACAGGCATGCTATGAGTTCGAGGTGCGCAACGTGCGCCTCGCTTCTACGCAGCGCCAGAGTCAGCTCGAAGACCCGGACGGCGTGGGACGCGGCGCCGGCTGGAACCGCACGCTCCTCTACTTCGCCCAAACCCCCTACGATGACCCGCTCGGTCCGCCGATCTACCGAGTTGCGTGTGTGGAGAGCCGCTTCCTCGGCGCCCAGGACATCAAGATCCCGGCCTCCGGCCAATTCGCGATCCCCGAGCGCCGCCCCTCGGACACCTACGAAGCGACCGGTGTTCTGCGCCCGAACAACCAGGTCTGCCAGGCGTCGATCAACCAGGACTGCGGGTTGAACACCCTCTGGTGCCGGGTGGCGAGCGACGGCACCTGCGGTTGTTTCGCTCCGCCCCGTGCCCCCGGTGACCCGGCGGACGGCACTTTCGTCGGCCCCTGCGCAGAGTGCTCAGACGGCATCGACAACGACGGTGATGGTTTCACCGACTTCCCCTTCGATCCGGACTGCTTTGACTCGCTCGACCCGCAGGAGCTCGAAAACGAGCAATGCACCAACGGTCGCGACGACGACGGTGACAACCTGGTCGACTGGCCCGACGACCCGGGCTGTTCGAGCGGATACGACACCAACGAAGGTGACGATCCGAGTCCTCCGCCCCAGTGCTCGGACGGAGTCGACAACGACGGCGACAACGCGACGGACTTCCCCCTCGATGGCGGCTGCGACTCCGCGGCCGACGACAGCGAAGACGTCAATCCCACGGCACCGGAGCCGGCCTGCGACGACCTCGAGGACAACGATGGCGACGGGTTGATCGACGGCGCGGACCCCGGCTGCTTCGACTTGAACGACGTCGACGAGTCCGGTCCGCAGGCCTGCTTCTTCTGCGAGCTGTTCTCGGACATTCGCCCGGGCCAGTGCGACATCTCCGCCGGCTTCTGCCGAGCCCGCTCCGGCTCGGTGCCGGACGGAGCCGGAGGCACGGTCGCCTGCACGAGCAACGAAGACTGTCGCGGCGGCGTCTGCCGCGGTGGCCTCTGCGGTCCCTGTCTCGCGGACAGCGATTGCGACGAGGTCGACGGCATGGGCAACGTGATCAACGAGGGCGTGTGCGACCAACAAAAGGGCTGGTGCCTCTTCGCCCCCGAGCGATCCGCTCCGCTCTTTTGCACCTCGGACGCCGAGTGTCAGGCGGCGGGACGTGGGTCCTGCGACGTCGGTGTCGGCCGATGCACCGCGGACCCCTACTACGCCTGTCGCAACGACCGCGAATGCGGCCCGGACGAAGTGTGTAGCGAAGAAACCGGTTTCTGCCTCCGGCCCATCTTCGAGACCGCCCCCTGTGATATCGATACACCCTGCGCCCAAGGGATTTGTGATGATGACCTCGGGTATTGCCTACCCGACCAAGAGGATGTCCAATGTCAAACCGACGATCAGTGTCCGTTTGGAACTTGCTCGGCTCGCGGATTCTGCGACCAAGCGAGCTTCGTACCGCCGCTTCGTTTCGACCCGGCGAAGGACTGCATTCGAGCGCGCTGAGCGTGCTCGTCGTGGCGACGCTCTTCGGCGCCACCGCTTGCAGTGAGGACGGAACGGTAGACGTCCCCGATGCGGGGGGCAGCGCCGAGGTCGCCTGCGACGCTGACAATTCCTTTTCCATCGACAATTTCTACGACGGCACCTTCGGCGAGACCGTCGGGGACACGATCTGTCCCCGGAAAGACGCGGACTTCTGGCGCTTCAACATGCAGACGCAGAAGCTCGCGCGGGTCGATCTGCAGTACAACAAGCTGTCGAACATTCAGCTCGGTGTGCAGTGGTGGCGTCCCTCTGGCCGATGCACCGATGCAGCGCCTGGCTCCTGCACGACTGCCGACGACTGCACCGGGGGCCTGAGCTGCGACATTCTGCGTGGCTGCGTCGCTGGCGACGCACCGGACTGTTTCGCCTCGGGTGGCGGGGAGTGCCAGGCGCCGTCGATCTGCAATCTGAGCGGGGAGCCCCTCCCGAACGAGGTCGTCCTGGAGAACCGTCTCACCGCGGCCCCGGATCAGCACCGGGTCGTCGCCTACTTCCCGGCCTTCAACGGAGGTGAGCACTTCCTCGTGGTCCAGGACCAGCAGGAAGTCGAGGAAGACGACGAGTTTCAGTACGAGCTTCTGGTCACGGAGATCGACGATCCAGACGGAAACGAGCCGAACAACGGTCCGACGGACCCGACGCCCCTCGCAAATAGCCAAACGGTGAACGCCTACCTCTCCTATCAGCTCGACACGGACTGGTACGTGATCACTCCGGGATTTGGCACGCCGGCGGTGCTCGACATCGAGCTGCGCTCGGACGCCTCGAACGTCTCGGACCCCACCTGGATCATCTACCAGGGAGATTTTCGCCTCGACAGCGTGAGCGTCGAGATCGAGGGGGCGGGGGCAAACCAGGAGCGCGTCCGCGCCAACACACTCGTGTTGCCGACGACCGAGCCCATCATCATCGAGATCCGCAACCGCAACACCACCGAAGGCACCCAGACCGTGCCGGCCTTCAACCCCGACGAGGCGTACTCCCTTCGTGTGGACGTGTTCGAGGACACGGACGAAGGCCTCAACCGCGACGACAGCCCGAGCACGGCAAATCTCGTGACGCTCGGTGCCGCGGGTGCAACACAAGGAAGCAACGCACAGAGCGACACGGGGACCATCATCGCCCGCAATGATTCGGACTGGTACAAACTCGACGCCGGCGACTTTCCCACGCCCGCAACCGGCGACAACAGCTTGCTCTTCGCCCGAGTGAGTGCCGCCGATCCGGCGACGACCGGGTTCCAACTGATCGCTCAATTTTATAAGCCGAACGGAACCCTGTGCAGTTCCGCCGTTCAGTGTCCGGGCGGCCGCGTCTGCGCCGAGGACATCGGCGAGTGTCTCGACCTATGGGTGCAGCGACCCGATCCGCGGGGCGCGGGGAATCCGGAAACCGGAGGCCTCTCGCCCAACTACCTGCAGACGATGCTGCCAATCCATCGCTCGAAGATGGGCGATGAGCCGAGGATCTATCTTCGCGTGGCTCATGACCAGGCGACGACCCTCGATATTCCCGGTTTCGATCAGACCGCGACCTACTCAATCGATTTGGAGCACCTGCAGGAGCCAGACAACGGGGATAGAGGGTCGCGCGATAGCGACTTCCTGGCACGGCCGCTCCGCGAGGACGACGACCTGAGCCCGAACGACTTCAATGCCGATTGGCGACTGATCAACACTGCTACGGTGACGCCTGCAAGTGGTGGACAGCCGTTTGCCCAGGTCGTTCCCGGGACGGTCTTGACCCCTGAGGTCTGCCAAGCCCTTCCGCTCGAAGCCTGGTCTGGGCAGGGCGGACTCTCGAATGGCAACTTCACGGTCTCCGCGGCGGGCAACATCTACGCCGATTGCGCGGATACGACGACGCCTCTCGATACGACGAGCGTAGCCTTCGTGAACGGCGTTGGATCGGTGAACGTCATCGCGCCAGCCGCGCCGACGCCGTTGACGCTCACAGTCGACGGCCGTACCTATCAAGTGAGCACTGACCCTACGCGGGCACTGACCATTGAGGGCGGAGGCGGTGGCGCATTTGCGCGCGCCTTCCCGATCGGCACCCCAACGATTTTTTCCGGCACCGAGACACTACGCCTCGTATTCCCCGCGATTCTTCAGGCGACGGAGGAAATCATTGCGACTCCGAGCCCGAGTCCAACTGGCGCAATCATCGCATGCGCAAGCGACTTCAACGGTAGCTGTGAAGGAGCGGGAATCACTCCGACCGGGCCCGCCCGCTGCGGCCGCGACCTAGATACGCCGCCCGGGAGCAACACTGCCTGTACCCTTCCGGCGACCGCGGGCAACGACTTTTATGCTTTTCAGTTGGTCAGCGATGGCGACTCGAATCTGGTGACCGTCGAATTCAGCAGCCCGACCGATGCATTCGATCCCGTCAAGGTGACGTTCAGCGCATTCCAGCCGGCGAGTGCCTTGACTCAGTTTTCGGACATCACGGGCTTCATCAGCTACGACGGCGACCAGGATTTCTTCCGGGTCGACGTGAGCGGTGTGGCGCGGGCGGGCATCGACGGTTATCTCAACTTCCCGAGCAGTGACGTGGATCTTCGGGTCACGATGTTACGTGACGGACGGGGACGTGTCGCTCTCGGATTCAGCGGGGAGAACACCGACGTTATTCCGTGCTCGGTAGCTAGCACGCCTTCCAACACATGCACCCAGGATGCACTCGTAAATGATGCCTTCGGGCCACAATCAACGGGCGCCTGTGCTTACGCGACGCAGGGCGACACCGTCGACGTCTGGGTCAATGACATCTACTCAAACGACTACGACATTCTGAATAGCTACGAGATTAGATTCGACATGCGGGGCGGCTGCCCAACCCCGCAGTGCAACTCGTTTACCTGCTCACAGTGAGTATCATAGCCCACATAGGAAGAGGTTCTCTGCATCGACGGGCACGCACTCCCCCCATGCCAATAAATGTCGAGACACTCTTCTTCTGAAATATGTGTAGATTTTACGGGTCGGAGAAAGCTCATCATCGGTGCCAAAACCAAAAAAGAACACAACGGAAGTCATCGCCCGTCCTGAGAACGACCGACGTCAACGACGCCACTTCAGCGCCGAAGACAAGGCT
>CAYXVF010000164.1:0-8596 GCA_964468125.1 uncultured Bdellovibrionales bacterium | reverse complement strand
GATACAACCTCAATCGCCTGCTGCATCGCACCGCCGAGCGCGACGAGCTTCAACTGATTGGCGCATGAAGCCAATCCTGGCCGCAGGTAGACTCCAGCTCACGCGGGTCTGAACCCTCAACCATATGACTCCATGGCGCGATCCGCGAGCGAAATTCCCCGACAAACCTTAGTTAGGTGCTGCGCGTTGAAGCAACGAGCTGCACATGTATGTCGACAGGCAGCCACTGACCGACTCCGCGCTGCAGGAATTCCAGGTCCCCTCCGTATGCCCGACCGGTAGAGGATTCATCGGACGGCGAAACTCACCGGCATTACCGGGTTGAAGCCATTGATGATGGGATTCAGCTGGTCGCGGAGCACGTTGGAATTGACGTCGCATTTGGCAGCAAAGAGTGCTTGCCTAGCGACGTCTACAGCCAAGAGCTCGAAAGAACGTACCTAGCCGAGTTTCCGGGCCGGATCTGCGCAGGTATTGATCCGATTTCGCATCGAGGGCTGCCAGATATTTGGGTCGATGTCATTGAGTTGCAGACCGGTGGGTACCGACTCGTGACCAACGGCGTGGGAAGTCGGAATCAGGGAGCGAATGGCGACCGGCGTTTTGTTGAGCTGACCGCTCTGGTGGACCAACATCACATCCGCATTGCTCACGTGCTCGAAGCCATCGGCAAGAACCTTCACGTTAGAGACCGTCTCACCGTGAAGCTGGGTGATCGTTTTCCGATGCCGCTAGCCGAGATCGGCGCAGCGGGATTCATCGCGGGACCCGCGGGCGCGCGACTGTCTGGCGCGCCTCGAAGTCTGGTCCCAACAGATCGCGAGACGCGGGAAGACACCACGGACGGTCGGCTGAGTTCTGTTGCGAACTGTGACTAGCTCGGGATCGACGGTGCCACCGGCTCACGGAAGAGCGTCCGGTAGAGATTCGGCACGAAGAACAACAGAATCAGCGTCGCGAAGAGCAAACCGAAGATCATGCTGACCGCCATGGGGCGCCACATCTCCCCCCCGGAGAGCCAGAGGGGGATCATCCCGAAGGAGGTTGTAAAGGTCGTCAAGAGAATGGGGCTGAAGCGGTTCTTCGCGCCGGACACGAGCGCCTCTTCTGGTGAGGCTCCTTCCAAGAGGCGAAGGCGCACCGTATCGAGAAGCACGATCGCGTCGTTGATGATGATCCCAGCAAGCGAGATGACTCCGAGAAATCCCGTGAAGCTGAAGTTGTTCCCGGTCACGAGCAGCCCAAATACGACACCGATGAAGCCGAGCGGAATGGTCATCACAATGATGAAGGTCCGCCGGAACGAGTTGAACTGCAGGACCAAGAGCGAAATCATCAAGAAGACCGAAATGGGCAACTTGTCGACCACTGCATCCATCGCTTTTGAGCTCGACTCAGATTCGCCCCCGAGCTCGTACTCATAGCCTGATGGCCACTGGATGGCCTGTTCTTCGAGCCAGGGGGAGAGAACATCGGTGACGCTCGTAGCGGTCACGCCGGGTTTGAGGAAGCTCGTGACGCTGATTGTGGAGCGCAGTCCGCGCCGGCGAAGTCTTGAATACTGCCAGTCTTCCACCACCCGCGCGACCTGGACGAGAGTGACGCTCCGCCCGGTGTTCTGAGAAAAGACGGTGACGGTTTCGAGGTCCGAAGCGGTCATGGACATCGCGTCTTCCGCTTGCAGGGTGATCGGGATCGTGTCCGAGCCTTCTCGATACTCGCCCACTTGCCGACCGCTCAAGACCGCCGAAAGTGAACGAGCGACGTCTTCATTGGTGAGACCCGTGGCGATGAGTTTTGCCGCGTCGATCTCCACGAGAAGCTTGAGCTGTTTCGGCCCCCAGTCGTCGTCGATGTTTTTTGTGCCGGCAATGCTCCGCAGCGTTCTCTTCACCTGCTCGGCGATTCGGTAGAGGTGATCGGGCGAAGGGCCACTCAAGCGGACCTCGATCGGGACCGCGGCGCCTCCGCTGCTGCCGAGCATTTTGACGGTGACCTGGGCGTCGGGGAGGCCCTCCAGAGCAAAACGCTCGAGCGAAGCGATCACCTTGCGGTTGTCCTCGAAGGATGACGTGTTGATGAGCGCGAGGGCGTAGGCGGAATCGGGCTCACCGGGATAGTAACCTTGATCAAACGACTCCGGTCCCTGTCCGATGTAGGTCGACCAATCGGTCACGCCGATCTGACGCTCCTCCCCGACCAGAAGCTCGTCGCGGAGATAGCTCTCCACCCGACGCATGGCCGCATCGGTGGTTTCGATCCGTGTCCCGAGCGGAAAGCTCATCTCGAAGGTCACGAGGTTGCGATCGCTGTCCGGCATGAACACGAAGGGCACGGCGCCAAAGCCGTAGAGGGCCGCTGCGAACCCGACGATGACACCACCATAGACGAGGGCCGGTCGGTCGAGACTGAAGCGCAGCATTCGTTCGTAGGTTCCGAGAAAGCGGTCGAAGGGCGACTTTTGATGGGCACGGTTGCCCAACAGTCCGCTTCCAATCAGGGGGACGGCGGCGAAAGCCATCACCCACGAGGACAGCAAGGCCATGGTGATCACCACGAACAGATTGCCCATGATTTCGCCTAGGACCGATTCGGCGAGGTAGAAGCAGAGAAAGGCCGAAGAGGTCGTCAACGAGGAGATGAGCAACGGTGTCTTGAAATCGGTGTAGGCCCGCCCGACCGCGTCGAAGTAGCTGTCCCCCGCGTGCAACCGCTCGAGCATGCCCTCGACCATGACGATACCGTTGTCGACGAGCAGCCCCAGCGCCATGATCAAGCCGGCCAGCGTGACCTGGTTGAGGCCCGTGCCAAAGAGTCCCATCAAGACGAACGTCGCCACGACGGTGGCGGGAATGATGGCGGCCACTGTAATGCCCGGGCGCGCTCCGAGGAACACGAGGACGACGAGCATCACGATGACGACCGCCTGCATGACGTTCACCATGAACACCGAAATTCGCGATTCGACGACGTAGTCCTGCGAGGTGAGCCGTGACACGGTGATGCCGACCGGGAGCGTTCGGTCGAAGTCGCGCAGCAGCCGGTCGATATCACGACCGAGATCCACGATATTCGCCCCGTCTTTCAGCGCGACAAAGAGTGCGATGCCCGCGTCGCCGTTGATCCGGACGATCTCATCGCGCGGCGTCTCGTAGGCGCGACGAACGTCGGCGATCTCACCGAGCGGTACACTTTCGTTGCCCACCGGAATCTGCAGCGCCCGGAGTTGCTCGACCGATTCGAAGTTTCCGGAAGGCTCGAGAATGATCCGTTGGGCACCGAAATTGACCTCTCCCGCAGGAATCACGATGTTCGCCGCTGAGATCACCCCTTGAATCTGAGTGGCGGAGACTCCGAGCTTGGTGAGAGCGGCTTCGTCGTAGTCGATGAAGACCCGCTCCTCGGCGACTCCGCCGAGTCTGACCCGTGCCGCATCCGGCAGTACGATCAGCTCGTCTCGGAGTGCCTCGGCATATTCGTAGGTTTCCCTAGGTGAGAAGCCGTCTGAGGACACCCCCACGAAGATCGGATACACCACGCCGACGTCTTCGTCCTCGACGGTAGGGCCGCGCACGCCGTCCGGTAGGCGTAGACCATCGAGCTTGCGGCGCAGCTCGTCCCACACGGACTGAAGCCGTGACTCTGCGACATCGTCGGTGAGATCCACGCGAACCACCGACACCCCGGTTCGCGATGTGCTCGCGACGTACTCGAGGTCCGCGAGCTCCTGCACGACGCGCTCGATCGGGTCGGTCACCAAGGATTCAACCCGTTCCGGGCTCGCTCCGGGGAATTGGGTGACGATGGAGCACACGCGGGCCGTGAAGGGGGGCATGCTGTCGCGAGGGAGCTCGAAATAGACCGCGACGCCTACCGATGCGATGACCAAGGCGATCATCGCGGTGACTCGGTTGTAGCGAATCGCGGCCTGACTCAGGTTCATCGGGCCGATCCGTCGAGCAGGCGAACCGTTTGTCCGTCGTAGAGTGAGCGCAACCCGGCGGTCGCGATGCGCTCGCCTCCCTCGAGTCCGTCGCGCACGCGAAGGCCGTTGGGGGTAATCCCCGCGACCTCGATGTCGACTTTCCTGACCTCGAACAAATCGTCCTTCTTTGGCTCCAGGACAAAGACGAAGCGCTTATTGTCAGCGTCCTCTCCGACCGCCTCTGGAACGACGGACAGGACCTTTTCGTCGCCTTCCGATCCGAACCGAAAGGTGACTTTGGAGGGCATACCGGGCCGTACCGCCGCATCCGGATCGGCCACATCGACGGTTACTGGATAGGTGAGGCTCTGGCCTGCGGTGAAGCCGACCTCGGTGACCGTCCCGTCCATGGTCGAAGGACCGATTTTGACCGTCACACCCATGCCGTTTTCGACTCGTGCCACGTAGGCCTCGGGCACTCCGACCACGACCTCCAGGTCACTCGTGTTCGTGTCGATGACGATCGCGGGTGAGCCGGCTTGCACGAACTCGCCTGTCTCCACGTTGACCGCCGAAACGACGCCCGCCAGAGGAGCCTCGATCTTGGCGTACTCAAACTGAGTGGCTTGGAGGTTGAGCGCCTGAACTGCGTTTTCATGATTTGCGAGGGCCGAGCTGTAGTTGTTCTTGGCAGCCTCATAGTCGCTCAAGGATGCGCTCGCGGACTCGTAGAGCGACTTGATGCGGTCGAGCGACGAGCGGCTGGTCTCGAGCTGCATCTTGGCGCTTTGCTCCGTCGACTTGGCCTGATTGTAGGCGAGCGTGAGCTCTCGGGTGTCGAGCTTCGCGAGCAGCTGACCCTTCTTCACCGGTTGTCCAACCCGGGCGAGGAGCTTTACCAACACCCCACTGGTCCGAAAACTCAGGTTTGTCTTGGCGCCCGCTTGAGCGGTCGCGTTGAAGGTCTTCTCTTCGAGCCCACCGGTCTGGAGCACCGTGTCGCTCTTGACCGATCGAATGATCTCTTCAGCGTTCTCAGGGGGCGGAGCACAGCCGACGCCGGCGACCCAGATGAAATACGGAAGAATCAGAAGCCGGGAGCTCACGGCACACCTCCTGTCGCCAGTCTCTTCTCGAACTCGCGTTGTTCTTCGGGGGTCGCGATCAGGCTGTAGTGGCCGAGTGTGTTTTCGAGCTGAAAGTAGGCCCGAAGGTACTGATAGAGCGACAAGCGGTAGCTGATCTCCGCGTTGAGCGCGGCATTTTGCGCCTCCAGCACCTGAACGATCGGGACCGTCCCTTCCTGGTAGCTGCGCTGCACCAGCACGAGATTCTTGCGCGTCGCATCGCTCGAAGTCTTTGAGAAGTTGATTTCGGTTTTGGAGGCGACGAGGTTCGCCAGGTTCTGCGCCACGCGAAATTGCAGGGAGGTATCGAGCGCGTCGGTCTGCAGCTGCACCTGACGCTGCGCCAACGCGGTTTGCTGGAGCTCATAGTACCGACGATTTCCGTCGAACAACGGATACGAGAGCTGAAAGGTGACATTCCACTG
The DNA here is from genome assembly GCA_964468125.1 of uncultured Bdellovibrionales bacterium. Classification (GTDB taxonomy): domain Bacteria; phylum Myxococcota; class XYA12-FULL-58-9; order XYA12-FULL-58-9; family CAYXVF01; genus CAYXVF01. The sequence continues at coordinate 3,119 of CAYXVF010000164.1, read as the reverse complement.
ACGCTCATAGTCGTCGGTTTGGGGCGCTCCGATCCCGCCTTGCCAAAACGGCCGTCCGGCCTGAGCGACCAAGGCCAGATCGGGTAGAAAATACGACTGAACGTTCGATGTCCGCTGACGTTTCAACGCGCGGCTGGTGGCGACGAGCTCTTTCTTTCCCGGAAAGTTTCTATGTGCCTCCGCGATCAGACGCTCCGCGAAGCTCTGGATCGATTGTCGATCGGACAATCGCGCCCCGATCGGGCCGCTGAACGCCTTGATGAACAGCGCGTGCTGGGCGGTGATGTCCTCCACCTCGAATCGTAGGGGAAGGGCGTAGCCCGTCAGCAAGTTGAGCTGTTGGGTGGCCACGCGGAGATTGGCCTGAGCTTCCACGACGGCCTGTTGCGCGGATGCAACCTCGGCCTCGAAGCGAAACACGTCGGCCGACGAGCTCGACCCAAGGCGCTGCCGCAACTCCGCGATCTCCAGATTTTCTCGAGAGACGCTCAGATTCTCGGTTTGGATTTCGAGACGCGCCCGTTCGCCGAGGACGGCGAAATAGGCCTCGAACACATTCGCGAGTACATCGAAGATCTGCCGTTGAGTGCCATAGCGCTGGGCTTCGGTGAGGATCGACTGCAGCTGAATGCCGGCGATGAGCGACTGGGAGAACAGAACCTGCTCGACGGTGACGCTCGCCGAGAGCGATTGCTCAGGATTGAGGACGTTCGAGCGGGCTTCGTCGAATTGGGTGTAGCCGGCCCCGGCAACGAGCGTGGGAAGAAAGAAAGACACCGCGGTCAAGTAGTCGAGCTCCAACGCGCGAATGTCGGTCCGGGCGAGCTCGACATCGAAACTATTCTCGAGTGCGGCCTCGACCACGTCGAGCACGGAGAACACCGGGGTGTCGTCCGAGCTCGTCGAAACGATGACCTCCGCGGAATAGAGGGTCTCGAATGGGGGCGAGAACCCCACCTTGCGCATGGTCTCGGCGTTCAGGAGGAGCTGCCGCTCGCGCCGAACGGACACCGACATGTCGGCGATTTTTTCTCCAGAGAGATAGTCGTCGATCATCACGGAGATCTTGCGCACCACCTGCGCCCGCGAGTCGTCGCGGGCAAAGGACGCCATGACGCCCGCTCGCACGTCGGAAGGACGCGCGGTGTAGGAGGGAATGCGCGCGTTGGCGAGAGTCGCCGCGAGCGCATGGATCTCCTCTTTCGGCCGCGGTTGCCCCAACGCGAGATAGGCAGCGTCTACGCCGTCGGGGAGCTCAGTCTGCGCTTCGCTCACTTCGACTACGCTCACCCGGGCGCCGATGTGCTGCTCGAGCTCCTCTATCCGTTCCGGGGCGCGGATGATGGGCCCGGCGGCTCCCCGGTCTACCAGTATCGCCACGTGCTCGAAGCGCCGAAGCTCCTGGGCCTCGGCGAGCTCGTTGCGAAGCTCGCGAGCGGTGAGCACGTAAGTGAAATTGCGTCTCCCGGTTGTCCCGTCGGCCCGCAGCGGAAGTCCCTGAAGGTCAGGGCTGACCACTCCGATACCGAATGTCGGGGTTGGAGCTTCCCGCGGCACCGCGGCAAGGCTCGTCGGTCCCAGCACGATGACCAGATCGCAAGATGAAGCCAAGCGCGCGTAGGATTTCGACGGGTCCGCAACCGCAGATGACAGCGTATCATCCGGGCCGAGCGACACAGAGTGGCGGGTGCCGAGGGTCGTGTTGATGCTCGTCGCGATCTCTTCGGCGAGGGCCGCGAGTTGCTCCGCCGTGCGTACATCCGCGAGGAGCCCGGCCCGCACCGTCTCCGCATGCGCCTTCCGCGGGGAGAGTAGGAGCGTGAAGAGGAATAGCGGGAGGAAGGCGACGTAAGCGCCGCGCAAGGCGGGTCTCATCGCTGAATCACGGCGCAGGGGTGTAAGTAGACGAAACCCTGAGCGGTCGGGACAGCATTTCAACTTTCAGCTCGACGGTCATTTTGAGCGCGTTGCCCGCGCGTTCATACACGGTCGTGCGCGTGCCGTTGTCGGAGTTGGCGGTGACCACGAGCTTCTTTTCGGCCACGGTCACTTTCGCGGTCGCTCGGCCGTTGGGCGTCTCGACGGTTCGGGCTTTTCCATCGGTCGAGAGCTTCATGGCCTTCCCGTCCCGAATGACCTCGAGCTCGGCGCCGGTTAGTCGCAGTACGAGCTGCTTCGGCGGCGCGAGCTTCTCCTCGAGGCGGCTTTGCGCGACGCCCCGTTTGAAGCGAGAGAGATCCGCAGTCGCTTCCTCGATCGCTTTCTCTCGAGCGGACTGATCGGCGCTCCCACCCGAGAGGTGCCACGCTCCACCCCAAGGGGGCGTCTCGCTCGCAGTGACAGATTCTGCGGCGCCGAGCGCGACCAAGAACACAACGGCGAGGGCCGCCACGCGGATCTGAGGGGGGATGTGATTCACAATGACTCCTAATGACGTTGGCCAATGAACAACGGCGGGGGTGATGCATCAATGGGTGTTTTGAAGAGTTTTGTAGCGTGGTTCGGTTGAGCTTGCGTGGCGAGCGGGAATTCGGCTTCAAACTCGGGGACCGGCCTGTGTTGCTCGGCGGTGGATCGAATCGGAGGTGTGATGGCGACGTTTCTGTTTCTCGTGCTCAGCGCTCCCACGGCGGGGACCCCTGCGTTGGATGCTGAGCCCCGCGAGTACGCACTCGATGTGGGATTGAGCACTGCCGTTCCGGTTCACCTCGGCGGTCAGGTTCAGCTCGATCTGCCTTACCGACTCCTGCTGCGTTTGGAGCTCGGTTGGATGCCGCCGTCTTACGTCGACTTGATCAACGCCGGTGCACAAGCGTTCAACGCGTATGGCGATCAAACCGCGGAGCTGATCCGTGATGGAATCCGAAATTCGTTGATAACGCGAGTGAGTGTGGGCGGGCGTCCCTTCCGGAACATCGAGGTTTCCGGCGGCTATACGCTTGCGACGCTCGGGGGCTCGGCCGCGACGGTCGAGGTGGTCGAGGCGATCTTCGAGCGCGAGATCGACACGGCGTTCTTTCAAGACGTGGGTGCAGTGGACTTGGAGTCGACCATTCACGCGCTCCACATCGACGTGGGCTACCGCTGGGAGCTCGACGATCATTGGCTCATTCGAGGCA
>CAYXVF010000163.1:0-8597 GCA_964468125.1 uncultured Bdellovibrionales bacterium | reverse complement strand
ACCTACGACCTATCGGTTATGAGCCGACGGCTCTACCGCTGAGCTATGGGCCCAACCGAGTCTCGCGCGCACGAGCATCGCCCGTGAAACGCGTGAGGGCTCTAACACCGCCGGTGATCGACCGCAACCGGCCGGCCGCCCTCACGGAACGCGCATCACCTCCGGGAGGCGACACACGCCCTTCGAGGCCTCTCTCGGCCCCGGAGGGCCGACAAGGCCTCAAAGGGGGGAATCTCAACTGTCCACGAAAGCTTTCAGACGCTTGCTCCTGGACGGGTGCCTGAGCTTGCGCAGGGCTTTCGCTTCGATCTGTCGGATACGCTCGCGCGTAACCTCGAAGTCCTGACCCACCTCCTCGAGGGTGTGGTCGCTCTTCTCGCCGATCCCAAAACGCATGCGGAGGACCTTCTCCTCGCGCGGGGTCAGCGTCGCCAACACCTTACGGGTTTGCTCCGCCAGGTTGTTGTTGATGACCGCATCGGCCGGGTTCACCACGTGCTTGTCTTCGATGAAATCCCCGAGGTGCGAGTCTTCTTCTTCGCCGATAGGTGTCTCCAGGGAAATCGGCTCCTTGGCGATCTTCAGTACTTTTCGGACCTTCTCGATCGGGAGCTCCATCTTCGCGGCGATTTCCTCGGGAACCGGCTCGCGTCCGAGCTCCTGAACGAGGTAGCGACTCGTACGGATGAGCTTGTTGATCGTCTCGATCATGTGCACCGGGATGCGGATCGTACGTGCCTGGTCGGCAATCGCTCGAGTGATCGCCTGTCGGATCCACCAGGTCGCGTAGGTCGAGAACTTGTAGCCGCGGCGATACTCGAACTTGTCAACCGCCTTCATGAGGCCGATGTTGCCCTCCTGGATCAGGTCCAGAAACTGCAGTCCGCGATTGGTATACTTCTTTGCGATCGAGACAACGAGTCGAAGGTTCGCCTCCACCAGCTCATCCTTGGCCTGCTCGGCCTTGCGCTCACCGGTGACGATCGCTTCGTAGGTTTCCCGCAGCTGCGGAATGACGACTTTCGCCTCTTCTTCGATGCGCTTGATCTTGCGCTGGCTCGACTTGAGGATGCGGTCGCATTCCTGGAGGTCTTCGACCTTGATACCGAGCTGCTTGCAGATGCGACGCTCGTCTTTGACGGACTTGCGCGCCTCGCGCAGCGCCTTTCGGATCTCTTTTTCGTCTATGCCGAGCTTGCGCTCGAGCGCGCGGCTCTCCGCCTCGGCCTTCTCGACCCGACGAATGAGCGATTTCAGGCGTAGGACGATCCGGTCGATTTGCTTCTTGCTCAGGCGCACCGCCTCGAGCGCCGCTTGCATGTCGCCGCGATTCTTCTCGAGCTGGTCTTCGTACTTCTTGCGCGTGCGCTCCGTGCCAGCCTTCTCGAGGGCCGCGATGATCTTCTCGTTCTCCGCTCCGAGTTTCGCAACCTTGTCGATCTGTTTGAGCACCTTCTCACGGCGCGCTTCCTCGATTGACTCGTCGCTCGATTCTTCGTCGTAGTCGCGTACGACGTCTTTTACGCGCACCTTGCCCGATCGCATTCGCTCGCCGAGGTCGATGATCTCCTGCGTGGCGATCTGAGAGTTGATCACCACGGCGAGGACTTCTTTCTCACCCTCTTCGATCCGCTTGGCGATCTCAACCTCACCCTCGCGGGTCAGAAGCGGTACGGAGCCCATCTTGCGCAGATACATCCGCACCGGGTCCGTCGATTTCGTCGCCGCGTCTTCATCGGCGATCTTCTTGGCCTTCGCGGCCGCGCGCTGAGCCGGCGTCGGCCGGCCTTCGACCACCTCGATGTCTTCGGCCTCGAAGAGCGCCATCACCTTTTCGACCTGATCCGTGTTGACGCCGTCTTCGAGCGCCTCGTTGATCTCGTCGATCGTGACGACGCCCTTGCTCTTGGCTTTCTTGAGCAGGGCTTTGATCTCTTTGCGCTCGGTTTGGTCGTTCGCGGTCCCGGTGCCCGTGCTCGCCGCGGCGGCGACCTTGCGGCGCGACTTGGTGGTCGAGGGGCTCGACTCGAACAGACCACCCGCGAAGTCGTCGTCCACCTGCGGAGAGACGACCGGGCTGGATTGCGATTTTTCGTCGGCTGCGGCTTCGCTCTTGGCGCTCGCGTTCACCTTCTTGCGCGTCGCGCCGCTGCTGGTGGTCTTGCTACTCGTCTTCTTCGCCGTCTTCTTAGCCGCCATTGATTCTCCAAGTGCCTCCCGAAGCACGTGCACCCTGCCTCGGGATCGGCCGCGCGCCGTGTTCAGCCACGCTGCTGATCTGCGCGTTTTAGCCTTCTTACTGTCCTGGTCAAGTCTTTTATCTGCCGCTCGAGATCGGTGGTGTCCTCCCCCCGAGCCAAAGCCTCTTCAAATGCCCGGAGAGCATCTCGCCGCGTCGCGTCAAGATATCGGGACTTCAGCGTATCTAACACGTCGTCAAAGGTGCGCTGGGCTCGTTCATTTTCGTCTTCACCCTCATAGGGCACCACGGTCACGAGTCGGCGCAGGGCCCGAGGATCGCGAATCTGCTCGGCGAGGACATCCGCGAGGGGGCCTTCAGCTGTTGCGAGCGAGTCCAAGAGCGCGCCCAATCCTTCGTTCGCGTATTCCGCAAGGTCGCGAAGGCGCGGCCTCAGCTGCGGATAGAGTAACAATTCCCGCACCATCGCCACGTCTTTCGGGTCCCAGGGAGCCGGGCTTTCCGCCTCCGGGGGACCCCGGGGCGGGTAAGAATCCGGCGGCGGCCCCTCCTCCGGCTTCGTTCCCGGCGGCGTCGCGCGCGCTTCGGGGCGCTCCCGGCGCGGGGCCTTCGGGCGGTGCTGCGCCAGGTGACGTTCGAGCTGGTCCACCCCCACTCCCACCCGCTCGGCGAGTCGCGCGGTGTAGAGATCGCGCTGCAGCCCCTTCGGCATCGCGAACATCAGGGGGGCGAGACTCGCTGCCGCTTCCGCCCGGGCCTCGATCGATCCGTCCCGGTCGGCGAACGCACGCTCGATGAAGACCTCGACCGCCGCCCGGCGATTCTCAAAGACCCTGCGCACTGCGTCCACGGAGCTTCCGCGCACGAACGTGTCCGGATCCTCGCCCTCTGGCAAAGGCACGACCGTCACTTTGAGCTTGGCGCGCAGAAGCTTTTCGGTCGCCTCGCGGCTCGCGGCCTCTCCAGCCGAGTCGCTGTCGAGGACCACGACGACCTCCTCCACAAAGCGCGCGAGCAGCTGCGCGTGCTCGTCGGTGAACGCGGTGCCGAGGGAGGCCACCGCTTCTTCCACCTCCACCCGCTGCAGCGCCAGGACATCCGTATAGCCCTCGACCACCACCGCACGCTTCGTGCGACGCATGGCTTCCCGAGCGACCTCCCAGCCGTAGAGGAGGGTGCGCTTGCTGAAGAGCGGCCCTTCCCGGGTGTTGAGATACTTGGGCCCCGCTCCGTCACCGAGGCGACGGCCACCGAAACCGGCGAGACGGCTCTGCGCGTCCACGATCGGAAAGATCAGACGCTCATCGAAGAGCGCTCGACCGCCGTCGGAGAGCAGGCCCGCTGCCTCGGCGAGCTCACGCGGCACTTTTTTGGCCTGGAGATAAGCCAGGAGCCCGCCTTCCGCGCCGCCGTAGCCGAGACGACGCTTCTTGGCCTGCCGCTCGGGGATCCCACGCGCGTCGAGATAGGCGCGGGCACGGGCGCCCCCGTCGGACCAGAGCTGGGTCACGAAGTAGGCATGGGCGTATTCGTTCGCTCTGGCGACCGCCTGGTCGTGCTTTCGCTTGGCCGCTTCGCGCGGCGACTCGGGCTCGAGGTCGATTCCGACCTCCTTGGCGACCGCCCGCACCGCGGCTGGAAAATCGAGCCCTTCGGACTCGCGCACAAACGTGAAGACGTCACCGGAGGCGTGGCAGCCAAAGCAGTAGTAGAGGCCCTTTTCCGGCGACACGGAGAAAGACGGCGTTTTCTCGCCGTGAAAGGGGCACAAGCCGACAAAGCGTTTGCCGCGCTGCTGCAACGCGACGCGACGACCGATGATTTGGACGATGTCCGCGCGCTCGCGGATTTCCTTCACCGTCTCGTTTTTGAACGCCATCCACCCGCCATAGGTTTGGACTCGCGATCGTGTCAATCGGCGTCCTCGACCCACGCCACGACGTAGCGATCCACCTCGTAGCTGTTGACCGAAGACGAAGGCGCCCGCATCGCCCAGGCACCGTAGTAGTAGGGCCCCGGCACAAACACGGCGCCCCCTCCGACCGCTGGATTCGCCTGGACGTGCACGCTGCTGCTCAGGAGGATGATCGCATTGCCCCCGTGCTGCCGGGCTACGCGCGCGGCCCGCTCTACCCGGTCCTCGAGGGTGAACCCTCGCACCTCCACGACACCGATTTCATCGTAGGGTCCCTTGGGAAGCCCGGTCAGGTAGGGCTGGATCGGCGTCTCTTCGGCGAGGGCGACCCGCTCAGTCCCGGTGAGCACGAAGCTCGACTTGCCGGCGCAGGCGCCGAGGGCACACGAAAGGAGCACCCCCAGGCCACGCATCCGTATCCTTTTGGCTCGCTGCAACCACATCCACCGCTAGAGTGCGCCCCGCCTCAGATTCACGCAACATGCCCAATTGGTTTTGCCTCGGCGTGCGTTCGCAATCGGCAGTGAAGTTCGACCGGTTGGTGCTTTCCGGATCTCTCCGGTGACGGGTCACAGATTCGGCCACGGCGTCGGTTTTCGGTGGAACGGCAATCGGTTTCGGTCTCGGAAACGGTTTCCGTGTCGGAGGCCGAGGCCGTCGGATCAACCCTTCACCGTTGGCCGGACATCGGTTGACCGTCCGCCGCTCCACCGCCGGCTTCAGCGCCTTGTGGGGTGAGGCGCTGAAGCCTCCACCGACGCCGGGAGCGCCTCGCCCCTCGGAGCCCTGGACGTGTATTGGTAGGGGGAACGTCGCGAAAGGGCTACAGGGATTGACTGAGCGGTTTCGGGGACCTACATGACGCCCACTGAAAGGTTGTGAAGCCATGCGAAAGTTGCCCGAAGAAATCCTGTTCGACTCCCGGCTCGTGGACCGGCACATCCGCCAGGGACTGACCACCCGGAAGGACTATCAGGAGTGGCTCTTGAAGCAGCCTGACGTCTCCGACCGTGCGGAGTACTTCGCCGTCGAAGGTAACGGACAGGTTTCGGAAGGTCGGGCTCCGTCGGACGCTTCGCCGAGCGAGCCCCGGCCGAGCTAACCGAGTCGCCCCTGGCTTCGATGGAGGAGCCATGACGCGCTCTGCTGTGATTTTCGCGGCTCTCGTCGCGACCGCCCCCGATTCTGCCGACGCCCGGGACCTGCGTCGATCCGCCGTCGTGGAAGCGGTGGCGAAGACCTCGCCCGCGGTCGTGAGCGTCCGGGTCCGGCGCATGGTCGCGTCCCGGCAGAACCCATTGGATTGGTTTTTCCGCGACATCAACCCCCGCCAGCACCAGGAGACCGCTTCTCAGGGATCCGGTGTGATCATCTCCCCCAACGGATACGTGCTCACGAATTATCACGTGATCTCCGTCGGTGGGGATGTCGAAATCGAGCTCACCGATGGACGGGGCCTCACCGCTGAAGTTGTCGGAAGCGCTCCGGACCACGACCTGGCGGTGCTCCAAATCGAGAGCTCGGAATCGCTCCCCTACGTGCCGATGGGACGAAGCGACGATCTGCTCATCGGTGAGACGGTGATCGCGATCGGCAACCCCTTTGGCCTTGCGCATACGGTCACTACGGGAATCGTCAGCGCCGTAGACCGAACGATCAACGCGGGGGAGCGAACCTACTTCGACTTCATTCAGACGGATGCTTCGATCAACCCGGGCAACTCCGGTGGGGCCTTGCTCAACATCGAGGGGTCGCTCATCGGAGTGAATACCGCGATCTACGGCCGTGCTCAGGGGATCGGTTTTGCGATCCCGATCGACAAGGCGAAACGCATCGTCAACGACCTCCTGCGCTACGCGGAGGTTCGACGGCCGTTCTTCGGTTTCGACACTCAAAGACTGACGCGGGAGCTCGCGGAATCTTTCGGCGTCCGGCCCGATCGCGGGGTCGTGGTCAGCTCTGTGGAGCGAGGCAGTCCGGCGAGTCGCGCCCTAAAGCCTGGCGACATCATCGAGTCGGTGGGAAAGCACCGGGTGACGGATCCAGACGCCCTGCGTTTCCGACTCGGCGACTACACCGTGGGCCAGTCCGCGAGCCTGCGCATTCGGCGCGGAGGTGCGGTGAAGACCGTCCGCATCGAAGCGTCCGCGCTCACCCCCAGCGAAGCCCTCGAGCGTGCGACCGACAAAACCGGCCTGCGCTTTCGGGTGCTACTCGGTGCGGAGGCGTCTCGGGCGCGCTTGCCTGAGGGGGCCGTCGTCGTCGAGTCCGTCACGCCCGGGTCCATCGCAACCCGCTATCGTTTGCGTCCCGGAGATTGGATCCGGGCGGTGAGCTCGAAACGCGTACTCGGAAAAGACCAGCTCGCCTCGGCCGTGGCGGAGAGCTACTGGCGAGGCGAGCTTCTCTTGTTGATCCAACGCGGCCGCGCTTGGCAGCAGCTGGCTTTTCCGTTCTAGAGCTCGTTCGGCTTGATCAGCGGGGCACCCGTGTGGCAACGAAGGAGCGATTGACGACAAGGAGCCGAGTGATGAGCGATCACGAAGAGCGCGAAGAGCAAGAGCGAGCCTCCAAGGGCTTTCGCGTGGTCGACCGCCGTCGTTTCACCGAAGAGGGGGACGTTCGTGCGGGAGCTGAGGAAACGGAGGGGCCGAAATCGCCAGAGCCCGCCCCGGCGGCCCCGCAGCCGGCCCAGGAACGACCGGTAGAGCAGAAGGGTGCGGCACCTGCGGGCGGAGAAGAGATTCCCGAGCCCACCGGCCGGATCGATTTCATCTCCTTCGTCGCGTCCCTCGCAACGAATGCGATGGCGGCCCTCGGCGCGCTCCCAGAGGCCCAGTCGCAGGGTATGCCCCGCAACCCGGAGCTCGCGCGGGAGTACATCGACATCATTTCGATGCTTCATTACAAGACGCGCGGCAATTTGAGCCCCCAAGAGGCGGCGGCGATGACACGAATCACGTCGGACCTGAAGATGGCCTACGTTCAGCTCACCGGTGACTTCAAGGGCGGACAGTGAAGGTCACGCCGTTCAGGCAGGGACCACCATCGACAGACGTCGTGAAGACTCACGGAGCTGACTCTGAGCGGCATCCATCGCGTCCCCGTCCCGCCGGCTGAGAGCCTCGGCCATGGCGGCAAATTGTCGAGCTCCCGCCTCGAGCTCGACGATGAGAGCCGTGCCGCCGAGATCCACCGACCCGCGGGAGTGTTTCATCCGAACCGCCGAGGCGATCTGTCCGAGGGTCCGACCGATGGCGCGAAGCACAGAGGCGAGCAGGGCCTCGACTTCAGGCTGAATGCGTGCACGAGCTGAGGCTTCGTCCTCGCCTCGATCCACGGACCGCTGGAACAGAAACACCACCCGCGCAAAGCGCTTTTTCAGCGGGCGCAACTTTGGGTCCTTTGCTTGCTCGAGAGCGCGGAGCGCGTTCGCGAGCCACTCGAGCTGACCCTTCGGATCGTCCGCGGGCGGCGTTCCGAGCGCAGCAAAGGGATTCACGACTGATCTCGCACGGTGAGGAGCCCGAGGCCGCCGCCGAGGAGCAATCCGAACGGTGTGCCCGATGCGTGTAAGAGACCGATCGGCAATTGCCACCAGTTGACCTCGCGATCCTCGTTGATCAGTCCGCTGAGAATCGAGCTCGCTGAGGTCAGAAAACCGAGAAAGCCCGCGATGGCCGCCACCGGCGGCGCGAACCAACCGACCAAACCGGCGATGCCGACGCCCATCAGGGCGCCCTGAAAGAGCTTGGAATCGCCCAGGTCTCCGAGCCACTTGATGGCGCTCTGAAACCAGCCTTCGCTCTCCTCGCGCGGTTCCGGGGCGCCACTCGCCCGACGATCCGGCTCCGGCGCGCCCCGGCGACCGCCAATGCCGTCGGAGCGTCCGAGAACCGCCTGGCGGAGGTCTGCGAGCTGCGACGACTCGTAGCGGGTCACAAAGGGTTGTGATGCGTACGCGTCCACCTCGGCCAGGGTGATGCTCATGTCGTCGTTCCGGTCGACCCGGAGCAGCAGGGTGCGCGACAGATGGCTCGGAGCTTCTGCGATCGGTAAGGGCACGTCGTCATCCTCCTGAGGGCCCGGCGAGATTAGAACTCACCCGGTACTAACATTCTCGCCCGCCGGGTTGCTTCGGTTGCGTGAATCATCTCCGATCGGAATCGCCTGTTAGACGGTCGTTCCGCCCGTCTGAGAGCGGGAATTGTCGGTTTGTAAGCCGCGGAGGGTGCACGCGGCGAAGACTCGCGCGGGGTGCGCGTCTCGATTTGGCCCTCAGTCGGCTAGGCTTCACACGGCTGGGTCGAGGCGAAGGCGCGGGGTCAGAGGGTGGCGGTGTCGGTCCCTTTTTTGTTTGCGCGTACGCGCTGCGAAGTCAGGCGCGCTTTCGGGTGAGTCCCCACAACAGGGCGATGACTCGATCGCTGATTGCCGCCCCGGCTGTAGCAACCCTCTCCGATGTTGAGCGGGATACTGGAG
>CAYXVF010000162.1:0-8891 GCA_964468125.1 uncultured Bdellovibrionales bacterium | reverse complement strand
CTCACCGCCGAGCAGCTTGCGCTTTGCGGCCGCCATGAGACCGCCCCGCATCGAGGTCTCCATTTGTATGTCGGCGCTCATCGCGACCATCGCTCCCGCCTCCGCGACGATGCGCTCACCAGAAGCCTCAAAGTCGACGCGAATGAGGCCGAAATCAGGCGAATCTACGATTTCGTGTTTCATCTGAGCTGACCCTCATTGTTTGCGCGGCGGTAGCTTGCGGCCAACCGACGCGCCATACTCGCTGGGATTACGGGTTTGAACGTACAGCTTTCCGGTTCCCCGAAAACGCAAGACGAGCCCTTCGCCAGAGAGGAAGCTCGCGATGAGACCTTTGCTCGCTTTGCTGATTTCGTAGCTGAGCCCGCTGGTGAACGCCACCAAGTGTCCTGTATCCAGAATCAGCTCCCCATTCAGATCAATGGTCTCGATGGCGCCGAAGGCGTTTAGAACCACCGGACCCTGGCCCGAGGCCTTCAAGAAGAACATCGTCTCGCCACTCAGAAACCCCTTGAATCCCTGCCACTTGCTGTCGATCATGACCGTGTCGGGCGCTGCAACGTAGCTGCTGCCCTGAATCATCAGCTCCTCACCCGGCTGAAGCTGATGGATGACCATGTCACCACAGAGACTCGGTGCCAGGGTCACCTCACCCGCGGCTCCCGGGGGAACCCGGTAGAGGTTGGTGAAGAAGCTTTCGCCGCCGAGAAAGGCGCGTTTCAGACCCTTGAGAAAGCCACCGGAGCGCTTGCTCATGGGTCCGTCGGTTTCTACCTGAACGTGGCTACTCATGCTCACCATCGCCCCTGCTTCGGCACGAATCGATTCGCCACCATCGAGGGAGACCACGGCGAGCGAATGAGCAGGACGGTACTGGACGTCGATCTGCATGCGTCAGCTCCTCAGGAACGGGGTGATCCACCCGACGAGGGCGGACACGTTGCGGGACTGCACATACACCGTGCCCTGCCCGTTTAACTTGATGACGAGACCCTCGCCGGAGAGAAACAGCGACTTGATGCCCCCGGAGACCCCCTGCACTTTGAAGTCGAGGCTGCCATCAAATGCCACCATGTGCCCCGTGTCGACGATGTAGCTGCCGTTGACCGGGATGGGCACCACCGAGCCATACGCGTTGATGAAGAGATCGCCCTCGCCGCTGCACTCGAGAAGAAAGAGCCCCTCGCCCCCAAAGAGCGTGCGCAGGCCGCCCCATTTGAGCTTCGCGTCGATGTTGCCGGTGCTCGCCAGATAGGCACCCGCCTGGAGCAGCAACCGATCTCCCGGCCCCAAGCGGCGATGGACGACGTGCCCAGAGAGCGCGGGCGCGATCACCACTTCGCCGCCCTGTGGCGTGCTGAATTCGTTGACGAACATGGCCTCGCCACCGAAGAACTTGCGCAGGATGGCGGTGAAGAGAGTGACTAGCTTACGAAAAAAACCAGCGCCGCGTCCGGCGTTGAGGCGCGTGCTCATCTCCACCTGCGGGCTGCGCATGACCATGGCACCCGCCTCCGCTTGTATGCTTTCGTTGGGGTCGAGCGCGACGCGCAGCCATGCGAAGGAAGGGCCGTGGTCGATCGAGAATCTCATGGTCAGCTCGCGTGGTAGAGAAGAGACCACACGATAGAACGAGAGGTCCGGGTCGAATGCAACCGTTAAAACAGCAGCAAGGCTTCGACACCTCGCACAAGAACATCATCCGCGATGGACTGATCATCCTCGCGGTCATCGTGCTAGTGATAGGCCTCGCGCTCTGGGTGCTCAGCAAGGCCGCCGCGTGGGCGGTGTCAGCGGTACCCACATCGGTCGACACGTTCATTGGAGAGAGCGCGGTCAGTGGCTTCGTTACTGACGAAAACCGCTGCACCCATCCGTCGATGGACGCCTATGTCACTGAATTGACCAAGCCTATCCTCGCAGCCTACGGCGATACGGGCTACGAGTTTTCCTTCGTGGTCATCGAAGAAGAGGTCCCGAACGCGTTTGCCCTTCCGGGCGGATTCGTCACGATCCACTCCGGTCTGATCGAATCGGCGGAGTCCGGCGAAGAGATCGCAGGGGTGCTCGCCCATGAAATCGCGCACGTGACCCACCGCCACGGCTTGAAGCGAATTCTCCGCAGTGCCGGGATTGCGATCGCCGTCGGGACCATCTTTGGGTCGACGGATCTGGCGATCCTTGCGGACTACGCAGGAGACTTGGGCTCACTGGCCTACGACCGTGACGAGGAGAGGGAGGCGGACGAAACGGCGCGCGCTGTACTCACGGACGCTCGGATCGACCCGCGGGGCATGGGCACGTTCTTCTCGAAGCTCCTGGAGCAAGAAGGTCAGGCGGGGTGGGTCCCCGAGTTTCTCTCGACCCACCCGGACCTCGAGGAGCGGGTGGAAGAGTCGATGAGCGCACCCCTGCCTTCCGGTGAGCTCCTGCGGCTGCCCGCGCCCACGGGTCTGCGCTGTCGGGAGGGCGAGCGAGCGCAGTGAGCACCATCGACGACACGAGAGACGTGCGGGAAGGCGAGGAGCTCGACGTCGACGCGGTCCGCCGATTTCTCGCGCCCTACGTGGGCTCCGAGCTCTCCACCCTCGAGGTTCGGCAGTTCCCCGGCGGCCACTCGAATCTCACCTATCTGCTCCGTGCGGGGGAGCACGAGTGGGTCCTTCGGCGACCGCCTTTCGGGGCGAACATCGAGAGCGGCCACGACATGGGCCGCGAGTTCCGGGTCCTGAGTGGCCTCGAGCGCGTCGGAGCCCGAGCTCCGAAGCCCGTGGCGCAGTGCGACGATGATTCGGTGCTCGGCGCCCCCTTCTACGTGATGGAGCGCGTGCGTGGAGTGATCGTGAGAAACGCCAAGGCTCCGCCGGGCCATCACTTCGACCGCGACACCATGCGAATGCTCTCCTGCGCCTGCCTCGACAACCTCGTCGACATTCACAGTACGGACCTTGAGGTCGCCGGTTTCACGGATCTCGGTCGTCCAGACGGCTACGTCGCCCGACAGGTGGAGGGCTGGACCCGGCGCTACGAGAAAGCCAAGACCGACGAGGTCGGTGACATGGAATCCGTCTCCGCTTGGCTCCTGGACAATATGCCTCCATCGCAAGCGGGTGCGCTCATCCACAACGACTACAAGTACGACAATCTCGTTCTGGACCCTGGGGACTTGGGCAACATCGTCGCTGTGCTCGACTGGGAGATGGCCACGGTCGGTGACCCGCTGATGGACCTCGGCACGACCCTCGGATACTGGGCCGAGGCGAACGATCCGGACGCGATGAAGCAGAGCCCCTTCCCGCCGACGTACCTCCCCGGGAATTTGACGCGCATGGAGGTCGTGGAGCGCTACGAAAAGGCGACCGGTCGCACCGTCGACCACGTCGTGTTCTACTACGCGTACGCGCTCTTCAAGATCGCGGTGATCGCCCAACAGATCTACAAGCGCTTCAAAGAGGGCCACACCAAGGACCCGCGCTTTGGCATGCTCATCTTTGCCGTCGTGATTCTCTCCGAAACGGCGGCGAAGGCGATCGAGCGCCAAAGGATCCATGAACTCGACTGATGCGCGCTCTCGCTCCGACGCTGCTGTTCAGTCTCGCCGCTGCATGCGCAGCGGGCACACCGGTAAAGGCCCCCTGGCCGAGCGCGAAGGCGCAGCCCAACCGACCGGTCGATTCTCTCTCTTCACCTGCGAATCCCCGTGAGCCCCCTTCCGCCGCGCCGAGGACGATGGGTCCGAGGACGATGGGCAGGGCTTCCGTGCACGATCGCTGTGCACCATTGGAGCGGCGAATCACGATCGCCGTGAGACGGGCGGACCTCGTGTCCGTGTTGACGTTCATCGCCGACGAAGCGGGACTCAACCTGGTCGTGGACTCGGACGTCCGAGGAATCGTCACGACCGATCTTCGCGATGTGACCGTTCACGCTGCCCTGGAAGCGTTGATGAAGACGTACGATCTCGAAGCCGCGATCGAAGGGTGCATTCTGAGTGCCCACGCCCGTTGAGCGTGGATTGCGCAACCCCGCCGATCGATGCCATGAAGGCGGACGCCGGTGCGTAAACGCGTGGGGAGGACTAGCGATGGTTCGTATCTGTTTCGTGTGCCTCGGCAACATCTGCCGCTCACCGACCGCGGAAGGGGTCTTTCGCAACGTCGTGGAGCGTGAGGGCCTCGACGACGACATCGAGATCGACAGCGCGGGCACCGGCGGATGGCACGTTGGCGAAGCGGCGGATCCACGGGCACAACGGGCGGCCGCGGCTCGCGATATCGAGCTTTCGAGCCGCGCGCGCAAATTCGAGCGCGTCGATTTCGACCGCTTCGACTTCATCGTTGCGATGGATCGCTCCAATCGGGCCACCCTCGAAAAAATGGCGCGAGGCCCGGACGAGCGACGAAAGATCCATCTCTTTCGCAGTTTTGACCCTGAAAGTCCGACGGATGCGGAGGTTCCGGATCCCTATTATGGAGGCGAGCAGGGGTTTGAAGACGTGCTCGATATGTGTGAACGAGCGACCCACGGACTCATCGCCCACCTGCGCGAGACAGGGGAGCTCGCCTGATCGTGCTGCCATCGAGCCTCCATAACGAGCTCGCTGCCGTCCTCGGCTCCCCACTGGCCGAGAGCAGACGACTCAGTGGCGGAGACATCAACGATGCCTTTGCCGTGACCCTCGAGGACGGTCGGCGCTACTTCGTCAAGACCAACGGACACGCATCCGACACGATGTTCCCGGAGGAGGCGCGCGGGCTGCGCTGGCTCGCTGAAGCGGACGCGATCGCCACGCCAGAAGTCGTCGCCGTCAATGAGCCCAGGAGCACGGGTCTTTGCTACCTCGTCCTCGAGCTCATGGAGCCTGGCCCACGCGCTGCGAGCTTCGACGAGCGTTTGGGGCGATCATTGGCAGCACTCCACCAGCGTGCCCCGGAGCGCTTCGGACTCGACCACGACAATTTCATCGGGAGCTTGCCGCAGAAAAACGGCTACGCGGAAACCTGGGTAGACTTCTACCGCGACGCCCGCTTGGTCCCGATGGTCGAACGGGCACGGCAAAACGGCCACTGTGACTCCGCCCTCTGTCGCGACTTCGAGCAGCTCTTCGGGAAGCTCGACGAGCTCGTCGGTCCGCAAGAACCTCCCGCGCGGCTTCACGGCGATCTCTGGGGCGGCAACCTGCACGTGACCGCCGACGGCGCTCCAGCGTTGATCGATCCCGCGGTCTACGGCGGACACCGAGAAATGGACCTCGCGATGATGCGCCTCTTCGGCGGTTTCTCCCACCGTGTTTTCGCCGCCTACTCCGAGGTCTACCCGCTCGCACCGGGTGCGGCGGAGCGCGTTCCCCTCTACCAGCTCTACCCGCTGCTGGTTCACGTGAACCTCTTCGGGGGCAGCTACGTCGGGAGCGTGCGCAGCGCGCTCTCGCGATATCTCTAACGAATTCGGAGCATGTTCTTCGCCACGAGGTACATCATGGCGGGATACTCGTCGAGCCGGCGGCGCAGGTACGCGATCGCCATCCCCCACCCGATCGCAAAGGGCACGTAGAGGCGCACACGAATTCCCGCTTCGCGCAGCTCGGCCACCAGCGTCTCTCGGGGGACGCCGTACAGGAGCTGGACCTCAAAATCTTCGTTCGTGGCCCCCACCTCCGGGACGACTTCGTTGACGAAGCGGCGCACGAACTCTTCGTCGTGGGTCGCGAACTCGACGTAGTGACCTCGCTCGAGAAGCGCCTTGCTGTAGCTGAGGAGGCGTTCCTTCATCTCGCGCTTGTCGCGCGTCGCGATACTGGAGTCTTCCTGGTAGATGCCGATCACGACGCGCACCCGGCACCGGGCCGGAAGGGCCGAGAGATCCTGCTCCGTCCGATTCAGCCGTGTTTGAATCACCCCGCCCACGTCGGTGAAGCCCTCGGCGTGCAGTTGCCGGAGGGTTTCAAGCGTGAAGTCCGTCCAGTGGCTACTCTCCATGTCGACGGTGAGCTGCACACCGCGCTGCGCCGCGTGGCGCACGATCGCAAAGACCGCTTCCCGCGCTCCGGCCCCGTCGCCTCCCTCCTCCAAAGGCGCGGTGGTGTAGCTCGACTGTTTCAGGGAGAGCGTCGGACGGAGCTTTGCGTCGGCAAAGCGCGGGTCACCGGCGACTGCGTCGACCATATGGAGATAGGTGTCGAGATTCGCACGAACGATTTCGTCCGTATCGATGCCTTCGGCGAGCAAGTCGAGGGAAGTCAGGAGGCCATTTTGCTCGAGGTTGTCCGCGGCCACCTCGACGGCTTCGGCGAGGGAGTCCCCCGCTACGTAGGGCCGTGCGAAAAATCGGACCAGCGGAGCGGGGATCATGCGGACCAGTGGATTCACGACGACGGGGCCTACACTAATCGTTGCCCCCTGTTCAACGGTCTCAGTCACCGGATTCGTCGACCGCGCCTGTCGTCGCAGCGTCCACCGTCGAGGCTTCGACTCACGATCGTTCGCGGCGTATATCTACTCACGACGCCATTGCCGCCGTTGGCCGAGAGGGAATCATGATCGCCTTCGCCTGTACCACCATCAACACCGACGCGAGCGCGCTGAGAGAAAATCTGAGCGCTTGGACGGGCAAGGCGTACGTTGCCTTTGACCGCAAGACGCAGGGGAAGGACGAGCTGGACGCAGAAGTCCTACGCTTCACCGATGCACCGAGAAGTGAGCTCGAACGGCTCTGCCCCTGGGATTCTTACGCCCGCAAGAACATTGCCTTCATCGCGGCCGCTCGGGACGGAGCCGACTTCATCTTCGAGACCGACGACGACAACGCCTTGACCGTTCCTGCCGATGTACTGGGCGAGGCCTGCGACTGTTTCGCGTCCGAGCTGGACTCAGTCGTACCGAACGACATCGTCAACCTGTTCGCTTCGTTCTACGCCGGCGAGGGGCGCAACATTTGGGCCCGCGGTTTTCCGGTGCAGCAAATCGAAAGCGAGCTCACCGCGGACGTCGCGCGGAGGCCCGCAACACCTGGTGTCGTTCAGTTCTTGGTCGACGGAAACCCCGACGTCGACGCAATCTTTCGCCTCGTCTGCGGTGCCGAGCTCAACATGGAAGTCCAAAGCGACATGCTTCCATTGTCACTCTTTGGCGCCTACCATCCGTTCAACAGTCAAGCGACCCTGTGGCCCCGTGAGATGTTTACGCTGATGTATCTGCCGTCGAGTTGTCCGTTTCGGATGACAGACATTTGGAGGGGCTACATCGCTCAACGAATCTTCTATGAGCTGGGCCGCAGCGTCGTATTCGAGGCGCCGGTGGTTCGTCAGGAGCGCAATGAGCACGTGATTCATGCGGACTTCTTCAACGAATTGCCCGGGTACGAGCAAAGCAGCGCGATCATCGATACCCTACGCGCACATTCACTGAGTGGCTGCATCAGCGAAATGCTCGCATCCTGTTATCGCCGATTGCACGAGGTGGGAATCTTCGACCGAAAGGAGCTGGTCCTCGTCGATGCTTGGTGCGAGGCGATCGGGTGAGGATCTGCTGGTGCGAACAGAGCGGAGAGATCGAGGATCGCAGCGCGCTCCAGTTGGCGCTGCGGCGCTGTGGCTTTGACTACTATCGCCTGAATTGGCGCCACGGCGCGAGCGATACCTTTGCCAACGTAACGACGGAGGGCCGCGCGAGCTGGAGCGTTGGACGGTCTCGACTCTACGAGGCCGCGAGCGCCAACGGCTACGACTACTACGTCTTCGCGGACGACGACATCGTGTTTGGATCCGAGCCCGTTCGTGCCTTGAGGCGCGCACGAGAGGTTCTGTCCCTCGCGCGACCGTGGACCGCCTGCCTCGCGAGTCCCAACTGGCACGATGCGCGTCGGCCACCGCGCTCGCTGCGGCCGAGCCGCTTTCCCTACTTCATGGCGGACCTAGAGGCTCAAATCATGTCGAGCTTCGTGGCGCAGCTGACCTTCCCCGTGGCCTTCGACGGAGGATGGGGAACGTTGTGGTATCCAAATGTTGGCGTCTTCGTCGCGGCGCCGGGAGCGCAGCTGCAGCTCGACGAGATCCAGATCCGAAACGCCCGCTCCGATGCGGCGGGATTCTATGGCGGCGTGGAGCACCAGCAGCTCGGACCCACGATCAAGCGCGCGACCTTCAACGAGACGCTGCCGTCCTGGCTTCTGTCCCAACTTCGCAAACGCGGTCTCAAACCCGCCGCGACGCGCATCAACGCGATGCTCGTCTACGCGCGGCTCGAGAGCTTTGGCCCGAGGTCCCGCGACCGCCTCCGCGCCTACATCGACGAGGTGCGACGACTCGCGGCTCTTGTCGCTTGATGGTGGGTGAATGACCGGAAAATAGGCCCAGAAGAGAATTCCACTGAAGCTGTTGGTGACCAAACCACTTTCCGAAGTGAGCGACCTGCTCGAACACGGTGTACGACCGCCGCACGGTCCGATTGAAGGACGAGCCCGTCCGTCGGCGCGTGACATGGCTCGTGATCGAGAAACGGCGCTTCTTATGCGAAACGAAATCCTCGCCTACTTCGAGGAGCGCATCACCAACGGCCGCACCGAGGGGTTCAACAACCGAGCAAAGCGAGTGAAAAAGAGGGCTTACGGGTATAGGAGCTTCAACAACTACCGGTTGGCGTTGCTAAAGAGCTGTGCAACCTGGGGTTTTTGGGAAGACCCACTACGAAGTGACAAGAACCGAACCCAAGAACTTCCCTACGGGAAGTTGGTCGGGGCGACATGATTCGAACATGCGACCCCCTGCTCCCAAAGCAGGTGCTCTAGCCAGACTGAGCTACGCCCCGACCAAGGGCTAATATGCGGCTGAGGCGTCGGGAGCAGGCTCCCACGTGCTCTCTGGCTCTAGCCAGACTGAGCTACGCCCCGACCAA
>CAYXVF010000161.1:2338-8982 GCA_964468125.1 uncultured Bdellovibrionales bacterium | reverse complement strand
TCGCGAGAGGACACACAGTTGCTTGGAGCGTGCCGTCGACGCCGAGATCCCGCAGGTCTCGGGTTCGTGCGCCGACATGCTGGCGCACTTCGAGGCCATGTGGACGTTCGTCAGAACGCCGGGCGTGGGGCCGGCAAACAACCATGCCGAGCGCGTGCTGACCGTCACGCACACCCTGCGCAAGGCGGGCCGCCCGGTTCTCGACTTCTTCCAGGAAAGCTTCGAGGCCTGGGTGAACGGAGCCGCCGCACCCAAGCTCTTGGCGACCCACTGAACCGCCATGTGCCAGGGTGTCAACGCACCGAGGCCATGGACAGCGGGAAGTAATGTGTTGCCTGGCGGCGACCGGTGGTCCGTCTCATCTTCTGCGCTTTGAGTCGCGCCACCACCGGCCTCACTGAGATCCATTGGGGAAACATCTGCCGTACACCGTCACCCCCGAGAATTCACCCGAGGGGTTCCTTCCCCTGATGTGGGGGGACCCCAGCAAGCGTGGCAATCCCCTCGCTGTTTCAGCTTCTTTCGAGCGGTGTGTTCGGCGGCCAGATGCTGGGCATCGTCGAAGTCGGGCATATGTCGGTCAAGAACGGGACCGAACGAGTTCGACGTCAGGGGCTGTTGATGATCATCTCGACGGCGATTGCGATGGCCCCGATGGCCACCACTCCTTTTGCCAGCTTGGCGCCACGTCCGCCCCGCTTGATCCAACCCGCGACACGCCCGCCGAGGATGCCCGCCGTCCACGTCGCGAGTCCATGCGCAACGACGAAGGCACTCACGGCGGCGATTCGGAGCCCCAGCGGCGCCGGGGCCACCCCGAACGCCATGAGCGGCGCGAAGAATCCGAAAGTGCAGGGGCCGAGAGTCACGCCGAGCACGCCGCCCGCCGCGACCGCGCCGCCAAGCCCGGACCGAACTCGCTCGGGCTGGAGCCGCCCAAAAGAGGGCAGATCGATTGCCTCCAAAAGAACGAGCCCCGCGAGAATTAGGAAGGCGACCATCAGCCAGGGGCCAACTCCCCATAAGTCCCCGAGCAGGCGTCCGGCCGCCAAGCTGACGCCGGCGACGACGACCAGGCTCGCGGATGCGCCGACGGTGACCCAGATCGCGAGCCTTCGGTCGCTCAGGAGCTGACCTTCGGTCCGGCTCAAAAAGCCGACGAGGAGAGGGATGCTCGTCAGGTGACACGGGCTCAACGCGATGCTGGCGATGCCCCAAAGGAAGGCGCCGACGACAGCGAGCCACGTCGCCGTTTCGAGCAGCCCGAGGATGGTCTCGATCATGAGCCACATTTCCCCATATCGCTCGATAGTGGGTGGCCACCCGATGCGTAGGCCGCTTGGATGGAGGCGGCCGACCAAAACCCCGTATGCCGTGTGATCTCTTGGCCGTCGGGCGCCAAGAGGACCTGCGTGGGGATGGTGGAGACGCCGAAGCGCTCTCCCTCGTCGGGATGGTCCCAGACATCGATGAAGCGCACGGTCAGATTGCACCCGTGCTCAGCCCTGAGCTCGTCGAGCACTGGAATCATCGCACGACAGCTCGTACATCGGTCCGAGCCAAGCTCCACGAAGGTCGGGACAAGCGCAGTCTCCGCATCCCTGGGTGTGCTTGACACCGCATCCGTCGCCACATCCGCACCCCCCTGCGACCTCAGGACGAAAGCGGCGACGACGACGAGGCCAACGACAAAGAGCGTCACGAGAGATTTCGTCGTCTTCATGGCTATCCTCCTTGCATGACGGTGCTCCGCGAGGATGCACCACGGGCGCCCGCTCAGCGAATCCACGCCTCGATCATCTTTGTGGTCGGCACGCTCCCCGTGTGCACGACGACCCCGTTCACCACGACGCTGGGAGTCGCCATAACGCCGAAGCTGGCGATCTCCGCGAAGTCTTCGACCTTCTCGACCTCGATCTCGATCTCGAGCGTCTTGGCGACCGCGCTGATGCTGTCAGCGGTAATGCGGCACTTTTTGCACCCGCTACCGAGAACCTTAACGTTTTTCATGATCTTGACTCCGTAAGATTGTCGTTTACGGCTAACGTCAAGGTCCGCCTTGCCGCACGGTGTTGCCGTCGTGGTGACTCATGCGCCCCCCACGAGGAACACAGGCTCCTTGTCGGCAGGCATCTCGGCGAGCTCGGCGTCGGTGAGGCGGGCGTAGATCTCGACGAGGTTGCCGCCCGGGTCCTTCAGCCACAGCTCGTGGAGCGGCGTGCCTCGCCAGGTGGTGCGCGCGGGGTTGTGGATCGGCCAACCAGCGGCCTCGGCCCGCCGGTGCGCCTCGACAACGGCGGCCCTGGTGCCGACGTCGACGCCGAGGTGGTAGAGCGTGTCTTGGTGCAGCTCGTTGTCGTCGGCGACGAGGATCACGAAGTTCGTCCGCAGCGCTTCGCTGACGAAGGTCACGTAGCGGTGGGTCCATTCCTTTGGCGCCACCCCGAGGAGCCACGTGTAGAATCGGGCCGCTCTGGGCAGGTCGGGCACTCGAATGCTTGCGTGGAACTCTTCCGGGTCGGGGCCGTCGGGTACGTCGCGGAGCGCTGCGAGCACCTCGAGCCGGGTCCGGATCTGGTCGCGAGCAACGCGGAAGTGCGTTAGCCGCTCCTCGTCGGTGAGGTCTTCGTGCTTGCGGTCGGGGTCCTGCAGTGGCCAGTGCATGCGCGGCGCACGCGACAGAAACACGGGGCAGACCTCCTCCGCACAGAGCGTGATGACGAGGTCGACGCTCTCGGGTTCGATGGTTTCCACCGACTTGGAGCTGTGCGACCCGAGGTCGATACCGAGCTCGGCCATCGCCTGGATGGCGAACGGGTTGACACGGGACGGCGACGAGCCCGCCGACTGCACGCGCACCGCGTCGCCGAAGAGATGGCGGGCGAGGCCCTCGGCCATTTGAGAGCGCGCTGAGTTGGCGACGCAGAGGAACAGGATGGAGTCGAAGTGAAGTCCAGGCATGGTGGTCTCTCAGGCGGAAGCAGATGACGGGGCGGGAAACCACCCCTTGGTGCGGTTGGCGAAAGCGACGAGCGAGAGCATTACGGGCACCTCGATGAGCACGCCCACGACGGTGGCGAGCGCGGCACCCGAGGCCAGGCCGAAGAGGCTGATGGCCACCGCCACGGCGAGCTCGAAGAAATTGGAGGTGCCGATCATCGCGGCCGGAGCAGCGACGTTGAACGGGAGCTTCATTGCGCGGGCGAGCCCGTAGGCGATGGCGAAGATGCCGTAGCTCTGGATGAGCAGCGGAATCGCAATGAGCAGGACGCGTCCGGGCTGGTCGACGATGGTCTCCGCCTGGAAGCCAAAGAGCAGCACGACGGTCAGGAGGAGCCCGATGATGGAGGTCGGCTTCAATGTGCCGGCGAGCGCCTCGACCGCTGACGCACCGCCCGTCTTCATCAGCCGCTTGTGGGTGAGCATCCCCGCGCCGAGCGGAATCACCACGAAGATCACAACCGAGGCGAAGAGTGTCTCCCAGGGGACCGTCAGGTCCGTGACGCCGAGCAGCAGGCCCGCGATCGGGGCGAAGGCGAACACCAAGATGATGTCGTTCACCGACACCTGGACCAGCGTGTAGTTGGCATCGCCCTCGGTCAGGTTGCTCCAGACGAAGACCATGGCCGTGCAGGGCGCGACGCCAAGTAGGATCATCCCGGCGATGTACTGCTGGGCATCCTCGGCCGGCACCAGCCCCGCGAAGATATAGTTGAAGAAGAGCACGCCGAGCGCTGCCATGGTGAACGGCTTGATGAGCCAGTTGACGAGCAAGGTGAGCGCGAGTCCCTTGGGCTTTTTGCCGACGTCCTTGAGGCACGACGGCTCCACCTTGAGCATCATCGGGTAGATCATCAGCCAGATGAGCACGGCCACGACGAGGTTGACCCGCGCCCACTCCAAGCGAGAGACCGCCTCGAACAGACCGGGCGCAACGAGCCCGAGGCCTACGCCTGCCGCGATGGCCAGCGCCACCCAAACGGAAAGAAAGCGTTCAAAAATTCCCATGGGTTCAAGCTCCAGACGTCGCGCGGTCGGGGGAGCGCACATGTGGCGCACCGGAGATGGCCACCGTCTCCGCTGAAGCCCGTCCCTGGTCCGACCAGGGGATCACTGCCACCCGACTCGATAGGGCCTGCACCTCTTCGTGAAAGCGGCCCTCGCTCGCGCGTCGCTGAACGAGGATCGGATCCTTCACGGAGAGCGGCGCCAAGCATTGGTTGATGGCCCACGCGAAGGGTTCGATCTCGGCGCGTCGCAAGTCCTCCTGCAGCGTCGCCGCCTCATGAACCGGCGTGGCCTCGGGCAATGTCACGAGCAGTATCTTGGTGAACTCGCGGTCACGCAGTCGCGGCAAGAGTCGGCGCACTTCCTCGGGCGCGTTTCCGGCCGTGCGAAGCACCTCGCGGTGGTACGACTCGGCTGCATCCAAGAGCAAGAGGGTGTGGCCCGTTGGCGCCGTGTCGATGACCACGAAGCCGCGCTCGGCCTGGTCGACCAAGCGAGCGAAGGCGCGGAACACCGCGATCTCCTCGGTGCAAGGGCTTCGAAGATCTTCCTCGAGCAGGGCGCGACCGGCGTCGTCTAGCCCGGGTCCGGCCGCTCGCATGACCTCGGCAGCGTAGGCTTTCGTCTCGGCCTCGGGGTCGATGCGGCTCACCCGGATTCCATCGACCTCTCTTCCCAGCGCCTGCGCGACATGAGCGGCTGGATCGGTCGTCGTCAAGTGGACGGAGTGTCCGCGATGGGCGAGCTCCACGGCGATGTCGACCGCCACGGTCGTCTTGCCTACGCCGCCCTTGCCCATGGTCATGATGACGCCGTGCCCCGTGCGCTCGAGCGCCGGGATGAGGTTCTCGAGAGACTCCGTCAAGTGAACACCCGAGTCTTCGGGCGGACGCGAAGCAGGGCCGGGCCCTCCTCGCTCCGCGGCGAAGAGCGAACGCAGGCCATCGACGCCCATCGGCGCCGCTGCGAGGAGTGGAAGGTCCGTGCGTGGTAGCGCGCGCAATGATGCCGGCACCTGCGCCAGCGCAAGTTCGCTACGCCGCTGCATCGCAGCGGCGATCGCATCGGTCGCGTCGTGAGCCCGGAAGACCCCGTTGATGATGAGCTCCTGGCGCGTGATGCCGAGCTCGGCGAGCTCCCCCTGCGAGCGCGCAGCCTCGGCAAGCGTGGAGGACTCGGCCCTTGAGACGAGCACGAGGACGGTGCGGTGCGCGTCCGTGAGCGCTTCCCGTGATGCGTCGTAAAGCGCCTGCTGCGCTTTCAGCCCAGCGAGGGGCCCGAGGCATGACGTGCCACCGACGTTGGTCTCGAGGAATCCCGTCCAAGCGGCGGGCAGTTCCAGTAGCCTCAACGTATGCCCCGTCGGCGCCGTGTCGAACACCACGTGGTCAAAGCTGCTCGTCGCCGCCTCGTCGCCCAGCAGCTTGGAAAACTCGTCGAAGGCGGCGATCTCCACCGTGCATGCCCCCGAGAGCTGCTCCTCGATGCTTCGCACCGCGGCTTCGGGAAGAACCCCGCGATACGGACCCACGACCCGCTCGCGGTACGCACGAGCAGCCTCTTCGGGGTCGATGTTCAGGGCCTGTAGGTGTGGCACCGCCCCCACGGGCGTCGGCGTGGCGCCTAGCTTGGTCCCGAGCACCTCGTCGAGGTTGGATGCCGGATCGGTGGACACCAAGAGCACGCGCTTGCCACGATCCGCAAGCTCGATGGCGCAGGCGCAGGCCACACTCGTCTTGCCGACGCCGCCCTTGCCGGTGAAGAAAAGGTTACGCGGAGCGTTTTCGAGGAAATCCACGGCGCCTCCCATCAGCAGCAGCCCGACTTGGACGCCTTGGTGCTCGGACCACAGCCGCCGGTGGAGGTCTTCGTTGGCTCTGGAGTCGTAGGCTTGACGATGACTCCAGCCAGGGCAGCGAGCGTCTCCCGCGACGGGTACGCACCTTCCACGGCGACGCGCTCCCCAACGAGAAGGAGGGGCAGCACGTCGGTGCCGCGCTCCAGAGCTTGCTTCACTGCGGGATACTCCGCGAATGCCCCCGGCTCGGAGGAGAGGTTGTAGCGCTCGACGGCGACGCCCTGGCTCTTGAGCCACTCGAGGTCACCGGCGAAGCGGGCGAGCTCGGGGTCGATAGACGGGCCGCAAACACCGGTCGAGCAGCACATGGCGGGGTCAAAAACGCGAAGTGTGGTGGTCATCATTGCTCCTAAAGTGGTTTGGCGATTCATGATAGGTCCTAGAGGCTCCCGAGGAGGGCTCGGACCCGGCGCAGGGCCCGCGGCTCGACGCAGTAACAGACCCGAGGCCCTTGCACCTCCCCGCGGATGAGCCCCGAGTCCTTTAGGACCTTTAGGTGCTGGGACACCGTGGACTGGGCCAGGTCCAGAGAATCGACGATATCCCCGCAGATACAAGTTCTTCGACGAACCAAGAGCCGCATAATCCGTACCCGAGCGGGGTGCCCGAGGGCCTTGGCTAACGACGCAAGCTCCTCGTCCGCCTCGCTACCCTCCACCGGTCGTAGGTCTTGCACCTCGTCAGGAGGTGGGTAACAAGCGATCCCTGGAGGCGGCGTGTCGTTCATCGTCAATTGACGATATAGCGCATCTGCATAACCTCGCGCAAGGGTCGAGGT
>CAYXVF010000161.1:0-2238 GCA_964468125.1 uncultured Bdellovibrionales bacterium | reverse complement strand
TCATCGTCAATTGACGATATAGCGCATCTGCATAACCTCGCGCAAGGGTCGAGGTGGCGACACGACGACCGGACGAGGGAATCACCGCCGCCACGGCATCATGCGGGCCCGCTTCACAGCCGCCTGCTTCTCGTGGTCGGTGGCCACACAGTCGCTGGCATTCGCATCGGTGAGGGACTCGGCGTTTTCGAAGACGGCCGCCGCTGGCCACAGAGCACACTCTTTCGGGGCGGTGCCTTGCTATTGACTCCGTGAGCGTGATATCGCGACACGCTTCGAGGGCCGGTTTCGAAGACTTTGCCCCTCATCCTAATTCAAAAGACGGAAACAGTTAACATGGCATCGTTCATGGATGAGTGGCTTTCAACGCCACGCCGTGATTTGCTCGCGGGTCTCGTTGTCGCGCTCGCGCTCGTCCCCGAGGCGATCGCATTTTCGATCATTGCAGGCGTCGACCCCAAAGTCGGCCTGTACGCGTCGTTTTGCATCGCGGTGGTCATCTCCGTCGCTGGTGGTCGCCCCGGCATGATCTCCGGCGCCACGGGCGCGATGGCGCTGCTGATGGTCACCCTCGTAAAGGAGCATGGCCTCCAATATCTCTTGGCCGCGACCCTCTTGACCGGCGTGCTGCAGATTCTTGCTGGCGCCTTGGGGGTCGGCGTTCTGATGCGTTTCGTATCGCGCTCGGTGATCACCGGCTTCGTCAACGCGCTGGCGATTCTGATTTTCCTTGCTCAAATCCCTGAGCTCACTGGAGTTAGCTGGCACGTCTACGCCATGACCGCCGGGGGACTTGCAATCATCTATGGTTTCCCGTTGCTCACGCGAGTGGTCCCTTCACCGCTCGTCGCGATCGCGGTGCTGACAGTGCTCTCCACTGTGCTCGGGTTGAATATCCGAACGGTCGGGGACATGGGCGAGCTGCCGGACACGCTCCCGATTTTTTTGCTTCCCGATGTGCCGCTCTCATTTGAAACGCTCGCGATCATCTTTCCGGTCTCGGTCACCCTCGCCGTGGTTGGGCTTCTCGAGTCGTTGATGACCGCGTCGCTAGTCGACGACCTCACGGACACGCCCAGCAGCAAGAACCGTGAGAGTGTTGGGCAAGGCTTGGCGAATATCGGCGCGGGGCTCCTCGGTGGAATGGCCGGCTGCGCCATGATCGGGCAGTCGGTCATCAACATCCAATCAGGCGGTCGCGGACGCCTCTCCACGCTCTCGGCCGGGGTGTTTCTACTCGCCATGCTCATACTCGCCGGTGACATCGTCGCCCGCATTCCGATGGCCGCATTGGTTGCGGTGATGATCATGGTCTCCGTCGGCACGCTCAATTGGCAATCACTCCGCGACCTTCGAACAAACCCGAAGAGCTCGAGCGTCGTCATGCTCGCAACGGTCGCAGTAACGGTCACCACTCACGACCTCGCGATCGGCGTGCTCACCGGGGTGCTGCTGTCGGGCTTTTTCTTCGCGCACAAGGTCGGACGGGTCCTTTTCGTTCGGTCCCGTGCAGACGAACTGGGCAAGACACGGCACTACGAGGTGATTGGCCAGGTGTTTTTCGCGTCGGCCAACCGATTCGTCGATTCGTTCGATTTTCGTGAGGTCATTGAGAAGGTGACCCTCAACGTCACGCGAGCGCACTTCTGGGACATCACCGCTGTGAATGCGCTCGACCGGGTCGTGATCAAGTTCCGACGCGAAGGCACGGAGGTCGAGGTCATCGGACTCAACGAAGCCAGCAGGACTCTCGTCGATCGTTTCGCAGCGCACGACAAAGACGGCGCCGAAGATTTGCTGCTCGGTCACTAAGAGGTATCTAGGAATGACGCAAACTGAAGAACGGGTGTTGGCGTGCGTGGACAAGTCTCGATTCGCGGATTTCGTGACCGACTACGGAGCGTGGGCAGCAGAGAAGCTGAACGTACCGCTCGAGCTGCTCCACATCATGGGCCGGGCCCCGAACGTCGCGGACGGCTCGGACCGAAGCGGCGCGATCGGAATCGACGCGCAGGAGCAGCTGCTCACGACGCTCTCGGAGCGAGACGAGGCCACGAGTCGAAGCGAACGCGAGCAAGGGCGGCTTTTCCTGAACGGGCTCCGTGAGCGTGCGACCGCGGCCCGAGGGGGCAGCGTCGACATTCGGCAGCGTCGGGGCGAGCTCACCGAGACGCTTCGTGCGCAAGAAACCCTCGTAAAGCTGTACGTCCTCGGACGCCGCGGACAGTCCGCGGAAGC
>CAYXVF010000160.1:0-9043 GCA_964468125.1 uncultured Bdellovibrionales bacterium | reverse complement strand
TCCTCGTCCGCGATCACCAATCACTCACGCCGGCCTCTGCGCCGGATCAGTATGACTCTGGGCGTCAGCTATGAAACGTCGCGGGAGCAGATGGTGGCGCTTTTGACCGAGCTCCGCGAGGTGCTCGCGACGCATGAGGGCATCGACCAGGGCTTTCATTTCGCCCACTTCTCGGGTTTTGGGGGCTCGAGCCTGGACGTCCAGATCTATTGCTTCTCCGAGTCGACGGACTGGCTGACCTTCCTCAAGGTTCGCGAGACCCTCATGCTGCGCTTCATGCAGGTGGTCGATGCGCTCGGCCTAGAGTTCGCCTTCCCAACGCAGACCGTCTACCTGCGCGACGAGCAGTGGCCGCAGCGCCAGAGCGCGTGAAAGAAGGGCCCTTGGCTCAGACGTCGCCGGCCAGCAGGTCTTCGGCGGACATGCCCTTCTTGACCGCGATGGCATCGACCTCGATGTCGACGCCCTTGGGCAGCTTGCTGACCTCGACCACCGCCCGGGCGGGCAGGTTCTGGCTCACTAAGAACTTCTGATAGACGCCGTTGACCGCATCGAAATTGTCGAGGTTGGTCAGGTAGATCGTGATCTTCACCACCTCGTCCATGGTGAAGCCCGAGTCTTCGACGATGTTCTTCACGTGAGCAAAGGCGATCTCCGCCTGCTTTTTGATGTCGCCGAGAAAAACCTTTCCGCTCGGAACCTCGATCGGGATCTGGCCAGACACGAAGAGCATCTCCCCCGCTTGTTTCACGCGGATCGCCTGCGAGTAGGCACCGACGGGCTTTGGAGCCTTCTTTGAGCTGACCATTTGGTGGATGGCATCACGGCGGGCCATGGCAATTCTCCTCGTTAGCGCTCGTAGACCGCGAGCGCGTCGTCGCAGAGCTCTTTGATGTAGCGTCTCACCTCCGGAGGTCCCAACACCTCGGCCTCCGTACCAAAGGAGAGCACCCAGCGGGCGAGCCAGGCAATGCTCGAGGTCCCCACCCGCACATCGGCGCTTCCATCTTCGTTTCGCGTCACGTCGCGGGGCGGATAGCGCTCGGCGGCGCGGTCAGCAACCGACTCCTGGAACCGAACGCGACCGGTGTAGGCACCATCGCCGAAGTAGAGGCGGTCCGTACGAAAGCGTTCGAGATCGATGTCGCTCGGGCCCTCGAACGTTTCCTCGAGCAAACGCACGGCCCCGAGCCGGTCGAGCCGGAAGAGCTTCTCTTGCCGGTCTTTGTCGACATCGAGCCCGACGAGGTACTCGAATCCGCCATGGGTGATGAGCGCGAGAGGCTCGACCGTGTAGAACTTCAGTGCATCGCTCGACTGCGAGTAATACTCGATGGCGATTCGCTTCTGCTCCTCGACCGCGCGTCGCAGCAAGGGGCCGTGTTCCGCGACACCAAGCTCGTCGTCCATGGCGATCTGCTTTGACAGTGACTCCAATGCCTCCCGGTCCGCAGGATTGAGGGCGGCGGTGATCGTATCGAGCACACCCTCGAGCTCTTCGCCGAGTCCACCCATGTTGCCCACCAGCTTGGCCCCGAGCACGAGCGCGCGCGCTTCCTCGTGGGTGAGGCGGAGGGGACGGCTCAGGCTCTGGTCGAGCTCGACGTAGACCACCTCGTCCTCGATGT
Source organism: uncultured Bdellovibrionales bacterium (assembly GCA_964468125.1). Classification (GTDB taxonomy): domain Bacteria; phylum Myxococcota; class XYA12-FULL-58-9; order XYA12-FULL-58-9; family CAYXVF01; genus CAYXVF01. The sequence goes on along the minus strand of CAYXVF010000160.1, from coordinate 7,415 downwards.
AGAGATCGATCAGGTGATCCGGCGTGAGGGGCGGTTGTCCGACCATCGCGAGCAGATTGATATCCGATTCGATTTGAGCGGGCTTCACGCCCACCTTCTCCGCGAGCTCTTCGAGGGGCACCCCCCCACGCGATGCAACGTAGGGCACGATGAAGAGCAAACGGCCGAGCCGGTCCGAGACACTCATGGAGACTCCTTCGGAACGGCGAGCAACCCCTCCTCCCGAGGCGCTGCGTCCGCGTAGGTCGCAGCGAGGGTGCGGTAGAGCTCGCGCAGCTCATCTCGAACATCCGCGGGCTCGAGCACTTCCGCGTCCGCCCCGTAGGGCACGACAGCCTCTACCAACGCTGCGCGATGGGTCACATCAATCTCGACGCGAGCTCCATCTTCGGTGCGCGTCACCCGAGCGCGAGGGCCGAAGATTTCGGGCACGGCGGGGACGAGCCGCGCGGCGAGGCGGATCACGACGGGGATCGGGTCGTGACTCGGAAACTCGAAGGGCCGTCGCTCCACGTGCGCACGAAGCGAAAAGCCCGCGGGCACCTCGAACTGCTCGCCCCCTTTGGATGGCGCGAGGCTTTGAATCCGCGCGAGATGAAAAGTCCGTTCCGTCCTACGAAGATGGCAATAGCCGACCAGGTACCAGGCGACGCGCCGGTAGTAGAGGCCGTAAGGGTCGACGCGTCGTTCGGTCACCGCATCGCGCGATTTTCTGTACACGAGGTCGACGGAGACCCTCCGAGCCACCGCGTCGTGAAGCTCCTGCAGGTGCACGCCCACGGTCTTGTGGTCTACGCCCTCGAGCATGGGGGCATGGGCCACCGCCGCGGCAGGGCTTTCGTCGTCGATGTCAAAACCGAGCTTGGCCAGGGCGCGAAGCACCGCTGCGCGTCCTGGGAAGCCACTGATTCCCGCCGCCGCCGAGCCCGCGATCGAAAGGAGGGCGAGGTCCGAGAGGCCGAGCTCGAGCTCGGGCAGGTAGTACTTATCCCGGTCGATCACGTAGCCCCCGAGGCCATCTTCATCGTCGTCTGCCTGCTCAGGCGGAATCCAGCGCAGGGGCACGCCGAGCTCGACCAGCGCGGCTTTGTCGCGCTCGAAGGCGCGCTCCCCAGATTTGGGATCCGTCGTCCGATAGGCGCCGAACTCATCCATTTCCCGAATCTCACGCAGGGCGACGGGACGCCGTGTGTTGAGCAGCAGGGTCAGGAGGTTGAGCAGTCGTTCTGTTCGAGCAGCACTCATGGGGCCTTTCGCGCGGTTACCACGGGGCCGCGAGGATGAGAAGGCGAATTCTTGCTTTTGCACGCGAGCCTCTGCGAATCTTCCGGTATGGCCGAAGAACCGCAGGTACTCCGCAAAAAAACCGACGAAGCGCTCGAGGCGGGCAAACCCGAGGAAGCGGTGTGCTACCTCGCGGAGCTCGTAGCGATCCACCCGGAGGACCGCGATACGCGTCTGGCGCTCGCGATCACCCTCGGGGATGCGGGTTTCCCAGCGGGCGCACTCAAGATCCTCCGCGCCACCGCCGACCGCCTGGCCCACCAGGGGTTTCTCCTGCCCGCGATGATCGTGATCAAACACGGCCTGCGTCACGCGCCGGAAGACCTGAGCCTCAACTCCACTCTGAAGCGCATCCATGTTCGCGGCGTTCGTGCCAAGGCGGGCAACCTGCCGGTACCGCCCCCGCTCAAGAACCGGCGCGAGCCCCCCAAAGCCGCTAGCGCAGAGGCGCTCCTCGCGCTCGAGGGACAGGAACGGATGGACGCGGTCACCCGTCTGGGCACGGATTTTCCGAGTGCAGGCGAGGCCGCGGTTCCCCTGCCGATGCCGCTCTTCAGCGAGCTCGACGGAGATTCCTTTGTCGAGACGGTCAAACGACTTCACTACAAGCGAGTGCCCAAAGAGACGGCGCTGATCAAAGAAGGCGAGATCGGCGACCACCTACTCGTCGTTGCCAGCGGGCACGTCCGGATCGAAAAGGGCGGACAAGCGCTCGCGAAGCTCGGGCCAGGCATGGTCATCGGCGAGATGGCGCTGATCACCGGAGCGCCGCGGAGCGCTACGGTCGTGGCAGACGAAGAGGTCGAGATCTTCGAGCTCTCGCGTGCGGACGTGCAGGCGCTCGCCCAAGCGAAGCCGAAGGTCGCCGAGGAGCTGGTGGAGTACTGCCGCAAACGCTTGATCGGCAACCTCCTGCAAACTTCCCCGCTCTTCAAACGCTTCGATGACGCCACGCGCTACCTGCTGATCGACAAGTTCCAGCGTCGCGGCTACCAGTCCGGCGATGCACTGATCACACAAGGGCAGCCGGGTCAGGGGCTCTTCGTCATCGCCGCCGGTGAGGTCGAGGTTCTGGTGGAGAAGGACGGCGAATCGGTGCCGGTCGCTCAACTCAAACCGGGCGAGGTCGTCGGTGAGATCGCCCTACTCAAGGGATCGATGACGACCGCAACGGTCACCGCGAAGGGTCGCGTCGGCGCTCTCTTTCTCCCCCGCGACGACTTTCAGAAGATCCTCGACGAGAACCCAGAGGTCCGCTCCTATCTCGAAAACCTGAGCGATGACCGCATCAAAGCGTCCGAGCAGGCCACCCAATTCGAGGAGCTGGACATAGATGATCTGATCATCCTCTGAAGCGCGACCGCAGCGCTCCTAGCGCGTCAACGGTGGGCGCAAGAATCCATGCACCGGCCGAGGCGGCGAAGACAACGAGTCTAGAGGGAGTTGGACCGCCGGGACGAAGACTACGCCAGAAGCGAGCGGCGCAAAGCATCTCGAGAGATCCTCCACGCCGCCCTCGTCTGGGCCGCACTCCGTCCGTGAAAGCGGAGAGTCCGCTGGCAGCCGATAGGCTCGCTGACGAACGTCAGCCAAAGCGGCGCATTACTTCTTCTTGCGAGTGGTCTTTCTAGCGACCTTCTTCTTCGCAGCCTTCTTCTTGGTCTTCTTTTTGGCCGTCTTCTTCTTGGCTACCTTCTTCTTGGCCGCCTTCTTCTTGGTGGCCTTCTTCTTGGTGGCCTTCTTCTTCGTGGCCTTCTTCTTGGTAGTCTTCTTCGCGGCTACCTTCTTCTTCGTGGCCTTCTTTCTGGTCGCCTTCTTCGCGGTGGTCTTCTTCTTAGTGGTCTTTTTCTTCGTCGCCATGCTCAAAGCACTCCTGTTGGAAGAAACAGTCTGGACCTCCAACACATCCACAACGGATGCAGCCCTGTCGGCATTTTGCAACGATCCGAATTCCAGCAACAGAAAAAAACGCAAAGAAAATGCCACGTTGCAGATGTCAAGATGTCGACACTGAGTACTGTCGCGCGTGAGCCAATTGCTGTCATGGCCCGCATTTTGGCGCCTCAGAGCGCGCCTGAAACACTCAATGTCGGCCGAATTCCGACAAAACGCGGGATCGAGCCCTCAAAAAAAGTACGTTTTTTTTGCATGTCGAGGGCGTGCAAGGCCGGTCGGGAGGTTCAATGGACCGCTTCCGATCCGCGCTGCGCGTGATCCGAGAGTGAAGCGAGGGCGCTGGCCTATTCGTCACCAACGATTGAACCTTCCCGACGTGTGGGGCGACGACCCGCGCGAGCTGCATTTCGAGTCCTTCCCTGCACGCCGAGGCGGACGATGCGGTGGGTGCGCGAGTGGGGTGCATCGAGTCGCGGAAATGCGCATCAAATGGGTAGCAGCGCGGTTTTGGCGCCGTGTCGAGGCGTCTTGACACACTGCATCGTGGCTCATACTGTCGCCGCACTCTTGCAGCCCTGACAACGCATATAAGAGGTACACCGCATGAAAATCCTAGTGACCGTAAAACGAGTCGAGGACTACGAGGTCAAAATCAAGGTCAAGCCTGATGGCTCAGGCATCGAGACCGACAACCTCAAGTACATCGTGAACCCCTTCGATGAGATTGCCGTCGAAGAAGCGCTCCGCCTCCGCGACGCCCAGAGCGGTGAATTGGTGGTGGTGAGCGCAGGAACGTCAGACGCGGTTCAGCAGATTCGAACCGCCCTCGCGATGGGCGCGGACCGCGGCGTACACATCCACACCGATCAGCCTACCGATCCCACCGCCGCGTCCAAGGCGCTGCAAAAGGTGGTGGAAGAGGAGCAACCGGACTTGGTGATCCTCGGCAAGCAGGCGATCGACGACGATCAGGGGCAGGTGGGTGCGATGCTCGCCGAGCGACTCGGTTGGCCACACGCGAGTTTCGCATCTAAGAAAGAGTCACTCGACTCGGACGCGGAGAAGAACAAGCAGACCGCGCTGAAAGTCGACGGCGGCAAGCTCACTGTGATGCGTGAAGTCGACGGCGGACTCGAGACCCTAGCCATGCCGCTCCCCGCGGTCGTGACGACCGATCTGCGTTTGAACGTGCCGCGCTACGCGTCGCTTCCCGGCATCATGAAGGCGAAGAAGAAGCCGGTCAAAGAGGTCCAGCTCGCTGAGCTCGTCGACTCTGCCGAATCGCGGGTGAAGATCGTCAAGCTCGCCCCTCCGACGGAACGCAAGGCCGGCGAGATCGTCCCCGACGTGGCTACGCTCGTCGACAAGCTGAAGAACGAAGCCAAGGTCCTCTAGACCGCCGAGACTAGGAGTCGAAGAACATGTCGAACGTACTCGTATTTGTTGAGCAGCAGGCCGGTACTCCGAAGAAGGCAGGCCTCGCATCGATCACTTTTGGACAGCAAGCGGCAAAGGCGAGCGGCGGTGAGCTTCATCTCTTGCTCGTCGGCAAGGACGCAGCCGCGGCAGCGGACGCGGTGAAGGGTTTCGGCGCAGCGAAAGTGCACGTCGTCGAAGACGGCGCACTGGAGAATTACCTCGCCGAGAGCTACAGCCAGGTCCTCGAACACGCCGCGAAGGCGACCGACGCCAAGCTCGTAGCGGGCGGCGCGACGTCCACGACAAAAGACTTCTTCGCACGCTTGGCCGTTCGCCTCGACGCCGCGATGGCCAGCGAGGTGATGAGCGTCGAATCCGCATCGAGCTTCACCCGGCCGATGTGGGCGGGCAACGTCATCGCAACCGTCGAGCTCACCACGGACACAAAGGTCGTCACCGTGCGCGCCACCGAATTCGACGCACCGGAGGCAGGTGCGGAGGCCGCAGTGGAAACCCTCTCGGTGAATCTAGAGCCCCCCGAGGCCGAGTTCATCGAGCTCGAAGAGATCAAGAGCGAGCGACCGGACGCCACTGTCGCGGACGTAGTCGTCAGCGGTGGCCGAGGGATCAAGGGCCCCGAGGGGTTCAAGCTGATCGAAGACCTCGCGGACCAACTCGGTGGCGGTGTCGGCGCGAGCCGTGCGATCTGTGACGCAGGGTGGGTGCCCAACGACCTTCAAATCGGTCAGACCGGCAAGGTGGTCGCGCCGAACCTGTACATCGCTGCGGGGATCTCGGGCGCGATCCAGCACCTCGCGGGGATGAAGGGCTCAAAGACGATCGTTGCGATCAACAAAGATCCTGAAGCGCCGATCTTCCAGGTGGCTGACTACGGGATCGTCGGTGACCTTTTCGAGGTCATTCCGGAGCTGATGAGCTCGATCAAATGACGTCCCGAAGAGGTTCGTCGGCGCGTTGACGACGCGCGTCTTCGACGTCCGCCCCGTGAACGCCTTTGGCCAGTATCTCGCACGCGCGTTCTTCCCCGACTCGCCACGAGCACACCCGTACCGAAGCGGGCATTTGCTTCGAGGACAACAACTGGCGAGAGCTGACCGCCTACGATTCGGACTCGGTCATGCACTACCCGCAGTGCAACGGCACCGGTGACTTTTCACTCGAGCTCACCGCGCTCGATATCGCTGGGGCTGCCGCACTCTACGGTGAGGGTGGCAGTGAACCGCCGCCGCCGCCGCCCCCCCGGAAGGCGTCGAGGTCACCGATGAGTTCCAAGGCGACGTGGCGCAGGGCGAAGAGGATCGCTATGGCGCCTTCAGCGTCGTGCCCGGAAGCGTCTTCTCCGCCACGATGGGCAACGGAAGCGGCGATCCGGACCTCTACGTCCGCTTTGGTGCGGAACCGACCACACGCGACTACGACTGCCGCCCTTACCGAAACGGGGCCACCGAAACGTGCAGCCTCATCGTGCCCGACGGCGTGAGCGAAGCGTACTTCATGGTTCGGGGCTACCGCTCTGGAACCTACTCCATCGAGGTGACCTACACGCAGCCGTAATAGCAGCACACGGCACTAGAGCAGCAAGATAGAAGCAGTACGATCGGACGGCCCCGCGGTGACAAACCCCGGGGCCGTTCTCGTTTGTGGGCTCAGCGCTTGAAGCCGCGACTGAATTCGATCCGGTTCACCCACTCTGGATGATCGATCAACGGATTGCGGACACCCTGAATCTCAGCGCTCTCCGCGTTGCGATGACGCTCCCAGAGCGACGGCGGATCTTGCGTGGACCACTCGGGCAGAAAGTCGATCGCGTTCGGAGCAAACCAGCTCTCGTCCACCAAGCCGGGGTAGCGAACCAAGAAGTAGAGGATGCTTCGGGCGATCGCGCCTCGGTTGAGCGTCGGCACGAAGACCTCGCCGTCGTTTGCATGCTCGCCGATGGGCAAATTGCTGCGTTGGAAGTTGGTCTCCGGATGGGCTGTGAAGATCAGGTGCATGTCACTGCGCATCGGCAGCGCGCGCTCGTAGGCGGATTGGGGAATGAGGTGCTCCACATTGAAGGCGGCCTTGCCTTTGACCGCAGCCTGGGCGCCCGCGACGAGACCATCGAGCACCTCGTTCGGCGAGGGGATGCCGCGAAGCCCCAGCTCGGACTCAGCCTGAATGTCCGACAAGATCGCAACCGCGCGCGACAGGGGGCGCCCGGTGTAGACGCAGCGCAACGCACCATCGGGATGCACGTCGACGCGTGGGTAAAAGAAGAGCGATTTCATGTCGCCATAGGCAAATGCGCTGTGATGGGTCTGATAGAGCCGATAGCTCAACTCCTGGAAGCTCCGTCCTCCATCCTCGCCGATCGTCAGGCCTCGGTAGTAGCGCGCCGCGTCCCGTCGATCACCCTCCGCATCATAGTAGAGGCTGTTGTCCCGCTGGCTCGCCACTGGAGGCAGAAGCTCGTCGACATCGGCGAGGCGGGCAGCGTGCGGTGAATCGATCTCGACACGATGGATCGGGACATCGCCGAGGACGATGACGTCCGTTTTCGGCAGTTGAATCCCGACTCCATGCATACTCCCTGATCGGTGCGAATCACCGTTGCGTTGCCCGGAATCGGGGCATCTCCGATCGGAATCGCATTAGACGGTCGTTCCGCCCGTCTGAGAGCGGCGGCGAAGCCCACGTCGAGGATCTGGTGTGCGGTTCTCACGTCTCACGAGACGCTTCCCGGACTCTACGGCATCGACTGCGGCGGCGACTTGCGCGTATTCGAGTAACTCCTTGGCTTCTTGCTCCATGTG
>CAYXVF010000159.1:0-9378 GCA_964468125.1 uncultured Bdellovibrionales bacterium | reverse complement strand
CTAGGGCACATCTCACGCGCGAGGCGTTCCTCGGGGTTGGCTTGGCTCCGCCGTCGTGACATGCGCAGTCCGTCAGGAAGCGCCGGACGCATCGAGGCTCAGGAGCTCGGGCGCGAGGCGTTCGACCCGTCTGTAGCGCTCGAGCACGCGGTCGAGCTCGTCTGGGTCGCTCGGCGGGTCTCGGCGCGCCGCTCGGTCGTGGTCCCAGAGCCAGTCCCCCCAGGCGTCCGCGAGCTCCTGGCGGTTCGCGGGAAGGGGGCGAATCGCGCCCCAGGCACCGAGGACCCCCGACTCCTCGATGGATGCCCCGAGAAAGCTCGCTCGCCAGGCCGCGTAGGGGGCGGGGGCATGGTCCGCGAAGACCGCCGATTCGAGGCTCGACCAGCCGGTCTTCCAGTTGCCCCGCACGCCTGTGAACGAGTCGAGGACCCAGACGTCATCGGGGAGACGCAAGAAGCGGAAGCTTCCGTTGCGTTGAATCCGCAGGGCGGTCCCCGAAATGCCCGTCAACTCCTCGAGCGGCACCCGGATTTCCCCCGGGCCGGATTCCGGCCAGGTGACGTAGAGTCGAGCAGCGACCTCCGGGACGTTCGCTCGCCAGTCAGCGGCATCCAAGGCGGTTTCGAGTCGCGATCGTGCACCGGCGTCACGGAAGACCGTGCTTTCCCGGCGAGAGACGTAGAGCGTTGCGCCGACGTCGCGAAGCTCGGTCAGAACGTCATGGGCGAGCCGATCGATCGGTCCGGACGGCGCGGTGTCCGGTAGGAGAGGGGCCCAATGGGCCGCGGGCGCGGCGACCGCCCCATCACCTTCGGCGGAGCGGATCAGGAGCTCGAGAGCGCCGAGCGCCGAATAGCCACCTGAGAGGACGCCGCGGGGCAGAGCGCTGGTCTCCTTGGCGAGCGCGAGGGCGTTTTCGATCGCCTCCCGGGAGACGACGTGGGTGCCGTTGGCCGTGCGCCGGTGCGCTGCGAGAGGCGTGCGCTTGAGGAGCGAGTCGGCGCGGTCGCACTCCTGGACAATGTCCGTCGCGCTGCGCCAGTCGACCTGACCGGCCCCTCGGCGCAGTCGGTCGCACGCCGAGGCGATACCTGCGCTGAGAGAGGTGCGCACTGGAGCCGGGGCCCGGAGCAAAGTCTGAGCGAGTTGTGCGCCGTCACGATGATCGACGGTGTCGAGCGTACCGGTGTGCTGGTCGAGCACCCGCACGTCTCGCTGTGCTGCCGCACGGTCGGCCGTGGTTACCGCGCCGTCGGCGTCGTAGTCCACGGCTCCGAGAGCCGCGACGTGATTCGTTGTAATGGGCATGGCTTTGGGTCCTGAGGCGGCCCGCATCCAGACTCTAACATCGACCGTCGAGCGCGGAGGTTGCCGCCCGAAGGCTGCTTTTCGCGTCACGGGTCACACGAACGCGCGCGATCGTGGGGGTTCGCCTCGCGAAACCACGCGCAGTCGATGAGCGATAACCGCCCTCGATGCCTTCGAGAATCAAGGGCTGCGTCGTCGAGGTCGGCCCCAAGGGACCGGTGCCCGAGACGGGCCGCGAGCGACGGCGGCGTGAGCCGATGGAAGCGCACGAGCCCGCCTTTCGTGGCGAGGTGCCGAAACATCGCAGTTACGAGAAGAGGGACTCCCGGCGCGAAGCCGCAAGCCGCTCCGCGCTCGACGCACGTCGGCCCCGAGGAGCGAAAAAGCCGACGACCCGCAAAGACTCGGATGCGGTGAAATGCTTGCGACTGTTGTCAGCGACCGAGCGGGAGCAACTCGGCGAGCAGAAGATCCTCGCAAGCGGAAAACCTGGCAGCGCCCGCCACCCGAGCGCGGCGGAGTGGTCGAAAGTGCGTGCGCACTTGCTCGAACGCAGCCTGAAATCGAACCCCGCCCTCGATCCGGCTCTGACCGCCTACACCCCTGGTGAGACGCTGCATCTCTTGGCGCATCCGGCGGTGAAGGCCTGGCATCGGCGAGTCGCCCGACTGAAGCTCCCCGAGGATTGCACGACCGTTGTCCTCGTGCCTTGCGCAAAGACCAAGCCCTGGGACGCTGCGAGCACCGGACGAAGCAAGCTCTATTCCGCCTATCATGCCGTTCGGAACTCAGTGGCAGCGGGTGAGCGACCAGGGGTGTACTTTGTGACGATCAGTGAGCCGCTCGGAATCGTTCCTGAGGATGACTGGGCGGATTTTCCCCAGTACGACAATCCCGGTCTCTTTCCTGACGACGCGCAACGCTCGGGCATGTTCAAGAGCGACTGGGACGAGGCCTTTGGCGAGCGGATGGTCGTTCCCTTTGACCGCGAAGCGCAGCAGCAGTGTCTCGATGTCCTCGGGGATGTGGTGGGGCGATTTCTGGCGCAGAACGCGAGGCCCGGGCGGCGCTTTGTCGCCTTCGTGGACGAAACTTCGGGGGCTCCGACCACCCATGGGCAGATGCTGGACCGGGCGCTGGCCGCGCATCCGACGCTGAACCTCGAGCGATACACCAAGCGCGCTGCCCCGCGGACCTCGCCGCAGGCCCACATCGAAGAGGTGCTCGACCGCCGCTCTCGGACGGACTGAACGCGCTTCTTCGTCCGCGCATTTCTGGCAACGAAGCGAAACTCGTGTCGATAAGAAAGAGGAGGGCCATTGATCCAGGAGAGAAGAGCAGCATGAGCGCCTACGCCGTTGACGTCAGCGAACCGAGTTTTGAAAACCGTCTCACGCCAGTTCAGACCGCGGGCCTGGAGCTCGCCTGCAAGGCGCGAGGGGCGCACATCGACTGGAAACGCGGCCTCGTCACCCTGCAGGGCCGCTACCTCAACGGCCTTTGTACGGACCTGCATCTGCCGCCCGGACTTCACCTCACGCAAGCTGGCGTGAGCCAGGCGAGCACGCGGGGTTCGACGACCTTTCGGATCGAGATTCTTTGACGCTCCTGCGCCCGACAGTCGGCTAGAGGGTCAGCTCGCCGCGAATGACCTCGGTGCACGCGCCACCGATCCAAACCCCATCGTCTTCTACCGAGACGTCCACCCGTCCGTTGCGACCGAGCGCTGCACCCTGGCGCGCTTGGTACCTCGCGCCCAGCGTGTTGAGAGCGTCCGTGTGTCGAAGGTGCGCCGCCACCGAGGCGTTTCCGCTCCCACACACCGGATCCTCCGCAACCCCTTCGCCCGGCGCGAAGCTGCGCACCTCCACGAGCGGACCGTCCACCGAGTAGACCGTGATGCCCGTCGCCCGCAGCTCCGTCGAGACGCGGGACACTCGCATCCCGTCGGGGGCCAGCGCTCGGAGCGCGTCGATCGATTCGATCCGCGCGACGATCCACACCGGACCGACGTTGACCCGCACGGGCTTTGAAACCGCGTCGATTCCGAGAGCGGCGGCGACGTCAGCGCTCGCCGTGGACACCTCGGAGATGCGGGGCTCCGGCACGCGGACGAAGGTGGCCTCGCCGTCAAATCGCACGGCGATCGGTCCGGCCTCGCAGCGCTGGGTGACCTGCTCGATGCCCTCCTCGAAGAGGCCGCGTGTGCGCAGCGCAAACGCGGTGCCGACGCTCGGATGCCCGGCGAAAGGAAGCTCACCGCGCGGCGTAAAGATTCGGAGGTCGTAGGCGTCCGCTTCGACCCCGGTTACGAACGTCGTTTCTGAGAAGTTGGTCCAGTTGGCGATCTGAGCCATCTGCGCGTGACTCAGCTCTGCCGCGTCAAACACCACGGCCACCGGATTGCCCATCAATGGCACAGTCGTGAACACGTCGATCTCGGAGACGGGGTACTTCACAGCTCGACGGTGCCCGCTCCGCTCATCGGTTTCAAGTCCCGAGCGTCGCTTCGGCGCTCAAGGTTGGGCGTCCGTCCGGGCCGATCGCTTCGAGCGAAACGGTTTCGCCGTCCGCTCGTCCGAGCAGGCGGAACGGGGCGAGATCGAAGAGCGGTGCCTTACCGCGAAAGCTGAAGCGTCGAATAGGCGGCGCGGCGTTTCGTCGCACGAGGTCCGCCAGGAGCACCGCGGTCAAGGGACCATGCACCACGAGACCCGGGTAGCCCTCCTCCTCGCGTGCATAACGGCGGTCGTAGTGGATGCGGTGCGCGTTGAAGGTGAGGGCGGAGAAGCGGAACAGGAGCCGCGAGTCCGGAACGATCTCCCGGGTCCAGGTGCCCGCCTCCGGCGCCGCCAAGGGGACGGGTTCGGGCGCCGACACGGGCGCACCGGGCTCCTTGTAGACGATATCTTGCTCCTCGCTGATGCACAGGGCGCCATCCTGGTGCGTTTCGTAGGCCACGGTGACGAAAGCGAGGCGCCCGGAGCGGCCGGTCTTTTCGACCACGTCACTAATCGTCGCAGTCCGCACCGCTTGGATGCCCAGGGTGAGCGGGGCGTGAAACTCCATGCGAGCACCGGCAAACATGCGCCGGGGCAGGGGAACGGGGGGCATGAAACCGCCACGTTGCGGGTGTCCGTCGTCGCTGAGCTCGCTCTGCGGGACAGTCGCTAGAAAATAAAACCATTGCCACAGCGGTGGTAGCGGGTCGCCCGCGGCGACTGCGAGCTCCGTCGCATCCAGCATCGCTGCCACCGCCGACGCGGGCCAGGGCGAAAGATCATCTTCGACGCGCTGCGTCCTACCCACCCAGTCTTTCAGTTCCACGGCCATACCCCGTTCGCGGATTATCTATTAGGCTAGCGGTTCCTACGGATGAACTTAGCGCTTCGGCACTGGAAACGAAACGTCACATGGGAAACGAATCGGATCAAACGCCCCTGCCGATGAGTGGCATACGGATTCTCGACCTCGGTACCTTCCTCGCGGGCCCTCATGCCGCATCGACCTTTGGTGAGTTTGGCGCCGAGGTGCTGAAGATCGAGCACCCAGGTGACGGTGAGCCAATGCGACGCTTTGGCACCCCCACCACGCGCCCGGACGCGACACTCGCGTTTCTCACCGAAGCGCGATGCAAAAAGTCCGTGACCTTGGACTTGCGACAGGCCGAAGGACGCGAGCTCTTTTTGCGGCTGGTGGAAAAGTCCGACGTGTTGATTGAGAACTTTCGGCCTGAGACCCTCGAGCAGTGGGGGCTCGGATGGGACGTGCTCTCGGCGCGCAACCCGGGACTCGTCTTTCTGCGGGTGTCGGGTTACGGCCAAACAGGGCCCTATCGGCGACGCTCCGGCTTCGCCCACATCGCTCACGCCTTTTCAGGCTTGTCCTACCTCGCGGGTTTTCCCGGAGAGAGTCCGGTCGTACCGGGCACGGTGCCCCTCGGCGATTACATGTCGAGTCTTTACGGAGCGATCGGGATCTTGATCGCTCTGCGGCACAAGGAAAAGACGGGCCGCGGTCAGGTCATCGACGTTGCGATCTTCGAATCGGTATTCCGTACGCTGGAAGAGATCGCCGGTGCCTATGGTCTCTATGGCAAGGTACGCGAGCGGGAAGGGGCGGGGAGCTTTGTCGCGGTGCCGCACGGGCACTTCCGCACCAAAGACGACAAGTGGGTCGCCATCGCCTGTACCACCGATCGCATGTTCGAGCGGTTGGCTCAGGCGATGGGCAAACCGGAGCTCGCGAGTCCGGACCTCTACGGTATTCGCGACAAGCGACTCGCGGCGCGCGAAGTTGTCGACAAGATCGCCATCGAGTGGGTCGAATCCTACGACCGCGACGAAGTGATGCGGCGCTGCCTCGAGGCGCAGGTGCCGTGCGGCAAGGTCAACAGCATCGCCGACATCTTCGAGGACGAGCACTACCAAGCCCGAGGGACCCTCGCGCGAGTGGACGTCCCCGGTGTGGGCGAAGTGGTCGTCCCGAATGTTCTCCCCCGGCTCTCCAAGACGCCTGGTCGGATCACGAACCTCGGCCCGCCGCTCGGCGATGCTACCGCGGAGGTCTTGGGGGATCTCCTCGGCCTCTCTTGGGCCGATATTCGAGCGCTTCAGGAACGAAAGGTGATCTGACTATGAATGGCGAGCCGAGCTCCACGCTGCCTCTCGAAGGGATTCGAGTACTCGATTTGGCGACGGTCATCGCGGGGCCATACGCGGCGTCGATCCTCGGCGAGTTTGGCGCCGATGTGTTGAAGATCGAGAAGCCGGACGGAGGCTGCTCCCTGCGCAACTTCGGCACGCCCACGGCCGTCGGCGACACCATCACCTGGCTCTCCGATGCTCGAAACAAACGCTCGGTCACGCTGGACCTGCGAACCCCAGAAGGCTCCGACGTACTGAAACGCTTGGTCAAAGAGGCCGATGTCTTGGTCGAGAATTTCCGGCCGGGCACCATGGAGAAATGGGGGCTCGGTTGGAGCGTGCTCCAGGAGATCAACCCGCGCCTCGTGATGCTTCGGGTGACCGGCTACGGCCAAGATGGCCCGTACAAGGATCGTCCCGGTTTCGCGCGAGTCGCCCACGGTGTAGGGGGACTCGCCTATCTCTCTGGCATGCCAAAAGGTGTCCCGGTGACGCCCGGGTCGACGACCCTCGGCGACTACATCACCGGCCTCTATGGCTGCGTGGGGATCCTGATGGCACTCAAGTACCGAGACGAAACTGGCGAGGGGCAGTACATCGACGCGTGCCTCTATGAGTCGGTCTTTCGGTGCACGGATGAGCTCGCCCCTGCCTACGGCATGGGCGGGGTGGTCCGGGAACGCCACGGTCTCCACAACAACGAATTCGCCTGTCCGAATGGTCACTTTCCCACACGCGATGGCCAATGGGTGGCGATCAGCTGTGCCACAGACAAGCTCTTTGCGCGTCTCGCTGCGGCGATGAATCGGCCAGAGCTCGCCGCCGACCACGTTTATGGCCGCCAGGAGGTTCGTCTCGAGAGTCGTGCGGACGTGAACGAAATCGTCCGTGACTGGTGTGGCTCGCTCACCCGGGCCGAGGTGCTCGAGCGCTGCTTTGCGGCGCGCGCACCGGCAGGTCCCTTGAATTCGATCGCGGACATCTTCGGCGATCGTCAGTATCACGCGCGTCGCACCCTCGTGGCCATCGATGACGAAGAGGTTGGCGAAACAGTCATCGTCCCTTGCGTGATTCCACGCCTCTCCGAGACTCCCGGGCGGATCAAGCATCTCGGGCCGCGTTTGGGCGCTCACACGGAAGAAGTGCTGCGCGACGTGCTCGAGCTCGACGACGACGAAATCGCAGAGCTGCGGGAGAAGAAGATCATATGACTGGGATCCTCGACGGTTTGCGAGTGATCGAAGGGAGCGCGTTCGTTGCAGCACCACTCGGCGGCATGACGCTCGCCCAGCTCGGCGCGGACGTGATCCGATTTGACATGATCGGCGGCGGACTCGATTACGGTCGCTGGCCGCTCACCCCGGACGGCGAACACTCGCTGTTCTGGGCTGGCCTCAACAAAGGCAAACGCTCGATCGCCGTGGACATGCGAAGTGAGCGGGGGCGGGAGCTCTTGGCTGCTCTGATCTGCCGTCCGGGAGACGACGGTGGGATCTTCAGCACCAACTTTCCTGCGAAAAGCTGGCTCGCCTACGAGACCCTGAAAGCGGGTCGGGACGACCTCATCATGGTCAATCTGGTGGGGCGACGGGACGGCGGCTCGGAGGTCGACTACACGGTGAATCCGCAGACTGGATTTCCGGCCCTGACCGGTTCGGGGGAGAGGGCGGAGGTGGTCAACCACGTTCTGCCCGCCTGGGACCTCATCACCGGGCAAATGCTCGCCACGGCGATTCTGGCCGCGGAGCGTCACCGGCGGTTGAAAGCGGAGGGGCAGCTCGTTCGCGTGGCGCTCAAAGACGTCGCCTATGCGACTCTCGGCCACCTCGGTATGCTCGCGGAGGCCGAGTTCAACGGCCGCGATCGCCCGAAGCACGGGAACTATCTCTACGGCGCCTTCGGTCGCGATTTCGAGACCCTCGATGGGGCGCGGCTCATGATCGTGGGGCTCACGCCTTCCCAGTGGAAGTGTATTCTGCGGGCCACCGGGCTCGAAGGCCGCTTTCGAGAGCTCGGGGAGCGGCTCGGTCTCGACCTCTTCGAACAGGGCAATCGTTTTCGTTCCCGCCACCGAGTGGCCGAAGTGCTAGAGGAATGGGTGGGGGCGCGCACTCTGCGAGAGATCATTCCTCTCTTCGAAGAAAATCGTGTGACCTGGGGCCCCTACCGCACCGTGCGCGAAACGCTGGACCACGATCCGGATTGTTCGGTCGAAAATCCGATGTTCTCTCGAATCGAGCAACCGGGGATGGGCGAGATGCTGGTGCCGGGGACGCCGCTGGATTTTAGCGCGGTTCGGCGAGAGCCGCCTGGGCCAGCTCCGCTCTTGGGTCAGCATACGGACGAGATCCTGTTGGATCTCTTGGGACTGAGTGAAGCAGAAGTCGGCAAGCTCCACGACGACGGCGTCGTGGCGGGACCCGCCTAATTTTCAGGGAGACAACAACGTGAAGATTGCACGCGATTTCTACAAGCCTCTGGCAATCGGCGCTCCGGAGCCCTATCGCGAGCTGCCGGTTCGGCCGGAGCGCATGATTCATTTCTTTCCGCCCCACGTAAAAAAGATCCGCGCGAGAGCCCCTGAAATTGCGGCGAAGGTCGACGTCATGTGCGGGAACCTCGAAGACGCGATCCCCGTGGAGGACAAGGAGGCGGCCCGCCAGGGGTTCATCGAGCTCGCCAAGAGCCACGCGTTTGGCTCTACGGCGTTGTGGACGCGGGTGAATGCGCTCAACAGCCCCTGGTTTCTCGATGACTGCATGCAGATCGTCGAGGCGGTAGGTGACGCGCTCGACGTGATCATGATCCCGAAGGTCGAAGGACCTTGGGACATTCACTACGTCGATCAATTTCTGGCGCAGCTGGAGGCGCGTCACGGTCTCAAAAAGCCGATCCTGCTCCACGCGTTGCTCGAGACCGCACAAGGTGTGAAGAACGTCGAGGCCATCGCAGGCGCGAGTCCGCGTATGCACGGACTCAGTTTGGGCCCGGCAGATCTGGCCGCATCCCGGGGGATGAAGACCACGCGCGTGGGCGGCGGCCATCCGTTTTACGGCGTTCTGGCCGATCCGAGCGACGATGGCGAGCGCGGCTTCTTTCAGCAGGATCTCTGGCACTACACGGTCGCGAAGATGGTCGACGCGTGTCAGACGTACGGGATCGGGGCATTTTATGGCCCCTTTGGCGACATTCGCGACGAAGCGGGATGTGAGGCGCAGCTGCGCAACGCGTTTTTGATGGGGTGCAAAGGCGCCTGGTCGCTCGCGCCGAATCAGATCGCGATCGCGAAAAGAGTATTCAGCCCCGACGTGGATGAAGTGCTCTTCGCCAAACGCATTCTGGACGCGATGCCCGATGGATCGGGCGTGGCGATGATCGACGGCAAGATGCAGGACGACGCCACCTGGAAGCAGGCCAAGGTGAT
>CAYXVF010000158.1:0-9981 GCA_964468125.1 uncultured Bdellovibrionales bacterium | reverse complement strand
CGCGCTCTTCGCCCAAGGTCAGCTCTGGGCAGACGCCACGCTCGTGGAGGCCCATGGCACCGTTACCTGTGCGACGAGGGGCGAGCCTCCACAGGTTTATTGCTTTGGGAACATGCCGGAGCTCAACCTGGCGAACCAACCGGACGCGCAACCGATCGACGTGGGGCTCGACGGCGGCGTGCTCTTCGGCCACGCCTTGAGCATCGGAGCGCGCTCCGGGTGCGCGCTCACCTATGCGCGCGACGGCGCCGACCAATGGGTCAGGGGCGTGTCGTGCATTGGAGTCGAAGGAGACGGGAGCGATCGCCTTGGTCGGGGCGAGCCCACCGTTGGCATTCAGAATGCTCACCCGGTGTGTGCAGCCAGGAGCGCGGGCCAATGCGAGCCTTACGCCGCCGCGCGAATGAGCGCCTGCGCCACCCTCGTGGGAACGACGCCCTGAGCTCTCAGTCCGCCGACGATGGGCGTGCCGCCTCGATATGGACCTTCATGGGCCCAAAGCGCTCCTCATCGTGGTGCCCCGCGAAGGCGAAGACCGCGAGAAAATTTCGGTTGCTGAAGGACACGCAGCCAGCGGTGACGCAATTGCCGTGCAGGCAGATTCCCCCACCAGGGTCGCTGAAGCCCGCAGCGCGCGTACGCGCTCGGTCCTTTCTCGTCGGGTAGTCCAAGCACAGTCGAAACGCCGAGCCGTGTCCCGGAATCCCCGGCAAGTCGATGAGCAAGGGGTCGAGCTTCATCCACATCCAGAAGTGGCGGCTCGGATAGAGCGCACGGGAACGGTACGTCCCCTCCGGAGTCTTTCCATCGCCCTGACGCAGCTTGGTCCCAGGCTCGTCGTCAACCGCGCAAATGGGCAAGGTCGCAATGCTCCGCCACTCAGAGACTGGCTCATTCGAGTTGTTGCGCCCCCAAATTTCGAGCTCGCGATCTACCTTGTAGACTCGCATCTCGACTTCATCCGGTGGATAGGTGAGCCCCGCATGCTCCGTCCAACGTCGAAAGTGGTGGCCAGCGAGCGCCTCGATTCGGTCCGCGATCGCTTTCGGGCTCCGAGGGTCGTCTTCGCCGTCGGTCGCGCGAAGATCGGTCACCTGCTCGTAGGCACTCGGCGCCGAGGCGGTGTCCTTCGAGCGCGTAGCAAGGAACGCGACCGCGCCAATAGCGATGATTCGTGCCCAACGCGTCATGGGCCGAGCCTAGAAGACGCGACGCAGCCACGAGTAAACGTTAGGTAAAGGCTCGTAGTGAACGGAAGGGAGTGAACATGTGGTGGAACCGAAACGTCCCCGGGCTCGACGAGCTGATCGACCTGGTCGTTGCCCGGGTGACCGAGAGCGCGGCCGCGGAACGTTTAGTAGATAAGTTCGTGGCCTACCTGACCCGCAACGAAAACGTCGATCGGCTCGTCGAGGCCTACACGGACCACGTGATCCACAAGCTCGAAACCAGCGACCGACTCACCGAAGTCGTCCGCCGCGAGACCAACCGTTACCTCGCCTATCTCGAGGATCATCCGGAGCTGATTGAAGCACTGGTGGAGGAGCAGAGCTACAGCGTAGCAGGCTCCATGAGCGGTACGATCCGGCGTCGCACGGTCGCGGCTGACAACGCGATCGAGGCGGTGATTCGCCGGATCCTGCGTCGCCGTCCGCGCAAGGACGTCCCTGCGCCGCCGCCGGACGTCCGGCGCCAGGTGATTCCGGAGGAGTATCAATGAAGCTGAGAACCGATACGCAACACGGCGACTACGCGGGGTTCGTCAGCCGGGGGTTCGCCTTCGCGATCGACGCGGTGATCATCGCGGTCAGCGTTGCAAGCACCTCTTGGCTGATGACCGCAATTTTGAACTCGCTCCTGGTCGATCCGCTCAGTTGTCCCGAAGTCGAGGGGTGGGCGGACCTCCGCGCCATCCTCTGTCGCTACGCGCACGTCCCGGCTCCGATCGCTGCGTTCGTCCTTCCCGTGGTCTACCGACTGTTTTTCTGGTGGACCGCATCCAGGACACCGGGAATGGCGGCGATGGGGCTTCAACTCGTTCGGCTCGATGCGAAACCGATGACCTTCTGGACCGCGCTCAAGCGCTTGGTCGGCTACGGAGCGAGCTTGCTGTTGGCCGGATTCGGCTTTCTCTCGATTCTGATCACGGACCGCCGCCAGGCGCTCCACGATCGCATCGCAGGCACGGTCGTTCTCTACGCGTGGCCCGCCCGCGAAGATCCCGCCCTCGCCCGGGCCTTCGCCAAAGCGACCCTGATGGGCAGCCGCCCGCCGAACGACGCCGTCTCTGGGACGTGAGCGATGTGCTGATGCCGTTCTGGCTCGATATTGCTCTAGGCGCCGCGGCCCTGCTCGCGCTCTATCTTCTGCTCCGCCGCGTGCTCCTGCGGCGGAGAGAGGCACGGTGGCGCGAGCTTCCGCGGATCGCGCTGCAACGTCCGGTGGTCATGGTCCACGGGATTCTGGGTTTCGACCAAATCGGCAGGTGGGGACTCGAGCAACGCTACTTTCGCGGCATCTGGCGCTACCTGGAGCTCCTCGGAGCAAGTGTCACCTACCCGCGGGTTCCGATAGTTGGTAGCGTCCCGGAACGCGCGGCCGCACTGGCAGCTCACGTGCACGCGCTCCCGGCGGGCCAAGTCATCATCGTCGCCCACAGCATGGGTGGCCTCGATGCACGCTATGCCATTCGTACGCTGGGACTCGAAAAGCGAATCATTGCGCTCGTGACGGTCGGAACACCGCACCGGGGGACGAGCATTGCCGAGCTCGGTACGGGGCCGATCCCCAAGCTCTTTCGCTGGCTCCTTGCGCGTTTTGGCTTACACACTCCCGCGATCGACGCGCTGACCCGAGAGGCGGCGGATCGTTTCAATTGCGAAATCGCGGACGCGGCGGAAGTCGCCTACTACTCCGTCGTCGCAGAGGCGAGCTGGAAGACGCTCGTGTTCAACCCCGCGCTCTGGGTGAGCTACTTCTACATTCGTCGTCGCGAAGGCCCGAACGACGGACTCGTCTCTGCCTCCTCTCAACGCTGGGGAACGATTCTGGACGAAATCGACGCGGACCATTGGTCGCAGATCGGCTGGACCCTGCGCTTTGACGCTCGACGTCTCTACGAGAACATTCTCCGAGAGCTCGCGAAGCGCGGCTACTGAGCGGGCGCGCGCTCGCATCGGCCGCGCAACGGCGCTAGGGTCGAAACATGAAGCCGTTCACGATTGCGCTGCTCGTCCTCTGTGTCTCGAGCTGCGCGGAAACCTCGATCCCAAAGCCTGCGTCGCCTCCCCCCGCGCCCGAGAAGCCACTCGTGGTCTTCCTCGTCCGCCACGCGGAGAAGGTCGATTCGAGCGATGAATCCGCGCTCACCCCGAAAGGTGAGAGTCGGGCCGAAACGCTCGCTCGGCTTCTGCGCGACGCTCAGATCGAGCACGTACACAGCTCCGATTTTCGCCGGACGCGCGATACCGCGGCACCGACCGCGAAACAATTTGGGCTCGAGATCGAATACTATGACCCGCCAACGCTCCCTGCCCTCGCCGATCGCCTTCGGGAAGCACGAGGTCGCCATTTAGTGGTGGGGCACAGCAATACGACACCGCGGCTGGCGAAGCTCTTGGGCGGCGAGCCCGGCGGGATGATCGACCACCAGGAGTACGACCGACTCTACGTCCTGACCGTCGGGCCAAACGACGTCCGCACGACCGTGCTGTTGCGCTTCGGCGAGTGAGGATTACTCGGTCACCCGGATCACACCGACACGTCGCAGAGGAAAGTCGGCGCACGTATTCAGGTGTCGCGCGGCTTGGCGCTGCCAAGACCGCTGGCGACCCGATCACACCGTCACGTCGCAGAGGAAAGTCGGCGCGATGTGCGTCACGGCGATTTCTGGTTCGCCGTCGAAGGTGGCTTTGGCCATGGCGATCGCTTCGGAGACCGAGCTCGCGTACTCCCAGCCCATCAGCTCGCAAGCGCGACTGTTCTTTGCGCCCGCAGCGATCACCCGGCCGGCCCACTGGCGGCCGCGCTCGCCCCAGTACCACATGAAGAACGGGTGCGAGCCGTGGTACGCGTTGCCGAAGCGGAATCGGTCGACGTAACTCGGGTTCTCGGCGAACTCACGCTCATATTTCCGGTGAAGCTCCATCGCGTCCCGCGTTTCCGGCAGGAGCCGATTGAAGAACTCGATATAGCTCGGGTGATGCTCTGGGTCGAAATCGTCGTGTACCGGATGCGTCAGGATGATCGTGCCCCCTTCGCGCAAGAGCGGCGTGCCCCGGTGTAGATTGAAGAAATAGCCGAGGGCCATCACCTGCACCAAGAGCGGGTTTAGGAGCGAGTTCACGTTGTAGGGTGAAATGTAGGGCACGCCGGTGATCCACACGTCACATTGCCCCTTCACCGGCACCGAGTACTGCTTGAAGCTCGCTTCCAGGATCTTGTCATGCACCGGTGCGGTTGCGCCCGCATGCACGGCGATCACGTCATAGGGCGCGGGGACCTTCATCATGAAGGCGTTCTTGGCCTTGCGCGGCAGGTTCTTGAGTGTGAGCCGAAGCGCGTCGAACTTTAGCCAGTCGAGGTCAGAGAACTGGTCTTCGTTCCGAGACAAGAAGTCCAGCGTGTCGTCATACATGCGATTGTTGATCGCACTCTCGACGTGGAAGACATTCAGTTTCTCGTTGATGAACTCACCGATGGCCCGGTAGATGTCGTGCATGTGGGAGCGCTTCGGCTCCATGTACGTTTCTGTTTTGCGCAGGACACTCGGGTTGTGGTGGTTACGAAGCGTCTTGTAGTCGCACAACCCGACCCCGACGGATTTGAAGCCGCCATTCATCGGCACGAAGTTCAGGTTCAGGTAGATCAGAAGGTCGCTCTCGACCACGCGCCGGTTCAGGGCCACGTAATACCCTTCGGGCGTCGTGCCGAGCTCGGTGATTCCTTCCGGGTCTTCTGCATCGTGGTTGTAGAGGCGATCGGGCGCGTATTGGTTCCAGATCTTCGCCCCGACCATGCGCTTGATCTCCGCATCGGTCATACGGCGGTGCACACCGAGGGCTACGATGATGTGCACGTCTTCGACCCCGTAGTCCTTCAGCGTTTGCAGCACGATTTCGAGCATGCGTTGCCGCACGTCCGGGGTCTTCATCGGTGGCAGTGGCAGGGAGATGTCGTCAACGGCGATCGTCACCTTCATCCCCGGCTCGAGCATCGCGTGAAGCGGCGGCTTGTCGTGCGGATGGTTGAGGGCGTAGCGGATCGCGGCGTCGATGTTTTCGAGCCCCTTCATCGGCGGAGGCGGATAGATCACCCGCGTGCCCGGGGGCAGATCCTCGAGGAGAAAGTCTTCTCCGTAGTGGAAGATGCGCGGAGCGGAGTCCTTGTCGATGGTGACGACGAGCTGATCGAGATCGTGTAGCGGCATGGGTCTCAGGAGAAATAGAGGATCGGCCAATCGAAGCTCTTCGCGAGCTTCTTGAGGCGAAAATCTGGATTGATCACCGATGGCTTACCCACGCTCGCGAGCATCGGGTAGTCGCTCATCGAATCGGTGTAGGCCAAACACTGTTCGAGGTCGAGCCCGTGATCCTTGGCGTACCGGCGAATGAAGGTCGCCTTGGAGGCGCCTGCGATCAGGGGGGCTTTGAGGCGCCCGGTCGCGTAGCCGTTCACGAACTCGAGCTCGTTGGAGACGAAGTCGTCGACACCGAGGTGCCGTGCGACGGGCTCCGCGAGAAGGTCCAGGGCGCCGGTGATGAGCACCTGGCGGTAGCCCGCCGCGCGTGACTGGCGAATCATCGAATAGGACTGCTCGAAGATGTGGGGCCGGACGATCTTCTCGAACATGTCCTCGGCCATGAGCTTGAGACGGTCCTCGCTCTCGCCCTTGTAGCGCCGGTAGAACAGCTCGTTGAAGACCTTCCGCGAGTATGCATCCGCGGTCACGAAAAACGGGACCTGCACCACCGTGGAGGCGGTTCGCAGGACACTGCGAAGCAGGGTTGGCTGATTTCGCGCGAAATAGGCGTAGGTGTGAACGATGTTGGTCGAGCAGAGGGTCCCCTCGAGGTCGTAGAAGGCGGCGGCGGGGCGGCGTTTTTCGACGCTCGGCACGCGCGCGGATTTGGCCACTTCGTTCACGCATGGGCGTGTACGGTGAAGCCCACGACCTGTCAATGTGGCGGCTTCCCTTGCGCGGAAGCCCCATGATAGGGACTCGCGGTCCAAACCGTGGAGGAGAACATGAGTAGAACCGTACAGTGCGCCAAGCTCGGCCGGGAGCTTCCGGGGCTCGAGTATGCCCCCCTCAAAGGTGAGCTCGGCGAACGCATCTTTCGCGAGATCTCCGAGGAGGCCTGGAAGCAGTGGATCGCCCACTCGACCATGGTGATCAACGAATTCCGTCTGAATCCGTCCGAGCCTCAGGCCCAGGAAATCCTCGCCAAGCAGGCCGAAGCGTTCCTCTTCGGCGACGGGGTCGCCCCGCCCGAGGGCTACGTGCCGCAGAAGTGACCGACTACGGCATGAAGAAGCCGCTCAAGCGGTTGCAGGTCTGCACGCGCTGCGGCGGCTACATGAACCCCATGTCTGCCGTGAGTGGCGATCAGGCCTCACGCAACTGGCTCGACGAGACCTATCAACGATCCTTTGGCGGCGTCGAAATGAAGATGTTCGTCTGCGAGAAATGCGGACGCAGCGAGAAATTTCAGGTCGATGACCTCGCCGGGATCGGCGAGGACGAGGAGTGAGCCCCCTCCCTCATTCACCGATCACCGCCATCTGTGCGGCCGCCCGGACCGACGGGTCCGCGTCCGCCGCGAGCCGTTCGAGAATGCTCCGGACTTTCGGCGATCCACTCATCGAGAGGCGCGAAGACAAGCGCGAGACGGCTTCGAGTCGGTAGGGGACTGGAGCGCCCTGGAGCGCCGCCCATGGGTCTTCGTCGAGGAGGAGATCGCGTGCGGTCCAGGACACCTCGTCGTCCGGATCGTTGATGAACGCGGCGAGCACCGCGCGGCAGGGCATCGTCGAATCCGCCCGGCACCAACTCGCGGACGCGTGAACCGCGGAGACCCGCACCTCGAGGTCGTCGTCGTGACCCAGTAGCCAGAGGCGCGCCAAGGCGGGGTTGCCTTTCTCGCCTCCCCAGATCAACGCCGCCACCTTTCTGAGCGCCGGCGATTTTGACTCGCTGAACGCCTCCGCCAAGGACTTTCGCGCCGGCCATTGTGCGTCAACGAGGGCGTCCGCCCAGGCTTCCGCGGCGTCCGAGTTGGCGTTTGGAAGCGCCCGGCGCAAGAGATCGATCAGCGTGAAGCGTTCCATGGATTCGCCCACTCGGATCAATTCGAGACTCGAATCCCGTTCGATTGCGATCCAAACCCGCCCGGAGCCACGCTCTCCGCACATTGCGCCCGCCCGCCCGTCGACGAGGGCCTCTGCGGCCGGCGCCGACGACTCAGCGTCTTGCACTGGCTCTTCCTGTGCCGGCGCGAGACGCATCACTCGGGACGGGGTGGCGAGAAGGAGTCCCGTCGGGTGGGTCGCAACGCTCTCGACCGGCTCAGCGAGGGCCAAACGCTCCTCGCATCGCAGGTTCGGCTCGCAGTCCAAGACCCGCTGTTCGTCGATGAAGCGCGCCCGAGCTCCGGCGCTCACAAAGATCCACTCGAGGCTCTTGCGGCTCAGGCGCGATGAAGAAAAAAACTGCCGCTCGGCCGCGAGATCGAGTCGCGCGAGATGGGTCGAGCTCGCAAACCAGGCGTAGCGCCCGCCGAGCCCGAGGAGGAGTGGGGGAACACCGCGGCGAAAACCGTTCGGAACCCGGAGATTCTTGACCAAGCCGCCATCCCCGTCGAGGAGCTTCCAACCCTCCCCATCGATGCGCAGGCGTCGCTCCGTGCCGTCCGGAGCACGAAAATCCACCCGGTCCACCGGGTGTGCGCCGCGAAAGAGCCGACCCATGCTGAGCTTCGGCACCTGGTAGCCCTCGCGCTGGCGCGACAGGACCGGTCGGTGATCGCGCAGCTCGAGCGCCGCCCCGCCGAGCTCGATGTGAAGCGTTCCTTCTTCCGCGCACCAGGAGGCGAGCTGAGGAGCGGCGAGAAACGCCGTGAGGAGAAGGCCCATGCGAGCAGTCTAGCGGACGCGCAGCGAGGCCGCGAGAACTGCGCCGCTCTCAGCCCTGAAGCTCCTTCAAGACGTGGCGGGAAATCACGAGGCGTTGGATCTCGCTCGTGCCCTCGCCGATGGTGCAGAGCTTTGCGTCGCGATAGGCACGCTCCACCGGGAACTCGGCGGTGTAACCGTAGCCGCCGTGAATCTGAATCGCCTCGTCGGTGGCCCGCATCGCCGCCTCGGAAGCGAAGAGCTTGCACATGGACGCCTCCTTGCCGAAGGGCCGCCCTGCGTCGCACAACGCAGCAGCGCGACGCACCAGAAGATCCGCCGCATCGAGCTCAGTGGCCATGTCCGCGAGCTTGAACTGAATGGCCTGGAATTCAGACAACGCCTTGCCAAACTGCTTGCGTTCCGTTGCGTATCGCCGCGCGTTTTCAAACGCGCCACGGCCCAGGCCGAGAGCGAGGGCGCCGATGGTGATGCGGCCCTTGTCCAGGATCTGAAGCGTTTGAATGAAGCCCTGTCCCTCGTCGCCGATGCGGTTGGCATCCGGTACACGAACATTCTCGAAGTGCAGCTCCGCCGTGTCGGAAGAGCGCATCCCGAGCTTCTCGCGAATCGGGTTTTGACTGAAGCCCTCCATGCCCTTCTCGAGGATGAAGGCCGTCACGCCTCGGGCGCCCTTGTCCTTGTCCGTGCGCGCCAGCACGACGTAGACGTCACCCACGGTTCCCTGGGTGATGAAGATCTTCGAGCCGTTCAAAATCCATTCGTCACCGTCGCGCACCGCGGTCGTGTTCATTGCGACCGCGTCCGAGCCGCTTCCGGGCTCGGAGAGTCCCCAAGCCCCGAGCTTTTTGCCGCTTGCGAGCGCCCCGAGGTAGCGGTCCTTCTGCGCGTCATTCGCGAACATCGCGATGTGGCCCGTGCACAAGCCGTTGTGACTCGCCACGGTCAGCGCTAGAGAACCGTCGCCACGGGCGAGCTCCTCGATCACGATCGCCGTCTCCACCGAGCCCATGGCGGCCCCACCGAAGGCCTCGGCCACGCTGATCCCCATCAAGCCCATGTCGCCGAGCTCCTCGACGACGTCGCGCGGAAACTGATGTGTACGGTCCCACTCGCCGGCGTTCGGCACCACGCGGTCCTGGACGAACCGGCGCACGGTCTCGCGCAGGAGTTGTTGGTCTTCGGTGTGCTCCAAATTCATGCCCTGCTCCCAATGTCTTTTGCTGCCTCGATTCCCGCCCGCGTTTACAGAATAGGACGGCGGACGACAAGGCGCAGGGCGTTAGGGAGAATCAGCTATTCGACTTCACCGGTCGGTAGGGTTCTAGGAACGCAGCGAGGGAGCCTGCGTTGCGGGTCTGGAGGTAGAGCTTGCCGGTACCGCTGAACTCGCAGATGAGACCTTCACCGCTGAAGAACAGTCCCTTGAAGCCCCCAAACTTGCGAATGTTGTAGGTGAGACCGGGCGTGAAGGCCACGATGTGGCCTGTGTCGCAGGTGTAGGAGCCGTTGATGTCTACCTCGTGAATGGCGCCGTAGCTGGTGAAAAAGAGCTGACCGGCTCCGGTCACCTTGAGCATGAAGAAGCCGACTCCGCCAAAGAACGACTTCACGCCACCCCACTTGCTGTCGAGCACCATCTCGTCACCGATGTGAGACAGGTAGGCGCCGCTCTGAAGGAAGATCTCCTCGCCGCGCTGGAGCTCGAAGGTCCGAATGTCGCCCTCGGGTGGCGGCGCAAGGAAGAGGTGCTGTCCAGGACCCGTAGCGGTGAAGGTGTTCTGAAAGATGCTCTCACCGCCGAGCAGCTTGCGCTTTGCGGCCGCCATGAGACCGCCCCGCATCGAG
>CAYXVF010000157.1:0-10154 GCA_964468125.1 uncultured Bdellovibrionales bacterium | reverse complement strand
TGAAAGGCCTCGATCGTGGAGGAGTCGATCGCGGGCTCACCTGCGAAGGCCGGATAGCCCCAGGGGAGGGGCTCCGACGGAAGGTCGCTCAGTGTCTTCTCTAACGCGTCGAGCGCGGTCAGACTCGTCTCGCTCTCATCGGGGGCGATCGCGCACGTAGTATTTTCCTCGCGTCATGAACAGACCATTGCGGGCCACGTGTTGCAGTCCCACCTCGGTGAGCTCCGTCTCAGCGTCCGGTTGGCGCTCCGCTGCGTAACATCCCACCGCGTTGATCGGCTCGCCTAGGTCGTAGAGCTCGATGTCGATCGCTAGAGTGGGATCGTCGTCGGCGGCGAGACTCGCGAAGGTGAGCTCGCGAAAACCGAAGCCTTTGTACAACCCCTCACGACCGTTGATCTTCTCGTAGAGGTTGTCGGGCCCAAAGCGACTGATAGAGCCTTCGCTCCATCCCTCGGGCGCCAAGGGCTTGGGGAGCACGCCTGGTCTTGCGGAAGCTTCGACGGAGGTCAGGGTTAATGAAACGCTCTTCGCGCTTGGTCTTGCTCCCCATTCGTTCTCCTCGTTGCGTTGCCAATGCGTGCTGAGCCCCATTATAGGGGAGAGGGACGCGGACCGAAAACTCACCCGGAGCGAGGAGTCGAAGGATGAAGCTGGAGCAGATCCACCACGTGGCCTACCGCTGCAAGGACGCCAAACAGACCGTCGAGTGGTACGGCAAGCACCTCAACATGGATTTCGTGCTCGCCATCGCCGAAGACCGGGTGCCCTCCACCGGGGAGCCGGACCCCTACATGCACGTCTTCTTGGATGCGGGGAACGACAACGTGCTCGCGTTCTTCGAGCTACCGACCCAGCCTGAGATGGGCAGGGATCCGAACACGCCCGAGTGGGTGCAGCACATCGCCTTCAAAGTGAAAGACCGCGACACGCTCCTCGCGTACAAGGAGCACCTCGAAAATCTCGGCGTCGAAGTCCTCGGGGTGACCGATCACTCTCTTTTCCACTCGATCTACTTCTTTGACCCGAACGGCCACCGCGTCGAGCTCGCCTGCCCGGACCCGGAAGAAGAAGCGATGTTGAAACGGCTCGATTCGGTGAAGTGGGAGATGCTCGAGGAGTGGTCCAAGACCAAGAAGGCGCCGAAACACGCGGACTGGCTGCACGAAAAAGCGCGCTCCTCCCACTGAGCGTGTCGCGGTCGGAAGCGCTCGTCGCACGACGTCGTGCCCTAGTCCGGGAGATTTTCTGGCAGCTCCACGGGCGGCATGAAGAGATCGTTGTAGACCGAGCCGATCACGGCTGGCAGGTCCGGGTTGCCCTGGCGAAACGCGACCAGCACTTCGGTGCCCACGCGCGGGACGTAGAGCTCGTCGAATCGACCGGTGGGCAGGAGGACGCGCAAGAAAGCGCTCGATCCGTCGTCGAGCGGGCCGTCGCGGTCCCATTGAAACTGCACCTTCACCCGGCCGAGCTCATCGGTGAAGAAGTTCTCGCCGTCCGGGCCGGTCACCACCGCGCTCACCACGCTGGTGACGCGAGGAATCGGCGTACGGAGCTCGGGAACAAAACGCGTGGTCGAGGGGATCGCTTCGAATCGATTGCCGTACCGGTAGCAGGTGGGGCTCCCTGCGTCCTCGTCCAACCGAAAAGTGTGCACGACCGAGGTCAGCGCGTAGACCCCGCCGAAGCCTGAACCGGTCTGGTCCACGACGCTCAGGGTTACCGGCGGGGCCAGGCTCACCTTGCGGGCCACGGGCACCGGCGGGGCCGGTGGGGCCCGCTGGACCCGCGTCGCCGGTTTCGCCGATCTCCCCCGAGCACGCCAGAGTGGCCGCGAAGAATCCGATCATGAGGGCGCGTGACACATCAGTCTCCGATGATGACGGTCCCATCGCCTTGCGAAATGACCCCAGTCCCGGAGCCAATGGCGCTGTCTCCCAGCCGTGCGGCGGGACGATTGTTGATCAGCACGCTCGCACTTCCTTCAACGAGTGTACCCGGTAGCAGCGAAACAGAGCTGTCGTTGACGCGCGCGGCAGCAAATCCGCCGATGAGCACATCGCTCGAGCCAGTGATGATTGGGCCACCCACACACGGGGTGGTGCCGGCGAACACCCCGGGGTCGAGCACCTGGTGTCCAACCCGCGCCGCGGGGCTGGCGGCCCACGCAGGCCAGACAAGGGCGGCAACCAGCACCCCGCACGAAAGAACGCTCAGTGTCCACTTCACTCGGGTCTCCTCAGTTCAGTTGAATCGGTGCGCCGTTGATGTCCATCACGCCGCCGGCGGTCAATGTCGTGAACGGAGCTCGGAGATCGGCGGAGACTCCACCATTGAGATTCAGCTCGAGACCGGCGCCGATCTCCACGTCTTGGGTCCCGTTGAGGCTGAGATCGAAAGCGTCGACGCGCAGAAGGGTGCCCGCATCGAGCTCCAGGCGACCTAGACTGCTCAGAACCGAGGTGTCGCCATTCATAGACAGCGTGCCGTCGGTCGACAGCGTGACCTCGTTGACCGCGTCGAGAACGAACGCGTTGGCGAGAATCTCGACTTCCTCGACCCCGACCGTTGCTCGCGTTCCCATCACGAGGCTGCCGTAGCGCGAGAAATTGTGCTCCGGCCCGATGACGAGGTTGTGGCTGCCATTCTTGTTCGAACCGCTCGTGCGGGGGTCGTCGTAACCGATGAGAAGGTTTCCGACCCCGTTGCACGCATCGGTGCCGGTCGAGCTGCAGTCGGTCTGACCGCTTCCATTGCGGACATGAACGTTGACACCCTCGAAGACGATCGCATCGAAGCCATTGACCGCGGTTCGCGTCACGGGTGCGAGCGTCGTTTCGACGTCACCCACGCGTCCTTCGAGGGCGGCGCTACGCGAGGCTCAAAGAGCTCTTCGAGACCTGCTCAAGCTCGGACGAAGTAGTACGCCTGCGCGTATCGAGTGCGCTGAAGCGCGTCTTTCTCGCGAAACCCGAGTGGTTTGGGGCCTGGTATTCGCGGCTCGCGGAGCGAGTGACCGCGCTCGGTCAACCGTCCGCGCTCTGGACCTTTGCGTTGCTGGGTCGAAAGCTCGCGCATTTTGTACTTCTGAACCTTGCCCGTCACCGTCATCGGGAACTCATCGGTGAACTTCCAGTACTTCGGGATTTTGAAGGTGGCGATCTGGCCCTTGCAGAACGCGGTGAGGCTCGCCTCGTCGAGAATGCTGTGGTGCGAGAGCGTCGCGCCTTTGGGGAGACCCGTGGTTCCGGTCGAAGCGGTTTGCGGCCCACATGCCCACCCGATCGCCCTTTTCGATCCCACGCGCCATCAAAGCGCGTCCGAGGCAGCCACTCTGTTCCCAGAGCTCGCGGTAGGTGCATCGCCAGTTTTGGTGCGCGATGACCGCGGCTTCGCGATTAGTGCCGTCATGAACGAGAACGCCACTGCTGCCATTTAGTTCTTTTACGACTTTCTCTCACCCGCGAGTTATGTCGCGTTCAAGGCGCTCCCATCGGTGGCGGAGAAGCATCGCGTACCCATCGACTACCGTCCCCTCCTCCTCGGCGGCATCCACAAAGCGGTGGGGCACAAAGCCGCCGTCGAGCAGGCACCGAGCAAGGTGCAGTGGATGATGCGTGACCTCACCCGAGCGGCGGCGCGCATTGGAGTCCCGTTCCGCTACAACCCCAATTTTCCCTTTCTCACGGTAGCGGCGATGCGGGGCGCGCTGGTCGCGAAAGAGCGCGCTGAGCTCCACCGCTACAACACGGCGCTATTCGACGCGACTTGGCAGCACGAGAAGATGACCGGCGACCCGACGGTGCTTCAGGAGATCCTCGAGGAGGCGGGGCTCGACGTCGCGACTTACGCCGCCGGGATGCATGAGCCGCGGATCAAGGAGTTGCTGAAGAGCGAAACCGCGGCCGCGGTGGAGGCGGGGGTCTTCGGTGCCCCGACGTATATCGTGAAGGGCGAGCTCGTCTTTGGGCAGGACCGGATCCACGTGGTTGACGAGATCCTGTCGGCGTAAGATTCTCTGGCCTCAAACGCGCTGCGACCGGAGCCAACGAAAGCGACCATGACACATTCCAAGACCCTGATTCTGACCCGAGCCGACCTCGAATCCATCGCGACCATTCCCATGGCTCTCGAAGCGGTGGAGGACGCCTTTCGTTTGATGGCGGAGGGCGGGGCGGAAATGCCCGCGAAGGTTTACCTCTCCCTGCCCGAGCATCACGGCGACTTTCGCGCGATGCCAGCCAAGCTCGGAACCAGTGCGGGCCTGAAGTGGGTGAACTCGCACCCGGACAACCCCAAGCTTC
This sequence comes from uncultured Bdellovibrionales bacterium, assembly GCA_964468125.1. Classification (GTDB taxonomy): domain Bacteria; phylum Myxococcota; class XYA12-FULL-58-9; order XYA12-FULL-58-9; family CAYXVF01; genus CAYXVF01. The sequence continues at coordinate 5,847 of CAYXVF010000157.1, read as the reverse complement.
ACGGGCTTCCCGCGGTGATCGGACTCTACGTCCTGAGCGACCCGGCGACGGCGCTTCCCTTGGCGATCATGGACGGGACTTCGCTCACGGCGCTGCGTACCGGGGCTGCGGCCGGGGTGGCGAGCAAACACCTCGCGCGCAAAAACTCGAAGACCCTGGGCATCGTTGGTGCGGGCGTGCAGGCGGTGCAATTCCTCCGAGCGCACGAGCAGCTCTTTCCCGGGTTGGTGGTCAAAGTCTCGGACATCGACTCGGAGCGAGCACAGGCCTTCGCCGCGGAGCACCACGCGAAGCTCGTCGATACGGATGAAGCGGCGGGATGCGACATCGTCTGCATCGCCACGCCGAGTCGTACGCCGGTTATTCGCTACGACATGGTCAAGCCCGGTGCTCACATCAACGCGATGGGGGCGGACGCTCCCGGCAAACAGGAGCTCGAGGTCGAGGTGCTTCAAGCGGCACGCGTCTTTGTCGACGACCTCGAGCAGGCGCGCCATAGCGGTGAGATCAACGTCGGCCTAGAGCGAGGCAGCTATTCGCTCCGGGACATCAGTGGCACAGTCGGTCAGGTCATCGCCGGACGGGTTCCGCCGCGTTTCGGCGACGACGACATCACGGTCTTTGATTCCACCGGCCTCGCGGTCCAAGACCTGGCGTTGGCATCGCGCATCTACGCGGCGGCGGGCGACATCGGTGCGCGTCTGGACATCGTCGGGGTCAGCGCGGGTTAGGCGCCGTCGGGCTCAGGCATTCAAAGCCGGGGTAGTAGCAGAGCTAACGGCTCGAAGCCGAAGAAACGCAGCAAGGAGCTCGCGATGAAGTTTTCCGTCTGTCGGCGTCGCAAGCTCAACGTCGACGTTTCACTCGGTACGGGCCGCGGTAGCGCGAGGCGCCGTAGCGGGTGAACTTGTTGCGCTTCTTGTCGGTTTTCTCAAATGTCTCGAAGCCGAAGAAGCCGCGTTGCTTGAACCAAGCCACGATCTTGTTCGTGAGCGTCGATGGTCCGACGTAGAACGGCTCCCCGAACGGCTCGCCGCCGCCGCGCATGATCGACTCGTGAATCAAGTCCGTGCTTCCCCGCTGCAGGTTGGTCGTGAGGCCATCGTCGACCATCGCGAGCGGATTGGCGCTCGCGCGTAGCTCCGTGTCGTCCTGAGGGATCGGGTCGGGTTTCTTGCGACGCGCCATCAGCGAGAGCCTAGCAACTCAAAGGCGGGGTGCCCAGGCGGTTCGTTCGCGGGCGTTGACGTGCGGGCTCTTGATCCACCAGCTCAGCGTTTCGCGCACCGTCTGTTTCGCCGTGCGGTGCTCGTAGCCCATTCGGCGCATCTTGGCGCTGGAATACCAGAAGTAGCGCCCCACTTGGCCCGCCAGGGCACGCGTGGCCGCAGGGGGCCGGCGCGTGACCATCGATGCGAGCTCCATGAGCGCGGCCCCGCCCACCGCGAGGGTTCGGTTCATCGTGATCCGCGGGCCCGGTCCGTCCGTCATCACCGCGAGCATGTCGTGGAGGGTGCGAAACTCGATGTTCTCACCGCCGACAATGTGCCGTTCGCCCGGTGTCCCTTGCTCGAGCGCGATGAGATGTCCGCGCGCCACGTCCGCGACGTGAGCCAGGCAGACGCCGCCCGGGTAGGTCATCTTCAGGGGATCGCGCAGAAAACCCGTGAGGGTCTGGGAGCTCGTCGAGGGCTTGTAGTCGTGCGGTCCAACGAAGAGGCTCGGGTTCACGACGATGAGCTCGACCCCCAACTCGCGAGCCATCTCGACCGCGATCCGCTCCTGCAGCGCCTTGCTCTGAAAGTAGTCGGGGCCTCGGTCTTCCACCGCGGGGCTATTCTCGTCTAAGGACTCGGGGCTGTCGTTCCCGCCGAAGATCGCGGTGGACGAAGTGAGGACCATGCGTGGGACCTTCGCGTCCCGCACCGCTTCCACCACGATGCCGGTCCCCTCACGCACCGTGTCCATCATTTCATCGCGCGAGTAGCCCCAGTAGGCGAACACCGCGGCTGCGTGAAAGACCACGTCGCAGCCGTCGACCGCCTCGCGCACCGCAATCTTGTCGCGAACGTCGCCAACCACACGTTCCACCTCGAGAGAATCGATGCCGCGCGTATCGCTGGTTGAACGCACGAGGGCACGAACGCGATGTCCCCCGCCGAGGAGCTCCCGGATCAGGTTTGCGCCGAGCAGGCCGCTGGCGCCGGTGACCAAGACTCGCATCGTTTGGGCCTACACCAGAGGGCTCGAGGGAGCAAAACTCAATAGTAGCCGTAGTCGTCTTCCGCGCCTTGCCCAGCGATCGCAATCCCGACGGCGATCCCGACGAGGACTGCCACGAGTCCCGCGCGCAGCCCCTCGCGCTTTAGCGTTGGGAGTGCCGCGAGTGGCTTCACCCATTCAAATCCCCCGGCGACGAGCATCGCAGCGAAGTACAGAAGGAAGCGGTCGTAAGTCGGCTCGTAATACGCCCAGGCGTAAGTGGTGGCGAGCATGGCGAAAAAGAGGGTGAACAGGACAAAACCGTAGGCCCCAAAAGCCTGAAATCGTTTTCCCCAGATCCCCACCACTACGGCGGCGCCTTGCGTCGCCGCCAGGGCACCAAAGAGGATTCCGTACTTCAGCGTTTCATCGAGCACGGTGGTGACGCTGATCCCGCTGATGATGATCCACATCGCGATCGGAAACGCCGCTCCCGGGCGCTTCCGTGCGAAGCTGTCCAGCAGCTCCCAGGCCAAAAGAATCAACGCGCCGGCGACGCTGAACTGCACGAGCGCCGTGCTCGTCTCCCAGGTGCCGTTTGTTACCAAAGGCTGCCAAATGGTGGCGAGCATCAGGCCGACCATGGGAAAGCGAATCAAGAGTCGGCCTTTCCAATCGAGCTCGTGAACGGAAGGGAGCGCTAGGATCAAGAGCGAGAGCAGGCCGAGAAAGGGAACCCAACGTCCCGCATCCACCGGCGGAAAGTCAGGAAACCCCTCCTGCAATGTGAGGGACGTAACAAAGGCGAGGACGAGACCAATCGCCGCGGCACCATGCTGCAGAGCTGTTCCACGTGTGTTTGTCCACGGTTTCCAAGGCAGCAGAAACACACCGGCGATGATCGCCGGTCCAAACGCTGCGAGGAGAAGAGTGGTCTCCATGGTCGCCTCCTAAAACTGGCTGTCGCCCCCAGCGGAGGCGACAGCACAACCGTTGCCGGGGGCTTACTTCACGCCGTCGGCGGCGATCATCAGCTCGATCTCGTCCATGATGTAGCCGTCGCCGTAGGCGATACCGAAGTCCTTCCGATTGATCTTCACCGAGCCTTCAAAGCTCACGACGTCTTTCCCTTGCTGATTCTTGCTCTCGCCGACTTTCTTCAGCTTCAGGGTCGTCGCCTTGCTCTTGCCATGCATGGTGAGCGTGCCGTTGACGGTGAGGTCACTGCCGGAGCGCTTCACCGACGAGCTTTCAAAGGTGACCTTCGGGAACTGTTTGGCGTTGAAGAAGTCCGGGCTCTTCAGGTGGCCGTCGCGTTTCTGGACGCCGGTGTAGATCTTCTCGGCGTCGAGGCTGAGATTCACCTTCATCTTCGATGCGTTGCTCTCGTCGTAGTAGAAGCTGCCGTCCGCGCCGACGAACATGCCGTAAACCGAAGCCTGCTTTGCGCGGTCGACCTTGAAGACCACGAACGTGTGGGTTGGGTCGAACGTGTAGCTCCCGGACGGTGCGGCGGTAGCGGCGAGGGGGGTGAGAAGAGCTGCGCCCGCGAGGGCAGCGGCGGTGGTGAAGGTACGTGCGTTCATCGTAGTCGACTCCGTTGTGGGCCTTGCGCCTTCATGACGCTTTCCGGAGATCAGGTAAGCACCTGCAAGCGATCGTCAAACCCCATCCATCTTCCTGCTAGCTGGCATCGACCTTTTGCGCAGCCGACCGGAGCGCGCATCGTGGCATATCTGTGGCTCCTAGCCTGACGGGCGGCTAAGATCCGACCATGGGACGTGTCTCGTCGGTCATCTCTAGCGCCGTTTTGAGCGTCGTTCTCCTCGAAGTGAGCGCCGTACGTGCACAGCCTGCTCCGAGCGCGGGGTCGGACGGCGCCCTGACTCTCGGGGGCGATGAGCTCGGAACCTATGAAATCATCCCGCGCAAGAGCGAGATGACCTACACCCTGGACGGGCCCGGCGTCCTTTTTCTCTACCTCCTGAACCATCGCGTTGCCCGCCGCAAAGCTCAGACCCGCGTGCAGATGACCCTCGACGGCGCAGAGGAGCGGGTCTTGACGCTCAACTGCCCCGAATCCGCGGGTCGGTTCGTGGACCAAAAGAAGCTTCTGCCGTGCACCCGAACCACCGTTGACGTCGTGATCCCCGAGGGGCAGCACGTCGTCGGGCTGAAGATCCTCAAAACCAAGTACGCGGCGAGCGTGCACGCGATCTTCACCCCCTCCGCGCCGCCGGAGATCGAGCTCGATGCAGACGAGCCGCCGCTCGTCGCCACGCCGGGGGGCGACGACGCCACCGAAGTGACCGCCGAGCCAGCTCTTGAGGCGCCGGAACCCCCGCCCGCTGATCCGCTACCCGCCGAGGAGCCGGCGCTCGTTGCGGCGCCTGCCGCTGAAACGCTCGAGCTCGTGCCCGTGGACGTCGAGCCCGAAGTTGACGTCGTGGCGGTCGAAGAGCAAGGATTTGCCGAAGCGCTTCTCGAGCCCGTGCCCCTGATCTTGCTCGGCACCGGGGCCGCCCTCGCCGGCGCGTCGTTCTACTTCGGCCTCGAGATGAACCGCGACTTTTCCGCCTACAACGACCAGGAGAATCCACGACCGCAGGTGGACCTGCCCGCCCTCGAGCAGAGCGGAAAGGACAACCAGGTATTGATGCTCGCCGTTGGTGGGGCAGCCGTTGCGAGCCTCGGAGCGGCGCTCATCGTCGCCGCGACCTCCGGGGCAGGCGAGTCAGGCACGGAACCGGTCGCCGCCGGCCTGAGCGCCGGATGCGTTGCGGGGGCCTGCGGGGCGTCCTTCCGATGGAGTTGGCAATGAGGCACGTCCGCTGGTTCTTGCTCTTCTCCTTGCTCAACGGGTGCACCTGCTCCGCGGACCTTCAGGGTCTTGACGGGCGTCCCTGCGGGCCCAACGACGAATGCCTCGAGGGTTATTTCTGCAATCTCAGCAGCAACACCTGCGAGATCGCCGTTTGTGAGGACGGGCCTGTGGGCACGCTGGAGAACTGCGGGGAATGCGGCCAGAACTGCGGCGAGCTCGTCGCGAATACGAGCCCGATCTGTGTGGGCCGCCGGGGCGGCTTCGTATGCAGCTACGACGGCAGCTGTGATCTCGGCGCGGTAGACCTCAACGGGATCCCTTCCGACGGCTGCGAGTGTGTTCGCGAGCTCGAGATCGCCTGTGACGGCATCGACCAGGATTGCGACGGCGAAGACCTCGTAGAAACCGGAACCGCTGTGAACTGTGGTGCCTGCGGCAACGACTGCGGCGGCATCGTTCTCGGTGCGGCGAACCCCCTCTGCATCAACGATTCCTGCAACTACGATGCCTGTCAAAGCGGCGCGATCGACTCGGACGGCGATCGGAGCAACGGGTGCGAGTGCGCCCTCACGAACGGGGGCATCGAGGTTTGTGACAACGTGGACAACAACTGCAACGGACTCGTCGACGACGGACTGCTCGGCTGCCAATGCACCACGAACGCCCCGAGCCAAGAAGTCTGCGACGGCGTCGACAATGATTGTAACGGCGTGATCGACGACGGACCTGGCTTTGAGTGTGTGTTCGGCGACATTCGTCCCTGCGCGGGCGGGACCGAGCGCTGCACTGGCCAGTGTGTTTTTGGCGACTGCATTCCGTCG
>CAYXVF010000156.1:0-10255 GCA_964468125.1 uncultured Bdellovibrionales bacterium | reverse complement strand
CGTTGACCTCTGTGACTTTGCAATGGTTCGACACTCACACGCCCTGCTGATGCCGCGCATCTGGACTCTACGCGGCAACATCTCTGCCTACGACGCCGCGTATGTGGCTCTGGCAGAAGCGCTCGATTGTCCGTTGCTCACGCGCGACGCCAAGCTCGCGCGTTTCGCGAGACGCCACGTGCCGGTCGAGGTTTTGAAGTGGCCCCCGTCATGATTCGAGCGGATTCTCGCTGATCACCGGACAAAACTCGGACGTGACGCTGCTGCGGTGCACTCCCACATCCACCGCGCGTCGGGCTGGCGCTTGCCGCGCTCGCGACCTGAAGCTCAGAGTGCCGCGGCAGGCCGCGTAGAGTCAGCGTGCCCGTGAGCGGTCGCGGCGGTGCCAACCCGACCTCGGTCTCGGCATCCTGAGCGGAGCCCGCCGCTTTTCGCCACGTGATCCACCTCAAGTCCTTTCGGTGGCCACACGCCAACACAAATGTTAATGAGAACGGGTCGCAAGAAGGAAGAATGAACGCAGTACTCATACTCATCGCCGCCCTGGCCTCGGCCCCAGACGCCGGAGCGACGACGTCTCGCTCGGAGCCTGGCGCGGAGCCGAACGCGGCGAACGTCGATGTCGAGGACCCGGCCGACACCGGCGTCGAGGCGCCCCCGCCGGTGGGGGAATTCGAGGTGATGTCGATTCTCGGCTCGCAGTCCACACGGGAACGCATCTCCGGGAGCGCGCACTACGTCGATGAAGAGTTCTTGCTCGACTGGGAGTACGACGATGTCGGTCGGGTGTTGAAGCTCGTTCCCGGCGTTTACGTGCGGGACGAGGACGGCTTTGGTCTGCGCCCGAACATCGGTCTTCGCGGGGCGGCCTCCGACCGCAGCAAGAAGGTGGTGTTGATGGAAGACGGCGTGCTGTTTGCGCCGGCACCCTATTCGGCTCCCGCCGCGTATTTCTTTCCGCTCTTCACTCGCATGGTGGGCCTGGAGGTCTTCAAGGGCCCGGCGGCGGTGCGCCACGGGCCCAACACCATCGGCGGAGCCGTCAACCTTCTGAGCCGCGAAGTGCCACGCGAAACCCGGGCGCTCCTCGACGTCGCCGGCGGACAGACGCTCTACGGAAAGGCGCACGGGGCATTCGGGACCACCTTCGATCTGGGCTCGGGAAGCCTTGGCATCCTGGCCGAAGGCGTGCACCTGCGCAGCGACGGCTTCAAGGAGCTCGACGGGGGCGGCGACACGGGATTCGGCAAGAACGAGGCTATGCTCAAGTTGCGCTACGCAAACGATCCGACCTCATCGGTCTATCAGTGGCTGGAGCTCAAAGCGCTCTATTCCGACGAACGATCGAATGAGACCTACCTGGGCCTCACCGATGAGGACTTTGAAGCCAACCCGCAGCGACGTTATTTCGCGTCGCGCGATGACCTGATGGAGTTCCAACGAATTGCGCTTCGGCTGACTCACGTCGTCGAGTGGGGTGCGGACATCGAAGTGCGTACGACACTCTACCGGAGTGATCTCGAGCGAACCTGGGGGCGTCTCGCGACGCTCGGCGGGGCTCCGCTGATGGATGCGCTCTATGGCGGCGACCCGGCGGACATTGCTCTTCTTGCGGGCGAGCGCGACTCGACGGGGCCTGACGATCGATTGGGCTACGTGACCAACGAGCGGGTCTATTATTCGATGGGCGCACAGAGCGCACTGTTCTACCGGCCGGACTGGCTCGACTGGGTCGACCAGGAGATCGAGCTGGGAGTGCGGGTTCACCAGGACCAAGTGCGACGCTTTCACACCGACGAGGGACTCTTCGTCGATGGTGACGCTTTGGTCGGCGACGGCACGGAGCCGGTGGTGACCGTGCACAACGTCGATCGTACGACTGCTTATTCGGCGCACCTAACGGACCGGATTCAGTGGGACGACTTGACGCTGACCCCAGGTCTCCGAGCAGAGAGCATTGGATGGCGCCGACGCGATCGACTCACCCGGGCCACGACGGTCGACCGCTATGAGGTATTCCTGCCCGGCATCGGCGCCTACTACGCGCTCACCGGCGATCTCGGTGTGCTCGGCGGTGTGCACCGGGGCTTCTCTCCCGTCGTACCGGGTACCCTCGACGCCGCACCCGAGCTCAGCATCAATTACGAGCTGGGGGGGCGCTACCAGGACGGGGCGCTTCGCGCGGAAATCGTCGGCTTCTACAACGACTACTCGAACCTCACCAACGTGTGCTCCTTTTCTGCAGGGTGCAGCGAAGAAGAGCTCGATCGACAATCGAGCGCCGGTGCGGTGAATGTATACGGCGCAGAAGCCGTGGTTCGCTACGATGCGCCCCTGAGCCCCAGCCTCACGCTCGATACCGGCGTGACCTACACTTGGACGGACTCTGAGTTTCGAGACGCCTTCGACTCGGCCGATCCCACGTTTGGAAACGTCGACCCGGGCGAAGAGCTCCCCTACGTGCCGACGCACCAGGCAGCGTTCGATGCGGCGCTGCAGGCGGAGCGATGGGGATTCAACACGGTGGTGAGCTACGTCGGCGAGATGCGCGAGACCGCGGACGAGCAGGACCCGGTCTTCGGAGAGCTGCGCACCGACGCGCAGCTCATCGTGGATGTAGGCGCGGAGCTGTCGATCGTCGACGGTGGCGTGCTCTACGCGCGAATCGACAACGTCTTTAATCAGCAAAACATCGTATCCCGTCGACCCTTCGGCGCCCGACCGGGGCGCCCGTTCACGGCGTTCATGGGGTTTCGGTTCGAGTGGGGAGGTTCATGATGAAACGCTTCAAAGCAGCGCTGTTGATGAGCGTACTCGCCCTTGGCTGCGGCGAGAACGAAGCAGCCCCGGTCGAGCTCGACACGCTCGAAACCCTCGGCGAAGAGCTGTTCTTTGACACCGCCCTCTCGCTCCGGGGCAATCAGAGCTGCGCGACCTGTCACAACCCCGAAGCCGCCTTCGTTGATGACCGCACCTTTGAGGACGGTCGGGTTCGCCCGGTCTCCCTCGGCGATGACGAGGTCAGCTTTGGCGGGCGCAACGCGCCCACCGCTGCCTACGCGGCTCTCGCGCCGGAATTCACCTACGGCACCCGACAGCGCCACAACAAGCAAAGCCAAAATCGGCTCTACGAAGGCCCGCTCGGCGGGCTGTTTCACGACGGGCGCGAGGCCGACCTCGAAGGCCAGGCCGGCGGACCACCGCTCAATCCGGTGGAAATGGCGCTGGCCGACGAGGCGATGGCGGTGAACCGACTGAAGGAGAATCCGCGCTACGTTGCGAGCTTTGAGCTGCTATTCGGTGAGGGGGTTCTGAACGACACGCCGCGCGCCTACCGGTCGATGACCGAGGCGATCGCCGCCTTCGAGCGTACCGAGCAGTTTTCACCGTTTGACTCGAAGTACGACCGGTCGCTCACCGGCGAGGTGACGCTGAGCTTCAAGGAGCTGACCGGCAAGGCGCTCTTCTTCAGCGAATTCGCAAACTGCGCGATCTGTCATCAACTCAATGGCAACGGCGATCCGGTGAACAAGTTCGCGGAGACCTTCACCGGCTTCGAGTATCACAACGTTGGAACCCCGGTGAATCCGGAGGTACAGGCACTGACCGGCATCGCCGAGCCTGACCTCGGTCTCCTGAGCCGCGAAGACGTGACCGACCCGGATCACGCCGGTAAGTTCCGCACCCCGACGCTGCGCAACGTCGCGGTCACCGGTCCCTACATGCACAACGGGGTGTTCCGGGACCTTCGGACGGTCATCGAGTTCTACGACCAATTCAACAATCCGCTTCGCGCCCTCAACCCCGAGACCGGCAAGCCCTGGCGGGCGCCCGGAGTTCCGGAGACGGTCGCGGAAGACTTGCTGACCGTCGGCGACCCGATGACCGACCTCGAGGTCGAGAGTTTCGTGTGCTTCCTGCGGACACTGACCGATGCCCGCTACGAGCCCTTGCTCGAGAACGACGGCACTCGCTGCGCGGACTAGCTCGCGTCTCAGTCGCCGTCGGCGAAGTTGATGCCGAGGTCGACATTGAGTCCGTTGGGTACTTCGCGCTTCAGAAAACCTTCGGTCTCGCCCCAGGCGGCAGTGAGCGCGGTGCGATCCTCGGCGACGGCGAGCGCGCGAGCGTTCGCGATCGCCGCGCGGGCTGCAACAATTTCGGCGCCAAAGCCACGCGAGTCCATGTGGTCGAAGAAGCTGTACTCCCCGTCGTCGAGGAAGCTCGAGAGCTCATCCAAAGTGGCGACGAGGTTTTCATAGAAGTGGTTGGCGAGCTGGGCATCGAGGATCGCTTCGAGCTTTCGCTGCTTCACGTAGTTGAGGTGCTCGAAGGCGGCGATGAGCAGCGCGGGGACCGGCTCGGTGCCGTCCTCGAGTGCCGCGCCGAGCAAGATCTCCCGGTACGGGGTTCCGCGGTCGAGATAGCTCTCGTTCCAGCCCCTCACCACTGCGCTTGCGGTGCGCTCGAGGTGCTCGGCCATGCCCTGCAGGTAGGCGCACTTGCGATCCGTACTCTGGAACTCGACGGCGACCTCGGAGATCGACGTGCTCGAGGTGGTGCTCGTCTCGAACACCAAGACCTCGAGCGCGAGCAGGCCCACCTCGGTAAACCGGAGGCCGTCGAAATAGGCGGCGTCTAGGGGAGCGGTGCCGCTGAGGGCGAGATCGATCGCCTCCCGTACGGTCTCGGTGTAGTTCGTCCCGCGTTGGCGCATCGATTCGATGAAGATCACGCGCGGCAGGATCAGGTCTTGATTCAGTGGTCCAAGATTGTAGAGCGCGGCCCGGTTCCACTCACTGGCGAGAAAGCGCCACTCGTCCTGCAGTGCTCGAAGACCGCTCTCGCTCGGTGCAGCGCAGAACGCACCCGCCTGCGCGACCATGTCCGAGCTCGCCCGGGCGAAGTCCTCCAGGGTAGGAATGACCACCTGGTCGACGGTGTTCTCGAGCGCATCCTGAAGCTCGGCGCTGTTGTCAGTAGTCTCGACGCCGTCGCTACAGGCGCTGATGGCGACGAGCAGGGCGGGCATGAGGCCGAATCGGTTCATCATCGGGGTCCTCCCGGAGTTACAGTGATCAGATGGTTGTCCCAGCGAACCCCTTCGAGGTCGCGCCGCTCGTCGGTTTGTTCTGCAAGGGTGAGGCTATGCAGCTTTCGCACGCCGCCGGTGGAGCTGCTGAGGACGAAGTGTTGCTCGTCGGCGCTGACCGTGATGCCGCAGACGTCGTGCAGGACGTGGGTGCCGAGCGGCGCGCCGGAGTCGAGGTCCCAGAACGCAGCCACGCTGCCGCGGGGGCTCGTGAACCCGGCGACCCGGGTCTGCGAGCACACCGCGACGCTGCCGACGTAGTCTTGCATCGCGGCCATCACGTCGAGGCCTTGGTCGAACAGCTCGATCGCTTCGCCGCGGCGATGGACGCCGGCTAAGGAAACCACTCGGTTGTGGTCCATCGCCTCGCGCTGAAGCTGCAGTCCAACCGCGACGGTTCCATCCGCCGCCACCTCCAGGTGGCGAATGCTCGCTTTGCTTTCCGCAACGGAGGTCGACTCGATCACCCGGCCGGTCGGAAGGTCGAGATAGGTGAGGGTCGAGCGCATGGTGTCGAGATTGAGCTTCTCCCGGCCGGTCTCCGGGCGGGTGAGAATGCCGCCGTTGCCGATCACCGCGGTTTGCCCGTCGGGCATGAGGGCCGCCTGGTGGGGGCCGATACCGGCGGTGTCGAGGCGATCTAGCACCCGCCAGTCGCGGCTGTCCCGGACCGTCAAGACGCCCACGCCGGTGACGTCGTCTGACTCGGTGCAAAAGAGGCGCGCGCCGTCGGGAGAAAAAAACCCGTGCCCCATCATGCTGTGGCCAGACGAGGCCTCAAAGCGGCTCACCGACCCGGTGCGCAGGACATCGAGCACCAGGGCTTCTCGCCCCGGGCGCCGCCCGAACATCACGACCTGTTCCGGGCGCGCCGGGTTTTGCGCGAGATCGTGCCCCCGGAATCCCGACAGGACAATGGACGCCTCGGTCTCTTGCTGGCCGAGGAGCGCAACGCCGTAACTCTCCGGCGCGTCTCCATGCGCCGACAACCACAGCTCGTCGGGCCAGCTCTCGCCGCAAGCGGTTACCGGAAACAAGCCGGCGGCGGCGAGCCCTTTCAAAAACAGTCGTCGGTCGAACATGGCGGTGCTGCTCACCATTCCTTCCGCTTCAGAGCGACTTCACGAAGGCGATCAATGCTTTTCGATCGTCTTTGTCGAGCTCAATGAACGCTGCGCGACTCTTCGTCGCTTCTCCTCCGTGCCAAAGAATGGCTTCCTCGACCGAGCGCGCTCGCCCGTCGTGGAGCAGGCCACGCGCGCCATTGACCGCCTGGCTAAGCCCCACGCCCCACAACGGCGGCGTGCGCCATTCGCTCCCGCTCGCTTCGTAGTCCGGGCGACCGTCGGCGAGCTCGGGCCCCATGTCGTGCAGGAGGAGATCGGTGTAGGGCCAGATCGTTTGCCCCGCCAGCGGCGCCGGTGCATCTTCGCCGGTCCGGTAGCTCGGGGTGTGACAGCCATTGCAGCGTGCTCGGTAGAACAGGGTGCGGCCCTGACGGACCATCGGATGGTCTTCTTTGCGCCGGGCGGGGACCGCGATCAGTTGGTTGAACTCCACCACCGTGTCGAGGAGCGCGTCGCTGATCTCGAGCCCGTCCGCGTCGCTGCCGTGGGGGCCACGTCGACATTCCGGCTGCGCCTCCGTGCAGGGCTGTTCCGGGAAGAGTGTGCTCGTGATCCCCATGTCGGAAGCCAAGGCCGCCGCCACCTGCACCTTCAGACTCGCGCGATTGGCTTTCCAGCCAAATCGCCCTGGCGCCCGGCGGTCGTGCTCAAAATCCCAGACCCAATTGACGCGCCCGGAGACGCCATCGCCGTCATGGTCCTCGGGGTCGGCCCCAGCGTCGATTGCCGACTGGGGAATCGCCTCGAGGAGCCCAGCGCCGAGGATCGGCGGCGCCATGCGCAGGCTCATTCGTGTGCTCGCGGCGAGCGGTCCATAGCCAATCTGTTTCAACACCACCCGCGGACGCCGGAGGGTGACCGACGCTCCGTCTGGATAGGAGAAGTGGCGCTCCTCAAAGCGGATGTGAGGGTATGCCTCGGGGCGATTCGAGGAAGAGAGGTTCGCGTGCTCGACCCCCCTGACGTTTCGGAGCTGGTGAGCGAGCGCAATCGATTGGGACTGGAGCTGGCCGCCGTACACCGGATCGGGCGTTGCGCCGCGACGCGGGTCCGACTCCGATGAGCCCAACAGAAGCACCCCTTGAAGCAGCATTTCATCGTCTGCTCGGGGCACGCGACCTCGGCCGCCGTTGACATGACAGGCGAGGCAGGTGCGAGCGTTGTAGAGCGGGCCCAAGCCGTCGCGGGCGTCGGTGGTGGTCGGCCCCCGCACCCAAGGCTGGTGGGCAAGCGCCCGACCGGCGTAGAACCTCGCTTTTTGTGCATCGGAGAGATTCGCAGCGGGCAGCGAGAAACTCGCCCCCGCCGCGAGATCGATGGACGTCGCCCCACCGGGCAATCGCTCGGATGGATCGAGTGGAGGCACGTGCGCCGCGTCGCGCACGCACCCCACCGCGCAGAGCGCAAGGAGCACGAAGCTTTGGCGCGCGCTCAGCAACGGTCTAGGCCACTCACCCGCACTCGGCCGTGGGGTCGGTGGTGTCGCACTCGCTCGCGTCGGGGTCGACGACGTCGTCGGCCGAGCCCACGTCGAGCTCGATTGCGATGTTCGCGATCTGGGCCGACTGCGCGTTCAGCGACACGATCGTGTCCCGCATCGGCTGCGCATCCGCGCTCGATGCGTCTACGATTTGCAGGTCGACCGGCGTGCCGCTACGGGCGAGCGTATCGATCGCGGTCGCGTTCGTGGTGCTGGTGTTCAGCGCCGACGCCACCGCGCTCGCGAGCGAGGTGAGCCCCAGGTCCTCGAGGTAGTCGTCGATACCGTAGCCGTTTACCGCGCGTGTCGTTTCATCGACCGTGCCGTCGAGGGTGCTGTCGTAGCCGGCGTAATCCCCGAAGAAGGAGTTCGCGATCCCGAGGTGATTGAGGAGGATGTCGCGGTGCGTGTTGTCCGCGAAACAAGAGTGCTCGTCTTCCTGCGAGTTCGCCGACAGCGCGATCTGCATGCGCTCGCCCGCAAGCTCACCCTCGGAGAGCGTTCCCATACCGACGAGGATCTCGAGGAGCTTGCCCTTGGCCTCGCCGAGCGTGCTGACGGAAGTGAACGCGGTGCGGTAGCTCGCGCCGTCGGCCCATGCGTCGCGCACATCGGTGAGGTTGTCGATCAACTCCTGCGCGGCGATCTGGAGGTAGGTTTGTCGGCGCTGACACGGCGTGTTGTCCGCCGCTGGGTTGCCTGCTCCGTTCGTGCAAGCAGTCAACGAGAAGTCAGTGGCAGGGCGCTGGCCCGGGGTGTTGTCGCGCGGCGCATCGGCGCTCCCGTCTGCGTTCACGTCCTGACCCCAGAGCAGAAACTCGATGGCGTGATAGCCGGCGATCACGTCCCGCTCGTCTTCGGCGGAGGCAGTGTTGGCGAGCAGGGCTGCATTGATGGCCACGTCGCTGCTGATGATGGTCTCGGTCGTCGGGTCGATGCCGACCGATTGCTCGCTGACGCCCACCTGGTCTTGCCCGAAGTCATCACCGGTCACGACGTAGTCGATGAGCGCCTCGCCGAGGGGCCAGGCGTTGATGTTGCCTTCCGGTCCGTCCTCGCCGTTGCTCGGATCGTAGTCCGTGTCGTCGATAGGGCTCGCGCGAAAGCGGTAGACCTCGGTCTGGCCGTAGGGCTCGCGGGCGACGAGCCAGGCGTTCTTTGCTGCTGTGAGGTTGGCCCCGGTTGGATCGGCCACGAACGCGTCGATCGCGGTCTTCATCGACTCGGCGGTGTCTACCGCATCGGAGTAGGCGGCGAAGGCGATGTCCGCGTTGGTCTCGAGGACCTGCCGCAGCGAGGCGAGGTCATTCGGGTCTTGATCTCCATTCCCGTTCCCGTTGCCGTTCTGGTTGTTGTTATCATTGACGTTGGCGTTGCCGGTTTCGTCGTCGTCGCCGCATGCGACGGCCAGGGTGAGACCGAGGGCACAAACGCCCGAGCATAGTAGCGCTGTACGCGACATGGATTTTCCTCCGATTCGTTGGTTCGGCCTCCCTCTACGCCACCTCGGGTGAGAATGCAATTGCGAACTGCTCGCACTGCTCGCACTGCTCGATGGCTGGCGGGGCGCTTCGCGAGGCGACCCGTCTCGGTATTGCGTCTGGCGCCGGCGCGTTGGTGGCTTCGTTGGTGCCTGGCGGCGCGCTGGTGCGTGGCCTGGTGTGGATCGCGACCGGCGCCGCGGTGCTGTCGGCCGGACAGAACAAACAAAGCTAGGTGTGAGAGGAAAGACCATGTCGGAACACAAGGGTGATGGGCAAAGCCCCGGCGCGCACGGCGGCTGGGGTGGCGGGTACGGGCCCGGCTCGGGCCACCCGAACGCCGCAGCGCGGAACCCGTTCGCCGGTTGTCGCGGAGTACTTCTGTGACGACTTCGCCCGCGGGGTGATGGTCGGGGCTGCGACAACCTACTTCCTGACGAATCCGCAGGTTCAAAAGGCCGCGATGGCTACCGCGGTGCGGGTCTGGGACGCGGTGCAAGGCGGTTTCTCTGAGTTGCGCGAGCGGTTCCACGATGCGGAGGCTGAGATTCATGGCGGAAGCAAGAAGCCCGAAGACACCTGAGTCGACACGCGTCGTCCGCCTGCCATCGATCGTGCACGAGATGCGTGGCGCGAACGGTGGTCGCCTGAGGCTGCAGCCATGAACACGTCGATTTCATGGTGGGGCATGGGCTTTCGAGCCGGGTGGACGACGTTGAGGTGGTAGTCGGCAGTCGGCACGACCTCGAAGACCACAAACGAGTCCGCCTCGACTCAGTCGAAAAGCCGATCGACCGATTGAATGGGCCGAGTGCGACCGCGCTGTAAATCGCGCGCGACGGTCACGCGTTGGGGGCCATCCTGCTAATGCGAGCGGCATCATCGCTCAACAAAGACGCCCCGGCGGTACGGGCCAGCTAGAACAACACCGCTGGCTCGAATTCGCGATCGTCCTCGAGCGGTTGGATGAGCTGCCGGTCGCCGATGGTTTCAAGAAAGAGTTTAGCCGCGGCCTCAGGACCGATGACGACTCCTGCTGCAATCTGACGCTGAAAGTCCAATTGAGGGATGACTT
>CAYXVF010000155.1:0-10569 GCA_964468125.1 uncultured Bdellovibrionales bacterium | reverse complement strand
CGCAAGCTCAAGGGCACCGTGAAATTCGAGGACGGCGTGATTCGCTTCGAGCTCACGCGTGCCGACGGTCGAGTGGAGCGGGATACGGAACGGGTAACGGGTCCCGCGATGAGCGCACCGGGGCTCGTCAGCTTCATGCAGCGAGACGACGTGTGGAACAAGCTACAGGCTGGCGAAAAGGTGGAGCTCACCTACGTGTCCTGGTCACGTCAAAGCACCTATGGCTTCCGACTACTGAAGAGCGACCGAAGCGACGGAACAAAGACCATCATCGTCATGCAGCCGGCGAGCTGGCTGATTCGCCAGGTATTCCCGGACATTTACTACACGTTCCGCACCTCAGACCGGCGCCTGACGCGCTACCAAGGACAGATTTCGGTCAAGAAGGTCGAGCCTGACGGCGACCTCAGCGACGTCGTGGCAGACGTACGCTTTCGCTATCCCTGACAGCGCTGAACTACCCTTTCGAGACGATGAAGGGCACGGCGAGCTTGCCCCAGCGCAACTCGATCGTCTTGCCTGAGCTCGTGAAATCCAGCGCCTCTGTGTGCTTCGCTTTTTTCGGCGTCACCTCGACGCGCAGTGCATCCTTCGACTGGTCGTAGGAATAGGCGCCCCACTGCTCGGCGACGGTGTTGAAAATGAGCGTCCATTTCTTTTCCCCCGGGATCGCGAAGAACGCGTAAGTCCCGGCGGGCAGCGTCTTGCCGTCGATCTTCACCGCCGAATCGAAGGTGATGGCGGTGGCCTCATCGGCGCCAGTGCGCCAAACCTTGCCGTAGGGCACGAGCTTGCCCCAAAGCGTACGCCCTTTTACCTCTGGGCGCCCATAGGTCAGCGTCACCGATACGCCGTCCATCTTGCCTTCGAGCTTGCCGTTCTTGCTCGCACGCGTGTTGTCGTCCTTGCGCGACGGGTGCGCCGCAAACGCCGGCGACGCGATGGCGAGGGTCAACAGAAAAACACCCAGAAATTTGATGACATTCAGCTTCATGTGCTCTCTCCCGTATGCGCGAAAGGTGCGCGAGGTCTGACAAAGGATGGGCATCGATCGGTGGTTTGGCGAGGGTCAGCTACCGTCTGGCGACGCGTTCCACCTCGCGCCAAACGCGAAATAGATCGCCGCTCGCGATTCTCTCGAGATCGTCTTCGCTGTACCCCCGGCGCAGAAGCTCTGCAAAGAGGTTTGGGTACTGAGAAACATCCTTGAGGCCGACGGGCAAGGAATCACCAACGCCGTCGAAATCCGAGCCCAGTCCCAGGTGCTCGACGCCCACGAGCGCTCTCACGTGGTCAAAATGGTCAGCAACTTCCGAAATGTTCGCGTATTTCCTCGGATGCTCGCTCCAATAGCGCTCGCTCCAGGCGTTGATGTTCGGGTCGTTCGAGTCCTCGATGCCGTCGGCGCTCATGAACGCCTCCCGCGCCGCCTTGCGTGCGGCGCGAGGGGTCATCCGGTGTCTCTCCCGCATCTACCGCCTGACTGAGACGCCAGGGGAGATCGACGTGTCCATCCACGAGAATGAGCTGTTGGGTCAGCGTTTTCGCTCGCTCCTCGACGCTCGGCTTCGCCACGGGAGTCACCTCCGGTCTCGCGTCCTCCTGAGCCGGCTGGGGCGCTCGCATGCAGGCGGCCAGGCCGAGAGCGACCAGGGTCGAGAGGATCGAGGTCCGCACGGCCCAGTAAGACCGCGCTTCATCCCCGCGTGCAATGCGTTGCTAGATCGGAGCGAACCTTGCATCTTACGGACATGGTAGCGAGACCGCACAAGGTCGGGATGGTGTTTTCCGGCGGCGGCGTACGC
This sequence comes from uncultured Bdellovibrionales bacterium, assembly GCA_964468125.1. Classification (GTDB taxonomy): domain Bacteria; phylum Myxococcota; class XYA12-FULL-58-9; order XYA12-FULL-58-9; family CAYXVF01; genus CAYXVF01. The sequence goes on along the minus strand of CAYXVF010000155.1, from coordinate 8,764 downwards.
GGCGCAGCCCACGTTGGTATTCTCAAGGCCCTGCAGGACGAGGGGATCGAGGTCACCGCCGTCGCGGGCGCGAGCTCCGGCGCGGTGGTCGGCGCCATGTACGCGGCCCGCCGCTCCTTCAACCAGACCCTCGACGTGTTCCGGGACAACGACATGTTCAGCTGGAACTACCTGGGTCTGGTCCGGAAACCCGGTCTCCTCGACAGTGAGAGGCTACTCGAGGCGCTGGAAGTCGCCCTCGACCACAAGACCTTCAACGACGTGAGCCGCGAGCTTCACATCGTGGCGTCGAATCTCCTCGACGGCACGGCCCACTACTTTCGCGAAGGCTCATTGGCGATCGCCTGCATGGCCTCCTCCGCCTATCCGGGGGTGTTCTCGCCGCTCGAGCTCGACGGAAAGCTGCTGACAGACGGGGGAGTGGTGAACAACCTGCCGATCGAGCCGCTCCTCGGCCGGTGCGACGTGCTCATCGGCTCCTTTGTAAACCCGATCGAGCACATGAAGGTGGACGAGCTGCAAACGACGTTCTCCGTGTCGCAGCGCGCCTTTCAGATCAGCACCGGCAATCCCATCCGTCAAAAGCTCAAGCGCTGCGACTTCGCCATCGCGCCTCTCGAGCTTCTCGACATCGGAATCTTCGAGATGAGCCGGACCAATGAAGCCTACGAAATCGGCCTGAAGGCGGGGCGGGAGCTAGCGGAACGCGTGACCGCGCGGCTCGAGCACTTGGGCCCAACCCCGCGCGAGGATAAGGCGTCGTGACGTGCAACGTGTGCTCTTGTTTGTTGTCGCCTTCGGCGCGGTAGGGGCGATGATCTTCGCTCTCGGCCCGACTCTCCGCGTCGACCTCGACCGGCCCTACGAGCCTCCTCGGCCCCTGCCGAGCGGACTCGAAGAGCTGGAGGAGGCGATTGCCTCGCACGAAACCGGTCCGATCATCGACGGCGCGGAGAAACGAATCGTATGGGCGGACGGCGTGAATCGAACTCACCTCGCCCTGGTCTACCTCCACGGATTCTCCGCGTCGCGTCAGGAGATCGCGCCCTTCGTCGAACGGCTGGGTGACGCGTTGGACGCGAACGCATTCGAGGTCCGGCTCAGCGGGCACGGACGCGAAGACGACGCCCTCGGCGACGCCCGCGCCACTGAATGGCTGGAAGATGTAGCCGAAGCAATCGCCGTCGCCCGTCAGATCGGGGAGAAGACCGTCCTCCTCGGAACCTCCACCGGCGGCACCCTGGCCACTCTCGCCACGCAGCTCTGGCCCGATGAAATCGCGGCACTCGTGTTGATCTCGCCGAACTTCGGCGTCAACGACCCGATGGCAGGCGTGCTCGAGCTGCCCTGGAGCCACCTGCTCATTCCGCGTGTGATGCCCACTCGCTCCTGGGAGCCCGAGAACGAGCTGCAGGGGAAGTATTGGACCCACGAGTACCGCACGCCGGTGCTCTTCGAGATGCAGTCTCTCGTGCGCGCGGTCAAAGCGCTGCCGTTCGAGGACATGAAGGTCCCTGCGCTCTTCATCGCCTCGCCGAAAGACGACGTGGTGAGTTTTGAGGAGACGCGTGAGGTGATCGCTCGCTGGCCTGCGAGTCTGCGCGAGGTACACGAGGTTGAGATCCCGGAGGGACGCCCTACCCACGTGATCCTGGGCGACATCTTGAACCCGGAGCAGACCGAGCCCCTTCTCGAAGTGAGCCGCGCGTTTCTAGAGGAGCGGACTCGGACGCCATGAGTGCCCGCGCTCGCCGCCCCGGGGCGGCAGCCACTGACCGACTACCCTCTCTAGCTTGACCTACGGCAAGTATTCCCCCTGTACGGCGGCCCATTGAGTACGATAGCGTCAACGCTCAGAGTTTCAGGGACGGAGACATGGGGGAGCACAACGTAGCGGCCGATGCGGATGAGTCCGCCCGGCGCCGTTTCACACGTGCGGTTTTGCGCGATCTCGAAGCGCTCGAGCTCATGATCGACCGGGGCATGGTCGAGAGTGGCACGCAGCGCATCGGCTTCGAGCAGGAGATGTTCCTCGTGGACGCCGATGGCTACGCGGCGCCGGGTGTCTACGACCTCATGGAGCACCTGATCGCCGACGGTCGCTTTCAGACGGAGATCGCGCTCTTCAACCTCGAAGCAAACCTCGGGATTCACCCGCTTCGCGGATCGTTCTTGTCCCATCTCGAAGTGGAGCTTCGAGACGTGCTGCGCGTCGCTCGCGACGCAGCGCAGCGAGAGGGCCTCGGTGTGGTGCTGACCGGGACCTTGCCGAGCCTCAGGCGCAGCGACGTCGTCCTCGAGAACCTGACTCCGGAAATCCGCTATCAGCAGCTCAACAAGGCTTCACTCCTGGCTCAGGGCGGTGCCATCCAGATCATGGTCGACGGGATCGAACGCTTCGAGCAGCGCTTCGACTCGGTCGTGATCGAGGGTGCGAACACCAGCATTCAGCTGCACCTCCAAATCGACGCACAGAGTGCTGCGCGCTCCTACAACCTCGCGCAGCTGATGCTAGGACCGCTTCTCGCTGCCGCGAGCAATTCCCCGGTGCTCCTCGGCAAACGGGTGTGGCCAGAGACGCGGGTTGCCGTGTTCGAGCGGGCGATGGACGATCGCTCCACCTCGCAGATGGCGCGCGACTTGCCCACCCGTGTCGGCTTCGGTACCGCCTGGCTCGAGGAGTCGATCCTCGAGCTCTTCCACGACAATGTGTCGCGCTACTCGGCCATCGTCACCCAGGAGTTCGACGAAGACCCGGTCGAGCTCGTGCGCGCGGGAAAGATCCCGACGCTCCGAGCCCTGTGCCTCCACAACGGGACGGTTTGGCGCTGGAATCGTCCCTGCTACGGCATCACCAACGGCAAAGCCCATCTCCGGATCGAGAATCGAATCCTTCCAGCGGGTCCGACCGCACTCGATGAGATCGCAAACGCCGCGCTCTTCTACGGCCTGATGTCGCGTCTGGATGATGAGTATGGCTCCGTCCGCGAGCGCCTAAACTTCGCGGACGCGCGGGCGAACTTCCTCGCGAGCGCCCACGAGGGACTGAACGCGCAGCTGCGCTGGCTAGACGAGCGACGTGTTTCCGTGCGCGACCTTCTCCTCGATGAGCTCATCCCTCTCGCGCGCGAGGGCCTCGCCGCGGTTGAGGTGCCAGATGAAGAAATCGACCGCTTTCTCGGAGTGATTCGAAAACGAGTGGAGCGCGGACGCACGGGCGCGGCGTGGTTGTTGAGCTCCCTCTCAAAGGTGGCCGAATCCCAGCGCCCTGCCCTCTGCCTCGAGGCGTCCCGTTTTCTTCGCGATGCGCACCAGCTCGGCACACCCGTGCACGAATGGGACGACGTCGAGCTCGGCGATGGCAAAGAGCTCGCCCCGGAGCGGGTCAGCGATCTCATGACTCGCGACGTCTTCACGGTTCGACCTGATGACCTGATCGACCTCGCCGCAAGCGTGATGAGATGGAAGCACATACGGCACATCCCCGTCGAAGACGCTCAGGGACAGCTCGTGGGTATTCTCGGAGCACGCGAAGTCTTGAAGCTACACGCGGCGAGCGCGCGCGGGGGTCAACCGCTGCCGGTTCGTGACGCGATGAACAGGGATATCACGACGGTGCCTCCCGAGCTCCCGGTCTCAGAAGCGATTGACCACATCCTCGCGAGCGGGTCCGGTTGCCTGCTCGTGGTCCGAGGGGAACACCTGCTCGGAATCGTCACCGAACGGGATTTGCTGCGGGCCTGTCGTGCGGCATCGGAAACGTGGCCTCCACCGCGCTCCTGAGCGCGCGCGCTACGATGCGCCCGATCGACTGCGCGTGCCCCTCATTCTCCAGAAGGTCTTGGCGCACCTCTATCTCGAGATGAGGCAACGCGTGCGCACGCCCGTGGCGTTCGACCGAATAGGCGAGCCCGTCGTAGGCGGAATAAGGCTCGTTGCGAGCGACGCGAAACCCATGAACCTCCAAGCCCCGCGCGAGCGCTTCAGCGGTGGGCTCAAAGTCCGAATAGAGCACCGCGAGCTCCATGTCGCGCGAATGGCCGACGTAGAGGTGGGTCATCGAGTGGACGGAGAACAAAAAAGGCTTCACGCCATCGCGCAGCGATGCGCCGATCGTGCGCTCGACGGCCTGATGGTACGCAGCCCAGAGAGCACGGCGGTGGTTCTCCTGCTCCTCGAGGACATTGGCATTGAAGGACAGGACACTGCCTTCCTCTACCGTCCGGCGGATCCAGGTCTCTGAGCCGAGGGGTCGGTTGGGATCGCAAATCAGGCGGGAAAACTGCGCAATTACGAGCTTGCTGTCCAATTCGCTCGCCACCGCACGCGCCACCGCGCTCGCTCCGAGATCGTACCCCCAGTGGGTATCGAACCAGTGACGCTCATGGTCCGGGACCATCAGCCAGGGAGGGATCCTGTTGCCGCCGTGCTCGCAGAGAACCAAGAACTCGGCATTTCGGTCCCCCTCCACCAGCACCGTACGTTCGATGAATTCCGCGACGGGATCCGGGTTCATGGCCACCCTCCGGCTTCCATCCTGAACGCCTATCGCAGCGCAACCTGTCGCGCCAGAGCCGAGATTCGGTCTCGGTGGCTCACCCCCCGGCGAGTGTGGACGATCTCGGAGCCTGAGTCCTGCACGAGGATCGTGTGCTCGAACTGCGCGGATCGGGCACCGTCCGCGGTCCGGACGGTCCAGCCATCCGGGTCGAGCCGGCAGGCGGCGCAGCAAGCGGGCCGTCTCGGAATCAACCTCGCCCACGGCGAACGTGCGCGAGGTGTCGCCGTGAAAACCATCGACCTCCACCGTGATGTCGAGGTTGATGATGTCGCCTGGAGCCAGCCGCTCATCGCGCGACGGACCTTTTTGGCAGACGACTTGTAAAGCGCGACCGACGACACTAGCATCCAGAGCTATGGCCAATACGCCCAAGGGCCCCAAGGGACCGCCCGTCAAGAAGAGCAAGGCGCCGCTGCCCATGGAAGACACAAAGAGCGAGGTGGAGTCCTTCCACCGCGGCAACTCGCCGAATACGCGACGGGCGCTGGCCATGATGAGCGAGGACTCGACGGTGAGCATTCAAGCCCCGAGCCCGCTGAAGCGCGGTAACAAGAAGGTCACCCCCGGCTTTGTCGGCTTTCGGCAGGCGGCAAGATCGAAGGGCGATCCGGAAGAGAAGGTCGAGCGTCTGCGCTCGATGAAGTCGCAACTGCGCGAGAAGCGAGACGAACGCCGACAGGAAATGTGGGACAAGCTGGACACTGCGCGCAAGAACGCGGACGACCGCCTCCGGCGATACTCCGGTTTTGAGCCGTCCCGCTCGGGTGCTGCCCCCGCCCCGGAACCCGCTCCGGACACCCGCCGACCTCGGAGCTCACGAGCACGCCGAGGCCGTCGCCGCTGATCCGTGCAAGGCGAGCTCGAACATCGCTTTGGTCCCGCCCACTCTACCCTCGAGCTTCGAGGCGGGGACGGCGTGGGTCGCTTCTGGGCCGTCGAGAATCGGGTCGCGGTCGTGGGCCTGTGGGGACGGGGCTCCACGGAAACCGTCGATTGGATGCTCGCTCGCCACGACGAAGTGCGTGGCGCGTGTCAGGCCCGCGGGAAACGCATGTACCTCGCACTTTGGTACGGCGGTCTGACGCGCATAGACCCGGGAACACGCCAATCGCTCGCCAAATGGTTTGGTCGCAATCGCAGCGCGGTGGGCCGGGTCGTCGCCATCAGCCACGACCCCGTCGTCCGGATGGCGGGCTTCACCATCAACATGCTCTTCGGCAACACCGGCCGCATGGCAAAGAGCGACGACGAGTTTTTGCGGATCTTGGACGAGTGGGTCGCACACCTGCGCACGCCGCGACCCGCGCCCCGCTGAACGCTTCCGGCGCCACGCCCGGTCGCGCTGCCACGATGGCTGTGTTAAACCGCCGCACATGAAGTCTCAGCGAATGCGTGCCATCGCCCTGCCCCTGCTTCTCATCCTGAGTGCAGGTTGCGGGACCACCTACCGCAAGGCCAGGCCCGACCTCCCTGCCAACGAGCGCGAGGCAGCGGAGCTCAACGCGCTCCATGACGATTTTGAGAGAGCCCTCGAAGAGCGCAGGTTCGAGGAAGCAGAGGCAATGCTCGCCGAGCTAGAAGAAGGCATGGAGAACGCAAGCCAAGCCCTCGTCTTGCATCGCAGCTATCCAGTGTTGAGTGCTCAGGTGGTGCGCGGACAAAAACGCCTGAAAACCGCGCGCCGGACGGCCAACGTCGAACGCATCGTCGAGGACACGCAGGCGCTGGTGACCGAACTTCGTGAGCTCCGCGCCGGCTACGAGCAATCCGGCGGGACAGAAGACGAGCTCGACCGAATCGACGAGCTGATGGAGACCCTCGAGGACCAGCTCGAGGACAACCAATCGTTCGCCAAGGATCCGCGCTATCGGGACGTCGGCGCTGACGCGGAAACCGCTTTGCAAGAGGCCCGCCGCCGCCGGCACATCTATGCCTGGCAACGCAAAGTGAACGAGCGGCTCAACGACATTCTGGACGACGCACCGGAGCTCGCGGCTGACCCCACCGACCTCGTCGCGGCCGCGCAAGCCGCCGATCAGCGAGCGGAGGCGCTCGAGGAGTGTGCGAGAGTGGGAGAAGAGCTCGCCCATGCAGACGGGGCTTCCGTCGACGTATCCGTCGCGACTTCACTCAGTATCGCCCCCCTCGACGACGTTCGTGCCTCCTGCGCCGCTGAAGCCGAGACCGCCCGCGCGGAATCCGCAGCGTTCCGATGGCGCCACGGAGTGCAGATCACCTACGACGAAATCACGAGTGCACTGCAGGCGATCGAAGCGAGCAAGAAGAAGCGCGAGTCGCTCGCGGCGCACGAAGCGGCGGTGGCGGCCATGGCGGCCTGCCCGGAAAAGGTCGACTCAGGCGTTCCAGGCTACGATGACGCTACTCGCTTCAGTGGCCATCTCGGCACGAAGAACGCCGAGAGCCTCGGCCAGGCCTGTCTCAAGGTGGTCGGTAATCTCGAAGCACGCCTGCCGCTGTTGCGCTGGCAATCGGAGCTCGAACTCGAGGGCGAACGCTATGTGGAAGCCACGGAGCGCTTCGACAGCGCCAAGAACGAAGAGGATCCCTCCGAGCGCCTCGAGCCCCTCACGACCGCCCTGCAGGCGTTCGAGAGCTGCCAAGCCCGGGCGGGGGCGCTCGCGCTCGGCGATGAGGAGCAGTGGGCAGGCGCTGATCTGAAGAAGTCCAATAGGCGCGCTGCGGCCAAGCTCGAGAAGCGCTGCCGTTTGATTCAGGCCAAGGTAAAAAAGGCGCTGGAGCAGGCTCGGAGCGAAGCCAGCGCTGAATGAATCGAGGTGCGCCGACGTATGAACGCGTACGGAACAGGGACACGCTTTGGGGGAGTGATGAAACACACGCACTGGATTCTTGCGAGTACCGTCGTCACGCCGAGGCTTGGATGCAAACAACACTGAAAGTCATCGACACGGACTCCGGCGAGGTTCTCGCGGCGAAGACGCTAAACGCCCGCCGAAGCGCGAACGCCTAGAAGATCGATGCTCCGCCCCCGCACTGAATCGCGCCGAGCCGCTCTTTGCCCAGTGCAGAGCTCAGCTGGTGCAGGACTTCGTGAAGGTCATCGGCCCTTACGAAGAACGAATCCTCGTCGTGCTGGCCGAAGACGACGAAAGGAGTCCTATTCCCTCGACCCTGACGACAAAACCGCGCGACAGATCCGAGCCATTCGGCGCTTCGTGATCGATGACGCCGAGCTAGCGGAACAGGAACGCGGCAACTACGATGCTGGGTCGTGAGCGCGATGCTCTCGCGTCAGTCTGACCCGGCGGCTCGGTCGGGAAGAAGCTCGCCCGCCAGCGCTGCACGGCGGTAGGGAATCACCTCTGCGAGCTTGCGGGCCCGCCAGCCACCGGTGTCGCCTTCGTCCTCACGCCTCTTGACCGGCAGCGGCGTTACGTCGGCGAGACCATAGTCGACCTGCCGGGTCGGCCGGGTGCTGGTTGCGAGAATATCCGCTTGGAACGCTGCGATGACGAGATCGATGTAGTCCGCGTCGAGTCGTGTCAGGGTCACACCGAGGCGCTGGTCCAACGCTCGCGGAGCAAAGGCGATGGTTCCAGCGACCCTCGCCTGTCGACCCCGGGCGTCGCGCAAGGCGATCTCGATCGAATCGCCCTTCTCGATCGGGGCGTCGAGCTGCAAGCCGAGACCGGAAGGCCCTGCGTCGGTCACGTCGGCGACCCAGAGGGATCCCGAGCACAGGTGAAACACGGCCGCGGTCCATCCCGCATCGACGCGTCCGGTGAGACGGCGCTCACCCATCATGCCCATCACGGTTTCTCTAAAGATCATGGGAGCCCCATCTGTCCCTACACCCGCCCCTAGGCCACCACTCGATGACAAAGAACGCAAGCATTTTCAGGGAGTTTGGGGTCGTTTTAGAGACGTTGGGTGGTGCGAGGACGCGGCTTTTTAATGCGGTAGCGACGCAGCGGCGCGACGACGGTCGGCTGCTTTGCTGGGGGCACGATGGGCCCGCTCGGCTCCGCACGGGTCATCACCATCGCCCACCGCAAAAGACCTCGGTCGACGATCATCACCTCGTTGGGACACTCCACGTTCACCGCGTCAGCGAGGACCTCGTAGACCGACTTTCGACTCGGGAGCCGCTTTCGCTGCGCCACAGCACTATCACCATCGCATGCCATGTCTCCTTATCGGAGCCCACGGCAAGTGCGTTGCGCA
>CAYXVF010000154.1:0-10626 GCA_964468125.1 uncultured Bdellovibrionales bacterium | reverse complement strand
CTCTACGACGGGGACACGCGATTGATCGCGGCGGGAACAGCGGGTTTGTTGCTGCTGCGCATCGGCCAACGCGAGGTCGCAACCGTCCTCTACAACGCTTCTGATAGAGAGCCACTGAAAGTCCCGGTGCCTCTGGGGATCTCCACCAAGGCCCTGTCGCATGCCTATGGGGTCGAGGTGCAGGAGGGACAGCTCGTGATCGAGGCGGGTCACTCGGGGATCGCGGTCTTTCGCCGGCCCGGGGCCCAGGCCTTGGACTGGTCGCATCCGAGCACCCGGGACATCGAAATCGTCTTGGAAGGCGCGCCGGAGGGGGCTTCAGAGGTCGTTCTGGTCGGAGACCATGAGGTCTTTGGGAACTGGGAGCTCGACCAGGGGCTGCGCCTTCGTCCCGAGGGGGGACGCTTTCGCGGTGAGCTCGTGCTGCCCCGCGGTGCAGCGGCGGAGCTTCGGGTGATCGCCCTCGTTGATGGCGAGGAAGTACTCGAAGAAAACGCGCGCTTTGTCTTCGTTGGCCACCAGCGAGGCGCGCAGGAGCTGCGCTGGAGCTGGAATGGCTGAGCGGATCCACCGTCGGACATTGAATGGAGGAGAACACATGACAGACCTATCCACCGCGGACCTCTGGGACGAGCACGAAGACCGGCTCGCCGTCGTGCTGCCCGCGCTGCGCTCATTTGGCGGGCGCGTCCGCTTTCGGGGACCGATCGCGACGGTGAAGTGTTTCGAGGACAACTCGAAGGTGAAGGAGGCGGTCAATGAGCCAGGCGACGGGCGTGTGCTCGTGGTCGACGGCGGAGGCTCGCTGCGCTGCGCGCTCCTGGGGGACCAGGTGGCCGGTGCGGCGCAGAAGAATGGCTGGGCGGGGGTCGTTCTCTATGGCTGCATTCGTGACGCGGCTGAGGTGGGTACACTCAACCTCGGCGTGCTGGCCCTCGGGACCTCGCCGCGCAAGTCGACGAAACGCGGCGAGGGCGTGCGTGACATCGAGGTTCACTTTCACGACGTCACCTTTCGCCCCGGGGACGCGCTCGTCGCCGACGAGGACGGCGTGCTCGTGGGAGCGCTCTAGAGCGCTCCCTCGAGGGCGTCGATGAGACGGTCGACTTCTTCCGCGGTGTTGTAGTGAACCGCGCTCGCGCGAACGATGCCATCTTTGGCGCGAAGGCCGAGGGCGTCGATGGCCCGTGCCGCGTAGAAATCACCCCAGCGGATTGCAACCCGCTGCTCGTCTAGCATCGGCGGGATCTCGCTCGAGCGACGGTCGCGAACGGTGAAGGCGAAGGTGGGGACCCGTTCCAGCCCAGAGCCTTCGCCGAGCCACTCGACGTCCTCACGGGAGCGCAGGAACTCCCCGAAACGCTCGATGATAGCCGCCTCGTGCGCGGCGATCCGTGCGTACGCCAGGTCCAGGTCGCCATCCCCGATCTCGTGCAGGTAGTGGACGATTCCAGTCAATCCCGGTGCGAGCTCGTGGCTCACGTTCCCCGGCATCAGCTTCTGTGGGATCTGCGACTCGTCGTAGAAAAAGTGGTTCTGATTTCGAGCCGCCAATAAGTGTTCACGCTTGCCGTAGAGCACGCCGAGGTGAGGTCCATAGACCTTGTAGGCGCTGAACAGATACCAGTCGACGTCCCATTCGCGTACCACGAGGGGTCGATGTGGGGCAAAGGCGACCCCGTCGACACAGACCTGCGCACCGGCGCGATGTGCGACAGCGGCGATGGCGGCGACATCGTGCACGAGCCCGACGACATTCGAGCAGTGGGAAAAACAGACGAGACGAACCCGCTCGTCGAGGAGCGGCTCGAGGTCTTCGACGCGAAGCGCGGCGGTGGACGGGTCGAGTCTCCATTCGCGGATCTCGATTCCTGTTTGTTCGAGGCGCCGCCAGGCACCGATGTTCGCCTCGTGGTCGAGGTTGGTGACCACCACCGCGTCTCCGTCCTTCCACGTCGATCGCAGGGCGTGTGCGAGCACGTAGACGTTCATCGTGGTCGAGGGGCCGAGAACGACTTCGTCCGGTTCGACCCCGCCGAGGAGGATCGCCGCAGCCTCGCGACCTTCGTCGACCAGCTCCGTTGCTTCGCGAGAGATGCGATAGCTGGCGCCGTGTTGCACGCCGTAGTCGCGGAGATAGCGAGCGATGCGTTTGCGCACCGTATCGGCCACCACGCTGCCGCCGGCGTTGTCGAAGAGCGCCCAGTCGTCTCCGAGGGCGGGAAAAAAACCACGCACGCGGTCGAGGTCGAGGTCGAGAGAGTCGGCTGTCATGAGGGCTTCACTAGCCCATTTCTCGCTGCGGCCGAAGAGGCTCTACCGGCAATCAAGCCTTGTCCGTGCAGAGATCCCAGCAGGCGCCGCCCCGCTCCAGGCAGGCTTCCTCACCTGGGCGAAGAGTGGGGAGCTCGTTCTCGAGGAAGTTCTGCCAGACGAAGCGGACCTCGCCGCGCCTCGATCGCGTCGTTGCCGAGCTCGCCGAAGGTCGCCTCGGCGCCGACCCAGAGTGGAGCCATCCGACCAAAAGCACGTTTACGTTCAGCCCTTGTCTCCGTGGCTCTGAAGGACGAGACGATCCTCAGGAGGGAAGTCATGAAGAAAGAAAGCGACTATCGCGACGGTCAGTTCTGCTGGGTGGATCTTCAGACGACGGACACCGATGAAGCGAAGCGCTTCTACGGCGCGCTGATGGGCTGGGACTTCGAGGATCGATCCAGTCCCATGGGGTTCGACTTCACCCGCTTCTTGATGCACGGCGAACCCGTGGCCGGTATGGGGCCCATGCCCAAGGCCATGCGCGAAGCGGGGGCTCCGGCGACCTGGTCGAGCTACGTGTGTGCCGCTGACGCGGAAGCGAAGGCCAAAGCCTGCACGGAGCTCGGAGGAAAGGTGCTCATGCCGCCGATGCAGCTCATGAACGATTGCATCATCGCGATGCTCCAAGACCCCACCGGTGCCACCATCGGGCTGTGGCAACCGCTCGCCCATCGAGGCGCCGCCTGGGTCAACAGCGTGGGCGGTTTCTGCTGGAACGAGCTGTACACGCACGACCTCGAGGCCTCACGTAGCTTCTATGAAGAGCTCTTTGGTTGGACCTTCGCGACCAGTGGCCACTACACGGAGATCACGCTCGGCGAGCGCGCGAACGGCGGCATGATGAAGATAGAGCCTGAATGGGGCGACATGCCTCCGATGTGGACGCCGTACTTCACGGTGCAGTCGATCGATGACTCAGTCGCCAAAGCTCTGACGCTCGGCGGGAAGAACTTCGTACCGAAGATGGAGGCCCAAGGTGTTGGGCAGTTTGCGGGGCTCACCGATCCCCAAGCGGGGGCCTTCATGGCGATCGAAATGAGCGTGGCGCCCGAACCTGTCTGAAGTCGCATCACTCGGTTTGTCTTCATCGGCCCCGTTCGATAGCTCAGGCGTATGAAACGCGTAATGCTCTGGCTCGCGGGGCTCGGTGGAACGGCGGTGCTCTGGGCCACGATTTTTGTGGTCAACCTCCTGTTCTTCAAGCCCTTCCTCATCAACCACTTCTTCGAGCGCGTCTTCCTGGAGTTCGCGATCAGCTCGCCGGAGATCCTGACCTCCACCCGGACAATCCGCTCTATGTCACTTTCGTCGAGAAGCTCGATGAGGCGGGCATCACCGGGGAGACGCGAGAATCGCTCCTGACGCGAGTGGAGACGTCGATTCGCGACACGGTCTACGGCGCCTACGCGAAACTCGAAGCGCACATGCAAGAGATGCGTCCGCGAACCACCGATGACGCCGGAGTTTGGACGCTGCCCGACGGGGTTCCTCGAGCGCTACCGGGAGATCATCGCGGAGATCGAGGCCAAACTCGAGCCCTGGTTCGGTCTGCGCCACAAGGCTACGGTGGAGGTGAAGCGTGTGCCCGAGTTCGCGGAGAAGTCCGCCCCCGGCGCCTACTACCAGGGTCCGCCACTGGATGGCGAAGAGCCAGGTCGTTTCTACGCCAACCTCTACGACATCAAGGCCACTCCCAAGTACGGCCTTTCGGCGCATTCTTCGCTCTTCAGGGCGGTGCGCCTCGTGGTCGACACCGGGATTCACCGCTTCAAATGGAGTCGGGAGAAGGCGATCGAGTACATGATCACCAACCTCGGCAACGCCGAGTCCGATGCGATCTCGGAGATCGAGCGCTACATCGTCAATCCGGGACAGGCCACCGCCTACAAAGTCGGCATGGACTTCATCCTCGACCAACGAATCTGGCTTGCTGCGCTCGTATCACCTGGTCAAGGACAAGGACGTCACTGCGCACTTCGCCTTCGAAGACGGGGTCGTCGGTGCGGTGGATAGCATCGTCTACGGGCGGGTGAGTCGGTACCGTGTGGAGGCGCTCGAAGACAGCACGTGCCTCCTTCTCGACTACCGCGAGATGGAGTCGTTTCTCGAGCAGCATCCGCAGCACGAACGCCTCGCCCGCCGCGTCACCGAGTATCTCTACGCGGATTTGGTCGAGCGCTTCGAGGGCATGCTCTTCCTGTCCGCGCGCGAGCGCTACGAGCATCTCCTCGCGCGCTATCCAGACATCACGCAACGGGTCGGCCTAGGCCACATCGCCTCGTATCTGGGCATGACCCAGGAAACGCTCAGTCGCGTCCGCGGCAAGCGACGATTTTGACGGCGATCAAAGCGAGTCGCAAACCGCCCGGGCTACGGTCTGCGAATGAACCGGCGACCGGAAGTGCGCACCGCTATGAAGCGATTGTTCTGCATCGACGGGGTCGGAGCACTGGTCACCGCCACCATGCTGGCCCTCGTGCTCACGACCTGGGAGCCCGTCTTTGGCATGCCGACCCGAATTCTGATTCCGTTGGCCCTCATCGCCACCGGGTTCGCCGCGTACTCGCTGACGTGCGCCTTCACCGAGCGCGGGCCGGGCTTCCTCCTGGCGATCGCGGGCGCGAATACGCTCTACTGCGTGGTGACGCTCACCCTGGTCTACGGGTTTCGGCACTCGCTAACCGGGCTCGGAGTTGCGTATTTTGTCGGCGAAGTGGTGGTGGTGATGAGCCTGGTGGGCGTGGAAGTCCGGGCGGCCCGGCGGGCAGCGGCGTGAGGGCTTTGCTTCTCACCTACGGCACGCAAGGTGATGTCGAGCCGTTTGTGGCCTTGGGCAAGGCGTTGATTCAGCGCGGGCATATCGTCACTTTGGCAACCTCGAGTCGGTTCGAGAGTTTTGTGACCGCCCATGGACTCGTTTTCGCGCTGCCGAGATGAGAGCAACCGGGGACTGACCCGCAAAGGCATCTTCGAGCCACGCACGACACGACTCGTGGTGCTCCGCGCGAAAGCGGTTGTGAGCGGCGCGTCGCGCTCCTCAGTCGCCCTCGAACTCACAGAGCGTGACGACGTCGAGGCCGCGATCGCGCAGCTTCTTCGAGCCACCGAGGTCGGGCAGGTCGATCACGAAACAGCAGGCGGCGACCACACCGCCGACTTTCTCCACGAGGTCCACCGCCGCTTCGGCGGTCCCGCCGGTGGCGATCAAATCATCGACGATCAAGCAGCGCTCTCCCTTCTTGATCGCGTCCACGTGGATCTCGAGGCGGTCGGTCCCGTACTCGAGCTCGTATTCCTGGCTGACGGTCTCGAACGGGAGCTTTCCTGGCTTGCGCGCCGGAACGAACGCGGTGGAAAGCTGATGGGCGATGGCGCCGCCGAGAATGAACCCGCGTGACTCGATCCCCACCACCTTGGCGATGCCGTTGCCCGCGTAGTTCTGAACCAGCTCGTCCACCGCCTTCCGAAAGCCCAAGGGGTCGGACAGCAGGGTCGTGATGTCGCGGAACTGAATCCCGTCCTTGGGGAAGTTCGGGATCGTGCGAATGCGGTCCGTGGCCCAGGTACTCATGCTCTCGCCTTTCGTTGCCCTCTCAGCGAGGCCGGTTTAGCACGCCTTCCGCCGGAATTCACATCTGGTCTGTGCCGATAGGCGTCGCCTAGACGCCGGTGAAGAGTAGGTCGACCGCTCGCACGATCTCATCCCGTCGACCGTCGAGGTCGACGACTACGTCGCCGAGAAGCGAGCCATCGACCGCGGCCAGCTCCTGCGTCACCAACACGCATTCGTCACCGAGCAGCTCGAACCGAGGCATGAGCTGCGTGATCGGGGTGAAGCCTAGCTTGCCTACGCGGGCAACCGGGGCGACCACGCGGGTGGGCAGTCGGGACACCGCGTCCGATTGGGGATCGAGGAGGTACGGATAGCGGTCCGCGGTCGCTGGGTTCGGGTTCCGGTAGAGTCGCAGTTGAGCCACTAGAATCGTCGGACCGAGTCACCGAAGACGCCACGCTCCGCGACCACGGCGTAATACTCCTCGAACGCGCGGGCGTTCTCGGCCGGCCAATCCTCACGGGCTTCTACGCCTAGCCGCTCCCGCAGCGCTTCTTCGAGTGTGGCCGAAAGATTGTTCTTCTTCTCGCGCGCCGCGAGAAGAAGGGACCGGTTAATCGAGAGGTTGGTGGCTTGCTTCGGAGCCGAGTCGCCAGTTCGGTTCATGCGCATCAAATGCGCATTCGGCCCGAGTCCCGTCAAGCTCTCAACTCGATCATCGACTCGGTCGCGGCGGCGGGGCGGCGCCGAGCGCCACGGCGAGTGCGTGCTCCAACACCGGGTCGCGACTGTCGAGCCGCTCCTCCAGGGTGGGGATCACTGGTTGGTGGGGAAGCACCCCCATGCCGTCCTCGAAATCGCTTTCGAGCGCGAGGTATTGGCGAAGCGCGGGAACGCGCACGACGATGCCACTGTTGGGCAGGGTCAAAAAGAAGAGGATACCGGCGGTGGCGCCTTCCGCGCTTCCCGCGGTGGGCTCGCCCACGACGATCGCGCGTTTCATGTCCACGAGCTTTGTGACGACGTGGGTCACGGCGGAGGTGTTCGATGGGCTCGTCAAGAGAATCACGTCGCCGGTGAAGGTGCTTCGAGCCGGGGAGAGCCGTGCGGTGGCGAGCGCGTCGCTCGTGGGGATCAACTCGTAGAAGCCGGTCGGCAGCTCCCGAAACCTCGCAGCGTCCGGTTCGAGGGCGCTCGGATCCCAGGTGCCTAGGTGCGGCGTGAATCGTTTGAGGTCTAGTGTCTTCACCTGCGGTGGATTCATGAACGTGAACGGTGTCGTGGCGAGCGCTCGGAGGAGCTCGATCGCCGCGTCGTCTGAGCCCCCGTCGTTGTTCCGTAGGTCGACGATGAGCGTCTCGATGCCACGGGCTTTGAGGTTCGCGACCGCGGTTCGATAGATCGCCGCCGGATCGACTGGATTGCGATAGTTGATGAAGGTGTCGATCCTCAGGAGAGCGGTCCGTGGTGCGGGAAAGTCCAGATGCACCGAGCTCGAGAAATCCCGGCGATAGCCGCCCTCCTCCAGACTCTTCCACTCTTCGAAGGTGACGAGCGGGACACGGACCTCGGCTTTGCTCCCACCGAGGCGTTTCACGCGCAGGTCGAGATGCGTGCGCAGCCCGAAGAGGATCGGGAGGTAGTGGTCGAGGCCCGTTCCCATCAGGTCGCTGTCGTCGGCGAAGAGGTGTGGGCGCGCGTGAATCGTGAACCCATCGACGCCGAGCATTCGACCCACGGATCCGAGGAGGGCAGGGATCGACTGCCCTTCGATCGTCAGGATCTCGTCGCCCGGGGTGAGACCGCTCAGCACTGCCGCGGTCCGTATCATAGCGCGCTCACCGTCGGTGACGAAACGCAAGGGCAGATGACTCGGGTGGCTGGCCCGCCACTGGGTGAAGGCCTCCGGGTATTGGGTCTTGGTGTGTCCACACCGGATCGACGCAGCGTAGGTCGAAACCGCGCCGTAGAGCTCGAAGAGGCTCGACGGGCCCATGCCTCTCAGTGTTGCGACAGCGGCACTTCGCTCAGCGAGAATTTGCGGGTGCTCCGCGTTCGCATAGCGATCGTAGCCGGGGTGCACCGCCTGCATGACCCGCAACAAGAGGTCTACGTCTTCGCCGACCTGCTCGGCGGTGAAGGCGCGCTCACCGGGATTCGGCGCGTCCGCCTCACGGGCCGAGGGCGGGGGGGATTTTGCGGCGCAAGACGCGAACACGAACGTCAGCGCGAGCAGCACGGGTCGCATGTCAGTAGAGTCTCGGCAGGCGGATCGGTACGGTGAGGGGCGCATCTCCGCTCACCGCACTGAATTCGTCCCAATAGACGCCAACCCGCTCCAGCGGCTCGCGCACCTCGTGAAGCGTGTCCGCTGCTTCGATCGTGCCGCGGAGGATCGAACGAAGGGCCGCGGCAGGTGAGTCCGGTCGGGGGTAGGGGCGCAACTCGATCGGCTCGTCCGAGCCGATCTCGGCCAAGACACGCGCCTTCTCGATCGCATCTCGCAACCCCCCGAGCTCGTCCACGAGCCCGTGCTCGAGCGCGTCGCGCCCCGACCAGACGCGCCCCTGGGCTACCGCTTGCACCTTCGGCAGCGGCAAGCCGCGTTTGTCGGCGACCTTGCTGGTGAAATCGGCGTAGATTCGATCCGCCTGTCGGGCGATGAAACCGCGGCGCCGTTCGTCGAGGGGGGCGAGCTGGGAGAACAAGTCGGCGTTCGGGGCGGTTTGGTAGCTGTCGTGGCTCACCCCAGCCTTGGCAAACAGCCCAGACACGTTCAAAAGGCCGGTGAATACGCCGATGCTGCCGGTGATCGTGGAGGGGCTGGCCATGATGAGATCCGCGTCCATCGCAACGAAGTAGCCGCCGGAAGCCGCCACGTTGCCCATCGACACGACGACGGGAATTCCCGCTTCGCGAGTGAGCTGCACCTCACGGCGGATCAGATCGCTCGCGAGATAGGAACCGCCGGGCGAGTCCACGCGGAACACCACCGCTTCCGCGCCGTCATCGCGCAAGGTTCGAAAGGCGCGAATCAGCGGATCGCTCGCCATCACCGGTTCGTCGTCGAAGGGGCCCGGTGTGGGGTCACCACGGGTGACGCCCCCTTCGCCGTAGACCACCGCCACCAGGCGCCCGTCATCCATGGGGCGCCCCTCGAGCCAGTAAGTTCCCACGGCCACCAGCGAATCTTCACGTCCCGCGCGCTCTTCGTATTCCGCGACCACCTCGTCGGCGTAGCCCAGGCGATCCACCATTCCCTTTGCGAGGGCGTCCTGCGCGCTGTGCGGGCCGCCGTTGATCCATTCGCGCACGGTTTCGACCGGCACCTCGCGACGCCTAGCGACGAGCTCGATGAGCTGGCTTTGCAGGTCCTCGATCACCTCGGCCAGCGCTTCGCGCATGGGTTCATCCATCTCGCGGTCCGTGTACTGATTGGCGGCGGACTTGTACTTGCCCCGTTTCTCCATGTGTAGCTCGACCCCGAGCAAGTCGATCGTTCCCTTGAAAAAGAGCGGCTCGCTTCGCAGGCCGATCAGATTCAGGTCTCCGGCGGGGGCAAGGGTGACTTTGTCCGCGAGGGTTGCGAGAGCGTAGGCGCCGTCGCCGCGGGAAAGCTCTCCCGCGGTTTCGAGGAAGGCGAGGCTCCATTTGCCGCTCTTGCGGTAGCGGTCCATCGCGGATTCGAGCTCCTCGAGCTGGGCGAGACCTACCTGCGGGTTGCCGATCTCGAGGACCACGCCCTTGATTCGCTCATCGGTCGCGGCCCGCTCGAGGCTCAGGATCACCGCTCGCAGGGTGCTGCGGGGTTCCTCGCCGAAGAGAATCCCCAGGTCGACGGCGGGTGTTTCGCGCAGGGGCCCGTCGAGGGTGACTCGAAGGACGCTATCGTCTTCGATCGTGGGGCCGCTCAGGATCGAGATCCACCCGAAGGCGACGAGGACGAAGAACAAGACGGTTACGGCAGTGATGAACCTGCGAATGATGCGCATGAACTTGAGAGTCGCCATTTGTGGGGTTCGGTGCAACGCGGGGACGACCCAGGAGGAGCGGGCCTAGCGAATGGAGCGGGCCACCTCCAGAAAGGTCGGGCGCATTCGGTCGAAGAGCGAAGTTGCCGGGGCCGTGGCGACGAAGAGCACCACGTGCTCGCCGAGGATGAAATAGAGCTGCAGCTGGCGAACCGCCAGGCCATCTGGGCTCGGCAACGTGAACTCGCGGGCGACCGCCCGTCCCGCGGCGAGTGTCTCGTTTCCCCGCTTCTCGAGCTTCGTTCCGGCGAGTCTCCCGACTTCCTTTTCTTGCAGGGAGGCGATCTCCTCGAGGATCGCCTCGCCACGATCGCCCCGCGGTCGCGAAGCCGAGGGACTCCACGATCGATTGGGGACTGCCGAAGGACTTAGCGAGCTGCTCGCCGCGCTCCTCCGGGTTCGCGACGCTCCGGCCAATGGTCCGGACGATGGTCGACAGCAACCGGTTGGCCGTGCGAAAGACCGCTTCGCCACGAGACGAATAGAGCGGGTCGAGCTTGCCCACGGCCTTGCCCGTGCCGCGCATGCGATAGCCGAGCTCGCCGTCAGGCTTCTTGGCGAAATCGAAGAGCGGAATCTCCGTGCGACCCGGCATTATGCTCTCGAGGTCGCCCCACGGGTAGACGGCGACCCAGACGCGATTCTCGAACAGGAAGCTGACGACGTTGAGCTCCGTTTGGCGCAGGTCCGGAGGTCATGAAATCCATCACGACCTCGAGATTCTTG
>CAYXVF010000153.1:0-10771 GCA_964468125.1 uncultured Bdellovibrionales bacterium | reverse complement strand
TACCTTCGACGAAGAGCGCGAGCTCGCTCATGGTCATCTCGATAACGTCGCCGCGAGGGCGAAGAGCCGTAGCCCGCGCGGAGGTCTGTGGGCTCGGCGCGAGCGGAGACCTTGATGTTCCTCGTGGTCCCGATCACGAAAGCACCGCGAGCAGACGCGCGACCGACTCCGCCGTAGCACATTCAACCCGTACGCCGTGCGAGGCGACGACAACATAGGGAACTTCGCTCTCGAACGTAGGCTCGCGGATTTCCACCGGGAGCAATCCGTTCGCCGAAGCCACGGGCTCCGAGCGCTTCTCCCACATCCGAAGCGTGTTGACGTCGACGCCGAGTTCGCGGGCAGCGTGGCTGAGCGGCTTGCCTCTGAGGCGGACGCTCGCCAAGTGCTCGAGCGCCATCTCGCGCAGGCGGTTTGGGTAGCGCCCAGGCGAGCGCTCTCTCACAGCTTCGCGGAATTCTTCTGCTCGACTCTTCATGCGGCACCTCGTTTGATTGGGTGCTGGCACCATCGGCTAACCAGCGATCGCCGTCACTACGGGCCACGGCGAGAACGTACGATTGACGCGCCTGTTACGGGTTGGAGCCCGGCGGCAGAAGACCATGGGCCTCGAGCTCGTCGACTGAACGAAGCCTAAAGCCTAAAGCGTTCGCCGCACCTTCGAGGAGGCGACATGAGAGCGCGATTCTCGAGTGAATTAGCGCACGATGTCTACTGCAACGAGTGTGGAGTCAGCTCGCACGCATGTGCGACGCATCGCCCGGCCCCCGATGCGCACGGGAAGCCGCCACAGCTGGGTTCTGCGCAATCCACTCGCCCATCGCCGGTGTCATCGATTCCGTTGCCGCAGACCTCGAGAATGGTGCATTCGTGGCCGAAGCGGCAGTCGGGATCAGAGCAGCCCGCCAGCCCATCTGCATCCTCGTCCTCGCTAGTGGCGCAGTCTTCGGGAACGGCCGGGGGCGGGAACTGGAGCCGATACACGTCTCCCGGGTCGAGGGGCGTACCGCCGTAGACAATGATCGAGCTGGTCTGCGGGTCAAACAGCAAGCCTAATCGACTTCGAATGCTCGGCGGATTCTGTATCTTCGTCTCTGACCAGCGTGCTCGTTCAAAGATCCAAGTGTCGTTCAAACGCTCCGCTCCGCGCTCGCCTCCGAAGACGATGGCCCGGTCCAGCCGCTCGTCAAAGGCCATCCCGTGGAGAGTCCGCGCCGGCGGCGCCTTTTCGCTCGACAGCTGTATCCACGCTCCGTTCTGAAACTGCCACAGCTCGTTGCTGAACACTCCCCCTTCGAGTTCTCCCCCGAACATCAGGACGCGTTCTCGGTAAGGGTCGTACACCATCGTGTGACCCTGGCGCGGCGGTGGTGACGTCCCCTCGAACCGAGTCCATACCCCATCAAAAAACCAAGTGTCTCCGAGCGCCGCCCCCGCCTCGCAGCCAAGTGGTGTCGTCGGCATGGCGCACCCACCATAGAGTACCGTGCGCTCGTTTGCTGAATCGTAGGCCAATGCGTGTCGGAAGCGCGCCTGGGGCTCCAGAATCAAATCGAGGCGGGTCCAAGTGTTCCCGTCGTAGGTCCAAGTGTCGGGAACCAACACCTCTGAACGCCTACCCGAGAACAACAACACTTGGCTTCGACTCCGGTCGTAGACGAGCGGCGTATCCTCAAATCCGCTGCTGCCCAACCCCGTGGCGACGCCCTCATCCCTGCTGTCGGGGGCGGGTACGTCGGCACGAAGCTCCCAATTCAAACCATCGAACTCCCAGAGGTCCTCCCTGCGAGCCAATCGATTTCCGCCGAAGACAATCAGCCGTCGTCGGAGTGGGTCGTACACCATGCTATGGCCGCGCCGTGACCCCGGGCTCGAGGGTGCGAGCTCGACCGGCTCCCAGGCCGTTCCATCCCAGCTCCAGATATCGCCTAGGATCGTCGAGTCCGCCCCTCGACCGCCAAGCATGAGCACCCGGTCCAAGCCGCTGTGAGAACTCACCCGGTGGCGAGACCGGGCGGGAGGCCCTGACTCGCTCGCTAGTATCCAGTCCCCGGCGGCGCGCACCCATGTGTCGCCCTGGGCGCCACCGCTGGTGCCACCGAAGCTGACGACTCCCCCAATCGCGGTTGGCCCGCGTGTCATGGAGTGGCGGTCGCGTCCAGGAGGCTCGGTCACGCTCGATTCGAGCTGCCACGCAGACTCGCCGAGGCTCCAGGTGTCTGAATAGCGATTGAAGCAGGGTGGCTCGGGATCACAATCGATATCGCGGGAGGCGCCGCCGTAAACCAGGACACGCTGGAGGGTCGTATCAAAGGCGGCCCCGAGCCCATTCCGAGCCGGCGGCGAAAGACTGAGTGTCAGCTCGTCCCATGAAACGCCGTCGTATCGCCAAGTATCGTTCAGGAACTCGCCATCGACCGACTCTCCGCCGAACAGAACGAGCGCCTCGTTGACGGGATCGTATACGAGTTCCGTGTTTTGTCGCGGTGTTCCCGGAAATTCAGCGGCCGCAGCCCACCCCGACTCGTCATAGTGCCAGGTCGTCGTGCCAAACGCGGGCACGAGCACCGCTACGCCGAGCTCGCTGTGAAAGGCAAACATGCTCTCCGACTGTGGGCTCGGGCTCACGGCAAAGAGCTTGCGTGAAACGCTGGCTTCGAGCACGCCGTCGCGCTCCCGCACGTCGATTTCCACCGTGTCGCCCAACAAGCTGGGGTTTTCCCCCCCGAACAGCACCAAGCGCTCACGCTGTGTATCGAAGGCCAGGCTAAATCCTTCCCGAGCAATGTTGCTGTTCGGAGGGGCCTGCGAAACCCACGACTCGATCTCCAGCTCACATGCGGTCGAGCAACCGTCACGGTCTCTGGCATTTCCGTCGTCGCACTGCTCCCCGAGCGTCGCGTCCAGGTAGCCGTTGGGGCAGGTTTCATCCGACGAGCAGTCGCCGGAACAGGAACCGTCGCCGGAAACGAGATTACCGTCATCACAGACTTCGCCTGCGTCGGTCACGCCATCGCCGCATCTCGGGGCTCGGCAATCGGACCGGCAACGATTCGGAACCGCGTCGTCGTTGAGTTGGACTGTTCCATCGACATCGTCGCACCGCGTGAGTGGGGGCCGCACGGCGTCGCCACAGTCGCACTCTTCGCCGAGACGCGGATCTACGATCGCGTCGCCGCAACGAGATGCTGTGCAGACCCCACCCACGCAGACGCCATTCGAGATTCCCGCTGCTGCACATTGAAGGCCCTGATCTGCCGAGACGAGCTCGTCGTCGATCAGCGTCACGCATGGGCTCTCCGAGGACACGCACAGTCCAGCCTCAGCGCAGAGCAACCCCGCCGGACAATCGATGTCTTTGGTGCAGAACACGCTGATGGCTGAAGGCTGTTCGAGCTCGGTCGTGCATGCACCGACCGACGCGTTCACGAGCATTAGCATCGCAAGAGGTCGTGAGGTCTTTTGAAAAGAGGGGAGCAGGTGTATGGCCCGACTGGCCTGGTTCGCTACCATGACAACAACGATCACACGGTTGTCGCTCCGTCGCTAGCGAAAGTAGATTGTCGTTCGAGGCTGACTTGAATGGCGACGGAGTTCGTGGAACTCTCGCGCCAGCATCCGCGGTCCGGTCGGCCGTTATGTCGAACTCGTCTCCTATGACGCGGGCGCCTCTTCCGACAGCAATGGTGAGTACGGGGTCCGCTCCGAGCGCCACTACCTCCTCCGCCTCAACAATGAGCGTCATCATCAGCAGCAGGTCAGCCAGGAGCTGCGTGCTATTCAGCCCTTCGTTGCCGAGAACAACGACGTCCGCAGCAACGCGACGGACCGCCATCACGTTGGAGGAGCTCGTTCTCGCAGAGCTTGCGGAGCGTCAGGGGGTGGCGAACCGCAGCGAGTATCGTTTGGTCGACGCCGTTCTCGCGGGGGAAGGTAAACGGACTTGAATAGGCGTTCTCGATTACATTCCCCCCTCGAGCGCCGGGGAAGGCCTAAGGCCTTCTCTGAAAGGCCTTTTGAGCCATCGGCGACCTCGATACAAACCTCCGGCAATACTCACAATCCCGGAGGCGCGTATCTTTGCTGCATTAGAAGAGCTGGCGTCGGGCCGACCGCGGCAAACATCCGCTCGAGCTTCGCCGCTTTTTTGTTGCTGGAGCAACTATTGGCCCGTACGGTCACCTCATGTGGTTCGCACTCATGCTTGGGGCAAGTCCTTGTCCTCCTCCTCCCCTTCCCGCGGACGCAGTCGAGCACGTGGCCGCGGGAGTGAGACTCCTCCTGGTGCGGGACGCTGATGTGTTCGACATTACGCTCGAATCACCGGACCAGGGTTGGGTTGCGTTCGGCCTGAACGACCATCCTGGGCTTTCCGGCATGCGGTTTTTCATCGGCCGTCATGGACGAAAACCGGGCCTCGAGCTTCACGTAGCGTCGCCTCCAGAGCATCGACCCATCAAACATGCTGCCGTCCTATGTCATACGGCCGTTCACCGGGACGGGATCCAACTGCGCTTTCGCGCGCCTGTGACGACCTGGCCTTCCGGTCGGCGTCTTCACGGCATGCTCGCCTCCAGTGTGAGTAACGATTTCGATCACCACTCGCGTCGGCGTGAGCACTTCGATCTCAAGATCCCCTAACTCGCCTTCGCGCCGTATCCGATCAGCCGATGGCGTCTCGCGTGTTGCGTTCATCAACGGCATTCTACACAGCTTCCTTCCAGTTTTGCGGCAGCAGCGAGTCTATCTCCGAGCTCGGGGTGTTCTGCACCCGGATGAGAATATTCTTTATGTAGGCCTTGGGGTTCACGCCGTTGGCGTTGCACGTCGCCACGATCGTTTGAAGAGTGGCGAGGTTTCTCCCGGCATCTTCGTTGCCTACGAACAGGAAGTTCTTCCGTCCGAGCGCAACGATGCGTAGCGCATTCTCGGCGATGTTGTTCGAGGTTCGATCCCAGATGCCCCTTTGCGTAATCCGACGCCTCGCCGCGTTTGCCGATGAGTATGAAGAGCGCGTCCTCTTCGATTTCGGAAATCGCTTCGACAACATCCCCGTGGCGCAGACGGGTGGTGATCTCGGTCACGCCGTCCTGATCGACGATCGCGCGCATCCTCGAACAAGGCGCGTCCGCTGTGGCTGAACAGTTTGGCCCGCTGTGTATCCAATTCCGCCAATTCCGCAAGCAATGTACTGCGGGCACCAAGGCGGATGGCGCCCGACATCTCGGTGTTGGCGGAGTTCTCGCGCCGGCCGAGCACGTGGATCAATTCGAACGGTGCATCGGTGCGCTTGGCGATCCATGCGGCGTTATGGCAGACGCTTTGGTTTGTCATTATGACTCGCTCCCCCAGTGATCGGTCAGTCGCATCTCTACATGGTTCGAGCGCTTGCGCGTCAAATGTGAGTGGTGCGGTGAACCTCCTCCTGCGCTCAATGCGGAAAACGCACCCCCGGCGACCGGAGGCCCGATACCTGATTCAGATGCTGAACACGGAGATGTCTATGTCGTTGTCCTCACCCTTGAGCGCTGTGCTTCCAATCTCCGCAGCGCGATTTGCTCCGCCGGACGGCCTCGACCCGGAGATCTGGGTCATGACACCAGGGCGCGGCGACGTATTCGGCTTCGTGATGAATCGGCGTCAGGGGTTCTTTTTTCCATGGGCTCAACCTCGGACGTCGAAGTCGAAGCCGAAACCTGCGCTTCGGCTCGACACGCTGTCCCTGCCGCGCCCACAGCGCCCGGCCCCGTCCCTGTTGAAGGGGCGCATGGACTCGCAACTCGAAGCTCCGCGCCCGGTACCGATCGGATCGGAGACCCCGATCAGACCTTGGGCCGCAACGCTCGCCGGACTCCAAACGCCGGAATCTCACCCCGTCTGGTGGCGACCGGCCGGCCTCGACCTGCATGCGAGGGAAAGCGCTCACTCGGAGCGTGTCGCGGACAGCCCCGCACCCGCAGATGCGTCGGTTTTGGCTACGAGTGCCCAGAGGCTGCAGCGGTTGCTGGCTCACCGTGGCACCTACGTGGTGCCCGTAACCCTTCACCCCGACCTCGAGCTCGAGCATCTCTCAGCCCAGGCGGAGTGGGAACGACTTGAGCCCCACATCGAACGGGTCCAGCAGCCGCACGACCTGATGGCGTGGGACCGCCACTACCGCGGCAGCTGAATCAGTAGTCCGCCATCGGTTCAGACTCAAAGAGGTCGATGAGACGAGCCTTACCCACGGCAGGCACCAAAAATCCGTAGGTCGCGGCGGCCGCGGCGCAGAAGCCGACCGCGTTCCCTACCGGGCTGAGCTGGGCTTCGGGAGCGGCGAGCTCAGGGGGCACGTAGCGCACGAGGTAAAGAAAGAACGCATTGTCGACCGCGTGCGCAAAAATCGCTGAACAACAGTCGCACTAGGGCTCGCAGAATCCGACCGGACCTCGACGAAACCCGGATCGGGCTCTGAGGCGCGCCGCAGCCGCAGCCAGCTTTGCAGCGTTCCAACGGTCAGGCCGGACTCCTTGCAAAAATTCGCTTGGCTGCCGCCGAACCGAGCATACGCGCGAAGAAGTCTGTCGCGCTCCTTTTCACTTTACCATCGCATTTGCTGCTCCTTTCGGAGCGCAGACGATCACGAAGCCATCAGTCTATCAATAGGGGCTTGGCTGAACGGGTAACGTGGCACCGCGAGCAATTGTGAGGTGCGGCTGGGTATCTTGCCCATCATTGGCGCGCTTAAATCCGGCCGAGTGCCGCAACCTATGGTAGGGTCAAAAGGTGGCGCGGTGCCTTAGCGTCGGTGTCTGTTGCCGGCGACATTCGTCGGTTCCAGTGCATCACTCCGTTGCGCAGGAATCCGAGTCGAGTTGGAAGGAACGCGCCGCGCGGGACGTTGAAGATGATTCGGGACTAGAGCAACTAGCGTCGGACCGGAACCAGCGCCCGAGCGAAACCTTCTCAGGTCTCTTGAGGCGCCTCATTGCGACCGTCGAGCTGTGCCTTTTCGGGCAATGCGCCAGGCGATGCCGCTCTCAGATTGACCATGACGGTAAGCAGCAGGCCGACGAGGGCAAGGTTGATGAGTGCTTGCGTGAGTAACTGGATGGGGGCGACCCAGCTGATCGCTGAGAAGATGTACACCGCGTAAATCAAACCGAGCACCTGCTCGCTGACCGCCACCCACAGCAAGTCTCTATAGCGGACGGGCTCACTCACCACGAAGGCGTACACCCCTGCGAGCAACAGCATGACCATGCCGTATTGCGTGCTCATCGCCAGCAGGTCCGCCGACCAACCGGATGCCGGCGACCAACCGGAAATTCGAGCGCCTAGCTTGGGGGCAAGGGTCGCGAACAAGCCAAAGAGAGCATGCCAGATCACCCAAATAGCCATCACCGCCCTAGCGGTTGTTGTTGCAGACACGATTTTTCTCCCCATTCATTGATTGTCGTTTTCGTAATAGGTCGGGGACGTAGCCCGTGTGGTCTCCAAGTGTCAAGTGCGATTGACATTTGCGTGGCCGCCGGGCGTGTCGGTACGCCGGTATTCCCCAGAGGTGGCGACTACGTGCCGCCGGAAATGTGGCAGTTGTGGGTTTGCTGGCCAGAGGCCTCGGCCGTAATGCCTACTGACCGACAGGCTACAAACAAAGCGTCAATGCAGGGTTCCTCTCTGTGGCGTAATGAATGGCGTTGAGAGATATTGCCCAGAGCTGTGTTCGAGCCTCTTACTGAGCGCTCCCTCGGTCAAGTGTTCTAGGCAGCTTCCTTTTGCTCCTCGCGGTCAACGAATCGAACACATTCGATCACCTTGGCAACAAGTGAGTAGCCATCCCGGCGGAGCACCGGCTGCATCTGCGGACCGTCGTAGAACGTAAACAACACGTCTTCGTCCTTCGTCAGGCAGTCCACGGCCTTCGGGTACTTCGCCTCGTACCGCTTGCAGAATTCCGTGTACGCGGCTGACGCGTCATCGCGTGTAGACGCGAGGTACATCTCGTGGATGAGCTTCTTGGCGTCGAGCTGAATGCGCTTCGGTAACTTGTCGAGGATGTTGGCGGTCTTGTGGACCCAGCAGCGTTGCTCCCGCGTCCCCGGAAACTCTTCGCGCAGTGCCGCCCAGAATCCAAGCGCACCCGGTGGCGAGCTTTGGGCTCTCGCGCATTCCGCGGCGCTTCAGGCCGCGCAGCACCGAACGCCAGGACTCCTTGCTTTCTCGCTCGCCGTCCCAGACTGCGAGCAGCTCCTTTTTCCCCTCGGCCGTTGCGCCCATAATCACCAAGATGCACGGCCGGTCCGGCTCGAGACACACGTTGAAGTACAGACCGTCAGCCCAAAGGTACACGTTGCGACGATCCGAGAGGTCCCGCGACGACTATGCCTTGTACTCGTCCTCCCAGCCTTCTTTCAGTCGCACGATGTTGCTCGCACTCAGCCCTGACGCGTTAGGCCCCAGGATCGCCTCCAGCGCCTCCGAGAAATCACCCGTCGAAACCCCTTTCAGGTAGAGCACAGCAAGCAATGCATCGACGCTGGGCGTCCGTCGCAAGAACGGCGGTAGGATCTTGCTGGTGAATTTGAACTGGCCACGGCGCTCCACGGTCCATGTGGACAATCAGCGACTCCGCATCCACGCGGTGCCGCGTCACGGCCTCGGCAAAGAGCTGCTTGGCCAGGGCGCTGTTTTCATCAGCATGTACGAGGACGCGGGCGTCGACCCCAATCGAGTGCTGATCAAAATCGCCGCCACCTGGGGAGGGATCCGAGCTGCCGACGAGCTCGAACGTGAGGGAATCCACTGCAACCTGACCCTGATGTTCGGATTGCACCAGGCCGTCGCCTGCGCGGAAGCAGCGGTCACTCTGACCTCGCCGTTCGTCGGTCGCATTCTCGACTGATACCAGGCCAACGGCGGCAAGGAGCACTAT
Organism: uncultured Bdellovibrionales bacterium; assembly: GCA_964468125.1. Lineage (GTDB taxonomy): Bacteria > Myxococcota > XYA12-FULL-58-9 > XYA12-FULL-58-9 > CAYXVF01 > CAYXVF01. The sequence goes on along the minus strand of CAYXVF010000153.1, from coordinate 1,857 downwards.
GCGCCCCATGAAGATCCTGGCGTTCTCTCGGTGCGGAAGATCTACACCTACCTAAAACGCTTCAATTACAACACCGAGGTCATGGGCGCGAGCTCCCGAAACCTGGGCCAGATCACCGAGCTCGCGGGCTGCGACCTCCTCACGATCGCTCCGAAGTTCCTGCAAGAGCTATGGCCACCGAAGGCGATCTGCCGCGCAAGCTCGACCTCGAAGAAGCCATCAATTCAGGAATCCCGCGCTACGAAATGAAGAAATCGCTCTTCGACGAGATGCACGGACAAGACCGGATGGCGCGTGAAAAGCTCGACGAAGGGATCGCGGGGTTCTGCGAGGCCATCGAGACTCTGGAGCGCCGACTGAGACCACGGCTCGGAGCCCTTTAGCGCGGCTTCGTCGGGGCTTGCATGGCTCCCCGTCCTCAGGCATATAGTTGCCGGAGCAACCAATGAGCACCCAGCGTTCAACACTCTCGATCCACGACTCGGTGGCGTTTCACATCCATCGGATCGCGCGTCTTTTGCGAGCGCATCTGCTTCGGCGTATTCGCGAGCTGGGGATCGATGCGACGCCCGAGCAGTGGTTCATTCTCAACAAACTCCACAGCCGCGACGGGCAGATGCAAAGTGAGCTCGCGGACGACATCTTCGCGGACCGGCCGAACATCACCCGCATCGTCGACAACATGGAGCGCCAAGGATGGGTTAAGCGCCGGTCGGACGACGCCGATGGGCGGCGAAAGCTCGTGTTCCTGACCAAGGCGGGCCGCTCGGCCGCCGAGGCGATCGCGCGCATGGCGACCGTTGAGCGTGCCGTGCTGTTCGCGGGCTTGAACCAAGACGATTTGGCGGCCACACGCCGCTTTCTCGCTCATCTTGAACAAAACGTACGGCGACAGATGGAATGAAACTGCCTACGACATCCAGATAGTTGCCTCAGCAACTACAGCAAACGAATCGATCTGAAATCTTTTACGGAGCGGGCACATAGTTGCCTCAACAACAAAGGAAGCCACATATGTTGAAACTATTCACGGCCATGCTGATTGTCCCCCAACTCGTGCCTGCCGCCTCAGAGAGTGCGGGCCAAGCAGTTCATCATTTTGCGATGGCTGGCGACCGCCAAGACGTGGCGGCGCTCGCGTCGGTGCTCCACGACGACTTCCGGGTGTCTTTCGTCGTCGAGGGCGCCGATGAGGCGAGCCAGCTCACTCGAGCGCAATACCTCGACATGGTGAAGAGCAAGAAGCTCGGCGGCGATACGCGCCGGGTTGAGTTACTGAAATTGGATGTACAGGGGAATTTGGCGTTCGCGCGCGTTAGATTAACCGGCCAGAAGGCTTCGTTCGAGTGCATGCAAACTCTGCTGAAACGCGCGGGCGAGTGGAAAATGCTGAGCGATACGGTTTTGTTTACGCCGAAAGGTTGAGCACCATACGCCCTATAGCCGAGCCACGAGCGCCTCCACAAAGCGCTCGTGGCTGCCCGGCGCGAACTCGAAGAAGAGCGACGGCTCGGTCAGCTCGACTTCCAAGATGCGCGGCGCCCCGTCCGCTCCGGGCAACAGGCAGCTTGCGCGCAAGCCCTTCGGCCATCTGGCTGCACGCCGAGTTCGCGACGCAGAGAAAGAGAAGTGAACCAGTGTCAGTCATGTGAGCGCTCCTCGGGTCGGAGTGGCGGCAGGTGCGGGAAACCAATGCGAGGTGCGGTTGGCAAAGGCCACCAGCGACAACATCACTGGGAGTTCGATCAGCACGCCTACGACGGTAGCGAGCGCCGCCGCCGACGTGAGGCCGAACAAGCTGATGGCGACCGCCACGGCGAGCTCGAAGAAGTTCGAGGTGCCGATCATGGAAGCAGG
>CAYXVF010000152.1:0-11792 GCA_964468125.1 uncultured Bdellovibrionales bacterium | reverse complement strand
TCGGCGAGGACCGCGCCGACCAGGCGAATGACGGAGTCGCGGTTCGGAAAGATGCACACCACTTCCGTGCGGCGGCGAACCTCTTTGTTTAATCGCGCCTGAGGATTGTTCGACCAGATTTGTTTCCAGTGCTGCTTGGGAAAGACTGCGAAGGTCGGACGCGCAAGGCGTCTCAGACCCACGTTTCGCCCGAACGCCGAGCGAAATCATCAACCCTAACCTCGACCTCTTCCCGGTCGAAGACGGAGAACATCATGAGTACAATTGAACAACTCACCCCAACCCTGAAGCGTTTGAAGCTGTCTGGAACGCCTCAAAGCTTGGAGCTTCGCATACGCGAAGCCGTCGATGACAATCTTTCGCACGTGGAGTTTCTTTATCGACTCCTTGGAGACGAGGTCGAACGACGGGAGTCCGAGCAGCTCGACGTGAGGCTGCGGCGCGCGGCCTTCGAGGGCGCGAAGACCCTCGATACCTTCGACTTCAGTTTCAATCCCAAGGTCCCGAAGCAAAAGGTCATCGATCTCGGCACCTGCAACTTCATGCTCGAGCACGACAACGTGTTGCTGGTGGACGATCTCGGACTCCATCCGCTGCGCGGTGAAGAGCCGGGCAACCTCTACGAGCTGATTCGGCTCCGCTACGAGCGCGGCTCGATGGTCGTGACGTCAAACCGAGACGTCACTGAATGGTATCCCATGTTCGGAGACGAGCTCCTCGCCAGCGCCGCGATGGAAAATCGGCTCGACAGCGCGAACAGTTTGGCCGAACCGTATGCGATCAGTTTGCCCGAGCCTTGACATCTCGGTGAATAGTTCCTCAAAACCATTCTTCTTGAGGGATGGGCGGTGGTCACCGTCTCAACAATCCAGCGGGGGCTGGCCACCCTGCTCGTACACCACGTCGATGGACGTTACTCTCTGTGAAACCTAGGGTTCTTGGGAAGACCCACTACGTAGTGACAAGAACCGATTTGCGGCTTTAGTTGAGGTGGTGGGCGCTACTGGATTTGAACCAGTGACTTCTACCGTGTGAAGGTAGCACTCTACCACTGAGTTAAGCGCCCGACCGGGTCGAGGACGCGTGAAATAGAAGACTGCTTCGGCCCCGTCAAGATGAAAAGGCGCACTCAGGACCAGCTTGCTCGAAATCGGGCCATGGTGGGCTCATAGGCGGTGAATTCGAGCTTGGGCGCCCTGGCGCGCGTTTGTTCGAGCGCCGCGAGGATCGAACGCCCCCAACGCTGCACGATGAGCTCCGGGAACACGCCGGCGGGGTAGGTGAGCCGTCCGTGCACCACGTGCAGGTCCCCGTCCTTGTTGACCCCATCGCTCGTGAGCTCGCTGCCCTGGTGAAAGTTCGCCCAGCGCTTCGGGGCGTTCATCGAGACCAGAGTGGGGGAGACCACCATCATGAGCATTCGATTCAGCGGGCTTTGGAACAGCGCGAGAGAGGAAGGATAGCCCCAATCGAGGAACGCCTCGTCGCTCTCGAACACCCAGTCGCGGCACAAGAGCATCAGCCCGACGCCCACGACCTCCGCGTGCCAGCGTTCATCGGAGCGGTCGACGAACGCCGCCCGCAGAGCATCAGGAACCACGTGCCCCTCGAGCGCCTCCCGGATCGGGTGGAGAACATCCGAGCGCACCCGTGCCTCCGGGTAGCTCTCGAGACCGTTCGACAACCCCGCGACGTAGCTATCGAACCGCGGCGCGCTCTGGGCATGTGAAGACACGGATCAGTGGTAGCACCCCTGTGACGGGTTCTCAGAGAAATCGCTCAATGCCCTCTACGCCGGTCGGTTCTCCAAACTGATATTCCGGATCTACCAGTGCGTTGATGCGATCCATGACGATGTCTGTGATCGCCTGAAATGAGTCGTGGTACTTCTCCGCCGCCTCTCGGGTCAGCGGAGTGAATGGGGCGGTCACGCGGTAGGGCGCGAGCTCCGGGCCGTGCGGCTCCAAGGGCGTTCCGATGCGGTACACGATGCGCCCGCCCTTCGCGACCGGACTGTTGCCCGGGTAGGCCTTGTCCGACCCACTGCAGCCGACCGGCACGATGGTCGCGCCCAAGTGCTGCGCCATTTGCGCCATTCCCGTCCGCCCTTTTGAGAGGCGCAAGGAGCGTGTGCCCTCCGGGAAAATTAAGAGGTTGAGGTCGTGCTCAAACATCGCCTCCTGATTCAACCGCACGACCTCGCGCATCACCTCGTCGAACTCGGCCTCGAAACGTCGAACGGTTTCCGCAACCGACTCCGTCGCGTTCGTGCGGCCGTAGGCCTCAAAGAACTGACCGAGGTCGCCGCCGCGCTCGTCCTCGCCCAACTCGTCCGGGCCGCGCCGACCATCGACGAGATCCCGGAGCACCCGGTACTCCGTGGATTCGGGAGGACGCCCGATCGCTTCCCGGAAACGCGACGCGATGATGTAGCCCCGGGAAGGTACGGGGATGTTGTTCGTGGCCATCATGAAGCGAGCCACCCACGAATTCTCGTAGTACTTGCCCTTCACCCAGGTGGCCGTGAAGCGCGGCACCCCGGCCCGGTACATCTGGTATTGAAAGGGCCAGTAGTTGTAGCGGTCCGTGTGGTTCATCGCGAGAATGACGGCCCGGTCGGGGAGATTCTCGAGCCCCTCCAGGACGATCTCGGTCTTCTTAGGTAAGCTGTAGACCGGCCAGAGAAACGACCAGGCGACGAGCTTTTGGCCGACGGGCGCCTTGTTCAGCTTCACCCCGCGGAGTGTCTCGGCATCGATCATGGGCCCCCATTACAAGAAAAAGTGGGTTTGTGTCGCCCACTAAAATTCGGCATGACCGGCGGCCATGGCACAGAACACCCTACGCCAAAAGCTCACCGATGAGCTGAAGTCTGCCCTTGGGCGCCTCTATGAGACCGGATTTCTCGCGGGCGAAATGCCGGAAATTCAGCTCACTCCTCCTAAGCAAGAGGCACACGGCGACTTTGCCTGCAACGTCGCGCTGATGCTGGCCAAACCCGCCAAGAAGAATCCGCGGGAAATTGCCAGTCACCTCGTCGATGCACTCGGCGATGGGGGAGGGCTTCTCGAGAAAGTCGATATCGCGGGCCCGGGCTTCATCAATCTCTTCGTCTCCCACGAGGCGTGGCATCGAACGCTCAGTGACATTCTCGCCGCGGGGAGCGACTACATCCGGAGCGACCACGGTGGCGGCAAGAAGATCTTGATGGAGTACGTGAGCGCGAATCCGACGGGACCGCTTCACGTGGCGCACGGCCGAGGGGCGGTCACCGGTGACGTCGTGGCCAACCTGCTCGACGCGGCCGGCTATTCGGTTGAGCGTGAATTCTATGTCAACGACCTCGGCAATCAGGTCGACGTGCTCGCCCGCTCGATCCACATCCGCTACCAGGAGCTTCACGGCCGCAAGATGGACCACCCGGAGGATTTCTACCCAGGCGACTACGTCAAGGAAATCGCAGAAGTCCTCATGGAAGAGCTCGGCGATTCTCATCTCGACACGCCTGAAAATGAGTGGCTCGACCTCTTTCGAGAACGGGGAATCGCCCTGATGCTCGACCGCATACGGACCGACCTCGAGGCTTTCGGCGTGCGTTTCGACCGATTTCAGAGCGAGCGGGCGCTGACGGAGAGCGTCGACCTTCGAGGCATGGCCGATGAGCTGAAGAACGACGGCCACGTCTATGAAGACGATGGCAAGCTCTGGTTCCGCTCGACCGACTTTGGAGACGACAAAGATCGCGTCGTGATCCGCGAAGACGGTCGAAGCACCTACTTCTGCTCGGATATCGCTTACCATCGAGAGAAGATGCGCCGCGGCTACGAGCACCTGATCAATATTTGGGGCGCGGATCATGGCGGCTACATCGCGCGGGTGAAGGCGGGCCTCTCGGCATTTGGCTACGACCCGGAGGCGCTCGAGATCCTGCTGATTCAGATGGTGTCCCTAACCCGAGGCGGCGAGGCGGTTCGCATGGGCAAACGGCTCGGGACCGCCGTCTGGCTGCGCGATGTCGTCAACGAAGCGGGCAAGGACGCCACCCGCTATTTCTTCGTCCTGCGGCGCAGCGACAGCCAGTTCGACTTCGACCTCGACCTCGCGACGTCGAAATCCCTCGACAATCCGGTGTACTACGCGCAGATGGGACACGCGCGATTGTGTTCGATCATGCGCAAAGCGCAGGAGCAGGGGGTGCCACAGGCACGGGATGGCGAAGGGGCGCTCGCGCCGCTGACGCTTCCAGAAGAGCTCAAGCTCATCAAGATGATGACTCGGGCGCCTGAGGTGATCGTCTCCGCAGCGGAGGCCCGCGAGCCGCACCAGATCGTCTTCTACGTGCAAGACCTGATCGCGCAGTTTCACAGCTACTACACACAGTACAGTGCGACAGAACGTGTCATCTCCGACGATCCCGCGAAGACTCGCGCGCGTTTGTTGCTGTGTTCGGCTCTCCGTACGACACTGGCGTCCCTCCTTACGGTGCTCGGGGTGGAGGCTCCCGAGCGAATGACGCTGGAGGAGGTCGAACAGGAGTAGGGAAGCGATGCGCGACGCACGACGAATTCACGAGCGATTGGAGGTTCGTCTCGACCGACCCCAGGTCGTCTGGCTCACACTCGGCGTCATCGTCTTATTGGCGGTGAGCTTTGCGCTCGGCATGATCGCCGGACGGCGGGCTGAGCGGCTCGTTCTGGCGAACGCGGAATCCCCGCCGGATCCCATCGCCGCCGTCGACGGCGCGAGCGACACACACGAGGAGCTCACCTTCTACGAAGAGCTCAAGGAAGAGCCTGAGGCCACTGCGCGCACGGTGCGAGCTCCCAAGGCCGAGGCCAAATCCGACCAAGAAGAGCGCGTAGCCCAGCCGAAGAAGGCTGAGCCGAAGGTGGCGCAGACCCCCAAGGTGAAACAGGCCGCCCCCGCCCGCACGGAGGACGTCTCCAACAAGCTCCACGAAGGACCGGCGAATGCGGGGCAATACACGGTTCAGGTGAGCGCCTTCCAGTCGATGGACGAAGCGGAAGCCTTCGCCGCCTCCCTCGAGCGCAAGGGCTTTGCGCCCTTCATCACCTCCGCCTCGATCCCCAAGAAGGGCACCTGGTACCGCGTGCGCATGGGCGCCTTTGACAACGAGCTCGAGGCGACCCTCGCTAAACAAATACTCGCCCGCAAAGACATCCCGGCCTGGGTGCTGAAGACCGATTGAGAACGCCGCCCTAATCTTTCGCCGGTGAGCGTGCGCGCCCATCATCGAGCAGTGCCAGCAGCCGTTCACCGAACTCGTTGAGAGCATCGGTCGCGAGATCGCGATTTTCGAGAGCGTGATGCGTCGCGCGACCCCGAGCGAGATCGAGCGCATGCTCGCATCCGCTCGCTCTTCGAGCGCTCGAACGAAAACACCAGGCACGTCGGCTCACTCCACGGCAGCTCGCCATCGCGGAGCGTTCCTGGACGACGTTGGGCGCGGTGAGTTTCCAGCCGGTGTAGACGAGTATCGCGGCAAGCGCCGATAGGGGTCGAGGCGGTCGATCGCCTTTACGCTCACGACGTTCTCGATCGAGGTGACGAGACTCAGGGTCAGCACCACGGACCAGAATCCCGACTCCCCGATGCGCGAGGAGCTCGGATAGACGTGACTGGAGAAAGGATCGCTCGGGCTCGACACCATCTGCTGCGATTCGAGCTCGAGGCTTTGATTGATCCACAGCGCTAGGGTTTACGGGTGGTGCTCGAAGAGATAGGCGACCGGGATCGCAAACACCACAACCCACAGGGGCGCCGGCACCACGTGGAGGACACGGTTCTTGATCATCGGGTGCAGGATCAAATTGAACAGGCTGAGAGCGCCAATGACCGTCGAGGCCGGATCGAGACCGCCGATCACCTCGGGTAAGCTGCCGCGCAGAAAGGTCGTGAGCAGCCCCGCGACAATCGCTGAGGTCAACCCGGAGATCGGCGGTGCCCCCGCAGCCGTCGCGATCCCGAGAGCAAGGGGCATGGCGACCAACGCGACGACAAACCCCGCGATCAGATCGCCCCGCCAGCTCCTTCAGGCCGTGGAGACTGGTCCTAGGAGGTCGGCCGTGATCAGACACCCGCGGTGCATATCAGCTCCACCGGGTTGAACAACCGCCGCGATCCGTTGTGTTGTGAGCAGACGGCCCTCAAGCCTCGTCAGCGTCGGCGTCGTTGTCGGCTTCAGCGTCGGCGTCATCGTCGCTCGCTTCGCCCGGCGCCTCTTCGGCGGTTTCTTCGCCTGCGTCTTCTTCGCTCTGCCGGCGGCGGTCCCAGTGGTCGACGACCCCGTCACCGTCGTTGTCGGTGCCAACACGATCGAGCTCTCCATTTACGAAATACTCCCAGGTGTCCATGCGCCCGTCGCCGTTGTTGTCGGTCTCGATTCGGTCGAGCTTGCCGGAGGCGTAGTATCGGATGATGTCAGCTGTGCCGTCGAAGTTGATATCGAGCTCTTTGCGAACCAAAACGTCGTCTTCGAAGTAGGCGGTGACGTCCATCTTGCCATCAAAGTCGAGGTCGCTTTGTTCGCTGACGAGCCGGCCTCGTTCGTCAAAGAGCTGGATCACGTCGATGCGGCCGTCGTTGTTGAGATCGATGTCCTTGCGGACGATCAGCTCGACACCGTTCTCGTCCAACTTGAAGAACTTGAAGACGTTCGGCTTATCGTCGCGGTTGAGATCGAACTGCTTGAGCTGGAGGCCTTGCTCGTCGGCCCAGGCCTTGCGGTCCTCGAAAGCAGCGGAGGTTTCCGCCTCCGTCGGGCCGGCCGCGGCGTCGTCGTCGCTTCCGCTAGAGCCACAAGCCCCGAGTAGGCTCATACAGAGCGCAACCGTGACGGGTGTGATCAGCCGTAGGAGCATATCTAGAGTGGTTGTCGACCACGACCGGGGTCGAGTCAACTCAACGACACTTCTCTAGGCTCGCCTCATTGGAGCGCTCGCTCAACCCGGCGCTCGAGACGGGCTGCGCCGTGGCGATTCGCGAACATGAACGCGACCGCTGCGCCCACGAGGAGGAGGCACACGCCGACCCCTGTGGGCTCCACCGCCGCCGCGGCACTCGAAGAAATATTGCCGAAGGAGCCGGCAATGAGGGGTTTCGAGAGGCTCTGGAGTGCGTAGTAGGCTCCGAAGGCGAGGGCGCCGACGCCGCCGAACAGGCCAGCAACGGCGCCACGAGCAATATTTCGCCCCTGGCGGTCCTTGATTTCCCGGATCTCGTTGCCACTGGCGAGGAGCTTTTCGTCACTCGCAGCGTGGATGAGCGCGCGGTTTGAGCTGCTGGTGAATCCGCTCACGATGTCGAGGGGCAAAAGTGCGGCACGGGCCCCAGCGGAGACCGTGCGTGAAACCGCGCCCCAGGCCGCGCCGCTGTGCCGGGCCACCGAGCTTTGCCAGGACCCTCGTGGGCGGTCACGAAGGTCCCCGCCGGATGGAGTCGGGTCTTTTGGATTCCGGACATTCTCTTTGGGGCCTTCGAGGCGGCCCGCGTTCGTTCGGGCAGCGTGCTCCGCCTGCGTTCGACGGAGGAACTCGCTCACGCTTTCGCCGCTGCGGACTTCATTCATGATGTGCGTTTCCTGGAAGAGATCCTCATCTCATCGGGTGTATCGTCCTGGGGCCACGCGGGTTGCGCGGAGCCTGCCTCTTTTTGTGTTGCTGGGGTACGCCCTTTGCCATACGTTGCCATACATGAGCGAGCGGAAGGTCTCGACGACCGTCTACATCACCCGCGAGCAAAGCGAGCGCCTCAAGGCGCTGAACGCCCGCACGAAGGTGCCCGTTGCCGAGTACATCCGGCAGGGGATCGACCGAATACTCTTGGAGAACGCCGACAAACTGCCCGGTCAGCTGTCCCTCGTAGACGACGGATAGGCGGGCCAAAAGTGGGCACGCGGCATCCCAAGGCTAGACTCGAGCAATCGCCCTGTGGCATCCGAGGGCGCCTCTTCGAAAGACGTCAATGACCCAAGATCGCATCCGAAACTTTTCCATCATCGCGCACATCGACCACGGCAAGAGCACGCTGGCCGACCGCATCCTCGACCTCACGGAGGCCGTCGACCAGCGCACGAAGAAGGACCAGTACTTGGACAAGATGGACCTCGAGCGCGAGCGCGGGATCACCATCAAGGCCCAAGCGGTTCGCTTGCAATACAAGGCGGACGACGGGCAGACCTATCAGTTCAATCTGATCGACACTCCGGGACACGTGGACTTCACCTACGAGGTCTCTCGCTCACTCTCTGCGTGCGATGGCGCTCTCTTGGTCGTGGATGCCACTCAAGGGGTCGAAGCGCAGACCATGGCGAACGTGTACCTCGCGCTCGACAACGACCTCGAGATCCTACCGGTGATCAACAAGATCGACCTGCCGAGTGCCGACCTCGACCGCGTGACCGATGAGATCGAAGAGGAGATCGGGCTCGATGCGAGCGAAGCGATTCCGGTCAGCGCGAAGGAGGGGACGGGCGTCAAGGAGCTACTCGAAGCGATCGTGAAGCGGCTTCCGCCTCCGCAGGGGAATAAGGAGGCGCCGCTCAAAGCGCTTCTGTTCGATTCGTGGTTCGACAGCTATCGCGGCGTCATCATCCTGACGCGAATTCTCGACGGGACGGTGAAGAAGGGGACCAAGATCCGATTGATGCAGACGGGTCACGAGCACGAGGTCCTCGAGGTCGGCGCCTTCACCCCACTGCCCGAACGACTAGAGCAGCTCGAAGCAGGGCAGGTCGGATTCATCATCGCGAACATCAAGGACATCGCCCACGCGAAGGTCGGGGATACGATCACCGAAGCGAAGCGACCCACCGCCGAAAAGCTCCCTGGCTTCAAAGACGTGCACCCGATGGTCTACGCCGGGTTCTTTCCGATCGATTCGAAGGACTATGAGGACCTGAAAGAGGCGCTCGAAAAACTCCAGCTCAACGATGCGGCCATCTATTTCGAGCCGGAGACCAGCCAAGCGCTCGGCTTTGGTTTTCGCTGCGGCTTTCTCGGGTTGCTCCACATGGAGATCATTCAGGAGCGACTCGAACGCGAGCACAATCTCTCATTGATTACGACCGCTCCGACCGTCGTCTACCACGTGTACACCAACGACGGAGAGATGATTCGCGTCGACAATCCGGCTCTTCTACCCAAGCCGACCGAGATCGACCGAATCGAGGAGCCCATGATTATCGCGAACCTTCACGTCCCGAACGAGTACGTCGGGCCGATCATGAAGCTTTGCGAGGAGCGAAGAGGTACGCAGAAGAACCTGAGCTACGCGTCCAAACGTCGCGTCGTCGTAACCTACGAGCTACCTCTCGCGGAGGTCGTCTACGATTTCTATGACCGCCTGAAGAGCGTCTCACGGGGATATGCCTCTGTCGACTACGAGTTGGCCGACTACCAGCGTAGCAATCTGATCAAGCTCGACATCCTGATCAACGGAGAAATCACCGACGCGCTGTCGGTCATCGTTCACCGCGATACGGCTTTTCATCGCGGTCAACAGCTCACCTCGAAGCTCAAGGAAATCATCCCGCGTCAGCAGTTCGAGGTCGCCATCCAAGCAGCCATTGGCACCAAGGTAATCGCCCGGACTACTGTAAAGGCCTTCCGAAAGAACGTCACCGCGAAGTGCTACGGCGGCGACATCTCGCGCAAACGAAAGCTCCTCGAGAAGCAAAAAGAGGGAAAGAAGCGCATGAAGTCGGTTGGAAGTGTCGAGATACCTCAAGAGGCCTTCCTAGCGGTCTTGCAAGCAGACTGAGAATCGATGAACGTGTCGTCAGCCATCGCCGGATTGGGGAACGCAGAAGTGCGAAACGCGCGCAAGCTCGCCAAGGCGCGGGTAAAGGACACGGATCGACTGCTCAAGCGCGCCGCGAACCGCGTTTCGAACGACGTACGCGACAGAATTGGCCGGAAACGCGACGCGGTGGTGGCGGCACTCAAAGGGGATGACGTCGAGGCCCTCCGCAGCGAGACCGAGAACCTCGGCGAGCTGTCGGACAAACACCTCGGCCCCTACCGCAAGCCCGCGTGGCGCGAGACGTTTGAATCAGTCGGGGTCGCGGTATTCGTCGCGCTCTTGCTGCGCAGCTTCGTGCTCGAAGCGTTCAAGATTCCCAGTGGGTCGATGATCCCGACCCTGTCCATCGGGGACCAGATCTTCGTCAACAAGCTGACCTACGGCATACGGATCCCGTTCACCTCGATCCGCCTCGTCAATTTTCGCATGCCCGAACGCGGTGAAGTGATCGTCTTCATTTGCCCCTGTCCGGACCACCAGGATTTCATCAAGCGGGTTGTCGCGCTCCCTGGAGATACGGTGGAGGTGCGCGACAGCGTCGTCTTCATCAACGGTGAGGAACTCCAGCGCAGCGGCGGCAAAACGGTCACCTATTGGGATAGACACGAGAACAGTGGCAGATGGTACGAGTCGCGCGGCGTTCGGTACACGGAGCGCAACGGGGACGCTGAATACACCGTGATTCTCGACGAGCGTGACGACCGATCCCACGATGATTTTGGCCCAAAGGTCGTGCCAGAAGGCGAAGTCTTTGTGATGGGGGACAACCGCGATCACTCCTGGGACAGCCGTGCCTGGGGCAGTGTGCCACTTCAGAACATTCTCGGTGAATCCATGTTCGTGTGGTGGTCATGGGGCGAGTCCGGTCTCGACACGAGCCGGCTCTTCACCTGGATCGAATAGACCCGTTTCATTTCACCACCACTTTGTGCCGCTGTTCCGATACGGAGGCATCGAGTGAACGACGGCCCAGGGCGACAGCGTAGCGGACGGCTTCGGACCCAGTTCGGCGTTCGGATCCGAGGCGTCGATCCAGAGATTCGGGTCCGTCGCGGCGACGTCAGTCTGACCGGTGTCTTCTTCGAGCTCGATCCCCCGCTGGAGATCGGCGCCCTCGGATCGGTCCAAGCTCTTCACATCAAGCCCCTCGACGGCTTCGATCACGTCGAGGTGATGGCGCGCATCGTGCGCATCCGTGGTGAGCAACGACTCTACGGAGCGCCGCTCCTCAGTGGGGTTGCCTTCGAGTTTCTCCCCGAAAACGACGAACGGATCGCGATGCTAGAAGGCATGATCCGACGCTGCGTCGACGCGCACGCCAAGCAGTCGCAGGACGTGCAGGTCGAGCTCCACCGACCGATGGAGAATGCGACGGAGCAGGCCACGATTGAGACACTCGGTCTGCAGCAAATGACGCTTCGATCTCGCATGGCGATCCCCATAGGCCATTCCGTGTCTGCTCAGGTCACCGCACCACGCTCCCGGAAGCGGGTGGAAATCACAGGGGCTGTTACCCAGGTCCACCGGCGTGGTGATGACGAGTTCGAGGTACAGGTCGAGCTAGCGGGGGACATCGACGAAGCGGTCCTCGTCGAGCTGATCGACGAGCTCATCGTGCCGAACGGAAGCGCGCCGCCACGACCCAACAGACACGAGCACCTGCAGGGATCCCTCGAGCGGGTGAAGATCACATCTCTCATCAATCTATTCGCAATGGACCGGGTCTCGGGCGTACTCACAGTTCACGGGGACGGATGGCAGGGAGGCAAGCTCTATTTTCGCGACGGCTCCATCGTCGATGCCGTGGGTCCTGGCGGAGATCCTGTGGAGATCGTCCACACGATGAGCAACCTCGAGACCGGAGAGTTCACTTTCGAGCAGTCATCGGTCATGCGAGAGGATAGACTCAACATGGGCACCACCGCTCTCATGCTCGAGCTCGCCCGGCTGGACGACGAAGCCTCCCAAGG
>CAYXVF010000151.1:0-11986 GCA_964468125.1 uncultured Bdellovibrionales bacterium | reverse complement strand
GACACGCTGCACTGAGGAGACGCGCGATGGTGGCAGAAAACACGACGGACAAGAAGCTGACCCGAAAAGACTTCGACGCCGGGATCGACGTGCGCTGGTGTCCCGGGTGCGGTGACTACTCGGTGCTCGCGAACATTCAGCGCGTGCTTCCGACCTTCGGCGTACCGAAGGAGAAGTTCGTGTTCATCAGCGGGATCGGGTGCTCGAGCCGCTTCCCCTACTACATGAACACCTACGGATTTCACACGATCCACGGTCGCGCACCAGCGATCGCCACTGGCTTGAAATCGTCGCGTCCGGACCTCGAGGTGTGGGTGATCACCGGTGACGGCGACGGCTTGTCGATCGGTGCGGGGCACCTCGTACACGCCATGCGACGCAACGTGAACCTGAAGATTCTGCTCTTCAACAACCGGATCTACGGTTTGACCAAAGGCCAATACTCACCGACGAGTGAGCTCGGCAAGAAGAGCAAGAGCTCCCCCTACGGTTCCATCGACGCGCCGCTTCGGCCGTTGAGTGTCGCCATGGGCGCGGAGTGCAGCTTCATGGCACGTGTCTTGGACACGGATGCGAAGATGATGCAGCAGGTGTTCACCGCCGCGCACCATCACCAGGGCACCGCCTTCGTCGAGATCCTGCAGAACTGCACCGTGTTCAACGACGGTGCCTGGGCGCAGGTTTCGGACAAGAAGACCCGTCCGGAGGCGAGCCTGGTGGTGGAGCATGGCAAACCGATGATGATGGCGGACGGCAAGCGCGGAGTGGTCTGGCGCGGTGGACGTTTGGTCCTCGCGACCGTCGGCGAAGACGGCGTCACGAGCGACGACATCGTGGTTCACGATGCCCAAGAGCCAGATGAAGCCATGCTCTTCGCGTTGACCCGCTGGGATCTCCCCTCCGAGCCTCTGCCGATCGGAGTGCTTCGCTCGGTGGAGCGCCCGGTCTACACCGACCTGATTCGCGAGCAGGTCGACCAGGCGCGAGAGCGCAAGGGTGGTGAGGGCACACTCGACGAGCTGTTCTTCAGCGCTGACACCTGGACGGTCGAATGACGAGCGGCGCACGTCGTGACCGGCGGATCAATGTCGCGCTGCAGGTGACCCTCCGGGAAGAAGAAGGCCGATTCCTCACCAAGAACCTGAGCGCCGGTGGGCTCTTTCTCATCACGCCGAAGCGCTACGCGGTGGGAAGCTTCGTCGCCTTGAGCCTCGATTACAAAGGAATGGTGATCGAGACCGGCGGCAGGGTAACGCACATTCAGCGCGACGGCGTGGGTGTGCGATTTCGGAACCCCACCGAGGAGATGGAAGCTGCGATCGGCCGGGTGATCGCAGATCTCCTCGCCACGGGCCATTCGCAGGACGACCGTCGACGTGAGCCGAGACAGATCGTGCGCGAGACGCCCATTCTCTTTCGCCGGGGCGAGCTCGAGCACCGCGGAGAGCTGCTGGACTTGAGCCAGAGCGGAGCGCGGGTGCAGGCGAGCAAGCTCCCCAAAGAAGGGGAGACGCTCTTGCTCCTCATGTCGACGCCGAGCATCGATCGCCGTCGAAAAGACGTGGACCTCGTCGGTTCGGACGCGATTGTCCGACGGGTGCTGGAAGATGGGTTTGGTGTCGAGTTCGATGCCCCGAGCGCCGAATTCCGGCTGGCAGTCGCGAGGCTGTTGGAGCAAACCGAGCGCGTGGGTTCGGGCGGGGGCTGACCCCAAGACTCCATGATTCCCTTTCTTCTCTTCGCGCTCCTCGCCGGCGATGACGCCTTCGAGGTCCGAGGCAATCTTCTTTTCAACCGACACGTCTACCGCGCGGTGGCCCAAATCGACGAGCCGCCCTACGATGAGGCGGACGCGCAGCGCGCAGCTGAGAACATCCTGCGCTTTCTTCGCGAGTCTGGCTACTCACTGGCACGGGTGGAAGCACGTGCGGAAGAGGGACGCCTGCGTCTCGAGGTCGACGAGGGACGCTTGGTGCGCGTGCGTCTTCTCGGCCGCGATACAGCGGAGACCGTGGGGCTCCGCCTCGATCTCGGACTGCCGCAGGACGTCTTCAACAAGCTCGCTCTCGAGGAGCGCCTCGCGCGGATTCCCGTGGCGAAAGGGGAGCCAGCGCCGAGCTACGAGGTGCGGGAGGTCGAGGCGCAAGAGGGGATGGTTTCGCTCGAGGCGCTCGCGTGGATTCCGGGCGCATCGCCGATTATGCTGCCCAGTGATGCGCGCTACGAGCTTCGTGTGCAGCTGCCGCCCTCGGTTTTTGGAGAGGGATGGCGCATTTCAGCCGACGCGGACTCGGACGGCGTGCTCGCTGGCGCGGGCTATCGCTCCCGTGGGCTCATCTTGAACGACGACCGCTGGGATGCGAGCGGGCTTGCGGGGGTCAATTTCTTTCGCAGCCCCGACGACGCGAGCCGAGACATCGCCTTCAGTCGCGCAATTGCCGCCGGCGCCTACTGGTTGCCGAACTGGTTCGCCCTGCGACCACGGGTCTCCGGCTCCGTGGACTACGTTCGCCGCCAGCGCTTCGATATCGGCGTGCCCGAGTACTGGTGGGCGCGCAGCACCGGCGATCTCGCTTTGAGCTACGGGATCACCGAATTCGCGGAGGTGGCGCTCGCGGGCGGCATTCAGCGGCGAAACGCGGACATTCAGAACCAGCTCGACTCCTCCACGACGAGTGAGCTCTCCGAGGCTCGCTTCTTTGCCGGCATCGATGCGGAGGTGGAGTTTGGCATTCCAGCGGACCGGCCGGACCGGGCACATCGGCTCGTCGCGCGCTTCAATCATTTCTTCCCCGGCGACACCGGTACCTTTCAGCGCTACTCGCTGCGCTACCAGCACGTCTACCCGTTTCGATTCGACGACCTCTGGGTCACCGCAGCCCTAGACGGCGTCGAAGGTGCCTACAGCGAATGGGACGAGCCCGAGATCGGCTCGCGCTTTTTGCGCGGCGTGTTCGGAAACCAAAACTATGTGCAGCGGATCGGTGCGGTGGGTGTCGCCTACCGCTGGTCGATCAATCGTGACATCGTGAAGGTCGGTCCCTATCACGACCTCGCGACTTTCCTCGAGAGCGACTTTCAGGATGAGACGCCCAGGGTCCGGATCGCCAACGCATTTGGGATCGGGGTGCACGTGTTGCTCTTCGACCTGTTTCAGCTCGACGTCTACACGGGCACGGGTTTCAACTCGAACGGGACAAACGCCTACGGCAGCACCTTTACGCTCACCAAGGCCTTCTGATCACTCCACCGTTTCCGTGAGAATGGCCGGGGTATCGGGGCCCACCTGCACGGCGAGCGAAAACTGCGCGACACCCGCCTTCTTGGCGGCGTAGGTGACCGCGTCGAGGGCTTCGCGGCGCACCTCTTCCAGGTGGGTTTCGAGATCGCCCTCCGGGTAGTGGGCGGCCCAGGCCATGGGAATGTTCGGAACCTCGATGAAATCGAGGCCGTCCATGGCTTCGTGAAACTTCTCGATGCGGTCGACGGTGAGGTCGTCGGAGTGCGCGATGACGAGGGCGGTGAGTGCCACGGTGCTTGCCTTTCAGGTGTGAGCGATGGGGCGAATGTGAAAGGTGTCGGTTCGCCAGGGGCGGGTGTGATGCCCGTCGAGGCGTTCGAGGACCCGAATGTGCTCCGAGCTCATCGCCCAGCGCCACGCGTCTTCTTCCTGATCAAAGCGAGCGAGCATGTGACAGCTCGCGAAGGAGTCTACCCGCTGCAAACGCTCGGCGGAGATGAACCCGTTGGTGTGCTCCATGGCCGACGCGGCCAGGGCGACCCAATCGTCGAACAATTCGACACCCGATTCGGTGAGATAGAACTCGTAGAGGACGGCCACCATCGTTCGTTTAGTCCTACGCGATTTTCCTCTCAGGATACAGAGTTGCTGGGCAGGCCGATGTGGTGGAGCGTGCGCGTCGGAAAGGCAAAGCTCACGCTCTCGGCTTCGAGCTTCTCGCAGATGCCGAGATTGATGGCCTGTTGCACGTCCATGTAGACCGCGTAGTCCGGATCCAACACGTAGAACACAGTTTCAAAGCGAAGATCGCTGTCACCGAAGGACGCGAAGTGGGAACGATCAAAACGAGCCTTCTCCTGCTCGTCGATGATCGCCTTCACCCACTCGGGGATCTGTCGCAGTGTCGCAGCCGGCGTGTCGTAGGTGACACCAAAATGAAAGACCACTCGGCGTTCTTCGAGTACCTTGAAGTTCTGAATCCGGCTCTTGAGAAGGTCCGTGTTCGACATGACCAAGAGCTCGCCGCTCAGAGCGCGAATTCGTGTGGTTCGAATCCCTACCTTTTGCACCGTGCCCATGTTGTCGCCGACCACGACGAAGTCCCCAGGCTTGAAGGGTTCGTCGAAGAGCAGGGAGACCGACGCGATGATGTCGCCGAGCAAGGTCTGCGTCGCCAGCGCGATGGCGATGCCGCCGACGCCGAGGCCGGCGATCACCGCGGAGACGTCGACGCCGAGATTCTCCAATCCGAGCAGAAGAACCACCGACCACACCGCGATATTGGCGAGGAGTTGAATGATGCCGGTGGTCGTGCGCTCCGTGTCCCGACTGCGACGGCTCGGGTCGAAGATCCGCTGCAGGAGGAAGCCCGCGATCACCGTTCCCCAGACGCCGAGCTGGACAATGCACGCTACGATGAAGGCGCGGTTCACCCAGCTCGAGGTCTGCTCGGGCATCTCGAGAAGGTTCGAGCCGACTTCAAGGGCCACGGCCAAAACGAACAGAAAATAGGTGCGGTGTCCGAGGCGGCTCAGAAGATTTCGGCCGACGGCCAACACCTCCTGCCCTTCCACCGTCTCCGGCGTGCTGTCTCGCGAGCGAAAGAAGCTGCGCAGGGCGAGGGCAGCGGCGAGGGTGAGCAGGGTCAGTCCCAGCGCGTAGAGCCAGTCGAGGAGTGTATTCCCGAAGTAGACCTGTTCGAGCATGCCCTGTGCAAACACCCTTGGGTGCCGAACTCAAGGGCTGGGCGTGTTAGGGCCGAGCGTCAGCGGCCACAAACGTCCCGTGAAATCCGGGCGGGACGCTGTGCGGGAGGGCGTAGGACGCCACATCTGAGAGATTCTGCGCGTCCAAGATGCGTAGCTCCGCGCGATCCGCCTCCGCCGCATGGCACAGCACGAGGAGCCAGCCGTCGCCCTCGGGCGCATCGGCGCTGCGAGGGACGAAGAGCGGCTCACCCATGAGGTCCCGGTCGAAGCTTCGGATCTTCGATTCGCCGCCCTCGACATCAAAGCGCCCAATTTCCGTGAGGAACGGGTCCGGGCGCTCGAGGGGCGCGACCGCAGCAAAGACATAGCGATAGGGGCGAGATGCGTGACGGGGGTCGATGCTCGGCAGCTCGCCAGGCATCTCGAAGAGCTCCTTGCTCTCGGCCCACCTGTCCTCGAGGGCGAAGCGCGTACGCACCAGGGTCGCGCGGGGGAGCTCGCTTGCGCGCCCCTCGACGACGTCACGGGTCGCCTGTCCGTCCGGAAGTTCGGGCAGTCGGTAGCCGTCCACGACGATCTGCCCCTGCGCGTCTTCGTAACCGTTCGCGAAGTGAAAGACGAAGCCAGGCTCGGTGAAGAGCTCGTGCACGACGCCGAGCGTGCCGCGGTCGACGACCAGGATCTTGGTCGGCCGATCGAGCATGCGCAACGAATCCACCGGCGTCGATAGACCGGCCAAGGCGCGGGGAACGTCGAAGGCGACCGCAGGCAGGAAGAACACGAGGTAGTGCTCCGTCAGCACAAAATCGTGCACGAACGACAGCTCAGGCAGGGTGATGCTCGCTGGGGGATGCATGCGACCCTCGGGGTCCACGCGGTAGAGCATCAGGCGCGACTTCAAGCCGAGCGCCATCCCAAAATTGAAGAGCTCGCCGGTTGCCGGGCAAGTCTTCGGATGCGCACTGAAGGGAAGCTCGGGAGACAAGACCCCGTCGAAGAGCGATCGCGTGTTTCGCAGAGCGCCGTCGTAGTCGTAGCGGCCCGTGGTCGCGAGCGTGTCGGGGTCGAGGCGGTGGGGCAGGCCTCCCTCCCAGAGTGCCAGGAGCCTATTGCCATGCCATGCGACGCTCGTGTTCGCGGCGTTCTTGAAGCGCAGGCGAAGAGCATTGCGGCTCAAACCGCCCGGGAGGTTTGTGCCGAAAGAGCGGTAGAGGGGCCGTCCGGCGCGGGTTTCTTCCTGCAGCTCGCGGGTTTGCACGTAGCGGTTGCGGTAGTGCACGCCCGCGTCGCAGAGCTCAAAGCGAGTCACCATGCCGTCCCCGTCAAACGGGTGACCGTAGGGGATTCCAAAAATCTCCTGCCGGCCCGGACCATTGCGGTAGAGCACGCCCCGCAGCTCTTCGGGCAGGTGCCCCGTGAGGGGCTCGAGGTACGTATCGACTTCTCGCTCTACCGTTCGAGAGGCGCGACGGTAGACGTCCACCATGCGCGACAAGGGTTCGTGACTCGGGGCCCTCATGCGTTCGACTCCAGCAGGTCCAGCAACATCGGCTTGCACGCGACCCGCGCCTTCATTTTGTGCGCCAAGAGAAAGGCGCCGCCGAGCTTGCGTTGGACAAAGAGTGTCTCCGGTGGTGGTGGACGGACCAGTCGGTGGTTCATGGCGAGCTCCATGCCCTTCTTGCGAGCGCGCTCCGACAGGTCCGTGTTGCCGTAGTCGTAGGGCTCGTCGCTGAGTAGGGGCTCGGAGGAGAGCTCGACCATGTCGAGAATGTCTTCGCGCATCTCGCGCGGGTCCTCGGGCATGAAGAAACCCAGGCGTTCGAGCGCGTCATCGAGGCCCGCGCGGTCTCCCTGGATCACGGCGCGAGTCATCTGCGCGTAGGTTTGGGCGAGCGCCTCGCCGATCGGATCGCAGGCACCAAAATCGAGCAAGACGAGGGTGTCGTCGTCCGGGCGGTAGAGGAAATTCCCCGGGTTCGGATCGGTCTGCATGAAGCGTTGCACGAACAGCTCGGAGCAGGTGAGACGCAGGAGGCGCTCGGCGAGGGCGTCCCGGCGCTCTTGCGGCAGAGCCTCGCTCGCTTCGAGCAAGGGGAGGCCGCTCACGAAGCTCGTGGTGAGGATCTCGTCCGCACACAGCTCCGGGTAGACGCGGGGGATCTCGACGCCGGGAAAGTCCGCGAAACACGCGTGGTACTTCTGCGTGTTCTCGGCCTCGTGGCGGTAGTCGGCCTCGTGGCGCAGCTGGCGTTTCGTTTCTTCGATCACCGCGTCGAAGTCGACGTGGCCAGGAAGGTAGCGCCAGAGCTTCAGGAGAGACGCGAGGTTGTCCACATCGCTGTCGATGCTCGCACGGACCCCCGGGTATTGAATCTTGAGCACGACGTCCTGCCCGTCGCGGGTGACCGCCCGATGCACCTGACCGATCGAGGCCGACGCCATCGGCTCCATCTCGAAGCGCTCGAATTGTTCTTGCCAGTTGGGCCCCAGGTTTTTGACGAGCTGCTGGCGGACCTGTTTTTCCGGCATGGCGTCGGCGGCGGCGCGCAGCACGCTCAAGGCCTCGGCGATTTCCGGTGGCACCATGCTGTCGCTGCCGATCGACGCCATCTGGCCGAGCTTCATGGCGGCGCCGCGCAGGCGGGCGAGGCGTTTGGCGAGCTTGCGCGCGCCCGGGACGGTGAGCACCCCTTCGAGGTCCCGGTCTCCGAGCAGGCGTTTGGCGCGCAACGAGGCGTTGCTCAGGGCGACCGACGTCGCGGCCGCGCCGATGTGCGCGAGGCGTTCGAGGCGGCCCTTGGGAACCGACGACGTGCGTTTTTCTGCATCACTCATGCTCGTAGAAGGTAAGGGCCCGGGACGAGGCTGTCATGACTATCTCGCGCAAAATGCGCGGCGAGAGGGTTCTAGCCGCTTCGGAAATTTCCGAACTGCAGATCGATCCCGAAATCCTCGCCCTTGAGGAGCTGCATTACGTTCTGCAGCTCGTCCCGTGAGGGGGAGAGAATGCGGACCGTCTCCCCTTGAATCTGGGCCTGCACCTTCTTGAGCTTCTGGTCCTTGATGAACTTGGCGATCTGCTTGGCCTTGTCGCTCGGGATCCCGTTCTGAATCTTCACCCGCTGCTTCAGGGTGCCCAGGGCCGCCGAATCCGCGTCTTCAAGCTCGAAGTTCTTGAGCGGGAGCTTGCGCCCCACGAGCTTGTTTTGCACCACGTCCCAAATCGCACGCATCTTGTGCTCGTCCGGGCCATGGAGGACGAGGACGTTCTCTTTCTTGTTCCAGTCGATCTCGAAGTCGATGCCCTTGAAGTCGTAGCGCGTGGAGAGCTCCTTGCGCGCTTGGTTGAGGGCGTTGTCGAGTTCCTGCATCTCGACCGTGGATTCGATGTCAAACGATTGGTTCTTGGCCACTGCTACCTCCTGCGATCGCATTGCCACAGGAGCGGGGCCTTGTCACGGAGGGTAAGACGACGAATCGGGTGGGCGCAGCTCGAAACCGCCGCGCCCCACCTTCCGATTGTCTCAGCGAGTCAGTGGCCTCAGCTGCCGATGCACTCGAGGTACGCGTTATCCGCGCCGACGTTGGTCGGGTCGGTGATCGTTTCACAGAAGGCCGCGGAGTTGTCGACCGCGCACTGCGCCGCCGCTTCCACTTCACCTTCGCAAGCGACTTCTTCACCACTGTCGGCGTCGCCGTCGGCTGCCGGAAGTCCACATTCGTCGACGAGCAGATCTTCCACGTCGTCGCACACATCGCCCCCGCAGGCGGCAAAGGCGAGACCCATCACCGCAACACCCGACGCTCTCAGGATACGCATCTCTTTTGACCCTTCACTTGGATTGAAGCTCGTTGCCCTGTGCGGGCGTCAAACTCGGGAATCAGATCCGACCGCGTCGCTACTCAACCTCGGTCACATCCATTGACGTCACATTGACGCCCCTATTCTGAGTGAGAGTCGGTTTTTTTTGCTTCGGTTGCCCGCGCGCGCGCGGCCGGGCTACACTTTGAAAACGTGGGGGAGCGGGGTCCTCCGAAAGGAGAAGGGTTTACATGGGCCTGTTTGACAAGTTGAAGGCGGAGCTCGTCGATATCGTCGAGTGGCTGGACGACACCCGGCACACGCTCGTTTGGCGCTTTCCGCGCTACCACAACCAGATCAAACAGGGGGCGCAACTCATCGTCCGCCCAGGGCAGGTCGCGGTTTTCGTCCGCGAGGGGCAAATTGCCGACGTCTTCGAGCCGGGCCAGTACACCCTCGAAACCAAGAACCTCCCCATACTCTCAACGCTTGCTGGTTGGAAATACGGCTTCGACAGTCCGTTCAAGGCGGAGGTCTACTTCGTCAGCACCCGCCAGATCACCGAGCTCAAGTGGGGCACTCCCAACCCGATCATGCTTCGCGACGCGGACTTCGGACCGATACGACTACGCGCGTTCGGGACCTACACCTTGAAGGCTCAGGACCCGAAAGCCCTGTTGCGTGAGCTCGTCGGAACCGACGGGATCTTCGAGGCCGACGAGATCAACGAGCTCATGCGCGCGATCATCAACGAGTCCTTCGCCGACGTGCTCGGCGAGTCGAAGATCGCGGCGCTCGATCTCGCGGCGAACTATCGCGAGATGGGTGAGCTGCTTCGCTCCGCGGTGGTGGAGCGGATCGACGACGAGTTCGGCCTCGACGTTCCGGTGCTCAACATCGTCAACATCTCGCTGCCGCCGGAGGTCGAGAAGGCGCTCGATACGCGCAGCTCCATGGGCATCATCGGCGACATGAACAAGTTCCAGCAGTACCAAATGGGGACTGCGATGGTCGACGCCGCGCAAAACCCCGCGGGTGGCGGTGCCGCGGACGGCATGGGGCTCGGTATGGGCTTCGCCATGGCCAATCAGATGATGGGCGGTGGCATGATGGGCGGTCAGTCGCAGGCTCCGGGAATGGCGCCGGCCGCGGTCGCTCCCCCTCCTCCTCCCGCCGCCCCCATGTTCCACGTCGCCGTCAATGGCGCCACTCAAGGTCCGTTTGGACTCCAGCAGCTCGCAGGCATGATCCAGGCAGGACAGCTCAACGCCCAATCGATGGTATGGGCCGCGGGTATGGCCGCTTGGACTCCTGCCGGCCAGGTTCCGCAGCTCGCGCAGCTCTTTGGACCTCCTCCTCCTCCTCCACCTCCGCCCGCGGGCTGACTGACGCAGCGGCATGACGGCGTTGCTCTTTGGCGCGGCGATCGGCGTTGTGATGATCCTGTTCACCTTGCGCGGCGTGAAGCGCCGGCGCTTCGAGGGCAGGCGAGCGGGACTGCCCGGTCTTTCACCGGAAAGTGCGATCCGCGTCCAACGCTTCGACGAGATCCAAGACTGGGTCCGCACGACGCCTTGTCGCGATGGTTCCCGTCCGGAGATCGTGAGCGAAGGCAGCCTCCAGCTCGAAGGGCGCACGGTGCGGGTGGTCCATGTCGAGTGCTCGAGCTGCGCCGACGAGTTCTCGCTCTACTTCGACCTGAGCGAGCTGTTGAACTGAGAGTGGGACAGCGGCCCCTTCTTCCTGCGAAATCAGTCTTTCGCCGCATAACGGCGCGAAACCGTCCACCGCCAGCGCCGAAAACACGTCTGTAGCGCGGAATTGTGACCGCCAAATGCCTCTCAAAGGGAGAATGATGTCATGAGCTCGATCAACGGTGATTGCACAAAGACCTTCGACGCGCGCGGTGCCACCGGCAGACTCCGCAGAACCCACCCGGCGGTGGCCTTGGTCTCCGACACCATCCAGAACGCCCGCAGCCGGAAGCTCTCGCAGATCAAGGGCGACGTCGACTTCGCTGGCATTCGCGTCGAGGGACGCAAAGTGATCGTCCCGATCGATCTCGGAGGTGGACCGCAGGGGCCCGCAACCGCCAAAGCGAAAGACCTCTCCAGCTACATGACGACGGCCCTCCGCGCGGCACTCGCGCAGCACGGTCTCGACAAGGTGGAGTTTCGGAACAGCTCGATCCTCGAGCTCCCGAGGGGCTGAACGCGCCTCGACGCTCGCAGCAAGGGTCGATTCAACGCGGACTCCGGTCTAGCGGCCTCGCCCGCAGGAGCAGGTCGTGTGGGCGACCCCGTCGGTGGAGTCTGTGTTGCGAATGCTCTCGAGCGAATTCTCGTCCATCAGGACGAGATCCGCGAGCTTGCCGACCTCGATCGAGCTGAGATCTTTCTCCATGCCAAGGGTGCGCGCCGGATTGAGGGTGGCGCCCCGGAGTGCTTCGAGCGGGCTCATGCCGCCCTGCTCGAACATCCAGATCTCCCAGTGCAGAGCGAGCCCGTCGAGCTGTCCGTGCGCGCCGGCGTTGACGAGCACGCCACGGTCTACGAGCTTCTTCAGGCTCTCCGAGATTCTAATGTGGTTGTAATCCCCTTCGGGCGCCTTTTGCCTACGGCGCGCGCGCGGATCGACCACGTAGTGCGGCACGAAGCTCGTCAATCGTTCGTGCTCCCACACGTCCATCTTCTCGTACCAGTAGTGCTCGCCCGTGAGGCCGCCGTAGGAGACAACGAGTGTCCGCGTGTTCGCAACATCGCTCTCGGCCCAGAGCTGCAACACGTCGTCGTAGAGCGTCTCGACCGGAAGGTTGTGCTCGATGGTCGTGTGCCCGTCGACGAGCATCGTCATGTTGTGCATGAAAGTCGAGCCGCCCTCGGGCATCACCTGCATCTCGAGCTGTCGTGCCGCCTCCATCACCTGCTGGCGCTGATCGCGTCGCGGCTGGTTGTAAGACTTCATGCTGAAGGCGCCTACCGCTTTCATGCGACGCAGATGAAACAACGCGTCTTCGAGGCTCTCCACCTCCGCTTTGTAGTCTGCGCCCGCCGCGCCATAGAGAATGCGGCCGGTGGAGTCGATGCGCGGGGCGCGAATCAGGCGGGCGCGCTGTATCTCACTGGCGGTGAAGATTTCCTCCGTATCGTTCGACGGGTCGTGAATGGTCGTGACCCCAACTAAACGCTCTAACTCGGTTCCACGGTCCAAAACGTCCGAAGCGCCTGCTCG
>CAYXVF010000150.1:0-12105 GCA_964468125.1 uncultured Bdellovibrionales bacterium | reverse complement strand
GCGCCGATCACCGCGTCCTGACCACTGTCTCGCAGGGGGCTGCTCGTCTCACCGGTGACGATCCAATCGAGACCCACGGTGAGCTTGGGCCAGCGAAGGGCACGATTGCGCTCCGCTTCCGCACGGGCCGAGCGCGCGAGCGCCAAGCTCTGCTCGATGCTCGGATGCTCCGACGCCGCGGCGACCAGCGTCTCTTCGCTCGGCAGCGCTTCCTGTTCCGGGGGCGGTTCCGGGGTCTCGATCGGCGTGGGACCTTCGAGACCGATCGCGGCTCGAAGCGCCGCCACGCGTGTTTGCGCCTCCGCTTCGAGCGATGCGTGAGCGTCACGGAGACGCGCGATCTCGAGCTCGACCTGCTGTTGCTCGGCGAGCGTCGCTCGACCGGTTTCGAGCCGAGCGAGGATCGTCGCGGAGAGCCCGGCGAGGAGCTCCACCTGTTCGTCGTAGAGCCGGAGGGCCCGGCGCGTCCTCCACAGCCGCCAATAGGAGTCCGCGACGCGCTGCCGGACCCGCAGCACTTCCGCGTCGAAGGCGCGCGCGCTCGAGCTCGCTGCTTCCGCGTCCCGGGTGCTCGCCTCGCTCAGACTCGTCGGCCAGGGGATCACCTGACGGAGTCCGAGCCGTGCGCGCTGGGGCCCGACGCGGGTTTCGACGGCGCGGAGGTAGTAGGCAAAGGTGAGCTCGGGCTCCGGCAAGGTCGAGGCGGTGTGAATTCCCGCCAGGTCACTCTTCCATCGCTCGAACGCCTCGCGCGCCGTCGGGCTGCGCTCCAGGGCCGCCGCGACGCACGGTCCGATGCCGTCTAGGCGTCCGGGGTCGGAGGGCTCTGGCGTTGGCGCGCTCGCACTGGGCTCACGAACGGCCGAACCGGGGGCGGTCGCGCATCCTAGAGCCAGGGTCAAAAGAAACGGGAGTCTCACGTTTCCCTTGGGCACGAACGACCGGAGTGTGACTCGGAATTCGACGGGGAGGCATCGGAGGCGCTCAGGCGGCCTCGTTTGTCCGATTCGGCGCAACGGCCACCGCATCCCGGCGGTCGCGGTGGGTGGAGACGTAGACCGCGGGGACCAAGAGCAGGGTGAGAGGGGTCGATGCTGCGAGTCCGCCGATGACCGCGCGGGCGAGCGGCGCCTGCGCGTCCGCCCCTTCGCCGATGCCGAGGGCCAGCGGCAAGAGACCTAGAATCGTGGTGAGCGTTGTCATGAGAATCGGTCGCAATCGCCGGCGCCCGGCCTCGCTGACCGCATCCCGAACGCTGTGGCCGTCGCGGATCAGCCGCTCGGTCTGGTCCACGAGGAGGATCGCGTTGTTCACGACGATCCCGCCGAGCATGATGCAGCCAATGTAGGACTGCACGTTCAACGTAGTACCCGTGATGAAGAGGGTGACGAGAACGCCAACCGCCGCGACGGGAACCGAGAGCATGACGACCAGCGGCGAGGTCAATGACTCATACTGCGACGCCAGAACCATGTAGACGAGGAGCACCGCGAGCACGAGGGAGATGAGCAGCTCGCGCGAGGACTTCTGCTGTTCCTCGTAGGATCCTCCGACGAGAATGTCGTAGCCGACGGGCTTTGCAATTCCCGCCACGCGTGTCTGAACGTCCCGGGCAACCGAGCCGAGGTCGCGGCTGGCGACGTTGGCGTCGATACGAACGATCCGCTGCTGATCCTTGCGCTCGATCAAGAGCGGTGCACGGCCGGAAGTCGGGCTCACGAGGTTTCGCAGTGCCACTTGCTGGCCAGTGGGGGTGGTCAGCGTCATGCTGAGGACCTGATCCATCGAGACGTGCGTGATGTCCGCGAGCTGCACGAGAATTCGATAGGAGTTGCCGTCCACGCGGTACTGTCCGGCTTGCGAGCCGGCCACCGCGGTTTGCAGAGCCTCGCTCACGTCGCGAACGCTGAGTCCTAGGTCCGCGACTTTTTCGCGGTTGATCGTGATCTGATTCTCAGGGACGCCGGTGATGCGGCTGACCTGGATGTCGGCGATCCCCTCGACTTGGTCGAGCTCTGCGCTGACCGCCTTCGTCAGCGCATCGAGAGTGCCGAGGTCGAAGCCTCGGATCTCGATGGTCATGCCCTCTTCGCCGCCAAGAATCCGCTGGAGAATGAACTGCCCCTGAGGGGCGCGAACGCGCATTTCCATCCCGGGGATCGCGCCGTCGAGCTTTCGTCGCAGCTCGTTCGCAATCTCCACGTTACTCTTCTCCCGCTCGGCGGCGGGGCCAAGGTTTACGGTGAGCGAGCCGCGTGCCGCCGGCGAGCGTCCCCAGCTCTGCCCAACGCTCGCGACAGTCGCTTCCGCGTCCGGGACGGCCTGACGGACGACCTCCTCCATGATTCTCGATTGGCGATCGACGAGCTCGAGACGCGTACCGACCTCCATCTCGCCGCTGATCTGCACTTCGCCCTCGTCGCTCGGAGGCAGGAACTCGCTGCCGATCAGCGGCAGGAGCCCAAAGCTCGCGACGAGAAGAACCGCAGACCCACCGATCACTCGGCCTCGGTGGTTGAGGGCGGAGCTCAAGATACGACCGTAGATGCCTTCGAGTAGCTCTGTGGAGCGGCGAGCGAAGTCATGGGCGCCACGGGCCCAGCGCGGCGGCTCTTTCTCTTCTCGCCTGAGAAAACGCGCGGCCAGCATGGGCAGCAGCGTCAAGGAGACCACCAGCGAGCACAGGAGCGAGGCGACCACCACGTAGGCGAGATCGCCGAAGAGAATGCCCGACACCCCGCGGACGAACGCGAGCGGGAGAAACACGACGAGTGTCGTGATCGTGCTCGCGACGATCGCCGTCGCGACCTCTGTTGCCCCGTGGATCGAGGCGTCCTCGCTGCCTTCACTCGCGCGTCGTCGAAAGATGTTCTCGAGCACCACGATCGAGCTGTCGACCATCATGCCGACCCCGAGTGCCAAGCCGCCGAGGCTCATCAGGTTGATCGTGAGGCCGCTGAAGAAGATGAGCGCCAGCGTTGCGACGATCGAGAGGGGAATCGAAAGCGCAATGACCGCCGTGCTCCGAATGTTCAGCAAGAAGAACAGCAGGACGAAAACCGCGAGGCCCCCACCGTAGAGCACGGAGCGGGTCACGTTCGTGATCGAGCGCTCGATGAAGTTGCCTTGGTTCGAGACAACCGTCACTTCGACCTGCGGAAAGTCTTCATTGAGCCGACTGACTTCCGCGATCACCGCTTCCGCGACCTGCACCGTGTTGGCGCTCGACTGCTTGCGAATCGCCAGGCGCAGACCGCGGACGCCGTTCACCCGGACGATGCGGTCGACCTTTTCGTAGGTATCTTTGACGTTGGCGATTTGGCCGAGGGTCACTGGGGCGCCGCTGCGCATCGCAACCACCACGCCGCTGACTTCTTCCACGCTGCGCAGCTCCGCCGGTGCGCGCAGAGAGATCTCGTAGCGACCGCTTTCGATTTTGCCCGCGGGCGCGTTGATGTTCGCATTGCGGATCGCCTGGAGCACCTGGTCGAGGGGCACATCGAAAGCGAGGAGTCGATCCGGGATGAGCTCGATGCGCAGCTCCCGCTGGAATTCACCCCAGAGGTCTGCTTGGGCCACACCGGGGATTTTCGTGAAGCGGTAGCGCATCTGATTGGTGACGAGCTCGGTCAGCTCGACCGGGTCGATGTTCGACGCGATGCCCAAGATCACGACCGGGAAGCTTCCGATGTCGAACTTGCGAATCTGCGGCCGCTCCACCTCTTCTGGAAGCTCGTTGAGCTCATCTTCCAGACGGCTGCGGACCTCGAGTGCGGCCGTGTCGATGTCCGTTCCCCAGACGAAGCGCACCCGCACCTCGCTCTCGCCTTCCGAGGACTCGGAGGTCATCTCTTCCACGCCGGGAACAGTCCCGACGATCTCTTCAACCATCTGAGTGACGTTCGATTCGATCACCTCCGGGCTTGCCCCGGGGAAGTCGGTGCGGACTGTGAGCGTCGGAAGCTCTATGTCTGGAAGCAGGTCCACGTCGATCCGAAGCGTGGAGACGACGCCCACGAGAACCACGATCGCCGCCACCATCGTCGTCAGGATCGGGCGCTTGACGCTGAAGGACGGGATATTCATCGAGCGGCGGCGGTCGCTGGGGTCTCAGGAGTGGGGATCTTGATCTTCGAGCCGTCTTCTACGAGCTGATGGCCCAGGATGACGACCTTGCCCGTGAGCGCATCGAGGATTTGAACCGTTTCGCCTTCCTGAATCCCCACCTGCACTTCGCGCCACTCGACGCGCTCACCGTCGTCTGTGACCCGAAAGACGCCGTCTTTGCCTTCCCGGCGGACGATCGCGTTTGCGGGCACGAGGGTCGCGTCACTCACGGACTCGAGCTCGACCGTCGCGCGAATGAACATGCCAGGGCGCAGGCGGCTGTCACTGTTTGGCACCTCAACCTCCACCCGGGCCTGACGCGAATCGGTCGCAAAGACCGGCGAAAGGCGCTCCACCTTTCCGCTGAAGGTCTCGCCCGGGTGCGCGTCGGTCGCCAGAGTGACCAATTGGCCGATCTTCAGGCGCGGGTAGTCCCGCTCGGTCACGAAGAAGCTCGCGGTGATCGGGTCGACCTCGACCACGCGATAGATCGGGGCATTCGCGGCGACCATGTCCCCGGGGTCGACGTAGCGCTCTGCGACCACCCGCGTATCGTCCCCATCGGGCCACTGCGCTTCGACTTGTGTGTAGGAAAGGCGAATCTTGGCGCCGGTGAGATCGGCCTTCGCGCGAGCAACGCGGGCGGCCGCTTCGTCGACTCGAGCGGCCGCGGCAATGGCGGAAGCCTTCGCCTCATCCAGCTGCGACTCGGCGGTCACCTTCTTGGCGTAGAGACTTTCGAACCGCTCGAGATTGCGTGCGGCGCGGTCGCGCTCGGCCACCGCCGCTTTGTAGCTCGCGCGCTCGAGGGCGAGGTCGGCTTCTGCGCTCGACACGGCCTGGCGCAGGTCTCCTGTCTCTAGCTGAGCGACAGTCGTGCCACGCTCGATCGGATCTCCGATGTCGAGGGGCAGCTTCTCAACCCGGGCAGCGAGCTTGGCGCCGAGCATGATCGAGGCGCGGGGCTCGAGGGAGCCGCTGAAGGAACGGCGCAGGGCGATCGGCCCCTGGGTGATCGCCGCCACTTCGACCGGCGCGACTCGCTCGCCGCGCTCCCGTTTGCCGCCGCCCTCTTTGCACCCCGCCATCAGCGCCAGGAGGACAAAGGCGCCCAGAATTTGCTTCAACACCGCCATCGCGATGCAAACCTAATCCGTTTTTCGATAAAAGCCAGGGCGAACAGTGCTCTGAACCGGCCAATCGCATGTCAATTCAGGCTATAACGCGGAGCGGCATTGCCCTTCCACGCCTGTCGACGCATGCAAAAGCGCCCTTGAGTGGCTGGCGAATATCTGAGATCGAGCGCTCTCGCATCGAGCCTTGGAGGATTCCGTGAGAACCCATCTGATCGTCGTCATCGCTGCCACGTGCGCCGCTTCCTCGGTCTATGCCCAAACCCAGCCGGGAGCTCGTGCGCGCGCACAGAGAGCCCAGGCCGAACGCGAGGACTCGGTGCCCCTTCCCAAGGAAGGGGAGTCGCCGCTCGCCTACCGGACGAGCATCGCAGGGGAGGATGCGGCGCTCTTTGCCGATGAGTCCCTGCGCGAGCTGCAGCTCGCGTTGACGCCCTTGCGCTTGAGCCAGATCGAGGGGCGGGTCGCCTCGGCTCTCGAGTACCTTCAGACGGTTTCCGAAGCGCTCTCGGCGACGCTGATCCGCTACCAGCGGCTCGAAAACCAGGACGCGGACTCTCCCCGTCTCGCCGCGCTTCGGACCGTAGCGACGGTACAGCGCGACTTTCACAAGGAGCTCATCACCCGCACGAACGTGCTGCTGACCGCCGCGGAAGAAAAGGGTGCGGACGTCACCGAACAACGTAAGTACCTGAGCGCGATCGAATTGCTCGCCGTGCCCCCGGCACCAGAGAGCGTGCAAGAGCCGACCCCCGCCGATCTCGCGCGCTCGACCATTCGCGACGTCCAGGAAGAGCCGCCCGTTCATGAGCGCGACAAGCCCTGGGAGGTCCCCGTCTCCGAGCTCGAACTCGAGCTGCAGCCGCTTCAGCTCGAAGAGCTCAAGGTGCGCCTCGACAGCTGGGTCGAGCTGCTGCAGCGCGAGGTCCGTACGCGAGTCCGGATCGACATCGCGGTGCAGAAGACCGTGGACCAGGAACAGAAGCAGGTGCTCGCCGAGCTCGCCGCTGAGCAGCAAAGCGTGATCCAATCGGTGGTCGAGCACGTGACCGCCGCGCTCGCCCTCTACCAGCAACGCGGAGGCGACCCTTCGACCTATAGCCGCTACATCGCGGACGCGACGGGACAGAAGATCGATCTCTCGGACCCGGCGGTGTTCTATGCCCAGGCCCGCGCCTGGCTCTTCAGCCGCGATGGCGGAATCCAGATGGGCATTCGGATCGCGAGCTTCCTGGTGATCCTGATCGTGTTTTGGATTCTCTCGAGGATCATCGGTGCGATCGTGCACGCGGCCCTCGGCCGCATGGCCCAGGCCTCCCATCTCCTTCAGGACTTTCTGGGCTCGGGCAGCAAGCGGATCGTCATGCTGATCGGCGTGCTCGTCGCGGTCGCGACGCTCGGTGTCAACATCACGCCCCTCGCGGCAGCCATTGGTGCTGCTGGTTTGGTGGTCGGCTTGGCCTTGCAGGGGACACTGAGCAACTTTGCCAGCGGAGTATTGATTCTTCTCTACCGCCCCTTCGACGTCGGGGATGTGATCAACGCCGGAGGCGTCTTGGGCAAGGTGGACGCGCTCAGCCTGTTCTCCACGCGGGTGTTGACCTTCGATAACCAGGTCAATCTCGTCCCGAACGACGCGATCTGGAACAACGTGATCACCAACATCACCGCCCTCGACACCCGTCGCGTCGACCTCGTGATGGGCATCGGCTACGCCGACGACATGGCGAAGGCTCAGAAGATCATCGACGAGGTGCTCGCGGCGCATCCGCTGATCTTCGAGGACCCCGCTCCGATCGTGAAGGTGAACGAGCTCGCCGACAGCTCGGTGAACTTCATCGTTCGTCCCTGGTGCAAGACATCGGACTACTGGGACGTCTACTGGGACGTCACCCGGCAGGTGAAGGAGCGCTTCGACAACGAGGGCGTGAACATCCCGTTCCCGCAGCGCGATCTCCATCTCGCCGGCCCGGTCGAGGTAGTCGTGAGCTCCGAGCGCGCGTCCAAGAAGCCAAAGTCCCAGAGCAGCACCGCCTCCGCCACCCTGGCTACGACCGGCGAGCCGGGGCCAGCGGACGACGACGGCGACGACAACTGAGCGATCGGGCCTCGTACCTCCCGATGAGGACCGACAAACACGATCCAAATGCATCGTGCCAACTGCATCGTGTCTGCCGATCCCTGCGTTGAGCACGTCGTTGTTAGAGGCGAAGGCGCTCAACGAGAGCCTTGAGATCACAGGAGGGATCGATCGCATGAAGCAAAGGTTGCGTCGAGCGAGTCGTTTTTTGTTCGTCCAAATGAAGAAGCTGGATTTCTCAGTGTTTTCCGACGCGACAAAACGCCTGGACGCGGGATGAGACGCAACGGTGGTCGAGGCGCGACCGATAACCCCGTACGTATCATGGCAAGCGATCGGGGGGGCTGATGTCCAGCGGCGTCGAGCAGATCTGTTACCGCGGAAACTGCGCCTTCCGGCGCGCCGAAGGCGGAGTATTCGAGCGATGGGGGCTCGAAGGTCGACCGAAGCCCTGGGTCAACATCATGGGCATGCCTACCAGCGGCGGTGCCGCCTCTGAGGATCTGTCGCTCCACGTCGGTGGAGAGCGCGTCGATTGCCTCGAGCGCGAGCCAGACGGTGAGAGCCGAGTGTTTGGCTGCCGCGGAGAGCCGGGCTCGTGGCTCGTCATGGTTCATGGGAGCGCTCCAAAGGTTGCCGAGACCGAGCCCGAAGGTGTCCGCCTCGCGGAGGCTCTCCTCGAGCGAGGCACCGGCAACGTCCCCGCCGGGTGCACCGCGCAGCCCAATGTGCAGCCTGGCGTTCGCACGGTGCCGGTCGAGCTCGACGGTCAGTACTACATGCTCGCTTTCATGAGCGGGACGCTCCGAATCCATCGGATCGATGAGAACGCCTGTAACCTCGATCCAGAAGGCACGCTGACGCTCACTTCGGGGACGGCAGCCTCAGTCATGAATCGTCTCTCGCGCCGTTTTCCTGAGAACGAGCTTCTCAGCCGCTAGGTTAGACCAGCGCACAGAGCGTGCTCGAGGGAAGATGCGCGCGCTCAGTAGCGGATGCGATCCGAGTCGATCTGGCCTGCCGCTTCGCCGAGGACCACAGACTTCATCATCGACAAGAAGTCGTAGGGAAAGCCCAAGGGAATCGCGCTCACCTCGTCGAGACGCCTCACCTGCTCGGCGGTCAGCTCGAGCTCGAGGCTCGCGAGGTTGTCCGCGAGCTGGGTCTCTTTGCGCGCACCGAGAATCGGGATGATGCCTGACCGTTCGTGTCGCAGCCATGCGAGAGCTACCTGAGCCATGGAGCAGCCGTGCTCCTTCGCGACCTCTTCTACGACCGCGGCGATCGCGAAGTTTCGATCGGTCAGGAAATAGTCTCGCAGTCCCCCTTCCGCATGGCGGGCGCCAGCGGCTTCGGTGCGGCGAGCACCGGCGCCGTACTTGCCCGTGAGCATACCGCCCCCCAGTGGCGACCAAGCCGCAGTCGTCAGGCCGTGACTCTGCGCGTAGGGCAATAGCTCTCGCTCGATCGAGCGTTCGATCAAGCTGTACTGCATTTGAATCCCGGCGAAGGCGGTCCCCCCGCGGAGCTCGGCCAACATGTTGGCCTTGGCGAGATACCAAGCGGGTGCATCGGAGAGCCCGATGTAGTGAACGCGGCCACTGCGAACGATGTCATCGAGGGCGCGCATCACTTCCTCGGCGGGCGTGAGAGAGTCCCACGCGTGGAGCCAATAGATGTCGATGTAGTCGGTCTGGAGGCGTTCTAGGCTCTCCCCGAGAGCGCGAAAGATGTTCTTTCGGTGATTGCCGCCCGCGTTGGGGTCCTTTGGATTCGTGCTCAGTGAGAACTTGGTCGCGACGACGAAGTTGTGCCGTTCACCTGCGATGAGCTCGCCGACGATCCGCTCGCTCGTGCCATTCGTGTAGAGGTTCGCCGTGTCGATGAAGTTTCCACCAGCCTCGGCGTACCGCTCGAAGATCGTCTTCGCTTCGTCGACCGGTGAGCCCCATCCCCAATCTTCCCCGAAAGTCATCGTTCCGAGGCTGAGCTCCGATACCCGCAATCCCGTGGGTCCAAACATCGTGTAGCGCATCATTCGTCTCCTCCGTGTGCGCCGTCCGTCGACGCAACTCCGAGATAGGGGCACCCGACGCATCATTCAAATAGATACTCTTTATCAGTAATATCAATCTCATGGATTTATCCTCGGTCGACCTGAACCTCCTCGTCAGCCTCAACGTTCTCTTGAGCGAAGAGAGCGTCTCCCGGGCGGCTGCGCGCCTGCATCGAACGCAACCGGCGGTCAGTGCGGCGCTCGCCCGTCTGCGCGTGCTCTTCGACGATCCCCTGCTCGTTCGGCAGGGGACCCGAATGGTGCCCACGCCCCTGGCGCGTTCCCTGCGGCGGCCGCTGCGTGAAATCATCAGATCCATCGAGCACACCCTCGGCTCTCGCCCGACCTTCGACCCTGCAACGAGTGACCGTCGCTTTCGCATCGCGACCACTGACTACGCTGAGCTGACGGTCATTCCTGGGCTGATTCGCACTCTCCGGAGCGAGGCACCGAACGTGTATCTGGAGCTCTTCCCCTTCGACGAGCGTGTGAGTGAGCGTTTGCGGGAGGGGGACATCGATCTGGTCATCGCCGATGAGTGGTCGATACGTCATCTCGAGTCGCGAGTGACGCTCTTCCGAGAGGAATTCGTGTGTCTCGTGGCGCGCGACCACCCTAGAGTCGGCAGGCGAATGACGCGGAAGCGCTACGTGTCCGAGCACCACATCTTGATGTCCGCGCGAGGAATCGTTGAAGGCAACGTGGACCAGGGTCTCGATCACGCTGGAGAAACGCGCCGCGTGATTCTGAGTGTCCCCCACTTCATGGCCATCCCAGCGATCGTTGCCGACTCCGATCTCGTCGTGACACTGCCGAGAAGAGTTGGCGAATTCTTCAGCCGGTTTAGTCCGGTGCGCACTTTGAAACCACCGATCGAAGTGCCTGGCTTCAACGTCGCCTATGCCATCCATGGACCGAGCGCGCTAGACCCCGCCATTGAATGGCTCGAAGCCGTCTTGCGGTAGATGTCCTACATAGCCCCACTCGTCACACAGGGTGCGCACGAAGTTCATTCAGTGGTCACTTTCCCCTTGTCCGCTCCCCCTCTCCCACGCTTTGTTAGCGCGCAAATAGAGGTTCGCGCGCAAAGCGCGACCATGAGGAGAGCGAATAGGATGAAGATGAGATGGAGTGACCTCGTAGGGGTCTGTGCGCTCGCGTTCGTCGGAGCGTGCGGAACCGAAATCGCGGTGGAGCAGCCCGCCAGCACCAATGGCGACGACAAAGCGGCTGCGAACCGCAAGCCGGATACGATCGTCGGCGGAACAGACGCCGACATCACCGACTTTCCCTGGCAGGTTTCGCTCCAA
Organism: uncultured Bdellovibrionales bacterium; assembly: GCA_964468125.1. Lineage (GTDB taxonomy): Bacteria > Myxococcota > XYA12-FULL-58-9 > XYA12-FULL-58-9 > CAYXVF01 > CAYXVF01. The sequence goes on along the minus strand of CAYXVF010000150.1, from coordinate 1,419 downwards.
TCCGGAAGCTTTGGACATTTCTGCGGCGGCTCGGTGGTACACGAGGATTGGGTCCTCACTGCTGCGCATTGCGTCGTCGGAGGACGGACCTTCTTCATTCGCGCGGGGGTGACCGAATCCGCCGACACTCAGGGGCAAGATCGCGACGTCGAAGCCGTTCTGGTCTACCCGGGCTACAACGGCTCCGCACCGGACGGCGGCGACCTGGCGCTGGTCAAAGTGAGCGAGCCCTTCGATCTCAGTGGCCCGACCGTTCAGAAGATCTCGGTGCTGACCGAAGCGCAGGCCGCGGCAGGGCTGACCGACGCGGGACTCCTGTCGGTGGTGACCGGGTGGGGCACCCTTTCTGAAGGCGGCAACCTGAGCCCGAACCTGCAGCAGGTCGCCGTTCCCATCGTATCGAACGAAGAGACGAGCGAGCTCTACGGCCGCACGATCACCGACGACCAGATCGCGGCGGGGATTGTCGGTGTCGGCGGCAAGGATGCGTGCCAGGGGGACTCGGGCGGGCCGCTGGTGGTGCGAGACGAGAATGGGGTCTACGCCCTCGCCGGCGCGACGAGCTGGGGACGCGGCTGCGCCCGACCGAACTACCCTGGTCTCTACGCCCGGGTCTCGGCCTTCGAGGCATGGATCGCTGAGACCGCGCCGGAGGTCGGTGGCGGGGAGCCGCTGCCGCCGCCGGGAGGCGATGAGGTGAGCGAAAGCTTTTCCGGCGAGCTCGCCCAGGGCGATGAGGATCGCTTCGAAGCTTTCGAGGTCGTGGGACGCTCGACCTTCACCGCGACCATGACCGGTACGGGAGACGCTGACCTCTACGTTCGTTTTGGCGATGCGCCGACGGCGAGCGAGTTTGATTGCCGCCCCTATTTGAATGGATCGGACGAAACCTGCCGCATTCCGGTGCCGGCAGACGTGAGCACCGCCCACGTGATGGTGCGCGGTTACAGCGCGTCGACCTATGAGCTGACGGTGATGTACCTGACTCCGAGCGACGGGACCGAGCCACCGCCGGATGAGGGTGGTGAGGTCACCGAGTCCTTTGAGGACGCGGTGGCTCGGCGCGAGATCAAGAGCTACGGGCCGTTCTCGGTCGCGGCGGCAACGGATCTGACCGCCGTGATGACGGGCTCCGGTGACCCGGACCTCTACGTTCGCTTTGGAGCGCCACCCACCACCAGCAACTACGACTGTCGACCCTATCGCAGTGGCGCGACGGAAACGTGCACGCTGACCGTACCAAATGGCACGACCGAGGCGTACTTCATGGTGCGCGGCTACAGATCCGCCACGTACCGGGTGGACCTGACCTACACCATGCCGTGAAAACGCTAGGCTAGGTGAGACGTGCCTAGAAGAGTCCCACGATCTTCCCGGTCTCCAGGTCGATGTCCACGTTCTCGAACGCGGGCTTCGACG
>CAYXVF010000149.1:0-12361 GCA_964468125.1 uncultured Bdellovibrionales bacterium | reverse complement strand
GGTCGATCCCCGCGTGCGCGGGGGAGCCATCCATGGGAGACGCAGCGATTCGATCAGCGCGGGTCGATCCCCGCGTGCGCGGGGGAGCCCCATTCTGGAACGATTGAGTCCCCTTCCCAAAAGGTCGATCCCCGCGTGCGCGGGGGAGCCGTGCGGTAAATTCCTCGGACAGAACCTCGCGCGGGTCGATCCCCGCGTGCGCGGGGGAGCCATATCAGACGAGGGCTTAACAATCTTTCTCACGGGTCGATCCCCGCGTGCGCGGGGGAGCCCTAGCTGGCGCAAGAATTGGTACAACAGGAGCGGGTCGATCCCCGCGTGCGCGGGGGAGCCTGTCTAATGTCTACGACATCACCAACTTCGAGGGGTCGATCCCCGCGTGCGCGGGGGAGCCCGCGAGAGCTCCCGAAAGGCGCGCTGCTGTCCGGGTCGATCCCCGCGTGCGCGGGGGAGCCGCGACCCGGCCTCGTCGAACCACTTGCGCCACGGGTCGATCCCCGCGTGCGCGGGGGAGCCGCGCCTGACTCAGCCACGCCGAGCAGATAAACGGGTCGATCCCCGCGTGCGCGGGGGAGCCGAGCCCTGTCCATTTATCCCACGTCGCCTTCAGGGTCGATCCCCGCGTGCGCGGGGGAGCCCCGAAAGGCTGCGGCCAGAAACTCTCGGTGTCGGGTCGATCCCCGCGTGCGCGGGGGAGCCTGCCAAGCACCTACTGAAGCAAGGCAAGAAGAGGGTCGATCCCCGCGTGCGCGGGGGAGCCCTCGGGGCTTCGAGGTTACCCATTACTCCGAGGGGTCGATCCCCGCGTGCGCGGGGGAGCCATCGAAGATGAATGGCGATCCGACGTAGCTGCGGGTCGATCCCCGCGTGCGCGGGGGAGCCTCGCGCGTCATTTGCAGATACCAGGTCGCTCCGGGTCGATCCCCGCGTGCGCGGGGGAGCCGATGAGTACTCGCTTTTCCGTGTCTCTCTCTTGGGTCGATCCCCGCGTGCGCGGGGGAGCCCGCCAAGCGTACAGGAATGCGTCAGCAGCGTGGGGTCGATCCCCGCGTGCGCGGGGGAGCCTTTCGTGCTTCTGGAATGGTAGCAATGGGTGGGGGTCGATCCCCGCGTGCGCGGGGGAGCCACCGGTGACGGACTGAATCCGGCGAAGGATGCGGGTCGATCCCCGCGTGCGCGGGGGAGCCTGTATCTCACCGATACGTACCAATAAACGTGTGGGTCGATCCCCGCGTGCGCGGGGGAGCCCTGAGCAAGCCAACCGCTGGAATTGCGGTAAAGGGTCGATCCCCGCGTGCGCGGGGGAGCCCTCTTTGAGCACGGGCCCGCAAAGCTTGTGTAGGGTCGATCCCCGCGTGCGCGGGGGAGCCCTTTCATCGGTCGCTCCCTTCCACGAATTCCAGGGTCGATCCCCGCGTGCGCGGGGGAGCCGCCGAGCACATCATCGAGCACATCGTCGACTTGGGTCGATCCCCGCGTGCGCGGGGGAGCCGTGATCCAGGAGCACATGGCGCTTGCTGTCGGGGGTCGATCCCCGCGTGCGCGGGGGAGCCACTCCTCAGCTCGTGGCGAGCGTTCCGACACCGGGTCGATCCCCGCGTGCGCGGGGGAGCCAATTTCATCTTGGATTAAAAAACAGTCTCCTAGGGTCGATCCCCGCGTGCGCGGGGGAGCCGTAGGCGACTACGATTTCCAGACCCCTCGCGGGGGTCGATCCCCGCGTGCGCGGGGGAGCCTTCCCCCCTTCGGGGAAGTACGGGGCGAGCTCGGGTCGATCCCCGCGTGCGCGGGGGAGCCCACGAACCGGCGTCTCTGTTCTTGCTGGATGAGGGTCGATCCCCGCGTGCGCGGGGGAGCCGCACCCCAGTCCGCCAAAAATCCTCGTCACGTGGTCGATCCCCGCGTGCGCGGGGGAGCCTTTGGGTTAGCGGCGGGGGACCAAGATTGCCGGGGTCGATCCCCGCGTGCGCGGGGGAGCCCTTGAAGCACTGCAGGCGGAATCGCCTACGGCGGGTCGATCCCCGCGTGCGCGGGGGAGCCGTAGACGAGCTCCGCAAGCGCGGTGTCTCTGAGGGTCGATCCCCGCGTGCGCGGGGGAGCCCGGAAGAAGAGCTCGCAGATATTGCCATCAGGCGGTCGATCCCCGCGTGCGCGGGGGAGCCGAGGCGCTGCGCTCGCTGGGGCACACAATCACGGGTCGATCCCCGCGTGCGCGGGGGAGCCGTAGAAGGCATGTCATCGGTAAACAAGGCGGTGGGTCGATCCCCGCGTGCGCGGGGGAGCCGGAACGTACGCCGACGACGCCGAGCGCGCCGAGGGTCGATCCCCGCGTGCGCGGGGGAGCCCGCAGCCCGGTGGTGCCGAGGCTAAGGCGCGCGGGTCGATCCCCGCGTGCGCGGGGGAGCCCCTGACACAGGTGTCATCATTGCGCAAAGAGTATTCAGTTTTCAAAGAGCTTGTGGTCAATCTACAGCTTGCACACCTAGACGATGTACGACGAGAACACCGTCGAGGTCGGCAAGCTGCTTTGGTGGCACACCAAGAAAGTCGAAATCCTGGCGTCCTGGCTTCGTCTTGTCCGGCCAGGTCATCACAATCGAAGCGTCGGCGTCGTTGAACAGATCAAACCAATCGTTCAAGATGGTCCAAACTCGGTCACGCACTGCACGCGTCATGGAAGGACTCGTGTAGACCCCGGGCGCGATCTCGAGCATGCAGGATGCGAGGAACCCTCGAAACCTCGGCGCAACGTTCCGTGTAACAACGATCGTCACTCGGCACTCCCAACGTCGTCCTCATCGAGAAGCTGTTTGATGCGATCAATCATGCTCGTGACCACCTTCTTCCGACCCAGCACCATCCCCGCCTGCTTCCGCACCGCTCGCTCCAATTCATCACCGCGCTGAGCTCCGGCGGATCGTGAAGCAGCCGCCGCAAACGCGATCGGCAGCGTCACGTCGTCGCGGAAGAGATCGGCGATATCGAGGCAGAAAGAGATGCCAGAGTCTTCATGAACAAAGCCAAGTTGGGGGATCGCGCCGGTGGCGGCGACCGCGACCATCGCGCACGAACGAACTGCTACCGCAGCATGATTGATGGCCTGATTCAGCGGATTGGTCTTCGTTGGGTCTTCGCGATCGTATTGGCGACCTGACCACTCAATCCCGTACTGGCTAGCCAACCGCTGATAGACTGCTTTGACTCGCGACCCTTCAATCCCCCGCAAGACATTCAGGTTCTTGTCCGGAAGCACTTCCCCCAGGCGTAGTGCATACATACGGCGCGCGATGTGGCGTCGCTCGTCAGGATCCGACCAGAGCTCCGTTTGGCGCCGAGCAAGCCTCGATCGATCTGGGCCGAAAGGCATGCTCGCGTACATGCGAACGCCACCGTCCCCTGTGGCGACTAGCCCCGTCCCATGCCGTGCAAGGAGTCGAAGAGCGTCGTGGGAGACGGTGGTGCCGGGCTGCAGCACGATACACGACAGCATCTGAAACGGAATCTCATACTGGCCAGCTGCAAGCTCGCCGTCGCCGACGGTCGAGAACCTCAGTGTCCCCTCACTCACGGTCAGCTTGCCTCGGGCGAGCCACATGATGCCGTGGCGATCCTTGTGTGGGATGCGCGCGGTCTCTAAGCCCAGTCGCCCCTTCAGCACGACTACGCCTCCCGGGCGGGCCGCAGCTTCAACATGCCGAAGCCGAATGCCTTGTGGCGACCAATCCCTCTCCGCAGGACCTCCCGGAACTCACGCTGGTCTGTGACACTGAGAAGACCAGAGACATAGATTTCAGGGCGGAGGAGCTTGTGGCTCTTTCGGCCCTTGGGATCGTGATCACGGCGCCACATCCGCAACCATTGCTGACCGTCTAGCCGCGCCCGTTCGACCTCAAAGCCACCGGTCCGGCTGGCGAGCGCCTTGAACCAATCGAGGTAGACCTGGCCACGGGACTCGGAGGGTAGGGGGGCTTCGCCTTGCTTGTGAGCCCGCAAGCAGGCGGCCTCGAAGGCATCTACTTCGGCGCCGCGGCGCCTAGAGAGTTGCTTCGATTCTCCCGCAAGCTCGACCGTGACGTCTACGTCACTGCTCAGTCGAACCACCGGTGCTAAGCGAACGGAGAACCCCATCTTCTCCGGGAACGTCGGTGGCAAGCGCCTGTCTTTGACGGAATCAGGGTCGAAGTGCTCATAAAGGTCGAGGTCAGCGAAGTTCTGTGAGCTGGCAATCAGAGCCTCCTTCGATTCGCTCGAGTAGGCGTGAACCTGAAGTACTCCTGGGGTGCGCTTACGCTCACGAGGTCCGGGCAGCGCAAAGGGCTTCGGAGCCTTGTCACGGAAGATCTCGCCCAGCGCACAATGCACCGCCTGCCCTTCGTCAAAATCGTAGCGGGGCAAACCTCTTCGCCGCGCCAGGTCGACGAGCCCAGAGAGACCGAGGTCGACACGAACAAGGTAGAGGTCCTGACTACTCATTCGTGACCTCCTCGTTCCCGCGAAGGGAAGAGCGCCGCATAATGCGCTGCCCTCCGTGAAGCTGTGTCCGCCAGTCACGCTCGTCGGTGACGCTGAACGGCGTGGACGCACCTTCCCACTCCGGCGCGTCGCCTTCCTCCCAGAACACGGTCATGGGTTGCCCGGCGGGTGAGGACTCCCCAGCCGCCTTGAGCGCGGCGAGGAGCGATGCCGCGTCCACAACACCTACGGCGAGCGGTGATGCCGGCAAACACACCTTTCGCCCGAGGAAGAGCGGCCGCTCTGGCTCTTCGATCGCCTTTGCCACGTTGTCGACGGTGGGAGCCTCATCGGGTGCCTCTAGTGTCACCGCGAGCAGGTACCGTGCATCCGCCCAGTAGTCGCGGTAGCGGATGTGCTTCTCACGGATAGTCGCGTCCCCGCCGGCGCGCTTCTCAACACGACCACGCGTTGTCCAACCGACAGTCTTTGAGACCTTGAAATCATCCGTGCCTTGACTGAAGTCGACGGTCTGAAAGTCACGCAGTTTCTCTCCAGCGCGCTCGCGGCAGACCGCGTATTTCAGCCTGTCTTGCAGTCGCTGCAGAGCGTCCGAGTCACGGTGATCGTAGCCGAGCGCATTGCCGATGAGACCGGTGAGCATCGATAATCCGGGAAGCTCTTGAATCACCCCGTGGTTGTCGACGATCGGAGCACCGAAGCTCATGAGCGGCGCATCCAGGCGCAGCAGGAGTACGCGCATCATGCGCCTCCGTCGAGGACGCGCTGTTTGGCCCACTCCCTGAGTTCGGCGACCGACTCTTTCGGCTCTGCACGCTCGCGCAGCCGCTCGGAACCCCGGATCCCGGCAAACGCGCGCTGACCGGTTGATGGATACATCCGATCGCGGTCGGCGAGTTCCTCATCGAGACGGGCAAAGGTCTCCGCACGAACGTTCCCAGAAGCCGAGACCGGCTCAACGAAGGCCTTGGCGAGATTGCACGGTTGCTGGGAGCCGTGCTCCAGCATCACAAAGTCCGCGTAGGAGTAGGGCGCCGTTGATCCAAGCTTGGCCCCCGGCGACACCGTACTGATCAGTGCAATGAGTCGAGAGACGAGCTCGGCGGCAGTCGTCCGGTCTGCGGTCAACCAGTCCTTACGGTCACAGCCGGTGAGGTTGGACACCAACAAGGGGAGATCGACGACGACGTAGCCATAGTAGAGCCCAGATGTGAGCTCACTGCTATTGATGTGTCCGCTCCCTTGCTCTCCGGCTTCCTCGACCAAGTCATCCATCGCCGAGAAGTAATCGTCCTCGGAGTCTTGCTCGTGGACGGTGAACGAGTGGGCCACGTGAATCGCACTATCGCATCGTGCGAGAATGTCACTCGTCACCATGCGGCCAAAGAGCGCCGCTCCAAGCCCGCCGGCCATGACCATCTCACGGAGGTTGGCCTTCACATCTTTGTCGAACGCCTTCTTAACGAGCGCAGCTGCGTCTTTCGCAAGCGACTCACTCTCTCCGGAGAGGTCCTTGGAAAGGGTGTCGATGAGGTCGCGGAGGTAGTGCAGCTCGGGCTGACCCAGCACGGTCACCTGACTCGTGTGGAGTTGAGACCCGTTGCTCCCTTCCTCCTCTTTCTTCGCCTTGCCCGTCTCTTTGGCTTTCGCGCTTTCACCCAAGACTACGTGCATCACCGCCTCCGTGACGGCACGAAGCCTCGCAGCGTCGCCTCCACCCGCAACGAGAGGCTCGATGATCTCATGCTCAAACGTGCGCCTTGAACGGATGGTTTCCGGGAGGTCGAGTGCCTCCAAGCTGTCTTCACCGTCGTGGGTGCGCCAGTGACGCTTCAGGCACTGAGAGGAGATTCGCGTGCGAGTCACCCCACCGAGAGGCAATCGCTTTGCGAAACCAGCGTCGTCTCGGTTGAGTAGCGCCGCGGCATATGGGGTGAGCGTGTGAATCTGCAAGAACCTGCCTGTCATGTCTTCTCTTCCTTCGTGTTTCAGGACAGCGCCTGGAAATAGTCACTGGCGATGCGTTGTCGGGCGTACTCAGCGGACCGCGCGTGGCCTGAGCCCGGGGTGAGCAGCGCGTAGAGGCCTCGCATGTCATGCGACTGCCCTTTTGCGGCGAGGAAACGCGCGCAAGCGACCACTTGACCCTCGAGCTGCTCACCCTGCGCGCGAAGCAGGCGAGTTAGCCTCAGCTCGCTAAAGCCCCCCGCTGCAAGGGCAGCTCCAAGCGAAATCGTTGGCGAGTAAAGCTCGCCTAGGATCGCTACAGCACGAACGAGTGCCCCCCAACGCATCATCGTCTCCGGCCGCGAGACCTTTGGGAACTGCTCCGCATGGAGCTTGTAGAACGCCAAGGACGTCATCGGATCGCGGCGCAACGAGGCCTGGTCTCCCGACCCCATGCTCGAAATGCGTGCATGTAGCCGTGCTACGTTGAACCGATCCGGCGCCGACGCGCCTTCTGTGGGTTCCGTCATTCTGTTACCTCCGTTGCAGCCGTTTCGGCGTGTCGGCGTGGAAAGCCATTGTTTCGTGCGGCGCCGAAGAACGTCCGGCGGGCGGCGGTGACGGCCCTATAATGACGAGGGCTAGAGACCGAAGCGCGACCGATGGCCTCATCAAGAACTTCGGTGCCGATCGCCACCAGTACCTCGCCCCAGACGGAGCCGATCTCTTTGAGCGGAGAGAGATCGTCACCCGCGGTCTCCAGCGCTTCGAAGAGAGCATCGAAGAAGCGTTGGTCTACTCGAGCCTCGTACCGGTCGAGGAACGGGTCTACGCGCGAGTCTTTGAAGTTCAGCTTTTCTGGACCACCTTGGACCAGGTTCAACAGGGCGGGCTTCAGAACCTTTGCCTTCATAGTGGCAGAGTGACTCACCCAAGCGCTCGCAATCTCGCTGAGCTGGGTTGAGCCCTCAGGTTTAGCAAGGCGACGGCGCACGGACTTCGGGAGCAGCAGGAGGCGCTGATGGAAACCCTCTGTCTTGTTGCCCCGCACCAGGACGCGAGCGGTGAAAAACATCTCGGATGGGTCTTCTGGCCGCGCAAGCTGAGTCGCAGGCCGTTGATAGTCACTGCCCCAGATCAGTTTCTGGGTCTTATCGTACGTGAAACCCTCGCCGCTGACCGTCAGTGACTTCTCCCCACCTGCATCGATTGGGGTCCATGGATCACCAAGCACGCCCTTGCGCTGCTTCGCATCCAATCGCAGGCTCTTCGTTCCGCGATAGAAGCACCGAAGTTCCCCATCTTCAGCGGTGAAGCGTACGCGCCTACAGATCTCGACGAAGTAGGGATCACACGAACCGACGGCGAGGCTGTCGGTTCCGTCCCAAGGCAGCAGCCACAAGAGGGTATGCCCATCGGATTCAGCGTATTCGTACGTCGCGACCACGTCGGAACGCGTCGCGAGGAGGACCTCAACGTCACGGAGGAATCGTGGGCCTGGCACGAGCGACGGCGTGAGGCTCACCTCAGGTCGGCTTCCGTACCCACTGTTCATCCGTCCGATGCCGTTGAGCGTATTGCCCGAGAACCCCTGCATGGTCTGGAGGCTGACCAGCGCGAGGAGCCAGTCCTCGGGGCCAGCGCCTGCCGCCCGCGCGGCTTTCACATCGTGGACCTTCGAGGCCACCATGATGTCCAATGCGTCTGGCGTCGCGACCTTGGTCCACCCGTCGATACTCGACTCTGGGACTGGGGGTTGAAGCAGTGCGGGTTTCGACAGGTCGTTTTCGACCAGAGCGAACGCACTCTCTCTCTGATCTACGAGCTCGAGCAGAAGTTCACGCCAACGCTCAGCTGAATGGACAACGCCAGTCTCCCCAGCCTTGTGCAACGCCATCGCTGCAATCTGCACGAGGAAGGCATGCCACGACTGGCGCTGGTGAGCAGCGACAGCTGGAAAGTCACCGACCTCACCGTCATGCGCAAGCGCGCTGTACAGTTCCGGCAAGATGAGACGTCTCCGATTCGTCCGCCCCGGCGAACGCACAGACACGATTGGATCGTGTAAGAGTGAGTAGCGCGGCGTTTCGCTCATTGTGACTTCTCCCTTTCCCTCAGGCCCCAGCGGTCGTAGACCAGCTGTCGCTCACCAAAACGAAAGCTCAACACGTCATCCCCAGCCTGAACGTCTTCAGCGCCCGTGGCCGCCTCCGCCCCCCGCGCAAGCCAGTAGGGGAGGGTGATGAAGCGAACGCGCTCACCGAAAGGACTGAGCCAAGGTTCCGGAAGCTCAACGAGGCGATCCCCTTCGCCGAGCCGCGTCTTGATCTGCCCGTCGTCCGGGCGATGGAACGAAAGCTGCGAGAAGTCCTCATCGAGGCGGAACACATTTAGCCTGGCGACGGTCCGATCGGCTCCGATGCGGCCGGCGAGCCGAACCGCGTGGGCCTCCCAGCGTTCCCCCCTGGTTTTCGCGAGTGTATCGAGCGCTTCCGGATGCACGGTCGGCTCGACGAGAGCACGGGCGGCGTCCGGAATCTGAAGCGTCCCGGTCCCTGCCAAGAGATCCCACGTGGCTTGCAGGATTCGGAGATCATCGTAGACGGTGCCGATGCCAGAGCCGCGCGGTCCTCGCGCATCGCCTTTGTCGGACAGGTACTGATCGAGCGCCGGGGCGTCCGGCACCAGGACCACAACGATAGGTGACTGATACGGCACTGGCCGGTCGGTGCGGTCGTGCCGATGGAGCCGGCCGACACGTTGGAGAAGTACGTCCATCGGACAGAGGTCGGTGATCAAGAGGTCTGCATCGAGGTCCAAGCTCTGCTGCACGGTCTGTGTTGCGACCGCGATCTGACCCTGAGCGCCGGAGCGGCTCTTGCCGAGTGACTTCTCGATAGCGCGGTCCAGTGCCTGCCGGTCTTCTTTGGCGAAACGGGCGTGGTGAGGAGCCGCGACCGAGCCAACGGCGAAGAGCAAGTCGCGCTCGGCTTCACCGACGAGCGACTCCACACAACGCTGGGTCGCAATACACGCGTTCACAGTGTTTCGGAGTACGAGCACACGCGCGCCCTGCCGGGCTGCAGCCAGCGCTCGGACGGCTACCGCCTTTGGATCGGCGAGGTCGTCTACGAGCTGCGTCGTGACTGTTCGCCGGCGGCCGTCGTGCTCCACCGCCGAGTGTTCAGCGGTGGGCGAAGGTTCCTTGCGATAGGAAAGAAGCGGGTAGGGCGCCTCGAGCGCTGAGTCCAAGGAAGGACACTGGGAGTCTCTGCCGAGCAGGCTCGTTCTCGCGGCACCCCCCAGCGTTGCAGACATGAGGAAGGCGTGGCCTCCGGCTGCCCTATGTCGATCGAGGACCTCTGTGAGAATCTCTGTCATGTACGCATCGGATGCATGCACTTCGTCGACCACCAGCAGATGGCGCAGCAGGGCACTCGCCCTCAGATGCGCGTGATTCACGCGGAGCGCGCTCATGAGCACCTGGTCGATGGTGCCCACAACGACTGCGCCGGCGAGGTAGCGCTTGGAATGCTCGGCAGCCCAACCGCGGTAGCGGAAGCGTTCTCGTTCGTCGTCGTTCCAAAGAGACTCGGGCGACGCGAGAGTCGGCTCCCAACGCACGTCGAATCCAGGGCCCCGTCGCCCTTCGGCATCATCGACCCTGAGATAGCCCGGCACCGCGAGAACGACGGCGGGGCGAGTGTCTGCATCCGGGAAAACCCGCTGCAGCGCTTCGACAACCCGCTCATAGATCTGAGTCGCTGCGGTACGAGTCGGCAGAGCGAAGTAGAGCCCATCGACGTGGCCAGCGTGGAACAGCTTCAGATAGTGAATCAGCGCGGCCTCGGTCTTGCCGGAGCCCGTCTCGGCCTCGAGGACGACAGTGCTGCCGGAGGATGAGACTTCGAGCTCTTCAATTGCGGACTGCGCCGGTCTTGCTCGATGTTGAGGGTCGGACTTGAGCGCGTCAAAACGCGTAGACTCCGCGGTCAGTTGCTGACGAGCGTTGTGAGGGTTGAGACCGAGACGCGAGAGAAGCAACGACGCTCTCTCCCGCGCGAACTCCATCCGTTGCTCGGAAGTCGTACCATCGACTGAGAATGGGAAAGCGCGGTCTGACGAGTCCGAACCGATCCAATCTGCGAGCATGAGCAGCCCGGAGTAGCCGTGAATGAAGGGCTGAGCCTTGGGCAACGCCGCGTGGTCGAGAACGAAGGCGTCGGGAAACCACGACTTGGCGGCGTCCGCGAGCTCGCGCAGTCCCGCCATTGGATCACGCCCCTCACTCCGCTCCCAGATCGAGCGAACGGGTGCATTCGTACCCTCAACCGGAACTGGCTTGCCGTGGTGAGCGAACGAAGCGCAGCAATAGGTGGTGAGGAGGTATTCGTCGTCATCGAACCAGGGAAGAAGGTCGAGGAGGCGCAGCGCATCGATTGCCTTATTGAAAAGATCGTTCGGACCTCGTTTGTCGAAGCAGAGGGCGATGACCTCCTGCACGTGGCCGGCCCAGCTCGAACGTAGGGCAGGATCTCGCTTGGCCTGAAAGCCGTGGTTGACCTTGCCTGCGTCGTGCAGCGCACCGAGGTAGCAGAGACGAGAAATATCGACATCATCCAACTCTTCGCGCCCCCCGAGACGAGCGAGACGTCGCTGAATGGTCTCGCAGCCCAGGAGTCCCTCCAGAACCGCGGCAACGTCCGCGCAATGATGTTCGAGCGGATGCCATCCGACGATCCGGCTCTTCGACTCGCCAGGAACCTCGTCCCTCTTGAGCTTCGCCCAACAGCCCTTAATTGGTGGGTTCACAGCGAGCCACCCTCGGCGCCTGGAGTGCTACCTTCGGTCCGATGACGCGCACCAAAGTACCTGACCGGTTCGTTGCGCTCGACTTCGAGCTCGCCAATGCGGACCCACGCTCCATTTGCGCTTTGGGTGCATCCGCAGTGGAGAAGGGCAAATGCGTTTGGGAAATGCGGCAGCTGTTCCGCCCAAGTCCTAGACGGCTTCAGTACACACCGATCCACGGCATCGATGAGGATCGCTTGGCAGGCGCCGCCTCGTTCGCAGAACTCTGGCCGAGCCTTCTGGATTGCTTGCGCAGGTACGAGACCTGGGTCGCGCACAATGCCGCTTTCGAGCGACGCGTCCTTCGAGCCTGCGCAGTCAACTGGGGGCTCGAGCGGCCAAGCGTCCGCTGGATTTGCACGATGGCGTTGTGCGAATCGCTGCTCGGGCGAGGATACCGCGCGCTCGACGTGGCATGTCACTACCTCGATCTTCCGCTCGACCACCATTCCCCCCTGTCAGACGCTCGTGCCGCGGCGCAGCTACTGCTCCGGCTCGGAAATCCAATCGCCTAGGGAGGTTAGCAGACCACGTGTTCAAGTCTGCTAGAAAAAAACATCGAAGCATCAACATTGCTTCAGGACGTGCAGCGGTTTGCACAGGTGAGCGCCAGCACACCGTGGCTCTTCTGCCAGTCTCTGAGACAGCCGTATCGCTACGCGGAACACCAGAGACTTCGCAAAGAGTCCGGTGCCCGCGGTGTCACCAACAAAATGGTTGGAGTCGTCCTAGACTGCGCCGTGCATCGTCGCAGAATGGTCGCGCGAGTTGCTTGACGCGCCATCTAAAACGCGAGATCATCAGAAAACCAAAAGCCACTGATTGTCTGATAATGAACCTTATGTAAACTATGGCGGGATTGTTGCAAACTGATCGACAATCCGCCACCACGCCTGGAGCGTGTGGAGATTGAGACGCAGCTTCATCGCCGCATCGCGCTGATTCACGACGTCGCGCTGGAGCGCGCGGAGCAGGCGAACGGCCTCATACTTGAGCGCCTCCGGGTACCGTGGGCGCTTTCGGCCACGGTTTACGCGGGCACAGGTTTGAAGAAACTTCTGAAGATCGGCTTGCATGATGCACCTCCTAG